>CANQWQ010000007.1 GCA_947627595.1 uncultured Clostridia bacterium
CCTTAGCTCAGTTGATAGAGCAATTGATTAGTAATCAATAGGTCGTCAGTTTGAATCTGACAGGTGGCTCCAAAAAAGCTTGAGATTAATTTCTCAAGCTTTTTACTTTTTATTTTAACATTCTTAATGCATTCAAAATTGCTATGACAGAAACACCAACATCTGCAAAAACTGCAAGCCAAAGATTTGTTATTCCTAAAGCTGACAACACTAAAACTAAAATTTTTACAAAAATTGAAAATACTATATTTTCTTTTACAATTTTCATATTTTTCTTTGAAAGCTTTATGGCTGTTGCAATTTTTGACGGTTCATCTGTCATTAAAACCAAGTCAGCAGCTTCAATTGCGCTATCTTGACCAATTCCACCCATAGCAATTCCTATATCTGAAATCGCTAAAACTGGGCTATCATTTATTCCGTCACCCACGAAAAATACTGTGTCATCTTTTCTTTTATTTTCAATAATTTCTTTGATTTTTTGAACTTTATCTGTTGGCAAAAGTTCACTATATGTTTCATCAATTCTAAGCTCTTTTGCAACTGCAATTGCAACTTTTTCATTATCACCTGTAAGCATTACAGTCTTTTCAATTCCGGCCTTTTTTAAACTCTTTATTGCTTCTATTGCATCATCTTTAATTTTGTCTGAAATTAAAATATAGCCAGAGTATTTTTTATCAACTGCTACATAAATAACAGTTTCAGCTAATTCTTTAGGCTCAAAATCAATGTTTTCTTTTTTCATAAGTTTTTCGTTTCCAGCCAAAACCTCTTTACCTAAAACAATTGCTTTAATTCCATGTCCTGAAATTTCTTCGATATCAGAAATTTTTGATTTATCAATTTCTTTATTATATTCATCTTTAATAACTTTAGCAATTGGGTGATTTGAGTAGTTTTCGGTATATGCGGTTAACTCTAGCAATTCAGAATCTTCTATTCCAACTGAATTAATCTCTTGAATTTTAAATTCACCTTTTGTCAAAGTTCCAGTCTTATCAAAAACTCCAATTTTAGCTTTTGACATTTTTTCTATATAATTGCTTCCTTTAACTAAAATTCCTTTTTTAGCTGCACCACCGATTCCTCCGAAAAAGCTTAAAGGAATTGAAATTACAAGTGAGCAAGGACAACTAACAACTAAAAATGAAAGTGCTCTATAAACCCATTTTGAAAATTCATCTTTTAAAATTACAGGTGGCAAAACTGCTAAAACTACTGCAATTAATACAACTGTTGGAGTATAAACTTTTGCAAACTTTGTAATGAAATTCTCTGATTTTGATTTTTGCTCTGTCGCATTTTGAGTAAGCTCTAGAATCTTGTTAACTGTAGACTCTGTGAACTCTTTTGTAACTTTTATTTTTAGAATTCCATTTTGATTAATTGATCCACTTAAAACTTCTGATGAAACTTTGACTGCTCTTGGAACAGATTCACCTGTTAGAGCTTTTGTATCTATAAAAGAATCTCCTTCAATTACAACTCCATCTAAAGGAATCTTCTCGCCTGGCTTTACTAATATTTCTGCACCAATTTGAACTTTTTCTGGTAGCATTTCTACTTCTTTTCCATCTACCAAAACTGTAGCTGTGTCAGGTTTTATATTCATTAAATCTGTAATAGATTTTTTTGATTTTTCAGTAGCAACACCTTGGAAAAACTCACCAATTTGATAAAGTAACATTGCAGCAACAGCTTCTGGAAACTCTGAAATTATAAGTGCACCAATTGTTGCAACGCTCATTAAAAAGTTTTCGTCGAAGATTTCACCTTTAAAAATATTTTGGACAGCTTCTTTTAAAACTTTGAATCCAACTATAAAATATGAAATTAAAAACAAAACCTTTTTAGCAATTTCGTCTTTTACAATAAAAGCTATAATATAAAATATTATAGAAAAAATTATTTTTATTAAATCTGATTTTTCAGCACCATGGTCATGTTCATGTTCGTGGTCATGGTGATGTTCATGATGTTCTTCGTGTTCATTCATCTATATCACCTACTTTCTGTGTTCTATGTGTTCAAAGCCAACCTCAAACACTTCTTTTACATGGTCATCATCTAACATATAGAAAACTTCTTTTCCAATTCTTTTACATTTAACAATTCCACTTCTTCTCAAAGTTCCAAGTTGATGTGAAATCGAAGATTTGCTCATATTTAAAACATTAGCAATATCACACACGCACATCTCGTTTTTATCAAGTGCATATAAAATCTTAACTCTCGTCGTGTCTCCCAGAATTTTAAAGAACTCAGCAAGTTTATTAAAGCTATCTTCTTCGCCCATAAGCTTTAAAACTCTAGAAACGACTTCTTGATGAATTATATTACAATCACAAACAAATTCATTTTTAGACATATAATTTCTCCTTTTGTATAAATTTTTATTTTTATAAACTTCGTTTTGAAAAGTATAATTTAGAAAACAGTTGAATAATTATTCAACCTTATAATTATATTATAGTTGAATATATACTCAACTGTCAAGAGAAAAAAGAAAAAAACTAGAAATTTTCATTTGACAAATATAGCAAAAGTGTATATAATAAAAAACAGAAAGTAAGTAATCACAGAAATGTGTGTTACCTAAATTGTTTTAGGAAACACTACACTGCCTGCAAGCAAATGTGTAGTGTTTTATTTTTTATATTTGACTATTTATCCATTGTATGTATAGAATACATAGCAAGGCTAAATTAATTGTTAATGATATCATTAAACCTATTACTAGGAATGTAAAAATCTTTAACATAGCCTCACCTCCTAACTCTTGATAGAAATCAAGGTAGAAGGTAACACACACATCCGCTTCAACTTACTTTCTGTTCGAACTACTATAATACATTTTTAAATATTTTTCAAGAGGAAAATATTATTTTTTTATAATAAAAAATAAACGATACTTTTAAGTATCGTTTATTTTTGGTGGCTTCAAGTGGAATCGCCAAAGGCCGCACAAGAAAAACAGTCCACCGGACTGTTTTTAGCTCAGTTTCAGCGTTGTTGCTACAACGCTAAAACTGGCTCCTTGTTTTTCGATTCCACTTCTTTACGAAAGAAAAAAGAGATATACGTTAGTATATCTCTTCGCTTGGTGGCTTCAAGTGGAATCGAACCACTGACACGGGGATTTTCAGTCCCCTGCTCTACCAACTGAGCTATGAAGCCATATTTTATAAAAGATATCTATTACTAGATATCTTTTATGGCGACCTGGAACGGGCTCGAACCGTCGACCTCCGCCGTGACAGGGCGGCATTCTAACCAACTGAACTACCAGGCCAAAAAAAGTGGTGGTCGCTATAGGGTTCGAACCTATGACCTCCTGCTTGTAAGGCAGATGCTCTCCCAGCTGAGCTAAGCGACCATATTTTTTTATTAATTTCTCCGACGAAGATTATTTTAACACACAGTTATTTCTTTGTCAACAGAAAATTAAAATTTTTTCAAAAAATATAAATTATTTTTGTCGACCTTTCTGTCGACAGGTTTTATTTTAGCATAA
Source organism: uncultured Clostridia bacterium (assembly GCA_947627595.1). GTDB lineage: Bacteria > Bacillota > Clostridia > TANB77 > CAG-508 > Scatovivens. The sequence continues at coordinate 3,518 of CANQWQ010000007.1, forward strand.
TCAATTTTTATTGTCAATATTATTTTTAAAAAATCAGGCGGGCCACCCCAACGGGCGGCCCGCAAATCAAGGTTGTCAGTTATTAGCGTTTTTGTCCCTCTCAATGAATACAAAGGCCTCTTCATACTGGAAGAGCGGGAAATAGTCTCTGTGTCCGCTAGAATAGGTCACACAGTACTGGAATTCGTTAATTCCGCGAGGGAGGATGTCCACCATGACGTCATGCACGTCTCCGCCATTGAGGAACGCCATACGAACGATGATATTCTCGTCGATGAAGAGCGACTCTTTGAAGCTGAGGACTTTGACATCCTTCAGAATCAGAATCTTCTCGCCGTAGTCCTCAAAGGAATAGTAAGACGTCTGATAGCCACTTTTCTGCAGGTGGTCCACGTTGATCTCACAGCGATCATTAATCGAGATACCGACCTGCTCGATCTTCCCAGTATTCGGACTGTAGACCGTAACTAGTTGACTCCTCCGCTTCCCCAAAAGGAATGGCATGACTTCGTGTAACTCCATTGCTAGGTCTTTGAGTTTCATAACAACACCCTTTCTATATAATTCTTAGCATCCACTTTCGCGGTGCTAGACAAATTTAATTATACCATAATTTTAGCCTTGTGGCAAGGTTTTTTATTTCCACTTGATTTACTTTTAAAATTTTTATATAATATCAATCAAATCTTTTAAATAAGGAATTAACTATGATTTTAGAATATAAAGTTATTGATAATAAATTTCATAATATTAAAGATGTTGCAAAAAGCTATTTTCACTTTTCAGATAAATTAATTGTAAAGCTTAAACATCTTCAAAAAATTAGACTTAATGGAAATGTCTCAAATATTAGCCAACCAATTAAAGCTAGTGACATTATTGAGTTTGACCTAAATTATGATGAAGAATCAGGAAATATTGTTCCAACAAAGATGGATTTAGAAATAATTTATGAAGATGAATCATTACTAATTGTAAATAAATCTTCTGGACTTCCTGTTCACCCATCTATTAATCATTATGAAGACAGTCTTTCAAATGGAATTAAATATTATTTTAATGAAATAAATTTAAATAAAAAAATTAGACCTGTTAATCGTCTAGATAAAGATACTTCAGGTCTTGTCGTGTTTGCTAAAAATGAATATGTTCAAGAAAATTTAATTAATCAAATGAAAACTAAAGATTTTAAGAAAGAATATCTTGCAGTTTTAGAAGGAAATTTGCCACAAGATGAAGGAATTATAGACCTTCCTATTGCTCGAAAAAGTGGAAGTATTATTGAACGAGAAGTTAATTTTGAAAAAGGTCAAAAAGCTAAAACTTTATATAAAGTAATTTATAAAGAAAACAATCTAAGTCTTGTAAAATTTAAACTTGAGACTGGAAGAACTCATCAAATTAGAGTTCATTCAAAATATCTAAATTGCCCAATTTTAGGTGACACTCTTTATAATAAGAAGTCTAATTTAATTGATAGACAAGCACTTCACGCGTATAAAATAGAATTTATTCACCCTATTTTAAAAAAGAAAATGTCTTTTGAAACTAAACTTCCAAAAGACATTGAAAATATTTTTAATAACCATATGCAGATTGAAAACTATATATAGAATAATATATATTTAGCATCAAGCTTACCCAATCACCATAAACTATTTTATATTCTCCACTAGCATTTGAAACATATATTGCACCTGAATATGCTTCTGCAGCACCATTTACAATATACTCATAATTAGCTATTATTCTATATAATGAATCTGTTCCTTGAATTTTATTGCAAGATTGAATCTGAGTTAATCTAATTTGTTGTAATTGAGTACTTACAACTTCATCTAAAGTATCATTATCAACACTTGTTAAAATATCCATAGTTTCACTATAACTAGAATAGTCAGCCTCTTCTTCTACATCTTTATAAACTTTATCAAATTTAGTAAATTCAGATTCTGTTCCAATAGAATAACTTAAAGTATAAAATCCTTTAAAATCTATTATATTTTTAACTTCTTTCCAATTTCCACCATTAAAATATGCGCAAAAATCTTTAGCAACTTGTTCTGGCTCAGAAGCCTTTTTCTCAATTGGATTTAAATAAAAATATATTCCAAAAGCTATTAAACCAATAGCAAGTATTATAAATATAATATTTTTAATTTTGTTTTTATCAACTGTAACTTGATTATTTCCTTCATCATCTGAAATTGTTTTATTAAGTCTTCTTTCTTTTTTAAGTCTTTTTGCTTCAGTTTTTTCTTTTTCAAAATCGACATCATCTAGTTGTTCTGGAACAAAATAATCTTTTTCTTTATCACTCATTATAAATCTCCTCTACTTGCTATATTTAAAAAGGTTCTGGATGTTATTATTCCAGAACCCCCATATTTTTATTTATTAAAACATGCTAATGCCGTTAAATCCGCTAACTATATAATAGCTCATTCCTTTTTTCATTACATAGAAATTAGCTGTAGCTGAATCTTTGTCATCATCATCTTTTAAAGTTAATTTTGCTTTAACTTTGTAAAGATTTTTACTTTCTTTCTTAACACTTTTGATTTCTTTAACTTTAATAGATTTATCTTCCATTAAATCTTCTAAAGATTCTTTAGCTTCGTCAATTTCATCACTATCTAGAGAATCTTCATAAGCATCTTTAAGTCTATCATATGTGTCATCTTCATCTTTAATAAAATCTTTATATTCATCCCAGAAATCATCATATTCATCTTCATCTAATGTTCCAAGAACATATGATGCATATGGATCTGTTAATTTAAGCATTTTCTTAACATTTGCACTATTGAAAGCTGAAATATATTGTTTAACTGCTCTTTTAGCTCCAGCTTTAGGATTTAAAAACATGTTGAAAATAAGACAAACTGCAACAACTGCGATAACAATAGCTACTATTAAAACTATTTTATTTTTGTCAGGTTTAACAGCGCTTCCGTCTCCTCCATTAGCATTTCCACTATAATCGTTATAGTTAGGTGTTTCTGTGTTTTGTCCACCTTCAACAACTGGTGATTCAACAGGTTCTGTTGATTCAACTTTTTTTTCGTCTTCTTCCATATTAATCCCCTTTCGTATAAATATTATGCATATTACCAAATTTTATTACATAATATTTTGATTATAAAACATATTTATTTTATATCTCAATTTACATTTTTTGTCAATATAAAACAAAAAATTTAAAACATATTTCGATAATATTTATTGATTTTTTAAATCATTTAAAATATAATATAAAATATGAAAAAATATTTATTAGGAGGTCTTTTTAAAAATGGACGGAGAAAACAATCAAGCACCTAAAAAAAGCAATAAAGGGCTTATTGCTGCTATTATAATTATAGTAGTACTTATAGCTATTGGAGTAACTATCGGTGTTCTTTATTTTACAGTTTTCAACAAAACTGAAGTTGATCTTTCAAAATTCATCTCAATTGAATTTGATGGATATGAAGGAAGCGCTTCTTGTGATGAATATGATTTAATTTATGATGAAGATGGATTAAAAGAAGAACTTGACAGCAGATCTAAAGCAGAAAAATTAATTGACAAAATTAAAGATAAAGTTACACTTAAAAACAACGAAAAGCTTTCAAACGGAGACGAAGTTGAAGTTAAAATCAAAGTTTCTGACAGTTGGTTAAAAGATAAAAAAATAAAATTAAAATCAGATATAGTTAAGATTAAAGTTAGTGGTTTAAAAGAAGCCGCTTCTGTTGATCTTTTCAAAGATTTAAAAATTGAATATGAAGGAGTTTCTCCTGATCTAGATGTTTATATAGATACAAAAAGCAATAATGACTTTTTAAAATATGCTGTTACATACAAATTTAGAAAAGAAGATTCTGATGAAACAGATGAAACATCATATAGTTTATCTGGAATTAAAAATGGAGACAAAATCGTAGTTAGAGCTGAATATGATGATGAAGATTTATCATATTATGGATATTCAGTTGATAAAGATGCTGAAAAAACTTATACATTCACTGTTAAAGATCAAGCAGAATATGTTACAGATACTAAACAATTATCTGATGCAGTTCAAGAATCATTAAAAGAAATAGCTTTAAAAGAAATTAAATCAGAAGCTGATAATAATGATTATGATGTTGCTAGTACTTATAGTGCTGATTACAGTGATGCTGGAAATTATAGCTATGGTTTCACACATGCTGATCCAGAATATCAAACTATGTATTTAGCTACAAACAAAGAACATGATGATTATTCACTTTCTTCTGAATATAATATCGTATATGTAGTTTATAAAGTAACTTACACAGATACAACTACATCAAAAACTTATGATTTATATTTAACTACTGAAATTGATGATGTTGTTGTTAAAGATGATAAATTAGAAGGCAAAAATGATTATTACCCATCAATCTTTGATAATTACGATTATGAAGATGAGAACGAAGCTTATAGATCAAGCTTAGATGGAATTAACAAAGCACTTACTGATGAATTAGAAGATGACTACACATTAGCAGAAGTTAAAAAATAAAATATAATAAAAAGCTCTTAAGGTTTTCCTTAAGAGCTTTATTTTTATGCTGTTTTATTTTCTTTTTTCTGAATTTTAGTTTGCCTCATTTTTAGAGGCTCTTTCTTTTTATTTTTATCTATAACAATTTTTGGCTCAGCTTTATTTAAAGCAGTTTCTTTTGTTATAATACATTTAACAATTTGAGGATTTGATGGAATATCAAACATGATATCTCTCATTAAATCTTCTATAATTGAACGCAAGCCTCTAGCACCTGTATTTCTCTCAATCGCTTGTTTAACTATTGCATCAATTGCACCTTTTTCAAATTCTAACTCAACCCCATCTAATTCAACAAGTTTAGTATATTGTTTTATTAATGAATTTTTAGGTTTAGTTAAAATATCACGTAATGCTTCAGGTGTTAAGCCTTCAAGTGTAGCAACAATTGGAAGACGACCAACAAATTCTGGTATCATTCCAAATTTTAATAAATCTTGTGGTAATAATTGTTTTAAAATTTCAGTTCTATTTATATCTTTTTTACTTTCAATTGTAGCTCCAAAGCCAATAGACTTCTTTCCTACTCTATCTTTAATAATTGAATCCAAGCCTTCAAAAGCACCACCACATATAAATAAAATATTTGATGTATCAATTTGAATAAACTCTTGATGCGGATGTTTTCTTCCACCTTGTGGTGGAACAGAAGCAACTGTTCCTTCTATTAATTTAAGCAAAGCTTGTTGAACGCCCTCTCCACTAACATCTCTAGTAATTGAAGGATTTTCAGATTTTCTAGAAATCTTGTCAATTTCATCAATATAAATAATTCCACGCTCAGCTCTTTCGACGTCCATATTAGCATTTTGAAGAAGTTTAAGTAAAATATTTTCAACATCTTCACCAACATAGCCAGCCTCTGTAAGAGTAGTAGCATCAGCAATAGCAAAAGGAACATTTAATATTTTAGCTAATGTTTGAGCAAGTAAAGTTTTTCCACAACCAGTAGGACCTAAAAGTAAGATATTACTTTTTCCAATTTCAACATCATCTATAAAGCCTAAGTTATTAATTCTTTTATAGTGATTATAAACAGCAACTGATAAAGTCTTTTTAGCCTCTTCTTGACCAATAACATAGTCATCTAAAAACTTTTTGATTTCTTCTGGACTAGGAATATTTTTTCCATTTTCATCTTCAAAATCTTCAAACATTTCATTGTCCATAATATTTTGACAAACTACAACACATTCGTCACAAATAAACACTCCATTAGGTCCAGCAATAATCTTTTTAACGGCATCTTGTGGCTTTCCACAAAATGAACATTTAATAGTAGCATTTGTCTTTTTTGCCATAAAAGCTTATTCCCCCACTTTCTAATTTTAAGCTCTTTTATCTAAAATACCATCAATTAAACCATATTCTAAAGCTTCTTCAGCTGTCATATAGTTATCTCTTTCTGTATCAGCCCAAATTTTATCAATTGGCTGACCAGTCTTTTCACTTAATAGTTTATTCAATTTTTCACGAGTCTTTACTAAATGATCTGTATGAATTTTAATATCTGTTGTTTGACCAGATAAACCGCTTCCACCAATTAATGGTTGGTGGATTAATATTTCTGAATTTGGTGTAGCATATCTTTTTCCTTTTTCACCACATGCTAATAAAACAGAACCCATTGATGCAGCCATTCCAACACAAATTGTAGAAACTGGACATTTAATATAATTCATAGTATCAACTATAGCCATTCCATCAACAATTGATCCACCAGGGCTATTAATATAAAAATGTATTTCTTTATCTGGGTCTTCTGACTCTAAAAACAACATTTCAGCAACTATTACATTAGCTGAAGCTGGATTTACGTCTTCTGACAACATTATAATTCTATCTTTTAATAATCTTGAATAAATATCATAAGATCTTTCACCTTTGCTTGTTTGTTCAATAACATAAGGTATTAATGTATTTTTTTCCATAAAAATTCCTCCCTTATTTAACATATAGATAATATATACTAATTGTTTTTAAATTTCAATACTTTTTTAAATTTAATTTTCGACAAAAATCGACTGAAATTAAAAACGTTCTATTGCTTATAATAGAACGTTTTTAGAGTTTTATTTACTTTCTGATTTTTTCTTTGTTTCTGTTTTTTCTTTAGCAGGTGCTTTTTCTTTTTTATCTTCTTTCTTTTCTTCTTTTTTCTCTACCTTTTTAGCATTTTCTAAAAGAAATTCAACTGCTTTTTCAGTTTCTAAACCATTTCTAATTTGTTTCATTATTTCTTCGTTTGCTTTTAAGTCTTCTACTTTTCTGCTATAAGTAGTAGCAAGCTCTTGAGCTTTGTCTTCAACTTCTTTATCAGAAACTTCTAATTTTGCATCTTTGAAAACTGCTTCTAAAACTAATCTCATTTTAATTGAGTTTGTAGCAGTAGCTGTATTATCTTTTCTAAAGTCTTCCATAGTTTTTCCAAGCATTTTTAAATATTGCTCAAATCTTAAACCTTGATATCTAAGTCTTGCGTCCATATCTTGAACCATTTGATCTAACTCTAATTCAACCATTCCATCAGAAATTTCAACTTCTGAAACTTCCATTGCTTTATTAACAGCAGCTTCTTCCATAGCTGTTTTATCTTTCTTAGAATTTTCTTCTTGTTTTTTAGCTTTAATATCTTTTTTATAATCTGCTAATGTATCAAATTCACTAACATCTTTAGCAAATTCATCATCTAATTTTGGTAATTCTTTAACTTTAATTTCATGTAATTTAACTTTGAACATAGCATCTTTTCCAGCTAAATCTTTAGAAAAGTATTCATCTGGGAATTTAACATTTATTTCTTTTTCTTCATCAATTTTCATTCCAATTACTTGATCTTCAAATCCTGGAATAAATGTATTGCTTCCAATAACTAATTCGTGGTTATCTGCTTTTCCACCTTCAAAAGCTTGACCGTCGCAGAATCCTTCAAAATCAATTACAGTAGTATCACCTTTTTTAACTGGTCTATCTGTAACTGAAACTAATCTTGAATTTCTATCTTGAACTTTCTTTAATTCTTCTTCAACATCTTTGTCAGTAACTTTTGTTTCGATTTTTTCAATCTCAACACCTTTATATTTTCCAAGTTTAACTTCTGGTTTAACACCAACAACTGCTGTAAATTCAAGGTCTTTACCTTTTTCCATAACAGTTATATCAACATTTGGTTTTGTAACTACATCAATATTATTTTCTTTTATAGCTTGCTCATAAACTTCTGGAAATACTTCATTAAAAGCATCTTCATAGAAAATTTGAGAACCATAAAATTTCTCTACTATATTCATTGGTGCTTTACCTTTTCTAAAACCTGGGATATTAAAATATCTAGCATTTTTCATATATATTTTTTTCATTGCATCTTCAAAAGTTTTAGATTCAACGGTAAAATTTAATTTAACCTCATTTTTATTTTCTGTTTTTTCTAGCTTAACGCTCATTTCAAATCATCCTCCATTTTATGATTTCTAATTATATATAAGAAATTTTTAAACAATAGCTTTTATATTATACCATAATCTAAAGAAAAAGCAAGTGTTTTTTAAAAAATGGGAAAAAGGGACAGTGTACTGAACCCAAAAAATAAAACTCTCTTGTTTAAAACAAGAGAGTTTTTATAAATTATATATTATTCATCAACTTCAACAAATTCAAGATCTAAATCTTTATATTCATCTGATTCATTACAATATAATAATAAGCTTTCGATTAAGTTATCTTCATCAAACTCATAATCTTCTTCATCTTCTATTGTAGCTAATTCTTCTTTGAAATCTTCAGAATTTAAAGCTGCGCTAATAACAACGCTCATTTTATCTGTTCCATTAATATAGAATTCAACTAAACCTGATTGGTTAACTACATCAATAGCATCTTTAATATCTTTTTCTTTTAATCCTAAAGTTTTGAAACCTTCAGCTGTTTCTTCATTTTCCATTAATTCATCATATAAAGCATCTTCATCAAGATATTCTGCAAGATTTTCTTGGATATAATCTGCAAAATCTTCTGCACTCTCGATTCCTTCTTGTTTCATTTCTTCTAAAGTATCTTCATCATCTAAATCTACAATGTAGTCATATAGATTTTCAGCTGTTTCATAGTAATCGAAACCAACAACTACTTGAACTATTTCATTTTCTACAAAGTAAACATCTAAATACATTTCTCCATCAACTAATTTAAATATTTCTTGCATCATTGACATAACTGATCCAATTGAATTAGTTAAATCTTCACTACTGTATGGATTAGTATTATACATATCTTCATTAAATTCTATATTTGCTGTTTGATCATATAAACTATTTGTGGTTTGTAATTCATCCATAGCGTAATTCATAATATCGCCCATATCTACAGTTAATCTGTAATGTTTAACACCTTCTTCGTTAACTGCATCTGATAATAACGTATATCTTCCTGAAGTAACTACAGGTGTAATATCATCTTCTTTAGTTTCTGGAGATTTTTTCTTTTCAGTTTCTTCTCCTTCAATTCCAAATATGTCTTTAATTGGTTTGAAGAAGTCTCCATCACCAGCCATTACCATTCTAACTAATAGTCCAATTATACATATTAATAGTACAATTACTATTGCTAAAAATAGTCCTTTTACTGGTCCCATTCCTTTTTTCTTTTTTCCATTTCCAGCAAAATTGAATTCATCTGAATTTGGAATTTGTTCTTGATTTTGGTTTTCTTCCATTTTTTATTCTCCTTTGTATTAAATATTTAGATTTTTAATCTACAAATTAAGACTACATTTCAAGTATATCATTTACGATTTTTTTCTTCAAGTTTTTTTACAAAAAAAATCTATTTTTTTAACCAAGGGTTACATCTAAAATCATCATAATTAAAAAACCGCGCAATTACACCAAATGTGGCAAATTTAGAATATTCGCCTTCTTGAGAATCTGGAATTAATTCACAAATAATTACGTAAAGCATTGCTCCTGCTGCAAAAGCTAATAAATATGGCAAAATAACATTTATAATACTACTTAATAAAATCGTGATTATTGCAGCAATTGGCTCAACTACTCCGAGAAAGAGTTCCTAGCAAAAAAGCTTTTTTATTCGAAACATTTTCTGATTTGTATGGAAGTGAAATTGCCATTCCTTCAGGGAAATTTTGAATTGCAATTCCGATTGAAAGTGCCATAGCAGACATTATATCTACACCGAAATTCCCATTCAATGCTGAAGCAAAAACAATTCCTACAGCCATTCCCTCTGGAATATTATGAAGAGTTATAGCAAACCCTAACATTTTATTTCTTTTATGTTTATTATTTATTGATTTGTCTAAAATATAATCAGAAAAAACTAGAAAAATAACGCCTATTAAAATTCCTATAGCAGCTGGAATCCAACCTATTTTTCCTTGTTCTGTTTCCATATCAATTGCTGGAATTATTAGTGACCAAATTGAAGCTGCAAACATTACACCTGCAGCAAATCCGTTAAAAATTTTTTGAAGTTTTTCGCTTACTTTTCCTTTAAAGAAAAAAACTATCCCTGCACCGCAAAGTCGTTCCAATAAAAGGAATTATTATTCCCACTAGTGTCATAAAAATTTTATCATTCATTACAAGCCTTCCTCCTAAAATGGGAAAAAGGGACTGTCCCCTTTTCCTAATATTATGTTAATTAATATATATTATGTTTAAAACTTTACTTTGACACTAAATTATGGTATAATTAATAGTGCTAGTTTAGCTCTCGGAAGAGATTTGTAACAAATGGACATTATACATCTTAGAATAGGAGGTGCAGTAATATGCCACACGTTCGAAATAATGTCCATGTCAGCGGTAAACTTATACGCGAAGGAGAAACATTTGGTAACATTATCCAACTTATAATAGGGATCACAGTTGCCGAAAAAATTCTCCCTGTAACGGTGGAAGTTCAAAAAAATTATTGGGAAACATTCAAAGCGAATTTTCCCGACCGATACAAATCTGTGTCGGTATCAGGCATCTTAAACGCCGAGAGGATCGACGGAAATATGACCTATAAGGTGTTTGTCACAGAACCAACATCAATCAGCTGTTTCAACAACATTCTAAATGGCTCTTTAAATGAAACTCAGACTGTATTCTATGGGCCGGTTAGGCTCAAGAAAAAGTTCGATTTCGATACAGAGTCAAAACTTTATTTGAAAAGGATGATTTTTGAGACAGCAGAAAAAGGTCAGAATCCCACGAGTTTCGAAGCTGTAGCCTTAAGATCAGCTGCTCCATATTTCGATGAAATAAACGAAGGAGAGATGCTTTTACTTAGGGCAAATTACGTGCTTGACAAAAAGAAAGAAGATTATCCACCGTACTGGAGAGTGTCTCATCGCCCATTACAATTAAACGCTGACACGGAGCTCGCTTAACCAAAGCGAGCTCCTGTTTTTTTATCTAAATAAATGAAACCAACTATTTGTAATATACTTGAAATTATTAAAAGTTCCTCTCTTTTCAACGCTAGAATCTGCAATCAAATTCGAGCTTGCTATCTTTTTATCATTTAAATAAAACTCGACTTTTCCGAGTTTGTCGCCTTTTTTAATTGGTGCAAAAATATTTTTATCTATACTAATTTTTGTTTCAATATTTGAGTTTTCGCCTTTTTTCAAGACTGACCCACTGCTTTTTTCATAAACTAGCCCAACTTCTTTTTTCACACCTTTTTGAACTGAAATATTTTTTAATTTTTCGTCTTTTTCTGTAGTTTTAACAAATTCATAATTGCTAAATCCATAATCAAGCAAGTTTCTAGCATTTGAAACTCTATCTTTTGGGCTTGGAGCTCTCATTACAACTGCAATTAGTGAAAGTCCATCTCTTGTAGCACTAGCTGACAAATTATACAAAGCTAAGCTCGTTGAACCAGTTTTTAAGCCTGTTGCACCATCATATGTTCTAATTAATTTATTTGTATTAACAAGTTCAGCTTTTCCATCCCTTAAAGTATCCATCCAAGTTGTAGTGTATTTCGTGATTTCAGGATATTTATTCAAAAGTTCCTTAGACATAAGTGCAATATCATAAGCAGTTGTCATATGGTCATCTTCGTCAATTCCATGGCAATTTTTGAAGACAGTATTAACCATTCCTAATTCTTTAGCTTTTTCATTCATTTTAATTACAAAAGCAGATTCTGTTCCAGCAATATGCTCTGACATAGCCACACAACAATCGTTTGCTGAAACAATACAAATCGCTTTTAGCATTTCATCAACAGTCATTGTTTCACCGAACTTCTAGCCAAATCTGTGAACCACCCATACTCGCAGCATTTTCTGAGCAAGTTACTTTTGTATCATATGTTATCTGGCCATTTTCTATTGCTTCCATTATTAAAAGAATTGTCATAATCTTAGTAACAGAAGCTGGTCGCAAGATTTTATGTGGGTCTTTTTCATATAGAACTGTACCTGTAGTTTGTTCGATTAAAATAGCACTTTCACAAGAAAGATTTAAGAAATCTTTTGGTTCTTCTTCTCCAACAGTAGAGGTTTGAACCGCATTATCAGACCAAACATAAGCAGTATCTTCGTCAACATAAACAGCAAACATAATATTTTGACTTAGCATTATTAAAACCAAAGATATAATAAAAACTTTTTTAAGTAAATTCATATTCCATTTCCTCCAATACATTACTACAGTATATTTTCAAGGAAATAAAATATGATAAAAAAATGGTAAATGGGGACTGTCCCCATTTACCATTTTTATTTTGCAAAGATTTCTTTTAAGGTTGCGATTAGTTCTGGAATGTTTATTGGTTTTGAAAGATGTCCGTCCATTCCAGCTTCTTTAGCTGCTCTCTTATCTTCTTCAAACGCATTTGCTGTCATTGCTAAAATTGGAATTTCAGATAATTTTGGATTTTCAAAGTTTCTAATTACTTTTGTAGCTTCATATCCGTTCATTACTGGCATTTGAATATCCATAAGAACTAAATCAAAATAATCTGGTTCATTTTCTTGTAAAATCTTGCATGCCTCTTCACCATTTTCAGCAGTTTCTACTAAGAATCCGAAATCTTGAAGATATTCTGTTGAAATCTCACGATTCATCATGTTATCTTCAACAAGAAGAATCCTCTTTCCTTTGAAATCTTCATCTTCTTTTAGAAGTTCTGGAGTTTTCTGTTCTTCTTTAACATCACCATTATAAATTTTTGTTAAGCAATTTCTTAAATCTGATAAGAATAATGGCTTGCTTAAAAATCCTGTAACTCCAGCCTCTTTAGCTTCTTGCTCAACATCTGACCAATCATATGCTGATAAAATTATAATTGGTGCATCTTCTCCAGCAAGTTTTCTAATTCTTCTAGCAGTTTCAACGCCATTCATATCAGGCATTAGCCAATCTATAATATAAACATTATATGTGTCTTCAATTTGAATAGCATCTTCTGTACGAGCTACTGCTTCTTTTCCATACATTGTCCACTCTGACTTTAAGCCTAACTGTCTTAACATGTAATTAACACTTTTACAAACATTTAAGTCATCATCAACAACTAAAGCTTTTAGACCTTTAAGTTGCTCAATTTCTTCTACTTTTTCACGTTCTTTTTGAAGTTTAAATCCTAGAGTAACAATAAATTCTGTTCCTTTTCCAACTTCACTTTGAACTTCTATCTTTCCTTTCATCATGTCAACTATATTTTTAGTAATTGACATTCCAAGGCCTGTTCCTTGAATTCCACTAACTGTAGAGTTCTTCTCTCTAGCAAAAGGTTCAAATATAATATCTAAAAATTCTTTTCCAATTCCAATTCCAGTGTCTTTTACTCTAAATTCATATGTTGCAACACCTTTCTTAGATACATTTTTCTCAGTAATTGTAAGATAAACTTTTCCTCCAGCAGGTGTAAATTTCAAAGCATTTGATAAAAGATTTAAAAGAATTTGATTCAAACGTAATTTATCACAATATATATCTTCATCAACAACATTTATAGTATCAATAAATAATTCAAGTTGTTTTGAATGAATATCTGCTTGAACAATATTTCTAATTCCATGAAGAATTTCTGCTAAGTTCTCTTCTTTTTCTTCAATATTAACTTTTCCTGACTCAATTCTACTCATGTCCAAAACATCATTTATCAAAGAAAGCAAGTGATTTGAAGATTGAGTGATTTTCTCTAAATAATCTGCAACTTTTTCTTTATCATTTATATGTGTTACAGCTAAATTTGTAAAACCAATAATTGCGTTCATTGGAGTTCTAATATCATGTGACATATTATTTAAGAATGTAGTTTTTGCTCTATTTGCCTGTTCAGCTAAAACAAGAGCCTCTTGTAATTCGTCACGGTGCTTAATTTCAACATTCATAAGTTTCTTTTGAGCTTTATTTCTTAAAGTTAATAATAACAAAATTGAAATTGCAACTAAAACCCCTAATGTAAGAACTGCAATAACTTTAAAGAAATTGCTACTTTGCATTTCAAGAATTGCTCTAGGAACAACCATTATGAAATACCAATCAAAATCTTCCATAGGTGTAAGTGTCATAAGTCTTTCTTCACCATCTAAACTATATTCAACTGAAAAAGACTCTTTATTAGCAATTTTCTCTCTTATTTCTTCTAATGTAAATTCTTGGATATCAGCATTATCAAGTGTATCGAAGAAATTATATATAATATCATTATCACCACTTTCAACTGAAACAATGAAATTTCCGTCAACATCTATAACACTGCTATAACCTGTTTCTCTAAAACTGTCGATTTTTAAGTCATTTTTCAATGTATCTACATCATAATAACAAGCAGCATAAACTATTTCTTTGTCACCTATCTTAATTGGTGATAATCTAGTTCCAAACAATAATGCTTTACTAACTGGTTTTGAATTTATTGTTATATTGTTTTCTCTATAAACAAATTGATCTCCTGAATTTTCGCAAATGTTAAATAATTCAGAGTTTTTTTCAATTTTCTCACTATCACTACTATAAGCCATTCCATCATCATCTAAAAATGTAATTTTTAGACATTCCAATGTTTTTGCTTTAATTCTTAAGTAAGTTAACATTTCTTCAGGCTTTTCATAATCTGATAGTCTTATTATTTCAGCAGCACCATTTATATCTCTAAATCTATAAGCAATACTAGCTTTAATGTTTTTCTCATCATGCAAAGACAACTCTGACATGTTACTAAGTGAATTTATGATTATTCTGTCTGTAATAGTCTTATAAATCAAGCTAAAAATTGCTACTATAATTATTAAAATGATTACTGTAATAACAAAACTAGAAAATTCATTTCTTTTGATTTTCTTTTTAGCACTTTTGTTTTGAGCGATATTTTTCGTAATTATATCGTTAGGCTTTTTAGCATTCAAAGTTAATACCTCCTATTCTGGTTTGTCAGTATTTGCAATAAGTTCATCTCTAGCTGCATCAAAACACTCTAATAGTTTTTGTGAAAAGATTCCACATTCACCATTGTGAATCATTTTTATTGCATCATCTATTGAAAAAGAATCTTTATAAACTCTTTTACTAACAAGTGCATCATAAACATCAACTATTGAAACAACTTGAGCCCAAACTGGAATTTCATCTTCGACTAATCCATCTGGATAACCCTTTCCATTAGCTCTTTCATGATGATATCTACAAATATCATAACAATAACGATAAAATTCATTTTCTTCTTGTTTGAAATTCTCTAATAATTGGCAACCATAGATAGTGTGTTTTTTCATTTCAGCATATTCTTCATCAGTCAATTTTCCAGGTTTCATTAAAATACTATCTGGAATAGCAATTTTTCCAATATCATGAAGTGCAGAAGCATTAGTCATAAGCTCAATTTGCGCATCTGTAAAACCATATTCTGGATAAAGTGCTTGCCAATATTTTAGCAAAATTTTTGTGAACTTCTTAACTCTTTGAACATGCTCGCCTGATTCTAAACTTCTAAACTCAACAACAGAGCTTAATGCATTAATCAAGAAATCATTACTTTGTTCTAATTTCTTTTGATTTTCACGTAATTGCTCAGTTTTAAGTGCTAGCTCTTTTTCTATTGAAATTCTGTGTCTAAAAAGTTCTATAATATTTTTAGCTCTACGAATTACAACTGCTGGCTCAAATGGTTTATAAATAATATCTGAAGCTCCTAATTCATAAGCTCTAACATCACTTTCAACAGTAGCTTCGCCTGTAATCATGATTACTGGAATTGTTTCCATCATTCCATGTAATGACATGTGAACCATAACGTCTAATCCAGTCTTTTCAGGCATTATCAAGTCTAAAAATAATAAAACTATTTCATCTTTTTTCTCATCTAAAATTTTTATTGCCTCTTGACCATTGCTAGCTTCTAAAATATCGTACTCATCTTCAAATATGTCTTTTAACATCTCTCTGTTAATTAGTACATCATCAGCAATAAGTAATGTATTTCTTTCCTTTTCCATAACCCTCTCCTTAAATTACATAACTTTATTTATTTCATCTATTAAAAATTTATATTTCTCTGATACTTCTGGGAAAATTTTTAAAGCCTCTTCTAAATTTCCAGCTCTTAATTCTTCTGTAATATTTACAACACTTTCAGCAAAATCTGTAAAAGCCATATTTTGTGAAACACCTTTTAGAGTATGTGCGGCTTTAAAAGCCTCTTCGCAATTTTTAGAATCTAAAGCACTTTCTAATTGTTTGTAAGATTCATCCATTAGAAAGAAATTAAGATATTTCTTGATTCTCTCATCATCTCTCATTCTAGTGATTGCTTCATCATAATTTCCTTTAATGTTTTCATATAATTGTTTAATCATAATTTTCTCCTTATTTTAGCTTTTTTAAAGTCTTTTTTATTGATTTTATTCTACTATATTAATAAATAAAAAACTATAACAGTATTATCTCAAAAATATATCTTTTAAATTACATTTAACTTAAAAGTCTTTATTTTTTCAAGATTTATGATATTATTAAGTTATCTAAAAAATTCGTATTCAAAAAGAGAACCTTCAAAGTAAAATTAATTCTTTGAAGGTTCTCTTTTTTTAGTTTTTATTATTTTTCATAAAATTCCAAGAATCTCTACATATATCTTCAACTGTCTTTTCGGCCTTCCAACCAAGCTCATTTAAAGCTTTAGTTGGATCTGCATAATATTCAGCTAAATCTCCAGGTCGCCTATCTGCAATTCTATAATTAACTTTTACATTATTCACTCTTTCAAAAGTGTTAACTAATTCTAAAACACTAACACCTTTTCCAGAGCCTAAGTTATAAACATAAACTCCAGAATTTGAGTTCACAATTTTATTTAAAGCTGAAACATGACCTTTTGCTACATCTACAACATGAATATAATCTCTAATTCCAGTTCCATCAGGTGTTGGATAGTCATTTCCAAAAATATTTAAAACTTCTAATTCTCCACTTGCAACTTTCAAAATATATGGCATTAGATTATTTGGAATTCCATTTGGACTTTCTCCAATCAAACCACTAGAATGAGCTCCAGTTGGATTAAAATATCTTAAAATGGAAATTTTCCAAGTATTATCAGATTTATATAAATCTTCTAATATCTCTTCTATCATGGCTTTTGTAGTTCCATAAGGATTTGATGTTTTTCCTCTTCCCATTTTTTCAACATATTTTGGGGTTCCTGGGTCACCATAAATTGTAGCAGAAGAACTGAAAATAAAACTTTTAACATTATTTTCATTCATAACTTCTAGTAAATTAATTGTAGACATAAGGTTATTTCTATAATACATAAGAGGTTTTTGACAACTCTCGCCTACTGCTTTATATCCCGCAAAATGAATAACACTATCAATTTCATTTTCTTTAAATATTTTTTCTAAGGCTTGTTTGTCACATACATCTTCTTTATAAAACTTAACATCTTTTCCTGTAATTTGTTTAATTTTATCTAAAACATCAATTTGAGAATTATATAAATTGTCTACTATTATAACTTCATAGTTATTATTTAATAATTCTACAACTGTGTGACTTCCTATGAAACCTAATCCACCTGTAACTAAAATCTTCATATATTATTCCTTTCATCTTAAGTTTAACGCATTAAATATGAAAAAATATCTGCACTTAATTTTAAACTATTATGTTTTATTGTTCCATCACTAATTGTAACTAAATCATCTTCAATAAGCTCATATTTTTGTTTTCTTATATTTTCATAATCAATTCTAACTGGCTCTTTTTGCTCTTCATCAGCATATTTATCAGCCATCTCTTTAGAAATCTTAGTGTTACTAGCAATAACAACATCAATTTCATCTTTTCCTATATATTGCTCTAAACTATTTACGTGGTCTGAAACTCCGAATCCGTCTGTTTCGCCAGGTTGTGTCATTACATTGCAAATATACATAACTTTAGCTTTTGAATCTCTAATAGCTTTTGAAACATCTTTACAAATAATATGTGGCATAACAGAAGTATATAAACTTCCAGCACTTAAAATTATAAGGTCAGCTTCTTTTAGAGCTTCAAAGACTTCTGGCAATACATGTGGATCTTCTTTATAAAATAATCTTTTATATTTTTTGTTTGCTAAAGTAATTTCTTCTTCACCTTCAATTATATCTCCATCAACAGTTTCGCCCATTAATGTTAAATAATCTTCAGATAAAGGTAAAACTTTACTTTTAACGTCTAAAATTTTACTTAAATATTTTATACTTGTTTGCAAACTTCCAGTCTCATGTATTAAAGAAGTTAAAACTAGATTTCCTAGAGCATGGCCATTTAGCTCACTTTTGGCTTTTAATCTATATTCCATTACATCTCTAATTTCATCAGGCAATGTAGAAAGATTACTTAAAACTTTTCTAATATCACCAACAGCTGGTGTTGAAAACTCTTTTCTAAGTCTTCCTGTACTACTTCCATCATCTGAAACTGTTATTATACAAGTTAAATCAATTGGGAAATATTTTAAACCTTTAACAACAAATGATGTTCCTGTTCCACCACCTAATATAACAACTTTTTTGTTTTTTTGCATATTAAGACTCTCCTTTAATTAGCATTTTTACTTTAAATATATGTTATAAATTAATAAAAATTCCTGCAATTTGGCGAAGGCCAAACACAGGAATTTTTTAATCTTAATCTAACACATATTTTGGTCTTTCAACATAAGATGTATGTAATAATTTATGAGCTTCATGTCCGCCTGGCTCTCCTAAATAATCTTCATAGATTTTCTTAAGAACTGGGTTTTCATGAGATTTTCTAATTTTACTCTTTTCATCAATTGTATATAAAGCATTTGCTCTCTTTGCTCTTATATCAATTTCTGATCTTTCTTTAGATGTTCTGATTGGTTGACCACCACCCATTACACATCCTCCTGGACAAGCCATAATTTCAACAAATTGATAATCAGCTTTTCCAGATTTAATTTCTTCCATAATTGTTCCGGCATTTTTTAATCCAGAAGCAACTACAACTTTAACTTCTTTTCCGCCTATATCTAAAGTAGCTCTCTTAATTCCTTTTTCTCCTCTAACTTCTTCGAAGTCTAAGTTATCAAAAGATTTTCCAGTAAGTTTTTCTTGAACTGTACGAAGAGCTGCTTCCATAACACCACCAGTTGTTCCAAAGATTGCTGCAGCACCTGTAGCTTCACCCATTGGATCTTCAAATTCAGAATCTTCTAGGTTAACAAAATCAATATGTGCTTGTTTAATCATTCTAGCAAGCTCTCTAGTAGTTATAACAGCGTCAACATCTGGGTAACCAGCGCCTGACATATTGTCTCTCTTAGCTTCAAACTTTTTAGCAACACATGGCATAACTGAAACCATATAAATTTTGCTTGCATCAACACCATATTTTTCAGCAAAATATGATTTAACAATTGCTCCAAACATTTGATGTGGTGATTTACAAGTTGATAAGTTTGGAATTAACTCTGGGTAGTTAAGTTCCAAATATCTAACCCATCCTGGGCTACAAGAGGTAATCATTGGAAGTGTACCACCATTAGTCATTCTTTGTATAAATTCTGTTCCTTCTTCAACTATTGTGAAGTCAGCACCTGTGTTTGTATCAAAAACTTTATTGAATCCTAAATATTTTAAAGCTGTAACCATTTTTCCTGCAACATTAGTTCCAATTTCCATTCCAAATTCTTCACCAAGTGCAACTCTAACTGCAGGAGCTGTTTGAACTACGACAAATTTATCATCATCTCTTAAAGCTTTCCAAACTTCAGCTGTTGAATCTTTTTCTTTTAAAGCACCAACTGGGCAAGCTTCAATACATTGTCCACAGAAAGTACAGTTAACATCATTTAAACTCTTATCTTCAAATGTTGAAATCTTTGAAGCAAATCCTCTTTCTGTGCAATCAATAGCTCCAATTCCTTGAACTTTCTTACAAGTTGAAACGCATCTTCTACATAAAACGCATTTATTGAAATCTCTAACTATTGATGGTGATTTATCATCAATTTCAAAATGATTTCTTTCACCTTTATATCTAATATCATCAACATAAAACTCTCTAGCTAATTTTTGTAATTCGCAAGTACCATTTCTAGTACATGTTAAACATTCTCTATCATGATTAGAAAGAATTAAGTCTAAAACCATACGTCTAGCTTCTATAACTTTAGGTGTATTAGTTCTAACTACCATTCCATCTTTAACTTTTTGTATACAAGAAGTTGCAAATCCACGAGCACCTTCAACTTCAACAAGGCACATTCTGCAATCTCCCATTTCATTTATATCTTTTAAGAAACACAATGTTGGAATATCTACACCAGCTTTTTTTGCTGCTTGTAAAATTGTAGAATTTTCTTCAACTTCGACTTCTCTTCCGTTAATCGTTACTTTTACCATAACAATCTCCTTTCTAAGCTTTTATTGCGTGGAATGGGCACTTACTGATGCATGTGCCGCATTTTATACATTTTGACGTGTCAATAACGTGTGTTTGTTTAACTTCTCCAGAAATACAACCAACTGGGCAGTTTCTCTTACACAAGCCACAACCTTTGCAAAGTTCTGGATCAATATGTAATTGCATTAAAGCTTTACATTCTCCAGCTCTACAATGTTTATCTCTAATATGTTCTTCATATTCGTCTCTAAAATATCTCAATGTACTAATTACAGGGTTTGGTGCAGTTTGACCAAGTCCACAAACTGAAGCACTGCAAATATTTTTGCATAAGTCTTCGATTTTTTCTAAGTCTCCTTCTTCACCTTTTCCATCTGTAATTTTCTCTAACATTTCTAAAAGTCTCTTTGTTCCAATTCTACATGGTGTACATTTTCCACAAGATTCATCAACAGTAAATCCTAAATAGAATTTAGCAAGATTTACCATACATTTTGAATCATCCATAACGATAAGTCCACCAGAACCCATCATTGATCCAATTGCTTTTAATGAATCATAATCAATTGGTGTATCTAGGTTTTCTGTAGTAATACATCCACCAGAAGGTCCACCTGTTTGAGCAGCTTTGAACTTTCTACCATTTGGAATTCCGCCACCAATATCAAATATAATTTCTCTTAAAGTTGTTCCCATTGGAACTTCAACAAGTCCAGTATTAACAACATTTCCACCAAGTGCGAATACTTTTGTTCCTTTTGAACCTTCAGTTCCAATTGAAGCATACCAATCAGCTCCATTTAGAATGATTTTTGTAATATTTGCATATGTTTCAACGTTATTTATTAATGTAGGTTTTTGGAATAAACCAGCATTTGCTGGGAATGGTGGTTTTAATCTTGGTTGTCCACGTCTTCCTTCGATTGATTCTAGAAGTGCTGTTTCTTCACCACAAACGAAAGCTCCAGCTCCTAATCTTACTTCACAATCAAATGAGAAGTTTGTTCCCCAGATATTTTCACCTAAAATTCCGTATTCCCTAGCTTGGTCAATAGCTTTTTGGAATCTTTGAACAGCTATTGGGTATTCAGCTCTAACATATATATAGCCTTTGTTAGCTCCTGTAGCAAAACCAGCGATCATCATAGCTTCTAGAACACAGTGTGGATCACCCTCTAAAATACTTCTATCCATGAAAGCACCTGGATCACCTTCGTCTGCGTTACAAACAACATATTTTTGATCACCTTCAGCTATTTTTGTAAATTCCCATTTCTTTCCTGTTAAGAAACCAGCTCCACCACGGCCTCTTAAGCCAGAATCTGTAACTGTTTTAACAACTTCATCTTGGCTCATTGTAAATAAAACTTTTTCTAAAGCTTTATAACCATCAAAAGCTATATATTCATCAATATTTTCTGGATCTATTACACCGCAGTTTTTAAGAGCGATTCTTTTTTGTTTTTTGTAGAATGTTAATTCATCTAACTTTTTAACTATACTATTATCAATATCTTTGCAAAGTAGTCTTTCAACTATCTCACCTTTTTGAATATGTTTTTCAATAATTTCTTCTGCATCATCTGGTTTAACTTGTGCATAGAAAACATCTTCAGGTCTAATTATAACGATTGGACCCTTGGCACATAAACCAAAACAACCAGTTTGAATTACTCTAACATTTTCAATATGTTTTTCTTCTATAACTCTTCTTAAGTTTTCTATAATTTGTGGAGATTTAGATGATGTACAACCAGTACCATGGCAAACTAAAATATGTTTTTCACGGGTATCAGAAGATGTATTAACTCTTAAATCTAATTCTTTTCTTTTTTCTTCTCTAATCTTTTTAATTTCTTCAAGCGTCTTCATATTTATCTCCAATGCCAGTGATTAGCTAAGCTAATCCCTTGCTCCTTTCTTTTTATATTTTTTAGCCTTCGGCCTCGATTTTGTCTAATATTTCATCAAACATTTTTACAGTAGCTTTTCCATAAACTTCGCCATTAACTGTAAAAACAGGTGCTAAACCGCAAGCCCCAATACATCTAGTTGCTTCTAGAGAGTATTTTCCATCTTTAGTTGTTTCACCAACATCTATTCCTAGTCTAGATTTAGCTCTTTCTATAATTTGCTCTGAACCTTTAACAAAGCAAGCTGTTCCTAAACAAATAGCAACATGGTATTTTCCTTTTGGTTTTAAAGTGAATCTAGCGTAAAATGTAATTACACCATATATTTCAGCCATTGGTATATCTAAATATTTTGAAATAGCAAGTTGAGCCTTTTGTGGCACATAACCATAATATTCTTGAACTTCATTTAATATTTGAATTAAATTACTCTTTTCTGGCTTGTATTTATTAAGCATTTCTTCTAATTCAACGTCTACACCATTACAGCCTTCACATCTTTTTTCGCTCATATTTATTCCTCCACTTATTTTATTTTATATTTGTCCAATACTATTTTATAGGATTTAAAAAATTTGTCAAGTGTTTATTATTGGAATTTTCAAAAAAAATATTCTAGCCAAATTTTATTAAATTTTTGGCTAGAATATTCATTATTTTTTCTTTAATTTTACATCATACTCATAAACGAAAATATCCTTAGATTTAGGCAAAATTAAGTTCTCGCTTTCTCTAAAATAATTATTTGTTCTAAACTTAGTTTGGTTTACTAACTCAAAATCAAATTTTGAACAATCTATTAAAACTTTACTTGAAAGATTCATTCCTTCAGGTAATGTCTTATTAGTATTATCATAGAAAATAATATTTGAATAATATAATAAAGACATATCTTCTTTAAAGTTTATTTTAATTAAATTAAGTGCACACTCGCCTTTATCTTCAAAATGTTCAAGTTCAGCAGGTCCATTAATATCCATAACAGCTAAAGAATTTTCGTCAACAACTTTTGGAATCTCAACTAATTTATATAAAGGCATTGAATATTTAGATTTAATTTTTGGAATTGCACCTTCAATATAATTTAAAACTCCTTGAAGTCTTTCTGTAAAGTCAAACTCATCAATATTTTTATTAATATTTAAAATCTTATATTCGCTCTTCTCATTTTCTCTATGGCTTCTAGATCCGATATATTTAGATTTTCTAGAATCATCAGTAATATTTCCAAAAATATCAAAACTGTCTGCATCAATAGTTAAACGATCTTTATCAAATTTTTCTTTTAACATATTAAATGTATCTTTAATAAGTTTATCATTTAAATTACCTTTTTTAAGCTCATTTAAAACATCAATAACAAAGCTATTTGCAACAAATATAGAATCTGTTTCTTCTTTAGATAATTTTCTTCTTTGAGCTTTATCAACCTCAGCACCTAGAGCTTCAAAGTCATTTTCAAAATCAAATACTCTTTCTATATTGTTTTCTTCGACTTTTTCCTCAGAATCTCCACTATCTAAAGTCAATATTTCATCTTTACTTGTAAATTTCCAAAATTCAAAAATTGTTCTCTTATGTTTATCAATTTCAGCAATATATGTTTCGCTATTTTTAAGCTTTCTTCTTAAGTTTTCAAGTTTTAGTTCCATTGCTTTAATATCTTGATTTAAATTTTGTTCTTTTTTATTGGCTTTTTCAAACATTCCACAAATAACAACTAAATCTTCTATTGTATAATATTTTTTGTCTTCCATATATGTTTCAAGTGGCTTTAAATCAACAGCATCTGGATTTTCTTCTTTTTTGTCTGATTCAACAACAAATCTTTCTTTTTCAACTTCTTTTTTGATTTTGCTACTGATTTTATTAGATTTAAAGAAGTATTTCATTCTACCCATAAATGTTTTTTTACATTCAAGATATGCACCAATTTCTCTTTGTTTTTTGATATATTCTGTTTCCATATCATGGGCATTTTTATTAGCTTTATCAAGCTTTTTCTCTAAAGATTTAATACTCTTGTTTTTGTTTTCAATTTCTTCTTTAGCATTTTCATATTGCTCTTTAATAAAATCTGTTAAACTATCATAATCAATTTTATTATTTTCATAATAAAGCTCTAACTCATTTTTGCTATTAATTTTTGTCTCAAAAACAAAATCATTTTTAATCTCTGTTTGCATGATAAATAAAGCCTTTAAGACTTTATAAAACTTAATTGAATCTTCTTGATTATCTAACTTAATTTTATATGTACTCTTTATATCTTCGTAAACATAAGTATCTCCAATGATTTGAAGGCTCATTTTATCTTTTTTATCATATACTTCAAAAACAACAGGCCAATTTTTAGTAAATAGCCACAAATAATTTTCTATATCAACTATTTCATCTCTATTTAAAAAGCTTTCAGAATAATTTAAATAGTTTATAGGAACGAAAATTTTAGGAGATTCTTTACCTGTTTTTCCAGATTTAGCAATCTCAATTTTCTTTTTAATCAAATAGAAAAATTCAGCAAAAGTTGATTCTTTAGTACAAACTAACATAAAATATCTATCTGTAGCTGGGCTATAATAAATTTGCCATAAATGTTCTCGATTATATCTAACTCTAAAAGGAGCTGTATCTTTGATTTCTTTTTGAATTTGACTAACATTTTCAACATCTGCAATTGAAAAACCATTAAGCATTCTTAAGAAAGTTGTATAAAGTTCTAAACTTTCTTCAGACTCTTCACCATCTAAATATCTTCCAAGTGGAAGGCTATCACCATATTTTTCTCTAACAGAATCTGAACGCAAATGTGGAGTTAACAAAATTTCAATTTTATCTATTGGAACAAATTTAAAAACTTTATGATCTTTATCATTGCTAAGTCTAGAAGTGTTAAATTCTACTGGATGAAAATCATAAAGGCATTCTGGAATCTTTTTTAAATCTAATTCCAAATATTTTAGCTTTGAAGTTAAATTATTTTTTAACTCTTTATTTGTCACTTTTATTCTCCTTTTAATTCTAATTCAAAAAATACCTTATTATTATATCAATTAAATTTTAAAATTTCTACTATATTTTAAAAATTTTTGCACCTTCTTCTATAAGTAGCTTGTTTCCTGCAAAATAAGGATTTTCAAAATTTTTACTTTTATAAACATAGACATCTTTTCCCTGTTCTAAAGCATAGTCAACAGTTATCATGCTTCCGCTTTTTACAGTTGAAGCTTGAACTACAAAGATCTTATCAGATAAACCACTAATTAATCTATTTCTATATGGAAAATAATATGCTTTTGGTCTCACCCCAACAGGATATTCTGAAATCAGGCTTCCTCCTTCATTTACAATTCTTTGAAAAACTTTTAAATTCTCTGAAGGATATAAAGATTTCTCATCTAAACCATTTGCAAGAACTGCAATTGTTTTTCCTTTTCCATTTGAATCAAGAGCTCCTAGATGTGCATATTTATCGATTCCTTTTGCTAAACCACTTATAACGTTTTCCCCTTTAATTGAAAAAGCGTTTGCTGAAAGTCTAGCAATATCCAAACTCTCATTTAAAGCAACTCTTGAACCAATAATTCCAACACTTTCATTATCTAAAATATTTTTGTTTCCTTTTATATAAAAGCAAACAGGTCTATCTTTTATCAATTTAAATTTATTAGGATATTCTTTGCTTTTAAAACTTATAATATCAATGTCATTTTTCTCCATAAATTCTAAATCTCTAAAAGCCTTTTCTCTTATTCTTTTATCTAAAATTTTTTCAATTATATTATCTTTTACATCAAAATATATTAAATCATCGAGACTGCTTTTATATAAATTCTCTACACTTCCAAACATGTCAATCAATTTAAATTTATAATTATTATCAATCTCAATGTTACTAATCCACACATAAAATTCTTTCATGCTTTCTCCTTTCTTTTTATAAAAAAAGAAGGCATGAAAGAATTTCATGCCCCCTATTTTATATTTAATTTTGTTGTTTTGTCGCCTTAACTAGATTATATAAAAGCATCGCGATTGTCATTGGTCCAACTCCACCAGGAACTGGCGTAATTTTTGAAACTTTATCAATTACATCATCAAAATCAACATCTCCACAAATTTTATTAGTCTCTTCATTTCTGTTAATTCCAACATCTATAACAATTGCACCATCTTTTATAAAATCTTTTGTAACATATTTTGGCTTTCCTATTGCAGCAACCAAAATATCTGCATTTTTAGTAATTTCTTTTAAATTTTTAGTTCTTGAATGGCAAACTGTAACTGTTGCATTTTTAGAAAGCAAACATTGTACCATAGGTTTTCCAACAATGTTGCTCCTTCCAAGAACTACTGCATTTTTTCCTTCTAAATCTATATTGTAATGTTCTAAAATTTTCATTACACCAAAAGGTGTACATGAAATAAAGCAGTCATTACCAATGCATAGATTTCCAACATTAAATGGGTTAAAACCGTCAACATCTTTTTCTTCGCTAATTCTTCTAAAAGCTTTGTTTTGATCAATTTGCTTTGGAACTGGACTTTGAAGTAAAATTCCGTTAACAGATTTATCTTCATTTAATCTATCTATTAATTCAAAAAGTTCTGATTCTGAAGTTGTTTCAGGTAATAAAAACTCTTCAAATTCAACTCCAACTTTTTCACATGCTTTTGATTTATTTTTAACATAAACTTTTGAAGCTGGATTATCTCCAACCATTATTACAGCAAGTTTAGGAATTATTCCGCTTTTCTCTTAATTTGTCAACTTCTATTTTTAAATCTTCTTTAATCTTTGTTGATACTAATTTTCCACTTAAGATTTTATCTTCTTCCATATTATCCTCTATTTTGCAATATTTCTTTTTACTGTAACCATCATAGCTGCACAAGATACACAGCATCCTACAAACATAAATGGCATAATATTTAAACCAACTTCTGGAATTGTTCCGATTTCCTCAGCCATTTCTTGTAATTTTTTATCTCTTTCATCAACTACTGGTTCTTCATCAGTTGCTGGCTCTTCTGGGTTTTCTTCTGGAGTATCAGCAGGCTTTTCAGAAGTTAAAGCAGATGTAATAACATAACCTGTAACACCATTATAACTAATCTTGCTCCAAGAATATCCATTTTTCTCTTTATCTCCAACACCTATTCTAGTAACTTGTGTTCCAGCAGATAATTTTTGAATTATTCCATATTCTGTTCCACAATTTTGACGAACATTAACAGTTTTAGTTATATACATTGTTTCATTAGTATTTGAGAAATTAACTGTTACAGTTGGTGCTGGTGGATTTGATTGATTATTATCAGTTGATGGACTAGTTGGATTTGTTGGTGTTGTAGGATTTGTTTGAGCTGGTGGTGTAGCAGGTGCTGGGTTTGTAATTGTTATTGAAGTTTGTAATGTTGAATTAGAATTTACAACTTTAGCACTTGAATCAACTAAAATAACATTATTTACAGATATTGTAGCATTTCCAGCAACTTTTGCATCAAATGTAACACTATAATTTCCTGGCCAAGTTTTATCTACATTAGCCATACTTCTTCTTCCTGAAGATTGAGATGTTCCATCACTAAAAACTATTGTAATTCCGCCTATATCATATCCAACTACATCTTGTGGTATATTTACAGTAACTGTTATTTTATCACCTAAATTACAGTTTGATGAAGATACGCTTGCTTCACTAGCTAAAACTTTTGTAGAACAGATTAGGCTAAACACAAATAATATCAATAATATTTTAAAAATTTTAATTACGTTTGTTTTCTTCATAATCTTTATTTCCTTTGTCTATAAATTTAACTCATCTATTTTGCTGTAGCTTTTATAACAAGTCTTTGAGTTCCTTCAGTTTCACAAGTAACTAAAGTAAGCTCTCTTGTATCTTCTTCCATTGGTAGCAAACTTGAAAGATCATCTGGTTCACAATTTAATTTTTCGATTACTGTATAATTAGTTGTATTTCCGTTTTGATCAGTAAATGTTATAGAATCGTCTGGTTCTAGCTCTTTAAGACCATAAAAACTATTTGTTGTATTATGTCCTAAAATAACTGAATTTCCTATATCATCTAATTTTTCACCATAATAATAGATTGCACCATATTGTAAACTATCTTCAACATATTTTTCACCATCTATTTCAGGATCTAAAACTTTTACATTAATTCCAGCTTTACTTGATTTAAGTTCACCTAAAACTTCATATCCGCCAATATATTCTTTCTTCTTTTCGTCTTTATCTTCTGTTAGATTTGGTGCCATAACATATGTTGGTTCTGTTTTTGGAGCTTTATGGTTTGCAATATATTTTGTTAAATAATATGAACCAAATCCCACAGCTGGTATTAAAGCTATTAGAAAAACTCTCTTTAAATTTCTTAAAATCCATAAGCTACCGTCTTTAACTTTTTCGGCGCCTCCTAGAAAAAATCCCATGCTTTCATCTGAGTCGTGTTTTCCCATATTTTTCTTTCCTTTCTTTTGTTGTATTCTCTCTGTGCGCCTACCATGTTTTATTTCCTCAATATCGACGCTCGGACGGCTTACGCCTATTGGGTACCCTGCCCAATATCCTCGCTTTCTCATTCGGAAACAAACCATGCTCTCGCACATTAAATTCTTGTTAAAATCAAAACTGTGATCACGACTCCGATGAAAACACGGTAAGCCGCGAAAGATTTGAAACTTCCTTTTCTTAAATAATTTAAGAAAAATTTAATTACTACCAAGCCTAAAATAAAGCTTGTTAGAACACCTACAAAAAATTGTGTGTTAAAAACGAAATCTTTTAAATCAACTAAAACTGCAGCAAATGTGATTGGTGTAGCTAGTAAAAATGAAAATTTTGCTGCTGATTCTCTATCAATTTTTAAACCTCTTGCAACAGTCATTGTCATTCCTGAACGAGATGTTCCAGGGAATGCAGCAGCTATTGCTTGTGAAATTCCTACAAGTAAACTTTGTTTTAAAGTTATATCTTCATATTTATATAAATTTTCTGATCTTTTATCAACTATGTATAAAACAATTCCTAAAACTACTAAAGCAATTGCGATTAGTCCCATTTCAAATAAAACATTTCCATTAATTATTTTTTCTGATACCCAATCTAAGCCTAAACTTAGGATTCCTGCTGGAATTGTAGCAGCAACTAAGTACCAAAACATTTTTCCTTCTTTTGAATTATTTTCAGAGTGTTTTCCTTCTGATTTTTTATTAAATAAAAGTCCAAAACCAGATGAAATCAATTTTATCCAGTCTTTTGCAAAATAAACTGCAATAGCTAAAAGCGTTCCTAAATGTAGAGCAACTTCAAAACTATCTGGAGTTTTCCAACCAAAAATCCATGGAAAAATTTTTAAATGAGCTGAACTTGAAACAGGAAGAAATTCTGTAAGTGCTTGAATTACACCAAGCATAAAACTTTGCCAAACTGTCATATTTTTTCCTTTCAAACAATTTTAATTTTCACGAGAATTCTCGTGGAAATTATTATTTTTCCATTTCCTTTAAAGCGTGATATAGTGTCTCTTTAATAAACTCCGCACTAGTAACTGGAGCAACTTTTCCAGGAAGTGATAAAGCCCAAACAAGTTTTATATTTTTCTCTTTTGCAGCTTTTCTATCAACACCACCTGGGTTAGAAGCTAAATCTATAATTAAAATATCTTTTTTAAGCAAATCTAATCTATTATTATCTAATATTTGGAAAGGAATTGTATTAATGATAATATCAAATTTTCCTAGGTGTTTATCTAAGTCATTTAAATGAATTGGCTCATATCCATAAGCTTTAATCCAAGCAATATCTTCATTTTTTCTGGCTTCGCAATAAACTTTAGCACCAATTCCAGAAAGCATTTTTGATAAAACTTTACCAATTCTACCAAATCCCATTATTAAAACGCTTCTTCCGTGAACTGTTCTTTGAGTTTCTTCCATAGCAATTTGAATAGTTCCTTCTGCAGTTGAAATTGTGTTTAATACTGAGAATTCTTCTCTTTTTAATAAATCTATATAAACTATAGATTTTTCATCTAAATCATTTCTAATTGGTTCAGTAATATTTCCAGCGATAAGTGTTTTTCCATCTAAGCAAGCTATGAAATCTTCAATTGGTAATTTTATATTACTAAATGGCATTGAAAGATTTTTTCTATCACTAGATAATGGAATAGGTCCTACAACTGCTTTTGCATCTTTAACAGCCTCTTCTAGTGTTGGACACATCTCAACTTTATCTAACTTTAACAATTCCTCAGAATACTCTAGACCATAAGTATAAACTGTATAATTGTCTTCAATTAGCATTTCTACTAATTTAACAATTCTTAAGTCTCCTCCAACAACTGAAATTACTTTACTCATTATTATTTCTCCTTTCAATATAGACCTTTAAATCTACTTTAATCTTATGTATTTTAAAATTATTTATGATTTATAGATTATCATTCTTTTGCTTTTCTTCTTTTTCATCTAAGGTGCTTCCCTCTTCTTCAAGCATCTTTTTAAGTTTTTCTCTATTTATAATATTTGTAACAATTTCTTCTGCTCTTTGTTTTTCAGTATTTTCTTTAATATCATGAACTAAACTTGTTGTATCTTCAAGATGAACTTGCGCTTGCTTTTCTCCAACCTCTTTTGTATATGGCTCTTCGATAAAATCTTCTTCTTTTAAAACTTCTTCTTCAGGTTCTTTTTCATCCATCTTTACTGAAACTGTAATATATTCTCTAATCTTTTGGAATAATCTTTCACTTGAAGCTTTTTTAAGTAAGCTTGGATCAAGTTCAATCGCTTTATTTATAAAGGCAACAGCTTTTTCTTTTAATCCTTTTATAACATAAATCTTAGCTAAACCATAATATGCCATTGGCTCTAGCTCTTCATCATATAAGCATTTTTCAAAGTATTTTTCTGCTTGCTCAAAGTCTCTTTCAATAAAGCAAATTTGACCAAGATTATAATATGCTCCGAATAGTTTATGATTAAGACTAGCTGCTTTTTCATACATTTCTTTAGCTTGACTAAAATCATTAAGTCTTGTGAAAACTATTCCTAAACTATAATATAAATCATATTCTGCTGAATGATATTTTAAAGCATCTTGATATACATTTGCTGCTTCTTTAAATCTTTCTTGTTCGCATAAAATTTCGCCATAAAGCATTGAAGCTTCGAGATAATCTGGTTTTGTCTTTAATAGATTTTGAAGCATTTCAATTGATTCATCTTTTTTATCTAGCTCTTTTAATAATCTAGCAATTTTAAAATATGATACATAGTCATTTCTCTTTATATCAAGAGCCATAACATATTCATCAATAGCTTTTCTTCTTCCACCTTCTCTTTCATAGATTTCAGCAAGAAGAATATGTGCTTTATAACTATCACTATATTTTTCTACAAATTTATTTAATAATTGTTTTGCTTCTTTATCTTTTCCTAAAGCAATTAATATTTTTGCTGAAGTAATTGCTAAAATCTCTGAAAAATTAATTCCTTTAAGTTCTAAGAAAATAATAACTGTTGGTATAATTATTGATAAAATATATCTTAATAGTGTAAAGAAAAAATTAGCGTGAATCTTAAGTTTTATCTCAAAAAAACAAATTGCAATTCCAATTGCTTCCATTATTAATATAGCTATGTAATTATAATCATTGTGTCTTATAACCTTAGAAAAGATTAGCATAAACAACACAAATGCAATCAATATAAATAATATCTGTTCTAGCAATTTTGTTCCTCCATTTTAACATCCTAAATTTCGAACTCATTATATCACAATCATAAAAGTTTAACAACAATTTTATTAAATTTTTTAAAAAATAAAAAGAGGAAAATATCATATTTTCCCCATTAATTAATTTATTATTTTAGTTGCCAACTCTTCCTTCATTTTTTCCTAATAAAACATAGTGTTCTATAGCTCTAGTGAAGTATTTTCCATATTCGTCTCTAACATCTTGATAATTTGCAAGATATTTTTCAACTTGGAATTCTGCACTTCCGCCTCTTCCTTCAGCAGCACCATTATTTATAAAGTGTTCATATGCTGCAGCATAATTATCTCCAAAAGCCTTTTTCAAATCTGGATATGTTTCAAGATAATAATGTGCATCAAATATTGGTGAAGGAGAACGTCCTTCAGCTTTTCCATATTCTTCAAAATGTTTTCTTAAAGCATTTGGATCTGAACCAACAACTCTTCTTATATCTTCATATTTGTTGTAATAATAATTTGCATCAAACATATATGGTCTAATATCTACATTTGACATATCTATTGGTTCTCCGCCACTAGCTAATGCCATATATTTGAAATTATTATTGCCTAAATGATTTCTATAAAAACCATCTACAGTAACTTTATAATTTGAAATAGAAAATTCAGGACTAGCTAATCTTTCTTCTTTTATTCCATTATTATAAAAATGCTCGATAGCTTTAGTTGTGCTAGAATATAAAGCTCTCTTTACATCACCATTATATTTTAAATAATAATTAGTATCTAAGAATTTGCTTCCTTGTCTTCCTTCTTTAGCGCCAAAAGTTACGAAATGATTATATATTTCTGTAAAATTATTTCCATACGTAATCTTAATATCTGAATATCTATCTCTATAATATTCTGGATCAAATATTGGTGAACCAGCTCTTCCTTCTTTTATACCATTATTTAAATAATGTTCTTTAAGCTTTTTAGCATCATTTCCAAAAGCTTTTCTTACATCTTGGTAACGTGCAGCATAAAAATCACTATTAAACATATATGGTGTTATATCAATATTGTTATGAATAAAGTAATATGTATAATCAATATCAACATCAACAGCTCCTTGGATTCCAGGAACAACACCATTGTCAGTATACTGCCACATATTATATCTAGAATATGAAGGTTTATTTACACGCCAATTTGCAACCCAAACATCAAAACTAGAAAGCATATCCATATCAAATCTATTTTTTATACAATCTACATTTGAATATAAAGATGCAGTATATCCTGCTTCTCTAATTCTGTTAAGGAAAGCAAAAGCATTTTTATTGACTTGTTCTAGGCTTTGACCATATGCTCTATAACTAGTTTGATTTGAATAAAATGTTTCGAAATCATAAGATACGAAGAATTTAACATCATATCCGCTAATCAAATTTATAGTATAATTAGCTTCATCAATTGCTTCTTGTTCACTAACAGATTGTGAAGCATAATAAACACCAACATAAATTCCGTTATTTATAGCACCTTCTATATTTTGTCTAAATTTAGCATCTTCATATAGAGTTCCACTTAAAACGCCTCTATATGCACATCTAATAATAGCAAATTTTACTCCAGAATTTGCAACAGTAGCCCAGTCAATATCACCATTATATTCTGAAACATCAATTCCAATTACTGCACTTCCATCATCAAATCTTGAGATTATATCGCTAACATTTTCTTGTGTTCCAGTGCCTACAGCTAATGTTTGGATTCCATAGTTAGCTTCATATGCTAATGGATCATCTAACAATTCAGCTTGACTAGCCTCATCATCAAATAAATCTTGAACTTCATCATCTGCAAAAACATTTACGGAAAAAACAATAAAAATTGCTAAGAATATTAAAAAGATTTTTCTAAAAGTTTTCAATTTTCTTCTCCTTTATATTAAATTTTTTCTTATAGTTTTGTTTTACAATAACAAGTTTGCAAATTCAATTGTAAAATTTGTAAAAACTTACTAAGCTTTATTTGCTGAGCAAAATACATCATTGATTTTATGTAAAACAGTTGCTTTAATTTCGTCTCTAGCTGGTCCTAAATATTTTCTAGGATCAAATACTTCTGGACTTTCGTTAAATACACGTCTAATTTGAGCTGTCATAGCTAAACGTAAATCTGTATCAACGTTAATCTTAGAAACACCTTTTTCTCCAGCTTCTTTTAACATTTCATCTGGGCAACCTTTAGCTCCAGGAATGTTTGCTCCATTTTCATTACACATATCAACAAGTTTTGGAATTACACTTGAAGCACCATGTAAAACAATTGGAGTATTTGGTAATTTTTCTTTAACTTTTTCTAATATATCAAATCTTAATTTTGCATCACCTTTGAATTTATAAGCACCATGACTTGTTCCAATAGCAATTGCTAATGAATCACATCCTGTTTTTTGAACAAAATCATAAGCTTGATCAGGGTTTGTATATCTAGCATCATCAGAATTTACAGAAACTTCATCTTCAACACCAGCTAAAGTACCAAGTTCAGCTTCAACAACTACTCCATGAGCATGTGCATAATCTACAACTTGTTTTGT
Source organism: uncultured Clostridia bacterium (assembly GCA_947627595.1). Taxonomy (GTDB): domain Bacteria; phylum Bacillota; class Clostridia; order TANB77; family CAG-508; genus Scatovivens. The sequence continues at coordinate 38,229 of CANQWQ010000007.1, forward strand.
AATTCTAACATTTTCTTCATATTCATATGAAGATGCATCAATCATAACTGATGTGAAACCAGCGTCAATACACATTTTGCAAGTTTCAAAATCTGGACCATGATCTAAATGTAAAGCAATTGGAATATCTGTAGTTTCAACTGCAGCTTCAACCATTTTCATTAAATATGGAATTCTAGCGTATTTAATAGCACTAGATGAAACTTGTAGTATTACTGGTGATTTAGCTTCATTAGCTGCATCAGTAATAGCTTGGATAAATTCCATATTATTTATATTAAATGCACCAATAGCAAATTTCTCCTTCATTGATTTTTCAAACATTTCCTTTGTTGTAACTAAAGCCATAAAAATTACCTCCTAAAATAAAATTTTTTATAAGCTAGTGACATTTTATGTCTTTTTCCCCATTTTGTCAACAACAATTTTGGGAAAAAGGGACAGTCCCCATTTCCCATTTTTATAAAAAACGGGAAAGGCCGCGGTCCCTTCAGTAAGGGTCCTGCAGCCTTTCCGTCGCTTAAACTTATAGCAGACAAAACATATAATTTGATATAAGTTCTTCAGTTATTTACTCCGTGCCTCACAGGCTCTGTCTCATACGTGATAACATCAAATACAAAGCCTTTCTCTTGAAGTGTCTGGATAATATTTGGAAGCACCTCTAAAGTTGCGGAATGATCTGCTCCGCCATCATGCATAAGCACAACATATCTTGCTCCAACTTTCGGAACAACAGCACTAATAACATTTTGATAGATGTTATCGCTGTTTTTTACGTCAGAGCCGGAATCATTGGAATCGACATTCCAATCAATATAATTGTACCCAGCATCAACAACGGCTTTAGTCGCCTCTGTCATAACACCTTCGCAAACAGATCTGCTTACAGTGTTACTTGATCCACCCGGAAAACGAACAACTTGTGGTTCAATTCCAACGGTCATTTTAAGAAGATTTTTCTCGGTGTCAAAATTCGCTAAAGCAGTTTCTTTAGACTTATAGATATCGGAATACACATGAGAATATCCATGCATTCCAATCTCATTACCTTCTTCTACTGCCCGATTAATAATGCCAGCTTTCCACGATTCTTTTATTTCAGAAAAGCCCAAAACGAAGAATGTTGCATTGACACCATATTCTTTTAGAACATCGAGATAACTTGCTGTTAGCCCAGACGGTCCATCGTCAAACGTAAGATAAACCGTTCCTGGGGAAATCTCTACTTCTCTTATGGCAGATGCAATGTTTTCATGAGAATCAGAGACTTCATAAATCACCTGAGCATAATTGGGAGTAATCTGGTCAATTGAAATCGTCATGTTCTCGGTAACGTTCCCATCATAATTGTCCCAAGCTTCTGCTCCAAGTTCTTGATAAGAATCCATCGTCGCCAAAGTTATTTTTTCATCGCCATAAAGGCTAATAACCGGTTCTTTCAGATCAACAACTGTTACAGTTCTGCTCATATTGTAGAGCATAAAGCTATAATGCATTGAGTAAACGCCAAGTTTATTAGTGTCGACTTCGCCCTTAACATCCGCCCAATTGGTGACGTCAAAACCGAACCAAGTAACCTTTGCATCATCTACAAAAGGCTCTCCATAGTTCACTCTGATATTTCCAACGTGGATATCAACCTGGCCAATTACGAAAATGGCAAGGAGAATGGCGACGGCAATAATGAAAAATGGCAGTGCATTCGCGGTCTTTCTTTTGACAGGCCGGCGGTGTCTTTTACTATTCATCTTACCTTCCCTTTCTATTTGTTGGTCGCTGGTGTGAATGGTTACTATATCAAATTAAAGTTTCGCAAAGACTATTATTTTAAGCCTCCTTCCATATTTTATTATCTTATGGAAACTTTAATGTAAAAAAATATTACGCAAAAACAATTATACTACATTTTCACTAATTTGTAAACTTCACCATCTTATTATTTTCTTCAAGAATTGTCACTTCTACTTTATCTTTCTTAATCTCGTTCCAAATATTTTGAGCTAAAGTTTTTTTATAAATAAAACTCTCATATAATTTACTACTATTAAATTTATTTAATCTACCATAAATTTTCTTATATTTTAAAGGCAAATTAACACTATAAAAATCAATAGTTTTTCCCAAAAAATTACTCTGTTTTACTTTCATTCTATTTTCAAGATTTATAACAACAGAAGTTGGTGAAAACATAACCTTATTAAAAATTTTTTCATCAAAATCAACATTAAAGATAATTTTAGATTTTAAACAAGATTTCTTAAAATTGTTTGATATATTTATAATGGCTCCTTTTTCTTCATATAACTTTGTTTCAAGCTTTTCAAACTTTTTAACTTTTGTTGTCAAAATATTTATATTTTTAAAATTTTCGCTTAAATTTTTAATTGTATCAAACATTAATTGATTCGGTTCATTTATTAACAAAGAAATCTCTTGATTTTCAGGTGTTAAATTTAATTTCTTGCAAATAAAATTTGAAATATCACAAATCAAATATTTAAAAAGCCATTTTCCATCCATCAGTCTTAAATTTCTTTCTTTTAGCAAATTTTGAATTTCCGGTTTTTCTAAAAGATAGTCACAAACACAAACATTTTTTGTAACATCAATCTTAAAAATTTTATTGAGCTTTCTTATTGTTCTTTTCTTTAAATTTGAAATTAAAACAACACTTTTTCCATCAAGCTCATATTCTATAACTTGTCCAGTTAATTTTCTAAAAAAATATAAAAAGCTTTTTACAAAATTAGGAAATTTTTCTTCTTCATCTAAAATAAAATCTTCACGATTTCGAGCAAAATCAATATAAAGCATATATTCACCTCTTTCAATAATTAATATATGCCGTAAAAAACAAAAATAGAACAATAAAAATTGTTCTATTTTCTAACTTCTAATCTCTAATATCAACTTTTATATGAACTTCTTCTAACTGTCTCTTTGAAACTTCACTTGGAGCCTTCATTAGCAAGTCTTGAGCTTTACTATTCATTGGGAAAGCAATAACTTCACGAATTGATTCTTCATCAGTTAGAAGCATCAACATTCTATCAACACCTGGTGCAATTCCAGCATGTGGTGGAGCTCCAAATTGAAAAGCATTATATAAACTTCCAAATTTTTTCTTTACTTCTTCTTCGGTATAATTAGCTATTTCAAAGGCTTTTATCATAACTTCAGGATCATGATTTCTAACAGCTCCTGATGATAATTCAACACCATTACAAACAATATCATATTGATATGCAACAATATCTAATGGATCTTTTGTAGATAATTCTTCTAAACTACATTGTGGCATTGAAAATGGGTTATGACAAAATTCTAATTTTCCGTTATCTGCGATTTCATACATTGGAAAATCTACAATCCAGCAAAAATCAAATTCATCTTTATTTATTAAATTTTGTTTTATAGCAATTTCTTGTCTTATCTGTCCAGCTAATTTTTCAACGATTCCTGGCTTTTCAGCAATAAAGAAAATACTGTCACCTGGTTTTGTATTTGTTTTTTCTAGCAACTCTAATCTAGAGTCATCTGGAATAAGCTTTGCAATAGGACCTTGAAGTGATTTATCTTCACCAACTTTAAGCCATGCTAAACCTTTTGCTTTACATTCATTTATAGCAAAAGCTGTCATTTCATCATAAAATGTTCTTGTTGCTTCAGCTCCTTTTGGAAGTGTAATTGTTTTTACAACTTTTCCATTGAAAACTTTTATATCAAGCTTTTCAAAAACATCTGTAACATTAACAATAACTAAAGGGTTTCTTAAATCAGGCTTATCTGAACCATATTTGTCCATTGCCTCTTTATATGGAATTCTTGGGAATGGATATTTTGCAATCTTTTTATCTGAAAACTCTTTAAAAGTATTATATATAACTGGTTCCATAACTTCAAAAACATCTTCTTGACTAGCAAAAGCCATTTCCATATCTAATTGATAAAACTCGCCTGGACTTCTATCTGCACGAGCATCTTCATCTCTAAAACATGGTGCAATTTGGAAATATCTATCAATTCCAGAAACCATAAGCATTTGTTTAAATTGTTGAGGTGCTTGTGGAAGAGCATAAAACTTTCCTGGATATTGTCTGCTTGGAACAAGATAATCTCTAGCGCCTTCTGGTGATGAAGCTGTAAGTATTGGAGTTTGAACTTCTAAAAAACCTTGCTCAATCATTTGAGTTCTTAAGAATTGTAAAAGTTTAGCTCTTAATTTTAAATTTTCTAATTGTTTTCTAGCTCTTAAATCTAAAAATCTGTACTCTAATCTTAAGTCTTCTCTAACTTCTCTATTCTTAGAAATCTCAAATGGTAAAGGTTTTGTTCTCTTTCCTAAAATTTCAATTTTTTCTGAAAATAATTCAACTTTTCCTGTAGGAATTGCTTCATTTATTGTTTCTTTATCTCTTAATCTAACCTTTCCGAGATACTTGAATTGTTGATTCAAGCGGAATTCTAGCTGCAAAATCTGTAGCTGACTCACTATCTGAAACAACGACTTGAGTTATTCCATAATAATCTCTTAAGTCAATAAACAAAATTCCTCCCATATCACGAATAGTATCAACATATCCTGATAGTTTGATTTCTTCTCCAACATTTTTTTCTCTTAATTCTCCACAAGAATAAGTTCTGTAACTTGTTTTTGTTTTCATATTTGTTTCCTCCCTTCGATTTTAGCAAAGGGATACAAAAAAGCTTTCATCCCATTGCTATAACAATAGGACGAAAGCTGATTAAACGTACTTCCGCGGTACCACCCATTATTGAAAATTAAATTTAAAATTTAATCTCCCTCTTTTTATAAAATTCTGCTCCAATGTGTTTCACAAACTAATTATTTGAAATGCTTTCAGCGCAGTCACATTTCTCTCTGGAAAATAATTTTTAAAGTTTGCTTTCATCTTCATCGCAGTTACAAGTTATTTTTTATTTTACTCTCTTTTTTTGTTTGTGTCAAGACCTTATTTTTATTCATAAGTAAACCACATTCCACTATCTTTTAGTTCTTGAACTTTTTTGTTGTGCTCTGAATTATTTTTTGTAAAATAAGTTTTTCCATTTTTATCTGCAACAAAATAATAGTAATCTTCGATATCTGGCTTTAAAACAGCCATTATTGCAGATTCTGATGGACTACAAATCGGGCCAATTGGCAATTTTCCTTCCATATTTGGACCTCTAGTATTATAAGGATTTTCAGTATTAATTTGTTTTTTAGTTAAATCACTTTCAGCCATATTTACATGAAAAGCATAATATGTTGTAACATCACTTCCTAGAGGCATATTAGAGTTTAATCTATTATAAAATACGCCAGCTATTTTAGGCATGTCTTCTGTATTAGAAGCTTCTTTTTCTACAACAGATGCTAATGTTAAAACTTCATGAATTGACATTCCTGTAAGAGGAACTAAATCTTTGATAGTTTCTCCATCATCGTTTTTTGTATCAAAAAACTTTTCAGTAAAATCAAAAATTACTTCAAATATCTTTTGAACAGAAACATTTTCATCTTCAAAAGTATAAGTATCTGGTTTTATATAACCTTCTAAACTGCAATATATATCTTCATTTTTAATATCTTCAGTTATAAACCAATATTTTTCAATCAAAGAATTAATATATTCTTCATCATTAACTAAATTGTAAACATCATCATAAGTATTATTTGTTTTTTCTTCGATAACTTTAGCAAAATCATCAAAAGTCTTTCCTTCTATAAAAGTAATTTTTATAGAATTATCTTGAACATCTCCACTTGAAAGCCTTTTAACAACTTCTTTAACACCTTCTTTTCCATTGTCAAAAGTATATTTTCCAGCTTGAAGATTATTAATTTTATTTAATTTTAGATACATTCTAAAAACTCTAGCATCTTTAATTACATCATTTTTTTCTAAAGTTGTTGCTATTGTAGCTGTACCAGTACCAGAAGCAATTTCAACTTCTATCTCTTTTCCAGCTTTTCCGCTATTAACAGCTTTTAAGCCTGACTCATACCAATTTTTAAGATATAAAAATCCTCCACCAGCTACAAGCGCTAATATCAATATTATTATAAAAACTACTAATAAAACTTTTTTCATCATTTGCTCCTAATCTAATACATAATCTACAATATTATTTAATCTTTCTTTTCTTAAAGAAGTGTTTTGTTTTATTAAAACTTTCATTCCAGCAGATTTAAATCTTGGAACCATTTCTGTCATAAATCTATATAAACCTTCTGTGTCATCAATTTGAGCAAAATCAACACATATCATGTTTAAACGATTAGTAACTAATTCATTACATAAAGTATTTATAACTAATGATCTTGATTCATAACTTGCGCAAACTTTACTCATATTGCAATCAAGAGTAACAACTGGACAAATTGTAACTTCACTACCATTAGCCCAATTTCTATAAGCAATTAAAGTATCATTTTCAAAACTCATTATTTTTTGAACTTCAATTTTACCATCAGAATTTTCAACAATTCTAAATAAGTTTGGTGTTACAATTGCATCTTTAATAGTTTTTTCTAAAACTTGATAATTTGCATCAACATTAGAATATTCGCTTAAAACCTTAACATTCTCTAATTTTTTCTCATCCATATTTTCCCATAGAATTTCTGGTTTAGATAATGCTTTAGTTTTAACATATCCAACATTTCCATCTACAGTTCTAACTTTAGTGTATTTTCCTTCTATTTCAAAAACTGTAACATATTTAGATTTCTTAACTTTTTCTAAAGTTTCAGAGAATAATTTTGGTTCTTTTTTAACTTTTACATTTTTAATAACAATTGATTCTTTTTTCTCTTCAGATTTTGAATCAACAGTAAATACTTTTGTATCATCATTATAATTACTTTCAAAATCATAAATTTCACTCATATCTGTAAAAGGAAGATACATAGTTCCATCTATATTTTTTAAAGTACCTTTAATTTGAGTAACAACATCATTAACTTTCATTGTTGTTTTGCCTTTTTCAAGCACTGCAATGTGTTTATTATATGTTGTAATAAGAATATTATTACTATAATAAATATTACTATCATACAAATTTTTAACATCATCAATTGAAAGGTAGATATTATTATCTTTATCAATTTCAACAGTATGAACAAGTTCGACATTTTTGCTACCAACTACAAGACTGATGTTTTCAGGCTTTTTGTGGAATAAACCTTTAATAAGATTTATTAGTAAAATAAGAATTATTATTACTAAGATTATTCTCAATAATTTAAATAATCTAGTATTTTTAAATTTCTTCATTTTTAACTTTTTCTTAGTTTTCTTTGTTCCTGTTTGAATTACACCATTTCCTCTAGTTGGAGGTCTTCTACCCGCATTTTGTACCATAATAATTCTCCTTTTTTGTCAAACTTCGTTTTAAATATATCATTTTTGTATCAAAAAGTAAACAATATTTAAAAATTTTGTAAAATTATATAAAATCACTTTATTTTTTAAAAGTTTTATTGTATAATTATGATTGTAGTTTAATATCAAGGAGGAAAAGCTTATGTGGAAGTTTTGGGTAATTATATCAGGCTTATTCCTTATATTAGAATCAATTACAACTGGTTTTCTAGTTTTTTGGTTCTCAGTAGGAAGCGTTTTTGCCATGATAGTTAGCTTCTTCACAGACAGCATTATTATTCAAGCAACTACTTTTATAATAAGTTCAACAATTTTGATTTTTGCAACAAGAAAATTTGTAAATTTATTTTTAAAACAAGATAAGCCAAATAATGTAAATTCAGACGTTGGAAAAATTGGAAAAGTTATCGCTGACATAATTCCGCTTGAAAATAAGGGCCAAATCAAGGTTGGTGGCGAAGTTTGGTCAGCAACTTCTGAAAATAATGAAATTATAAAACAAGATACAGAAATTGTTATCACAAAAATTTCTGGAGTTAAGGCTGTTGTAAAGCCTAAATAATTTTAAGGAGGATTTTTAAAAATGCCATTTTTAATCGTACTATTTATTATTATCGTTATTATAGCAATTCGTTCAATTAGAATTGTTAGACAATCTGAGGTATGCATCATTGAAAGACTTGGTCGTTTTCATAAAGTTGCAGATGCAGGTGTTAATATTATTGTTCCATTTATTGATAACGTTAGAGCTGTAGTTAGCTTAAAACAACAAACAATGGATATTCCACCACAAGGTGTTATCACTTCTGATAACGTTACAATTACAATTGATACTGTTGTGTTCTATAGAATTACAGATCCAACAAAAGCAATTTATGAAATTCAAAACTTAACTAAAGGTATTGAATATTTAGCAATCACAACAATTCGTGATATTGTTGGTAAAATGGAATTAGATCAAACATTCTCTTCTCGTGATGCTATTAACGATAAATTAAGAGTTATATTAGATGAAGCTACTGATATTTGGGGATGTAAAGTTGATAGAGTTGAAATCAAAGATATTACACCTCCAGCTGATATTAGAGATGCAATGGAAAAACAAATGAATGCTGAACGTAATAAGAGAGCTTTAATTCTACAAGCTGAGCGGAGAAAGACAATCTCAAATTACTCTTGCTGAAGGTAGAAAAGAAGCTGCAATATTAGATGCTGAAGCCGATAGAGAAGCTAAAATCAGACGTGCTACTGGTGAGGCTGATGCTATAAAACAAGTTGCTGAAGCTAAAGCTAAAGAAATTCAAATGGTTTATGATGCTATTAAACAAGCAAATCCAGATGAGAAATTAATTCAAATTAAATCTTTAGAGGCTTTACAAGAAGTTGCTAAAGGTCAAGCAAATAAAGTATTTATTCCTTTCGAAGCTACTAGTGCTTTAAGTTCATTAGGGGCTATGAAAGAAGTTATGACAGATAAAGCTAAAAAACAATAAAGAAAATAAAATCTAAAGGCACCGGTCATGCGACCGGTGCCTTTTTGGTGGATGGTTTTTGGGTTACTTGTTGTTTAGAGCAGCTCCCTACAGGTATAGAGCATCGCGGCGGAATAGAGCTTGTCGTACGCTCCCTCCAGATCAGGCGTGATCAGAACCTTAGCCCTGTCTTCATCCCGAATCGAAAAGTCCATCTCGTTGATTCGCTTCTCGATATACTCAGGAATCTTCATGAACTTAAAGGTCGTATCAGCCAAATCCTGCGGATAAGCTTCCTGCAGGGCAGGATACACGACATTTGCGAACCACTTGCCGTTGAGCAAGGCCCCACTCTGCTGATAGATTTTACCCACCAGATACATGAACCCAAGCTCCTCGAAGAGTTTTACCTGCTCGCGAAGCTGTTTGCCGTCCAGCACACACTGGGTATTATGCCTTACGACAAACCGATCTTCGAATCTGCCCTTCACGTCAACCATGTCTTCACGCAGTGCCATGTCCAGAAGCATATCCTGGAGCATGTGAGAGCGGAGTTCATGGAAGTACGGATGAGCGAAATTCTTCTGATCAAAGAGATCAATCTGGGTTTCCTCGCCGATAACGCAGGATCTAATGCCGCTCGCCAAGTGAATTTCCATCATCTGGCTGGCCGTTTCCTTCGTCATCTCCTTGAGAACATCCCCATCCGGGAACCTCACCCAAGACACGTCAGTGCCATCAGGCAACGTCTCGAAATGGGACGGCTGTCTCGGGCCAATGTAGGCCCGAATTGCATCAGGTAAGAGAATCCAGGGAATCTGCTCCGGGAGTATAGCCAGCACGTTGCGCGCTTTGGCCCACTCCGACATGAAAGTAATCGCCGTATGTTGCAAAGTAACCATTTATGTACCTCCTTCTGTTGTTACCCTCGTCTCAGCGACTGAGAGCGGACTTAAAGTCCAATCATAGTTAAATGGTTCCACATTTCAATTCTAACATATTATGTATACTTTGTCAAACAAACTCCTGTCTCTACCAGATTAATTACTAGTTTTTTTATTTAACTTTTTAATTTCGTCTAAAAGCTCTTCATTTTCTTGATTTATTCCTTCAAGTTTATTAAATTTTAAAGAAACCTCTTCTCTTATCATTGCATTATATTTTTTCAAATCTTCCATTGACAAATCTTTAACATCTATTTTTCCATCTTTTACATTATTATATAATTCAAAAAATCTTTGTTTTTCTGAGTTTTGTTTTTCATTTAAAACAGGCTCATCTTCTAATATTGTTTCTTCACTTCCATAGTCATATATAAGTTCTGGCTTATTTTCTGGTTGTTTAGATGATTCAAGTTTTATATTATTTTCTTTAGTTTCTTTATTATCAGAAACAGTAGGTTTCTTAAAGATATTTTTAAACCAGTTAATAATTCTTTTAAAAATAGAATTATTAGATTTCATTAAACCATTATTTTTATCTTCCATTACTGCTTCCTCCACCGTTTTCTTTTATATATTTTTCAATTTCTTCTTGTCTTTCTTTATATCTTCTCTTAAGTTCTTCACCTCTAGTATATGCTGCTAAAATCTTTTCATCAAGTATTTTTGCCATTTCAGTTTGTTCTCTAGCAAGCTCTTCTAAAGGATATGGTATATTAAAATGTTTAGCTCTTTCTCTTAACATTTCATCTATACTTCTTCCTCCACTCTTAGAAACTATCGAAGCAGAAATTGGTTTAAACCATCTAGAATTATTTACAGCATTTTCATTAGCATAATATAAAGCAAACCACTGTTGTAATAATGCTTTTTGCACTTTAGGTTCAAGTTTATCAGGAGTTAATAATAATCTTTCTAATGGGAAATGAGTTCTCTTTCCATCTTGACCTACTCCATATCCACTTTTATCAAATCTACAAGAAGTGTATTTATTTACTCTATTTATATCGAAATTATCATTTACATTATAGCCCTCTATATCTCTACTATCATGATCATATTTTCCATTAATTGTCTGATGTCTATAATTGCAAAATCCATTTATTTTAATAAATTCACCAATTTTTGTTATAGTTCTACTAAACCCAAATGCATTTTCTCCATTTTCATTACATTCATCAGTTTTTCTTGAATAAGTTCCATCTGGAAGTTGTTTATGATAATATCCCTCTCTATCAAATCCGACATTTCTAGCTCTTCCTCTTTCAACCATTATTCCATCATGACTAAAGCCTAAAAGATCTCTGTCTTCTCTTGTAAAGAAGTTTACCCAACTTTGTGTTTTTTTATCATATCTAAAAAATCTAGTGTCATATCTCGTTTTTGTATCTATATTAAATCCACTTTCAGTAAATCCATTTATATCTGCATACCATATTTCACCTTGATGACCTTCACGAGTTACAAAACCATATCTTGTCCCAGTATAAGCATTATAACCATAATATTTGTCTATGCCTGCACAATCAGTAATAAATCCATATTGATCTAAATGATCTGGTTCTATATCTTTTAAAAATCCCATTTCATATAATTCTTCAAAAGATAAGTTTAATTTTTCAAAGAATCCATCTGTCTCAGAGTTATATAATTTTTTAACACCACCAGATACTTCATTTTTTCTTTCTCTATGCCAAAATGCATTTCTAGCAGATTGTATCTTAACGCCTATATTGTAAGTTGGCTTTAATCTAACCCCATGTGTCTCTTCAAAAATATCATTTAAAACTTCTTCTCTAACATCTTCTGGAATTGGCAAATCTGCAAAAGTTGTTTCAAGCGGAATATCAGATATATCAATATTATGTTTATGTAAAACTTTCATAACTGTCATAATTCTGGCTAAGTTATTCTCTTTTGGAGGAACAGTTAACTCATTAGCTGTTTCGAAACAATCTTCATACAATTCTCTAAACTCTGCTTGAGCTGGAGAAATTTCAAACATATCATTTAATTTTTCATTATGCCTCATGAAATTGCACGCAAAATCAAATACAATTGGAGCATCATAATCAGGATTATTTGGATTTATAGCATGTATACATCTTCCAAGTTGTTGTAAAAAGATTATTCTAGGTTCTTCTTTTTCCTTTTTATCACTATCACTATATCCTCTGAACATAAATTCACCGAGTTACTTTTCCTACGTGCAAACCTTCATTTATCTTATTCATAGAAATAAGTGCTTGAGTAATTCCTTTTACTCTTCTAAACCTACTTAAATTTTTACGGTCTTGTAATTCTGAAACAACATCTGAATTACTATGAACAATAAGAGCCTCTTCTTCTGGAATTCCTAAATATTTCATCATTTTTTGTTGATATTCAGGCATAATTACTAGAGAACTTTTATCTTTACTATATTGTGGAGTAAAGCAAACAAATTTATCACCTTGTTCTATTTCAACAGATGACATTATTTCCATAATTCTTTTTTCTCTTAATTCTTCATAAGCCTCATATAGTTTTGTTTCTTCTGTATCTACTTCTTTAATTAATTCAAGTATCTTTTCTAATCCAGAAGTATTATTAGTAAGATTTTTCTCATCATAAATATCACATAAAGTTTTATATTCAGGTGATTTTTCATCTAATTGACTCTTTAAGAAGTCTAGTTTTCCACACAATTTGCACATAGCGAAAAATTTTAGCAAAACTATATGATATCTATCTTTAAATTCTCCGCCTTTAATTCTTGTTGTATTATTTTTTCTTAATTTTTCTAGTTCAGCTTTAACTTTTTCATATTCATCTGTTTTATCTAACATGCAATCAAATGATTGAACTCTAGGTTTTACAACTATTCCAGCCTCTAAAGCTTCTACTAAAGTTATATTACATGCTAAATAATCTTTTTTTCTAATTTCTTCTGTTGAATATTGTCCACAATTTTCTGCAAGAATATCTAATGCGTCTACTCCATCGACGTCTCTTTCAGGAGTAGCTGTAATTGCCATGAAATTGCAATTTTGAAGTAAGTCATTTTCCATCATCTCTTTGACTTTTTGACTCCAAGTTTTCGCACCTGTTTTATGAGCCTCATCAAAGCAAACTAAAGTTGTTTTATCCCAATCTTCTCCATCTCTTACTTCAAGTTCTTTATCATCTTGATAACATTTTAATTTAACATTTGGCAATTCTGTTTCTAGCAATTTTGTCATTTTTTTATCAGGAATCATATCCAAAACTTTTAATAATGCGTCTTTTAACGATTCTTCTGGAGAATCATCTTTTGAAATAGTTATATCTTCTATATTGTTTAAAAATTCTGTTTTAGCTTTTCCAGTGATTTTAGCGGAACTAATAATTCTATTTAAAATGGAATCAAAAATTTCTTGAACATTTTCTTGTGTAACTTGTATTTCGCCATTATCTGTATATGCTTTTATATAGCTTGGCAAAATTATATATTCTGAAATATTTCCTACAGTTTGCTCAATTATACCTTTTAATGGTGCAAAAAACTTTACATAGACTTTGCTTAAAGGCACTTCTTTAGAAAAATTTTCTGTTGCATTAAAATCAATCATTTCTTTTTCAAGTTGATCCATGAAAAGAAATGACTTTCCACCACCTGTTGGAAGTATCGCTCCTACAAATCTTTTTCTGTCTTCAGTTTGACCTCTAAAACGCTTATCCATTATTTCTGCAGCGTCTTGTTGAAAATCTCTTAGTTCCATAAAATCCTCACTTTATCTAATTATACATTATAATAATATATCTAAAAGCTCTATAAATCCATTTCAAATCAATTATTTTTTTGTGTCATTTTAATAACAAAAAACTCCGCTATTTACGGAGTTTTGAAACTATTTCGACTAAATTATCTATTAGATATTTTACTTCATCTATATTATTTTCTTTTCCAAAAGTAATTCTCAAGCTTCCTTTTGCTAAATTAGGAGTTAAACCTGTTGCTAAAAGTACATGTGAAGGATTTATTAATCCTGCGCTACAAGCAGATCCACTTGATGCATATATTCCCTTTTTATCTAAAGCTAAAACCAATTTTTCGCCATCAATTCCAGCAAAACAAACATTATTATTTCCAGATAATTTATTATTTAAATCACCATTAATTTTAATATTTGGAATTTTTCCAGCAACTTCTCTAATATAAAAATCACTTAAAACTTTTAATTGTTCATTATATCTTTCTAAATCGCTTGTTGCAAGCTCTATTGCTTTTCCAAGTCCAACAATTCCAGCAGTATTTTCAGTTCCTGAACGGTGATTTTGTTCTTGATGTCCACCATCATTTTGTCTTATAAAATTAATTCCATTTCTTATATATAAAACTCCAACTCCTTTTGGTCCATAAAATTTATGAGCAGACATAGATAAACTATCAATCATCATATCTCTAACATTTATTTTATAATTTCCAATTGCTTGAACAGTATCTGTATGAAAAATAACCTTATATTTCTTCGCAATTTTTCCAATCTCTTTAATATTTTGAATTGTTCCAATTTCATTATTTGCAAACATAATTGTAATTAAAATTGTCTGTCTATTTATAGCTCTTTCAAGTTCATTTAAACTTATTCTTCCTAATTTATCAACATTTAAATATGTTACTCTAAATCCTAGTTGTTCTAAGAATTTACAAGAATTTAAAACAGCAGGATGCTCAATTTTAGAAGTTATAATATGATTTCCACGAAATCTATTAGCCATTGCAATTCCTTTAATCGCTAAATTATCACTTTCTGTTCCACCACTTGTAAAAATAATTTCATTTGAATTGCAATTTATACTTGAAGCGACTCTCATTCTTGCAATATTAATCGCATATTTTGCACTTTTTCCTAACTCATATATTGAAGATGCATTGCCATATTCATCTGTTAAATATGGCATCATTTCATTCAAAACTCTTACATCTAGTCTTGTTGTTGCTGCATGATCAAAATACATTTTTCCACCGCCCTTTCTGTCTAAACTATTTTATGAACCAATTTTACTTTTGGTGAATGTCGAATTATGGTACACGATTCTCAAGGTTTTTAAGGAAAAAGTATAGACATTATTCATTTTTAATTGTAAAATAATTGCATATTAAGTACAAAATATTTAACATAGTAGGAGGAAAAACATGGAAGTTTTAAAAATTTCATCAAAATCAAACCCAAATTCAGTTGCAGGAGCAATTGCAGGGTTAGTAAAAGAGAGTACAAAAGCAGAAATGCAAGCAATAGGAGCAGGTGCATTAAATCAAGCTATTAAAGCTATAGCTATAGCAAGAGGTTATGTTGCTCCATCTGGAGTTGATTTAGTATGTATACCAGCGTTTGCTGAAGTTCAAGTTGAAGGTGAAGAAAGAACTGGTATAAAGTTAATTATAGAATCTAGAGCATAAAATAATCCCTGAAGATTTAATCTTCAGGGATATTTTTATTTATTTATTCTAACAATTTTATTTACTTTGTTTGTTTCATTATTAACACAAAACATAACTGAATTTAATTTTGTTTTGCCTTCTGCAATTCTATATTTTTCAGGGAAAGAAGTTTCAAATCTTCTTATTGAAGTAGCAATATCCATTCCAATTACAGATTTTTTTGGACCTGTCATTCCAAGATCACAAATAAATCCTGTTCCATATGGAAGAATTTGTTCATCAGCTGTTTGAACGTGTGTATGTGTTCCAAAAACAGCTGTAACTGTTCCATCAACATAATTTGCAAATGCAATCTTTTCTGCTGTAGCTTCACCGTGAAAATCAACAAAAATCATATCAACTTGATTTTTTATTTCAGCTATAATTTTCTTTGCAACAATAAATGGATTTTCTGATAAAACATTCATTGTAACTCTTCCAATAAGATTTATTACAGCAATTTTCTTTCCTTTACATTCAGCTATTCTATATCCTGCTCCTGGGTTATTTTCTGAATAGTTTGCAGGTCTAACTAATTTTTCATCATCTATAAAATTGAAAATTTCTTTTTTTGCCCAAGTGTGATTTCCCATTGTAACTATATTTGCACCTGCTTCAAGAATCATTTTATAGAATTTTTCGTTAAGTCCCATTCCATCTGCAGCATTTTCGCCGTTTACAATCGTAAAATCAATTTTGTGTTCTTCTATAATTTTTGGCAATTCTAATTTTAGTTTTTCAACACCACTTTTTCCTACGATGTCGCCAACTGCTAAAATATTCAATTTCTCTTCATCCTTTCTTCGTTTATTTAATATTTTCAAAGAGTTCAGCACAATAACAAAAATTGACAGGAGGTGCGAATGTAGGAGTTTTTTTCTTAGAATATGTTAAGGTTTGAAATGGGAGGCTTGGGTCTCCGGGGGTCCAAGAGGGGTTCCTGTTTTAAAACTGTTACATATTCAAGAAAAAAATCTCCGCCCCGAGTACCGTATGGAAATTTTTAGTTATTGCGTTGAACTTTATTAAAATTATTTTACTCCCACTCGATTGTTGCCGGTGGTTTTGAAGTGATGTCGTAAACGACACGATTGATGTGTTTAACTTCGTTTACAATTCTGCTTGAAACTTTTTCTAAAACTTCATAAGGAATTTTACTAAATGAAGCTGTCATAAAATCTGAAGTTTCAACTGCACGAAGTGCTAAACAATAATCATAAGTTCTTTCATCACCCATAACTCCAACACTTCTCATATTTGTAAGAACTGCAAAATATTGATTTATACTTCTATCTAAGCCAGCATTAGCAACTTCAGTTCTCCAAATATAATCAGCATCTTGAAGAATTTGAATTTTTTCTTCTGTTATATCTCCAATGATTCTAATTGCTAAACCTGGTCCTGGAAATGGTTGACGATAAACCAAATATTCTGGGAGACCAATCTCTAGACCAACTTGCCTTACTTCGTCTTTAAATAAATCTCTTAATGGTTCAACAATTTCTTTAAAATCAACATAATCTGGAAGTCCTCCAACATTATGATGTGATTTTATCTTATTTCCTATTCCTGTTCCACTCTCAATTACGTCTGGATAAATAGTTCCTTGAACAAGATAATCAACAGTTCCGATCTTTTTAGCCTCTTCTTCAAAAACTCTAATAAATTCTTCACCAATTATTTTTCTTTTTTGTTCTGGCTCTGTAATACCAGCAAGTTTATCTAAGAAACGTTTTCTGGCATCTACTCTAATAAAGTTTACATCTGTATTTGTAAATACAGCTTCAACTTCATCTGCTTCATTTTTTCTAAGCAAACCATGATCTACAAAAATGCAAGTTAAATTTTTTCCTATAGCTTTACTTAATAGAGTAGCTGCAACTGATGAATCAACACCGCCAGATAAAGCACATAAAGCTTTTTTGTCTCCTATTTTTTCTCTTAATTCATTAATAGTTCTTTCAGCAAATGAACTCATCTTCCAGTCACCTTTGCAACCACAAACATTATAAACGAAATTTCTAATAATTTCTGTTCCACGATTTGTGTGATTTACTTCTGGATGAAATTGGATTCCATAAAGCTTTTTAGCCTCATTTTCCATAGCAGCATTTTGACAATTATCAGTATAACCGATATTTTCAAAACCAGTTGGTAAAATTGAAACTTTATCTGTGTGACTCATTAAACAATCATTTTCATCAAGTAAGCCTTTAAATAATTTTGATTTATTATTTATATAAACTTTAGTTGTTCCATATTCTCTTTTATTAGCTCTTTCAACAACTCCTCCAAGTAGGTTTGTCATAAGTTGCATTCCATAGCAAATTCCTAAAACTGGAATTCCAAGTTCAAAAATCTTTTTGTCAACAGTTGGAGCATCTGGCGCATAAACACTAGCAGGTCCACCTGTAAAAATTATTCCTTTTGGATTCTTTTCTTTTATTACATCAATTGAAGTTGTATATGGAACTATTTCAGAATAAACATTACATTCTCTAACACGTCTAGCTATTAATTGATTATATTGACCATAAAAGTCTAATATTAAAATTTTTTCTTCTTCCATAATGCCCTCCTATTATTGTCCTATTTGAATATCTTTTAGAATAACGTCATGAGCTTGTCCTTCTTTGATACTTACATTTGAAACAAGAGTAAATCTAGCCTTTTCGTGTAGTTCTGGAATTGTAATACTTCCACAATTGCACATTGTTGATTTAATTTTGCTAATTGTAATCTCAACATTATCTTTTAACGGACCAGCATAAGGAATATAAGAATCAACTCCTTCTTCAAAAGCTAATTTATTTTTAGCTTCTCCGCCCATATCATATCTTTGCCAATTTCTAGCTCTGTTTGAACCTTCGCCCCAATATTCTTTAACAAAAGTTCCATTTATCTTTAATTTTCTAGTTGGACTTTCATCAAAACGAGCAAAATATCTACCCATCATAACAAAGTCAGCGCCCATTGCAAGAGCAAGAGTAATATGATGATCATGAACAATTCCACCATCTGAACAAATTGGAATATATATTCCTGTTCTTTCAAAATATTCATTTCTAGCTTCAACTACATCTATTAAAGCGCTAGCTTGTCCACGTCCAATTCCTTTTGTTTCACGAGTTATACAAATTGAACCTCCACCAACACCGACTTTAATGAAATCAGCACCAGCTTCTGCTAAATAATAAAATCCTTCTTTATCAACTACATTTCCAGCGCCTATTTTAACACTATCTCCATAATGTTCTCTAACCCAGTCAATAGTGTTTTTTTGCCATATTGAATATCCATCAGATGAATCCATACAAATTACATCAACACCTGCTTCAACTAGAGCTGGAATTCTTTGAGCATAATCTCTAGTGTTAATTCCTGCACCTACTATAAATCTTTTATTATCATCTAATAAAGAATATGGGTTTTCTTTATCTGATTCATAATCTTTTCTAAATACTAAACTATCTAAATTTCCATTAGTGTCTAAAACTGGCAAACAGCTTATTTTATTTTCCCAAATAATATCATTTGCTTCATGAAGAGTGATTCCTTTGTTTGCATAAACAATTTTTTCTTTTGGAACCATATACATTTCGATTTTATCTTCTAAATTTGCTCTAGAAATTCTATAATCTTTATCTGTAACTAATCCTAAGAATTTTCCATTTGGTTCACCATTATCAGTTATCATAACTGTAGAGTGACCTGTTCTATCAATTAAAGCTAAAACCTCGCGAAGTGTTGTATCAAGCTTAACATTAGAATCACTAGTTATAAAACCTGCTTTATATTTTTTAACATTTCTAACCATTTCAGCTTGTGATTCAATTGATTGTGCTCCATAAATAAAAGAACATCCACCTTCACGTGCTAAGCTAATCGCCATCTTTTCACCTGAAACAGATTGCATAATCGCAGAAACCATAGGGATGTTCAAAGAAATCTTTGATTCTTCACCTTTCTTAAATTTTACAAGTGGAGTTTTTAAACTTACATTATTTGGTATACATCTTTCATCAGTTAAATTTGGTAAAAGTAAAAATTCATTAAATGTTCTTGAAATATCTTCTAGAATTTTTGCCATTATTTAGACCCTCTCTTTCATAAATAAACTAGTTATAATTATACTAAAAAATATGGTAAAAATCAAGCAATTTTTACCATATTTTATTTATCTTATTCAGTTTGTTCTCCAGTATTTTGAGCATCAGTAGGTTCTGTTCCTTGTTGGTTTGGATCTACTTGAGCTTCAGTTTCTGTTCCAGTTTCATCTGTATTTTCTGTTTCTTCATTATTTTCTTCGATTAATTCATCCATATAATAGTAGTCTGAATAATTTAATTTAAACAAATCTATTTTTTGTTTTCCATCAGAAGACATAAGTTCCATATAACCTGAATCGCTGTCACTATCTAAGAAAAACACTTTTTCTTTTCCTAAGCAAATTGAAGTTGTATATTCTCTAAGTGTTGTTAATCTCTTATTATTTTTTCCATCAAGATCCATTCTATTTATATGCATTGCTTGTGGATTTCCTTCTTCATCAAGAGTATAACTTAAATAGAAGATTCCATCATCTGAAACATTTAGATTATAAATCTTTGCATCTGAAAGCATAATATCATTTTTTCCATTTAAATCCATTTTATGAAGATATCTATCTTGTGTTAAGTAATAAATTTCATTTTTATAAATTATTGGAGTAAAAATTCTATCTCCATTTATTTTTCTAGCATTTTTTCCGTTTCTATTCATTATATAAGATGTAGAAGTTTCTTCACCATCTTTAAATTCTGGCATATTATATAAAATATATTTATCATTTATAGCTTCAAAACCTGAAGCATTTTCATTAAGTCTAGTTTTATGATGGCCATTTAAGTCCATATACCAGATACACTCGTCTGCGCCTATATAATATACTTTTCCATCTACAACTGCAATTTTATATGAATCATTATGAAATTCATTATCATTTATAACTTCATCTTTTTGATCACCATTTTTTCTAACTCTGTGAATTTTATTATCTATTTCATCTGCATCTTTATCATTTTCGTCAACTTCATTTTGGCTAAAAGTAACAAAATAGATATAATCTCCATAAGAATTAATACTAGCAATCTCCCAAGTTCCTTGAATAAGCATTGTTTGAGGACCTGTTAAATCCTTTTTGCTAACTTTAGAAATTCCAATATATTGGCCGTTTTCAGTTGGACACATATAATAAAAATAGTTATTATCTTCAGCTAAATATCCATAATTATTTATATTTCCAATTGTGTTTCCTTCTTTTGATTCAATTCCAACAGTTCTAAAGAAGAAATGTTTAAAAGTGTTTAAATTCTTAGAAACTATTTTAGTTGTAAGTTCTAATATAATTAAAACTCCAATTATCAAAATTAAAATACTCAAAATAATATTTATCTTACTTTTCTTAAGTATAGTAGTTTCAACTGTTTTTTCAGTTTCAACTTTTTCAGTCTTTTTCTCTTTTTTTTCTTTCATTATATTCTCCTAAAATAGATTATTGATAATAATTTCTAGGAATATATCCATAATTTCCATTTGATGCTACTACCAAATCCCAATAGACATCAGCTACTGGTGTATCAGCCTTCTTTAGTATTTTAATAGAAGTTCCGCTTGTTACAGTTTTATATTCTGTTCCATTTTGTGATAATCTTAATCTTGTAGTAGTATTAACAGTTCCGGTTTTTACAGTATTATTTGGAATTGTAGCTTCACCATTAATATAATTTATTAACATTACAACATCTATTACTGATATATTGTCATTTCCTGAAATCTTAGTAGCAAAAACTCTTTCAGGAGCAACTTGGCTTTCACCATTTATGTAATTTATTAATAATACAACATCAATAACATTTACTTGATTGTCGCCATTTATGTCACCCATAGTTCCTTCAGTATTGTTCTCAGCATGTGTTTGACTAACATTAGGTCTAGGACAAGCTTGGACCGGCATATTTTTATATAAAGGAATTATAAAACTATAATTTCCTTCATTTGTACAATATTTTTTCAAATATGTTCCAGCATTTTGAGCACCTAAAATATTTTGTTGATATTGATGCTCATATTTTGAATCTCCAATAACATCATATTTTTGATAATATAAAGTATCTTGTTCTTGGTTAATATATCCGTTTGCTAAAACACTAACACCGCCTAGAATTGACAATCTTTTAGTATTCCATCCTTGTGATGCAGCGTGTGCTAAACCATTTAAGATTACACCTTCTCTATTATTAGCAGTAGCTCTAACATTAAATAAATTGTAAAAACCTTCATATGATCCATTATAGCCTTTACCTGTAAAAAGTGGAGATGTTGGAGATTGTTCTTCTAATAATTTAGCTAAAATGTAATATGGATCAACTTTATATTGTCCAGCAGCTTCAATTATAGCATCAACACATTCTTCATCAATCCAATCTGGTTTTATATTATTTAAATTATTTTTAACTGTTTCACCATCAAAATCATCAAATACTGATAATTGCATAAATTGAAATAAATCTGTTTCATTTAATGAATTTCTAGGATCCATCATATATTCTAAAGCTTCTTTTGAAGCACAATACCAACTTCCAGTATCATATCTTTGTGTTCCACAAATTTCACAAATCCATAATCCAGCATATTTAGCATTATCAGCTGGTGAAAGGTTTGAAGGGCTTGTAGATGTGCTATGTCCTTGATGTTCAGCATTGATAACTTCTTCCCAAAGCAAATTTGTATATTCAACTTTAAACTTCCAATTTGGATGACTAGCCTGAAGAGTTTGAATTGCCTGCTTCATTCCAGGATATTGGCTATCATCTATTCCATTAATATCGTCAGATACTTCTCTAGCAAATACTTTTGAGGAACATGAAATAAATATTATTATATTAAAAACTATTAATAAAAAAAATAATTTTCTTATTCTTTTGTTCACCTTAGACCCCCTATGTATCCCCATTATTCAAAACAAGTATATATATAATAAAAAAAAATGTCAAGGTTTTTAAGCCTCAAACATTTTATCTATCGCATTTGAAAAAATCTCGTATTCAATTTGTAATCCATTTGAAATGACATTTGCAAATTTATTCATGCACACACTTGAATTAATCTCCATTACAAGTAATTCTTTATCTTTAGTTTCAGCTATATCAACACTTGCAAATCTTATTCCAATAGCATTTCCAGCTCTTTTTGCTAAATCATATACTCTAACCCTTGTTTCATCATCAATTTCTAAGTTTGGAACTCCTCCAAGAGATAAGTTATGTTTCCAAGAAACTTCAACTTTTTCATTTTCTTTTGGAACATAATCAAAATTTAAATCTTCATAAAAATCAACTATTTTAAAATCATTAATAAGTTCTCTTACAGTTTTCTTTCCATCACCTAGAACAAAAGGTTTTTCTTTCTTATAGCAAAATTCAATTTCACCATCTAAATAAATTGCTCTATATTCATATCCAATATCATAAAATGGACAAATACTAACACTATCTTTATAATTCATAAACTCTTGAATAATCATCTTTTTAAGAGTTTCTTTATCTTTTATATAAAAAACATCTTTTCCTTCTGAAGAACTATTTGCTTTTAAAATAACATTTCCACCATATTGATCAAATAATATCATTGCTTTTCTCATATCATCATTTTCATAATCACCTCTAGTTTCAGGGTTAAAGATGATATTATATTTTATACTTGGAATATCATTTTGAACCAAAACACTGTAACAAGCAAATTTATCACTTGCAATTTTATATGATGAAGCTGAATTTAATTCTAAGCTTTCACCAACCATATGGCGAACTTTATCGCCTTTTTTTAATTCTGTGATATAGCCAAAAGAGGCATCTCTCATTTGGATGCCTTTTTCTTTACATATTTTTTCAATCAATTTGTAAAAATCTGTGTCTTTTCTCATAAATTTTAGTCCTTATAATAAATCTTTATATTCACAAGAAATTCGAAGAACTTCAGAGATGCTCCAAGCTTGAGCTGGAGTTCCACCTGGTTTATACGGAGGCTTTGCATCATATAACTCTGAAATATTTCCTATTCCATCTTCTCTTTCCATTTCTTTTCTAAAAGTATTGTAAGTAGTTTCTATAAAATTATTTAATTTTTCTTTTAAAGCTTGTTTTTCTTTTTTGTTTTTCTCATTTGCAATTAAATTTTTTAGAGCATCAAAATATAATCCTAATAGCCAAGGCCATGGAACACCTTGATGGTAAGTCATATCTCTTTTGTAGCTATCACCCTCATAAACAGGAACATATTCTTTTTCTGATTTTGAAAGTGTTCTTAAACCATGTTTTAATAAAAGTTTATTATCAATAGTTTCAATTATTTTCATTGTATTTTCACTTTTAAAATCCCAAACAGGATATGTTGTAGAAAACGCAAATAATTGATTTGGTCTAACTTTATCATCACCTAAAACATCATATAAAGATTTTTTCTTTTCATTATAAAATAATTTATTAAAGATTTTCTTATGTGCAGCAGCTTCATCTTTAAGCTTTTTAGCAAGCTCATTTTCTTCAAATCTAGTAGCTAAACTTTCTAAAGTTTTTAAAGCATTATACCAAAGTGCATTTATCTCAACAACTTTTCCATTTCTAGGTGTAACTGCAAAATCTCCAATCTTAACATCCATCCAAGTATTTTGAGTTGTTGGAGTTCCTGAAACAACTAGTCCATCTGTATCTATATAAATATTGTTATTATCTAAATCTATTCCTTTTTGATAATTTTCAATTACAGCTTTTAATTTCTCGTAAATATTTTCTTTAATAAACTCGTAATCATTAGTATATCTTAAAAATTTATTTACTTGTTCAAACAATAAAAGTGAGCTATCAACACTATTATATAAAGGTCTATCATCAAAACCTGAATATCCATTTGGAACTAAGCCAAATTTAATATCTCTTGTAAAAGTAAGTAAAACTTCTCTAGCTAAATCAAACCTTTTAGGAATTAAGAAAATTCCTTCATAAGCAATCATTGAATCTCTTCCCCAGTCTAGAAACCAAGGATATCCAGCAATCATTGAATGTAATCTAAATGATGGTCTATATATAACAAAGCTTTCTCCAGCTAGAACAAGCTCATTCATAAAATTATTATATTCTTTATGTTTCTTAGTTAGTGTTTCAGGATTTAATTCTAAATTAGCTTGATTTTGAATTTCTTTTAATCTTTTTATTTCATCTTCTATTACTTTAAATCCGTCTATTTCTTCAATATTTTCTTCAAGTGATCCAATAAATGTAAATTGTTTTGTTTCGCCTTTTTTTAAGTTAATTTCAAATCTTCCTGGAACAGATAAATTTTCTTCTGGATAAAAACCTCTTTCATCTTCTTTTAAATAATACATATTTGTAAAAGTGTCATCAAAATGTTCAATATATTCTGAATCTGCTATATACATATAAATTGGAGTTATAGCATTTCCATCAACTTCAACACGAACTTTACTTTTATCTATTTTTTGTTTTAAAGAATAAGTATGATTTGTATTTAAACCATGAAAATCTCTAAAATTAATAACAGGTGTCAAAACAAAAGTCATATCTTCTTTTACATTCTCAATTTTATAGGTTACACAAACTATATTTCTTCCATAAACCATTATTATATTTTTAGTAATTTTTACACCTTGAACTTCATATATAAACTCTGGAACATACTCTTTTTCAAAACTTTGCAAATATTTGAAACCATCTGAAACATAGTTTTCACAGATGTTTGTAAATAAATTATATTTGTTATCACCAATTTTTAATGTTTCATCAAGTTTTGAAATTAATAAATGTCTTTGAGCTGGTGGCAAAAGTGGAGCAACTAATAAACCATGATATCTTCTAGTATTTGCACCAATTACTGAACTACTGCAAAAACCACCAATACCATTTGTTAAAATCCACTCTTTCTTAACACCATCTTTTAAATTCAAATCTTTCTTCTCTAATTTCATTTGTATAACCCCTAATTTATTATTTTTCTTTTGATTTATGTTTTAAAGTTGATTTATTTAACTTTGCTTCCATTCTAGCAATTTCTTCGGCTATTTTTCTATTTTCTATTGTTTGAGTATCTGAATTTTGAATTGATTTAAATCTTTCCTCATATTTAGTAGCAAATTTACTTTTTGCTTTTTTATTTCCTCTAACTTTATTTGTAGCCTTTTTTACTATTTCTTTTTGCTTTTTATTTCGTTTTTCTAATTTTGCAATATATTTTTTCTGATTCTTTAAAACTGAATCAATAAGTAGATATTCTGTATCATTTTGTAAATCTCTAAATTTAAGCTCATTTCCAATAAGTTCCATTATAACTTTAGCAACTTTATCAGGATTATGTCTAATTAACCCTGATTCTATACAAGCTAAATCCCTCTTAATAAGCTTAATTCCTTGTGATGTAACTTTAGAGCTATCTATTTCTACAACATCAGAGCCTTCCATATTATATCTTCTAACATATTCTGGAATTAAGTCTGCAGTATCTGCTAGACAGTAATCTATAACTCCCCTTCCAACATGTGAATGAATAACTCTTATATGGTCTGAAATTGTATAATTATCAGTTTGTCCAGGTTCTGTCATTATATTTGAAATATATAATTTAATTGCTTTTGATTCTTTAATTGTTTTAGCAACATTTTTAACAAGCAAGTTTGGAATAACGTTTGTATATAAACTTCCAGGGCCTATTATAATTGCCTCTGCTTCACTAATTGCCTCTAAAACACCAGGAGCTGGTTTACAGTTAGATGGGCTTATATAAACTCTATTAATAGATTCTATTTTTTCTGAAACTACTTTTAAAATATTACTTTTTCTTTCGATTGTAGTTCCATCTGTAAGCTCAGCACAAATTTTAATTTCGTCTAAAGTTACAGGAAGAACTTGTCCAGTGATATTTAATACTTCTGTAGATTTTCTAATTGCTTCTGAAATATTATCATAAATTTCGCTCATTGCAAGCATATAAATATCGCCAAAATTCAAGTCTTTTAATCTATCATCTTTAAAATTAAAATTCATGAGTCTTGACATTAATTTTTCTTGTTCTGATAAAGCTGAAATACTTCCTTTAATTTCTCCAATTGGTAGTGAATCTAAAATTTGTCTAGAACGACTAGGATCTTCACCATAATCAGACATAGTAACAATAGCAGTTATATTATTTGTATATTTTTTCAATCCTCTAATAACTGTATTTAAACCTTCTCCACCGCCAATTACAACAACTTTAGGTCCTTCATCATAAACTTTTCTATTAAAAATTAATGATTTTATATTAACTTTAGCATTTTTTCTTTTTTCAGTATTTGTATCATTTGCTTCAATTAAAATCTCTAAATTTCTTTTTTGTATAAAAACTATTCCTATAATAATGCACACAAAGCCAACAACAAAAGTTATTATTATTTTTGCTATAACATCTTTTATATTAATTGTTTCAGTAGTTAGTACTTGTTCAAATGCAAAGCAAACTAAAGTTATTCCAACTATAATCAAAAATATCCATCTCTTTACTTTTGTTCCAGCTCTAAACCATTCTAAAAAAGATTTCATTACTCTTCTCCTATTATTACAACTTCAAGATTAATTTTTTCATTAAATCTTTCGTATACTTTAGTTTTAACTGTTTCTACAATAGTTAGAACATCTTTTGCAGTAGCATTTCCAACATTTATAATAAAGCCAGCATGTTTTGTGGAAATTTCAGCTCCACCAACTCTATAACCTTTTAATCCACATTGGTCAATTAAGGCTGCTGTAGCTTTATCTGGAAGCCTTTTAAAAGTACTTCCTGCTGAAGGAAAATCTAAAGGCTGTTTTTCAAGCCTTGATTTCATCATTTCATCTATTCTTGAATTTATATTTTTTTCTAAATCTTTATCTAATTTTAACTCTGCTTCTAAAATTATATATTCTGGTTTTTCGCAGAAGATACTATGTCTATAGCTTAAATCTTGTTCTTCATTTAGCATTTCTTTAATTTCTAAATTTTCATCTAAATAAGTAGTTTTAACTAAAATATCTTTTGTTTCTCCTCCATAAGCACCTGCATTCATTCTAACAGCTCCACCGACAGTTCCAGGAATTCCTGTTAAAAATTCCATTTTTGATAAACCAAGTTTTGCACATTTTCTAGCAAGTTTGCTTACTGGGTAATCACCACTAACAACAACTTTTCCACTTTTTTCATCTATCTCAAGTTTTTGAAAATCAAGTTTTGCAACAATTCCCCTAATTCCTTTATCTCTAACTAGTAAATTAGTTCCATTTCCAATAACAAAAAATGGAATTTCATTTTTTCTAGCAAGATTTTTAACATTTTTCAATTCTTCAACATCTTTAAGCATTACGAAAAAGTCAGCTGGACCGCCTATTTTAAATGATGTATGTTTTTTCATACTTTCATCACAGAAAATCTGGCTATCATCTAAAATTTTTCCGTAATTCTGCTTTTAAATCAATCATAAGTCTCCTCTAATCATCACTAAATACATAATTTTGACTGTCTAAGTCTACACTAACATTAGCAGGTTGATCATATATAAACAAATCGTTTAAATATTTATTATCCCAATATCTTTTGTTTGCTATATCAAAAACTTCTCCTGTTGAATAATTTACCATGAACTTATATTGTTCACTTGCATACAAATCAGAAGATTGGAAATTACTTTCAGCAGTAATTCCTAAATCACTTAAATCATTTTCATCTAATAAATAGTAATATGCTTCAAATGAATATGTAGCACTATAAGATACACTATCTGAAGCAGTATAATCACTTTTTAATTTTATATCTGTAGGAAAACTATATATGTCTAAAGTTTTTTTAGGATCAGCAACTCTAGTTCCAAGCAATCCTTCTGGACGACTAGTTTCAGATGAGTCTTGAATTGAAGCATCATTATTAATATCTGGTGCTTTTATATTTAAAAGGCCTTTACTTTGAAGTAAAGCATATCTTTGCATAATAGATTGTTGCACAACTTTAAGATCTGTTTCCATCTTTTTATTTGAAACTTCATGAACCTCTTCAATTCCATATCTAATCGTTATAGTAGCTAAAATAAGAAGAACTATAACTGTTATAACTAAAACAACTAAAGTTATTCCTTTACTATCTTTAATCTTTTGCATATTATCATATCTCCTTAAGATAATTTCTATATGATATTATCATTTTTTAAAGAAATTTACAAGACTTTTTGAGCTTTTTTCTATTTTAAATTAGCTCCTATAATTCCGCCTACACTTCCTGAAACAATTCCAACTATTATCATTACTAGACTTTGAACTCCTAAAGAGAAATTATTGCTTGCTACACTAGAAATTAAATACAAAATTATCATATATAAAATTCCTTGTAAACTGCCTGATAAAATCCCTTTCATCTGAAGTTTTCTACTGCTTAAAAACCCGCCTATTGCAATTGAAAAAGAAGATATTCCTATAATAGTATTTCCCATAATATTATCGCTCACATTTGTTTTACTTAATATCAAGGCTAAAATAAACATTCCCAAAAATGAAATAATAATTTCAATTATTAAAGATTTAATAAATGTTTTTAAAATTTCAATTCCATCAAAAGTTTTTTCTTCCATTTTTATCCTCCATTCTTAAGAAAAATATATTCTAATTTTTATCAAAAAGAACAAAAAAACGTCTTTCATTTAAGAAAGACATTTTTAAAAATTATTTTTATAGTTTTGTATTTTTATTTAAAATCTCATATCTAACAAATGTAACTATTCCAACTATTGCAATTATTATAATAAATACCGCTAAAATTGTAGCACCTGTTTTAGGTAGATTTGATTTTGAAGTAGTATCATCTTGATTTACAGTTTGACCTCCTTGATTTTTAGAAGTATCTCCCTGAACTCCACTATTTCCATTGTTTCCGTTATTTTGATTATTATTTGTTGTTCCTGAATTATCTTTTTTAGCATTATCTACATATGTTTCAATTTTAGCATCACCAACATTAAAGTTCATTGCACTAGTAGTAATTACGCTTTGATTTCCACCTTTTTCAACAGATTCTCTTACATAAAGATATATAGTGTTTGATTTTGAAATCTCTGAAAAATTAGGAATATCTCTAGAATCAATTTTAAATTGTAATTTATTTTCTAATTTTTGTTCTTCTTTAATTTTTACCCAATCTGTTATATTTTTCAAATTAGGGTTTGAAGATAAGTAATATGAATATTCAAAAGAATCATTACTTAAATCTCTTTTAATTCCAGCAACTTCAAGTTCAACTAAAGTATAATTTTTTGAAGCATCATCAGTATATTGATATGATTGAACTTTACTTATAGTTGTATAACAATTAGTTACATTTGTATTTACTGGAACTTCTTCTTTTTCATCTGGTTCTTTATCAGTATCAACAGGATCTGTATCTAAATTCTCATTTTCTTTAACTGTGATTTGTTGTTCAGCAGTTTTTCCCATATATGTAATTGTTACATATGTTTGATCTGATTTTAAATTTGAACCATTTGATATATTATAATCTGAATCACTTAACTCTTTAGATGTTCCATCATTAAAATATACTATTACTTTCATTCCAGTTTTATCAAAGTTTTCACCTTCAATATATTCTGTTTTGTTAGGTTCAGATATAATTTCTATATCACTAACTGATTTATCTTCAAGAGCTGTTTTTGTAAAGGCTTTTATACTACTATCTCCATTAGGCAAATTTGTAGTAACTGTCTCTAAATCTCCTAAATCAACCCATTCACAATTGTCGAAATCAGTAGTTGTTGAAACAAAGCATTTATTTCTTTCTACTTGAACATTATCAAATAGTGGTAAACTATCTACTTTTCCCTCTAATAAAATATCTATAGTATTTGGTCTTGTTCCAATTATTTCAATTGCAACAGTATATTTATCCCCTGTAATTTCAACAGGTTCAGCAAATTCTAAAGTATGATAGCCTTTATCAATTTTTTCACTATCTCCAGTAACTAATTTAACTGGTTTTAGCTCATCTGATGATTTTCCTTCACCATTAGGATTTACATATACTTTACATTCATAAGCTTCTGGTGCTGTTAAAGAAACTTCTGTTAAATATTCTGTAGAATCTGATTGTTTATCAAAAACATTACATAAAACTGTTTCATTTGTATTAACTGCAATTTGAATTGCAGGATATAATTTATTGTATTGATAAACATAGTCATAATCAACAGAATCAGAGCTGCTTACAACTCCATATAGAGTAGCACCAACATTGCAATCTTCATAAGAAACATACATTAATCCATGATCACCAATTGGTAATAAAACTTTATCACCAGAAATCTTATAACCAGCTGATTCAATAAACTCATCTGGAATATCTTCTGGTTTAAACCAATTATGAGAATTACATTGAGTTGGATATGTTCTATATAATTCTTCTTTTAACTCGCTTAAATCATATTCTAAGTTTTCACCCCAAGAATTTCTAACTATCCAAGCTCCATTTTCATTAGGTCTAGAATTTTCTTGGAAATTGTTTTTGTCATAATCATCATCCCATCCAATTATTGAAACAGCATGATCTGTTCTATGTAATATTTGATTACTACAATATTTTGCACCTGTATCATTATCATAGCAAGAGTCTAAAACTGAATTTGCAGAATTTCCATGGATAGTAGCAAACACAGATCCATAATTTTGAATGTGTTGTTTAATCTCATTCATTGTTTGAGTTCTAGCATCTCCAGATAATTGATTGTAATTATCAAAATATACAGTATCATAAAGTGTTGTAACTGGATTTTTATTGTCTAATTGACTAATGTCTATAACATTTTCATTATCCTCAAAAGGCATATTCTCTTCAGGAATTGCACCTTTTCCATTTGTTAAATATGTCTCAATTAAATACCATTGACCACCTTCACCAAGGTTTCTATCAACGCCATAATCATTTACTTGACCATTTAAAAATGTCCTTGTAGAAGAATAATTAGCATGTCTTTCAGAATAATCATAAATTTTTGCATTAGCTAATCCATTTCTATAATCACTTAAAGCTAAGTTAGTTTCTAATGATGATAATCCGGCAAAAGCCCAACACAAGCTAGTACTTCTTTGATTCCTAATCTCAAGGTTTGCAGGAATTTTTTCTTGTAAGCTAAATCTAGAATTTACACTAGCTCCTACAATAGCAGCTTGATAAATTGGGTTTTCTGATATGTATGAATCATCTAACATATTATATAATTTTGGAGAAAGGGTATTATTTTTTTCTTCATCAGAAAGTTTTACCCATTCTTTAAAATCATCAGAATATTCACTTAAGCTAATGAAGTCATTAATATTGAAAGAATCTTTACTAGCATAAACATATCTAGTCATCATAAAAATTATAGCAGTCAATAAAACAATATAAATGACTATCTTCTTTAGTTTTTTCATAATTTCCTCCAAGAAGTAGTAAAATTAGTATTTTTAGAATGAAGTATAAATCTCTAATTTACTTAATACGGCTAAAATTGCATATGCAACAAATGCTATTAAAAGAATTTTTCTAAAGTTTTTATCTCTATCATCTGTTTTTGAAATTAAATCTTTCATACTATACATCATTAAAACTATTGACATAAATGACAATGTTGAAGCAAACATATTGTAGATGAAGTAAATTGAAATTGCTTGATTAATTACAATATAAATTATATATAATAGACTTTTTAAAACAAGTGGTGTCATAGCAACTGCTACAGTAGTAACAACTGTAGGCACACTTTTCTTTTCTTTTCCACTAAATAAATATGTAGAACCAGCAAAAACAACTAAAAATATAATAGGTGAAATTATATCTAATACAACAGTTTTTGCTTCAATATCTTCAACATCTAAATATTCGTTTACTCCATAATATATAACTGTTCCTAAGACATTAAATAAACATAAAGCACCTATTAAAAATATTGCAAGAATTAATTTTCCGTTTTTACTATTGGCCATAGCTCTAACTGTGTTTAAAGGTTTTTTTACAAAATCAATAAAAAAGTTTTTTGTGTTAACAGCTTCTGCTTTGAAATCTGTCTCTTTGAATGCTGTTTTAGCTTTATCAGCAACATCTTTGAAAGCAGCACCAACATTAATGTTTTGTTCATTGTTATTATTATTGTTATTATTTTCGTCCATGACAAAAATCCTCCTTAAATTTTTACTAATATCATTATATATTAAATGATTTTTTTTGCAAGTGTTTTTTATTCCATTTTTCAATAAATTTTTTGGGATTTTATTTTCAAAAATACTAGACATTAAAATAGATTTATGCTAAAATAACTTTTGTAATTTAATATGCTGATGTGGCGAAATTGGTATACGCACAGCACTCAAAATGCTGTGGGAAACCATGTGGGTTCGAGTCCCACCATCAGCACCATAATAAAAAATAATAGTTTCATAGAAACTATTATTTTTTATTTTAAACTTTAAAGTGGAACTCGAACAAAGGGGAGCCCCACCATATTCTATTCATCCTCTAAATAATCATTATTTGTTTCTTCTTTTACTACTTCAGTTTTTACTGTTGTTTTTACATTTTCTTGACTTTCATTTTCCTCTTGTTTTTCCTCTTTCTCAGATTCTTTATCTTTTGCTTTTTCACAAATTTTCGTTAAAATATCTGGAACATAATCTGCAATTCTATCTAATGTTGAAGTATGATTTATCGGCATTAATTTAATTGTCTCTTTATTAATTACCAAAAAAGCAACTGGATTTATTGTAACACCGAGCTCCACTTCCTCCACCAAAAGGAAGCTTATATTGCATCTCTTCTTCCTCATCTTTTTTCTTATATTCATCTAATGTCTCAGTATTAAATTCACTTCCACCTGCTGCAAATCCAAAGCACACCTTTGAAATCGGAATTATCATAACATCTCCAGCAGTTTCAATTGGTTCACCAACAATAGTATTTACATCAACCATATCTTGAATACTATTCATCGCTGTTCTCATAAGCCCTTCAATAGGATGTTCACTCATTATAAAAATCTCCTTTACACCATAATTTTTCTTTTATTATGTGTATTTTCACTTTTTATATTCTTAAAATGAAGTTTTATAAATGTTAAAAGTTTAACTGAAACGCTAATTTTTCCATTAAAATGGAACTTTAATTTATCATATTCTGGTAATATTTCATATTTTAAATTTTTATTTTTAATTCTATTTCTTATCAATATTGGAAAAAGTGTTGAAACAACTACGATTGCAATATTTGTTAAATTTATATCTATAACTCCTACTTTTAAAACAAAATTAACACTTTCGAGTTTTATATCTAAATCTCTTAATAAATCAAAACTTCCTTTATCAATAGATTTAAGCTTTTCTCTAGTTATTGGAATATTTTTATTAAAAATTTTAATTCCATATCTATCTAATTTTAGGAAAAATATTTTTAAAATACTAAAAAGTTTAAAATAAATAATAATTTTAAAGTCTTGTTTTTCTTCAGTTACAACAATTTCATTTAAACTAATTTCTATACTTGAAAAAATAAATCCAATAAATAGTAAGGAAATCAAAAAAACTAACCACATAAGATTTCTCCTTATGGCTAGTTTTCCAATATTTTCAAGTTTTATTCTAAACAATTATATTATTTTCTCCTAAATTTCTTTTTCTCTTAGAAACTACAATATCACCAAATAATTCTTCTTGCTCAGTTAAAATTTTATTTCTTCTACTTAATTCTAAAACTCCTGTAAAAGCAGTAACAACTTCTGCTTTAGGCTTTTCTTCTAATGAAAACAAATTATTAAAAATAAAATTTGGTTTTTTGATAAGCTCTTTATAAATTTCTTTAACTTTATCTGTAACACTGTATTCATCAGATATTGCAATCTTTTTAATATTATCACTAAACTCATTTTTCTTGTTTATATTTCTTTTTATAAGATCTCTATAAGCTTTTTCAATATCTTTAACAGTATAAGTAACTTCTAGATTTTGTTTTGGAAGTTCAATTTTTTCTGGAAATTTAGAAAATCTTTTTGAATATTTTTCAAATCTATCTTTTAAAGTTTTGCAAATTTCTTTATATTTTTTATATTCAATAATTCTTCTAATAAGCTCTTCTTCAGTTATTTCAGCTTCATCTTGAGCAACCTTTGGAAGAAGTCCTTTTGATTTTATTAAAAGTAGAGTTGAAGCCATAACTAAAAATTCACTAGCTATTTCAAGATTAAATTCTTCTTGAATATTAAGATATTCAAGATATTGGTCAGCTATTTTGTCTAATGAAACTTCATAAATATCTACTTTATCTTTATCTATTAAATAACATAATAAATCAAGTGGACCTTCGAAATTATCTAATTTTAACTCATATTTAGTTGATTCTAATGAAATTATTCTGTTGTTCATTTTTATTCCTTGCTCTTTAGATTATTTTCAAAGTAATTATATTAATTAAATTTTTAAATGTCAATACAAAAATTGGAAATGGGGACTGTCCCCCTTGTAGATTAGTCAAACATATGTCACACTTTTTTGAAAAATATATAGTTACATACCATAAATATTTGAATGCTTTTTT
>CANQWQ010000008.1 GCA_947627595.1 uncultured Clostridia bacterium
GTTCTAGTAATTCACTATTTGGCTTTAATTCTTGTATTACTTCAAATTCAAGCATAAAAAATGTCCTCCTTTCCTTTAATTTAAGAGAACATTTTTTATAAAGATTTATTTTTTTCTTAAAAAGAAAAAACTTACGAAACCTTTACAGTTCGTAAGTTGTCTTAAATTGGAGCGGGTAGAGGGAATCGAACCCTCGCTATCAGGTCGGAAGCATGACATTCTACCACTAAATTATACCCGCATATTTTCTTAATAATAAAATAAGCACTATTTTTATAGTGCTTTTTAGTTGGAGCAGGTAGCGGGAATCGAACCCGCATAGCCAGCTTGGAAGGCTGGAATTCTACCATTGAACTACACCTGCATATTATTTTGATTTTTCAGGTTTACCCCTGACAAGTATAGATTATAAACTATTAAAATCAGTTTGTCAACACTTTTTTAAAAAATAAAAAATGATTTGGGGACCAGCACGCCAGTCCCCGGTGGATTGTGTTTACAGTGCCACGATGATGGCGACGATGACCAGGCCCGTGATGAGCCAGGCCTCGAATCTCGGCTCGCCTTTCACCATCATGTCGGTATCTTCGTCATACCGCTCGTACCAGAAGAACTTTTCTAATTTTGTCATGCACTATGCACACTCCTTTACATTTTTTTGGACGGTTTACTGACCATCACTATATTAATTTTATCACATTTTTTAAACTTTTTCAAAACTCCTTAAAATAAAAAGTCAAGAACTTATATTCTTGACTTTTTGTTTATAATTAGACTTCCATAATAATCGGTAAAATCATTGGGTTTCTCTTAGTTTTTTGATAAATATATGAACGTAAATTATCTTTAATCATGTTTTTAATACTTGACCAGTCCCTAATTTCGCTCTTTGAGCACTCTGAAACTAATTCATTTAACATTTGCTTTACTTCGTCCATCAAGTTTTCTGATTCACGAACATAAACAAATCCTCTTGAAATTACATCAGGTCCGGCTACAACTTCTCCTGAGCCTGAATCCATTGTTAAAACAACAATTATAAGTCCATCTGATGATAAATGTTGACGATCTCTTAAAACAATATTTCCAACATCTCCAACGCCTAAACCGTCAACCATAATTTTTCCAACTGGTGCAACTCCATTAAATTTAGCTTCGTTTTCATTTAATTCCAAAATTTTTCCGTTTTGCATAATAAATGTATTACTGTTATCATAGCCAAGTTGTTTAGCAGTCTCAATATGTGCCATTAAATGTCTATATTCACCATGAACTGGAATAAAGTATTTTGGCTTTGCTAAAGCAATCATCAATTTTTGCTCTTCTTGGCAAGCGTGACCTGAAACGTGAACATCCATTAATGAATTATAGACAACTTCTACACCTAATCTCATTAAGTCATCTATAACTTTTCCAACAAATTTCTCATTTCCTGGAATTGGGTTTGCAGAAATAATTACTAGATCATTTTGTGTTAAAGTAACTTTTTTGTGCTCGCCATTTGCCATACGAGTAAGTGCTGACATAGGCTCGCCTTGACTTCCAGTGGTAATAATTACTAATTGTTCGTCTGTATAATTTGAAATCATATCAATATCTATAAATAAATTGCTTGGTGCATCAATATAACCAAGTCTAACTGCTGTTTCAATCATGTTTACCATACTTCTTCCGCAAACAGCAATTTTTCTTTTGTTTTCAATTGCGCTATTAACAACTTGTTGAACCCTATGCACATTTGAAGCAAAAGTCGCAACTATTATCCTCTTTTTAGTCATAAAAAGTTTGTCTAATACTTCTCCTACACTTTTTTCAGACATTGTGAAGCCTTTTCTTTCAGCATTTGTACTATCTGATAAAAGTGCTAAAACTCCTTTATTTCCAAGCTCTGCAATTCTTCCTAAATCAATTATTGATCCATCTATTGGTGTATAGTCGATTTTGAAGTCGCCTGTGTGGATAACTGTTCCAACAGGTGTATGAATAGCAAGAGCAACAGAATCTGGAATACTATGATTACTTCTGATAAACTCAACTTTCATTTTTCCAAGTACTATTGTTTGACCTGGATTTACAACTTTCATATCTGTTGAATTTACTAAATTATGTTCTTCTAATTTGTTATTAATTAATCCGCAAGTTAGCTTTGTAGCATAAATTGGGACATTAATTTGTTTTAAGAAATATGGAATTGAACCAATGTGATCTTCGTGTCCATGAGTAATTACCAAACCTCTTATTTTTTCTCTATTTTTCTCTAAATAAGTGAAATCTGGAATTACAAGGTCAATTCCTAACATATCATCTTCTGGAAAAGCAACACCACAGTCAACTATAACAATATCGTCACCATATTCGAAAACTGTCATGTTTTTTCCTATTTCTTCTATTCCGCCTATTGGAATGATTTTTAAATTCTCTTTGCTAGTTCTTTTAAAAATATTTTCTTGAAATTTTCTTTCATTGTAATTTTTGTTTAATCTTGTTTCTTGTTTTTTGACAACCGTTAATGGTCTAGGCTCAACATTAACTATTGCCGTATTTTCATTATTTTTTCTCTTTTGAGTAGCTTGAGATTTAGTAGGCTTATGAGTGGTTCTCTTTCTTCCTCTTTGACCACGCAAAAAAGCACCTGTCGTCTCAGGCTTATTGTTTTCATTATTCATTAAATTATCTCCTTAATCTTTTAATTCAAAACAAATAAATTCTCTCGGGTTCTAGAGAATTTCTTAAAATTAATATTTAAAATGATTTCCGAACAATTTAAACTATTAAAATTATACTATAAAACTAAATTATTGTCAACTACGAGAGACATATATATTCTCCCAGCTCCTCCCACCTTCGAACGAACTATAAAATTTAAAGCAATATTCTTACTTTAAATTTAATAGTCCGTAACTCGGCGGTCCCCACAGCGGTCGCTTGGGTCGAATATATATGTCTCTCTTTATTATAATAATATCAATTTGGCTATGAAGAATCCTTCATAGTATGAATTTGGACAAATCGTTAATGTTCCGTCTGAGCTTGGTAAATAATTGATGTTTTTGTCTTCGAACTTTGGAATTGGAACTATTTTAACTTTGTCTTTAAATTTTTCTAAAATTTTCTCATTTTCATCTTTTAATATTGAGCAAGTTGAATATATTATTTCTCCGCCTGTACTAAGTAAGTTTATAGCTTTTTTTAAAAGTGCTTCTTGAACTTTTGTAATTCTTGTAATTAACTCTTCTGAAAAATTTTCAGAAAAGACGCCTTCTGTACCACTTCCAGAGCATGGCGTATCTAAAAGAATTTTGTTGAATTTAAAATAATCGCTTAATGATCTACTATCTTCTTTCATTAGATTATAATTTTTCGCACCTTGTTTTTCCAAATTATATTTTAACCTATCAAATCTAATTTTATTCTTTTCGCAAGCTGTAATAAAAGCTTTATTTTGTGATAGACTCGCAATTTGAGCAGTCTTTCCGCCTGGAGCTGCACACATATCTAAAATATTTTCTTTTTCTTTTGGCTCTAAAACTAAGACTGGCATCATTGCTGATAAGTTTTGTAGATAGATTTTTCCTGATTCATAAATATCTAAAGATTTAATTTTATTTTCTGAATTTTCGTCTAAAATAAAAGCATCTTCATAAAAATCTGGCTTTGAAAATGAAATATTATTTTCTTTTAAAACATTTTCAATTTCATTAACATTTGACTTTATTTTATTTACTCTAAATGTAGTTTTCTTTGCTTCTTTTAAGCCATTTACTATTTTTTCTACATCTTCTTTTTCATATTGACTTTCAAGTTTTTCAATTAAAAATTCTGGCACGATTTTTTCCATTTTAACCTCTTTTAAAAAGCTAGCGATAATTTAAACTCGCTAGCTTTTGTATTTTATATTTTATTTTTAGCCTGGTAAATATTTAAATGGGTTAACAGCTCTACCATTTACAAACACAGAGAAATGTAAATGAGTTCCACCTAACGGATTTGATGTACTTGGCCTTGGTTGAACATTTCCTGTATTTCCAACATAACCTATAATTTGTCCTTGTTTTACTTTTTGTCCTTTTGAAACAGTTCTTGAACCAGCTTTTAAGTGAGCATATAATGTGATAGTTCCATCTTGATGATCTATTTCAACATATTCTCCATAGCTTGCATATGATCCAACATAATTTCCATCTGTTCCATAATTAGCTATAGATCCTCCAATAGCTTTAGAAGTTCTAACAACTCCGTCTTTAACTGCAACGACTTCTTTTCCACGAACATTTATATTAACATCAACGCCATTGTGACCACTATATGATGGATATGTTTTTGTAGCAATATTTGCTTTAGAAAGTCCAGGAATTGGGAAAGTATATCCATAAGCACTTGGTGCCATCTCTGTATAAACAATTCCATTTTTTCTTTGTTCTTCAACATATCTAGCAATTTCATCTGCAATAGCTTTTTGTTCTGCTTCATATTGTTGTAATTGGTTTTGTAATTCTTTATCTTCAGCATTTAATGCTGAAACTTTAGCATCTTTTTCAGCTTTTAAAGCTTTTAATGCATCTTGTTTTTCAACTTGTTCTTGTTTTGCAAGTTCTAAAGTTTTCTTATCTTCTTCAAGTTGTACTTTATCATTTTCTAGAGCAACTTTAGCATCTTTTAAAGCTGTTATTAAATTTGTATCATATTCAGCAATATCTGAAATTAAATAATATTTTGAAAGAAAGTCTGACAAATCTTTTGATGTTAATAACATATCTAAATATGATGTATTTCCACTTTCATATATTGCAACAAGTCTTTTTTCAAGAAGTTCTTGTTTTTCTTTAGTTTCTTTCTCTTTTTGAGCAATATCATTTTCAGTTTTTGTTATGTTATTTGTAGTAGTTTCAATTTTAGCTGATAAATCTGTTATTGCAGATTCATATGTAGAAATTTTGCTATTTAAATCTTCAACTTCCTGTAATGCTGCTGATAAGTTTGCTTCAACTTCATCAATTTCTTTTTTAGTTGAAGAAATTTTATCTTTTACACTACTATTTCTACTGTCTAATTCACTTTTTGTTGCAGCAATTGTATAATATGCTCCAAGTGAACTTCCTATTGCGATTGCTATAATTAAAACAATCGCTAGTATTTTTGTTTTCATCTGTACCTCTTTCTAGTAAAAGTTATTCTTGTGGTCTTGGTTTTAAACTAGCTAATTTTGCTTTTACTGTTTCTATAATGGTATTTAAAAATTTATCTTTGAATAGTATTAACATTCCAATGTAAGTCAAAACTCCGACTGTAATTTGTGCAATTATTGAAACTACTGGTGTATGAACTATAAGCTTAACAACTAAGCACATCAAGAACATAACCACACTCGCAACTAAATATCTAACAGCAAGTCTTATTAATAGCTTCCATTTTATATCATGTCTAACATAATAAATCTGAACACCATCAACTATAACTTGTGACAATATTGTAGCGATTGAAGCTCCAATTGATTGCCATAAATTTATAAAAATAAAATTTAAAATCAGATTTGCTACAACTCCAGCCATAACTGAAATTGTGTATTTTTTCTGTTTTTTCGTTGGCAACATATATTGTGAACCGATAACATTTTCGATTCCCATAAGTAAAATCATTGGACAGAAAATTATAATTAATGTTGCTGCTTTTTCATAACCTTTTCCAAAGAAAATTGGAACAAAATCTTTAGCAATTGAGCCTATTCCAAACATCATTGGAAACGAAATGAAAAACACAAATGTAAATGAATTTTTTATATATTTATTAATTTGCTTTTTATCGCCATTTGCAAAAATATTTGCAACTCTAGGAATCATAACAACTCCAAGAGATGTAACTATTGTTATTAAAAGTCTAATTACTTTTTGAGATTGATCATAAAAACCTGTCTCATTTTTATTTGATATTATTGCGCCAAGCATTGTTGTATCTAGCAAATTGTAGATTTTTGTAGTTACTTGTGGAATAAATAGCATTAAAAGTGGAACAAAGTGCATTTTTAAATTTAGCTTTCCAACCTTTTCGCCTTTTAAATATTTTGGCAAGTAAAACCACAAAAGTAAGTTTCCTAGGAAATCTCCAAGAGAATAAATTAAAACGAATTTCCATAAATCTCCTGAAGTTTTAACAAGTATAAAAACTAAGCTGACACTAATGATTCTAACTAAAACATTTCTTAAAACTGTTTTTTTGAAATCTTCAATTCCTTGGAAGAACCAACTAATGTCAAAGCCCGATGCCAGTAGCTCTAACAGTAAAATCAAATAATATATATGATATTTTTCACCTCTAACAAATGCTAAGCAATAGATTATGACTGAAATTGCTAGAGTTATAAATCTAAATGAAATTAGTTCTAAAAACACTTTTTTTCGTTTAGTAGGATCATCTTGAACATAAGCAATTTCTCTTTGACCATATAAAGCAATTCCAAGAGAACCAAATAAAACGAAATATGTTACAATTGAATATGTGTAACCATAAATTCCAACACCTTCTGGTCCTAAAACTCTAGATAAATAAGGTGTTGTTACTAGCGGAAGAATTAAAATCAAAATTTGATAAATCAAATTATACATGTAATTTCTGACGACGCTCTTCTTTTCTGACATAATTCCTCCATTTTCCAATATTTCGTTTACATTATACCATTAAGGTTTTATAATGTGAATACTTATTATAAAAATTTTACCTAAATTTAACATTTCCAATTAATTCGACAGTTTTTTCTTCGTCTAAATCAAAAACCCATACCCCATTTTTATAAACTGACTCGCCTGGAAGTTGCTCTAGTGCTAAGTTTTGAGTATCAAACTCTGTCAATAAAACTACATATG
Source organism: uncultured Clostridia bacterium (assembly GCA_947627595.1). Classification (GTDB taxonomy): domain Bacteria; phylum Bacillota; class Clostridia; order TANB77; family CAG-508; genus Scatovivens. The sequence continues at coordinate 6,858 of CANQWQ010000008.1, forward strand.
ACAAAATTTGAGTTAAACTTAAGTTTGTATCAATATTTTCAAAGCCTAGTTTTGCTATTTCTTTTATTTCATCAATTGACTTAACATTTAAAGTTTGTTGCAAAACTGCTAAAATAAAGTTTCTTCCGAGTTTTCATTCTTCCAAAATCATTATCTCCATATTCTTGAGGATATGTTGTTCCATTGTTATTATGTCTAAATCTCAAAAGCACTTCAGCCTTTTTTCCATCAATAGTTTGAACACCCTTTTTTAAATGTATGTGAAGATTTTGAGTTTTATCATCATAATTCATATCAATTGGAACGTCAAACTCAACTCCTCCAAGTAAATCTACCAGTTTAATTAAACCTTTATTATTAATTACAGCATAGTATTTTATATCAAGACCTGTTAATTCATTTACTTTTTTCATAATTTTTTCAGGATTTTTCTCACTAAAATATGAGTTTATTTTGTCTTGTGGTTTTGCATAGTTTATATTTTTTCCGACAAAAGTATCTCTTGGAATCGAAATCATAAATGCTTCTTGATTTTTAGGGTCATAGCCAAGACACATTATAGTATCAGCTAAAGTTTGACCTAAATCTTTATTTTCACCTAAAAGTAAAACATAAATTGGTTCCAAATTTGTGACATTTTCAGCAACATTTTTAGCAATTCCGAACTGCAGCTTTCACAGGGTTTCCGTCTGATTTCTTTAGTTCTGTTAAAAACATATAATCAACTATTACAATGAAAAACAATAAAACAATTCCAATAAATTTAAATAATTTTTTTAACATTTTCTTTCTCTTTCTTCCGTTTTTTCTTATTATGAGTTATTTCTTTCAAAAATATTATTTTTTCCATTGTTTTTTTCTCTTTCATATATTAAAATAAAAAATGAGAAATGGGGACAGTCCCCTTTTCCCAAAAAGGAGATTTTTATGAAAAAAAGTTTAAAAATATTAATTCTTATAATTATAATTGTTATTTTAAGTGTTTGTTTATATTTTGCATATAAGCAATTAAATAAGTCCCAAAAAGCTCAAAATTATGAAGATCTAGAGCTTTATTTGTTAGACATTTATGGAAGAACTTTTTTAATTCCAGAGTTTGATGATATAAATGATGCTGATGAAAACTGGCTTTGGGAAAATGTAAATCAATATGTTTGGAATCATGATGATGAATTTCATGAACAAAATAATCAAGAATATGGCTACACTTATGATGAAGTTTCCAAAATCGTAAAAACTCTTTATGGAGATAATTTAAAAAAGCAATTTCCAAAAGGTGCTGTTTCAATGAGATATAACAATTATCGTGATTTATATGGTCCAACTTCTTTTGACACTCCTTTTTATTATAATTATCAAATTGATAAAATTGAAAAATCTGGAAACACTTACACTGTTTCACTTTACGATTATGTAATTTCACTTTATTTTTCTTATGGTGATGATGAAACAGATGAAAATGATTTTACTGTTTTTAATACTTATGATTATATTTTAAATGGTGATGAAGGCGCTACTCCTCTTGTTTCTGTAGCAAGTTTAAAAGATAAAAATTTTGTTAATTTGCTAAATGAAAAAGAAAAACTTTCACATAAAATCTTAACTATTGAATATGATGAACAAACAAACCTTTATCATATTGTTTCTTGTAAATATGAAGGAACAAAGCCAGAAGAAATATTATCAAATGTTTATTCAGATATGAAAGAAACTTTTGAAATATATGCGATAAATTATGATAGAGATGATATCTACACTCAAGACGAAGTTTTAGTAGAAAATTTTGATGAGTTATCTTCAATTTATACTGAAAACGCGCTTGAAACTTACAAAAACGAGATGGACTTATTTGTTTATAAAGATAATGGAGAAGTTTATATAACAGCTGGAGATATTAATATTGCTAATTATTTAGTAAAAACAGAGTTTAAAGATATTGAAGAATCAGATGACAAAATTTCAGCTACTGCTGTTAGAACATTTAGAGAAGACTGGTATGAAGAATCTGAAGGATATAACAAAATTTATCAAATTGAAAATAAATTTACTATTGTTAAAAAAGATGGAAAATGGTATGTAGATGAATTTAGCTATAATGGAGATTATAGCAATCCAGAAAACAGTTAAAAGGGACTAATTATGGAAGAAAAAGATATTGTAAATGAAGAAAAAAACAGAGAAATATATTTTGACATTCTAAAAATAGTAGCATGCTTTTTTGTTATTATATTGCATGTTGCAGCTAGATGTTGGTATAACACTGATATATATTCTTTTGAATGGAATGTACTTAATTTTTATGATGGAATATCAAGATGGACTGTGCCTGTTTTTGTTATGGTAAGTGGTGCAATATTTCTAAATAAAGATGATTCAGTCAAAAAAATTTATATAAAAAATATTTTGAAATTGGTTGTTGTATTTTTTGTATGGTCATATATTTATTTATATATAAACGGAAAGCAAGATTTAATTTATAATGTTTTTAAATTATTAATTGGAAATTTTCATATGTGGTTTATATATATGATAATTGGATTATATATTATGACACCAATTTTCAAATGTATTGTTAAAGATAAATTTTTAACGAAATATTTTTTAATATTGTGCTTTATTTTTTCATTTGCAATTCCGCAAATTATTACTATTGCTTCATTTTTTGAAGAAAGTCTAGGAGCAGTTTTACAACTTATAATAGATAATTTTCATTTTACTTTTGTTTCTGAATTTGCTTTTTATTATATAATTGGATATTGCTTAAATAAAGTCGACATAAAAAAGAAAACGAGAAATCTTATATATTTTATGGGAATTTGTGGATTTATTTTAACATTTTTGTTATCTACAATTTCTAGTAGATATATAAACGAACCAAGTGAGCTATTTTTCCGTTGGGAACGGAATAAACGTATTACTAATGAGTATAGCTGTTTTTGTATTATTTAAAAACAAGTTTAAAAATATAAAAGTAAATAAAACTTTTAGAAAATTAATCACTAATTTATCAAAATATACTTTATTCATTTATATGGCACATGTAATATTTATAATTTTGTTAGAAAATGACATTTTAAAATTTAATCCTATTTTATCTGTACCAATAATTAGTTTGATAATTTTTACGATTTCTGCATTATTAGCGGCAGGTTTTAGCAAAGTGCCAATAGTTAATAAATTTATTATGTAAGCAAAAGCTCTTGCGATATTTTCACAAGAGCTTTTTATAAACTAATTAGTTATTATTATTGTTGTTATTATTGTTTTGAGAATTTTTGTTGCTATTCTTGTTTTTGCTTTTCTTACTTTCTGACATACTAGAAGCACCTCCGTCTTTTAAAAACTCGAAAATTAAAATTCTCTTTTAGAATTATAATTTAAAAATATTATAACTCAAAAATTATTTTTTATTCACAATTTCATCTTCAAGTTTTTTAATGAACTCTTCTAGTCCCATTGCACCTAAATCTCCGTCTTTTGAAGAACGAACTCCAACTGATTTTGCATCAACTTCTTTTTGTCCTAAAATTAACATATATGGAACTTTTTCTAGTTGTGCTTCTCTAATCTTATATCCGATTTTTTCTTCTCTATCATCAAGCTCAACTCTAACATTTTCCTTGATTAATTCAGTCATAACGCTTTTAGCATATTCGACTTGATTTTCTCCAATTGGTAAAATCTTAACTTGAGTTGGAGCAAGCCAAACTGGGAAATGTCCTTTTGTTTCTTCAATTAAGAATGAAATAAATCTATCTGAAGATCCTAAGATTGCTCTATGGATAACAACTGGTCTATGTTGTTCTCCATCTTCTCCAATATAGCTTAAATCAAATCTTTCAGGAAGTGCGAAATCTAATTGGCAAGTTGGAATTGTAACATCATGACCTAAAGCTGATTTTATTTGAATATCAATCTTTGGTCCATAAAATGCAGCTTCACCTTCTGCTTCATAGAAATCAATTTTCATTTCTTTTAAAATTTCTCTTAATTGATTTTCAGCTGTCTCCCACATTTCATCATTATCAATGTATTTTTCTTTGTTTGCTTTATCTCTTAAAGATAATCTAAATTTGAAGCTGTCTCTTGAAAAGCCAAAATCTTTTATGTAAACTTCAAAAATTAAATCAATAACTTTTCCAACTTCCTCTTTAATTTGATCAGGTCTTACAAAAAGGTGTGCATCATTTTGACACATTTGACGAACTCTCTCTAGTCCGCAAACACTACCACTTGCCTCATATCTAAAGTCATGTGCAAGCTCACCAATTTTGATTGGTAAATCTCTATATGAACGTAATTTATGTCTATAAACTAACATATGATGTGGACAGTTCATTGGTCTTAAAACTAGTTCTTCATTTTCCATTTTCATCATTGGGAACATATCATCTTTGTAGTGATCCCAGTGTCCTGAAGTTTTATATAAAGAAACATTTGCTAAATCTGGAGTATAAACATGCCAATAACCTAGAGCTAACTCTTTATCTTGAATATATCTTTCTAATATTCTTCTAATTGTAGCACCTTTTGGCAAATACATTGGAAGTCCAGCTCCAACTAATGGATCTGTGAAAAATAATTCCAAATCTTTTCCAATTTTTCTGTGATCTCTTTGTTTTGCTTCTTCTAATAAAGCTAAATGAGCCTCTAAGTCACTAGATTTTGGGAATGAAACTCCATAAATTCTTTGAAGCATTTTATTTTTTTCGTTTCCTCTCCAATAAGCACCAGCTACACTTAGTAATTTTATAGCTTTAACAGCACCTGTTGATGGAATATGTGGACCTTTGCAAAGATCAACAAAATCGCCTTGTTTATAAAAAGAAATTACTTCACCTTCTGGTAAATCATTGATTAATTCAACTTTATAAGGTTCGCCCTTTTCTTTCATTAATTTCAAAGCTTCTTCTCTTGGAAGTTCAAATCTTTCAAGCTCATAATCTTCTTTAACGATTTTTTTCATTTCTTCTTCGATTTTTGCTAAATCTTCATCTGAAAATGGTTTTTCAATATCAAAATCATAGTAAAATCCATTTTCGATTGATGGACCTATTGCAAGTTTAGCGTCTGGATACAATCTTTTTACAGCTTGAGCCATAATGTGTGATGTTGTGTGCCAGAATGAAGACTCCTCTACATCCATTGTTTTTCCACCATGTAACTTAATATTAAACATTTTAATTCCTCCTCTCAATTTTCCTTAAAATTTCAAGATAAAAAAATCTCCTTTGAAGATTTTTTTATCTTCAAAGGAGTGTATTTAAACACGGTTCCATCCTTAATTTAACTTAATTAAACTTTATAACGTAAGTAACACGCTAAGCTTTTAACTTAGGAACTCAGAGGTAGTTTTCAAATATGTTTACTTAAAATGGCTTTCAGTGTCTCACCATTTCTCCCTAAAAGCAACCTATATTTTACTCGTCTCGTCAACGTTCGTTTAATATTATGTTACTATAATACAACTTTTTATTTCAAAAGTCAAGCCTTTAATTAAAAATGGGAAAAAGTCCCTTTTTCCCATTTTTAAATTTCTAGATGAGAGCCTAAAAAACCTGCTGCTGACTGAGCTACTTTAAATTCTGGTTCGCCCATAGTTTTTGAAGCATCTTTTGCTATTAAAATTACGCTTCCAACAACATCTCCATCAGATATAATTGGATAAATAACTTGTGAATTATAAATTCTCTGTTTTCCCTCTCCTTCTGTTACTGGAAGAGAAATATCATTATTTTCTTTGCTCTTAAAAACTTCTTTATTTTCTAGAACTTCTTCAAGTTCTTTGCTTAAATTTTTTTCTAAAAAATCTTTTTTGCTTCCACCAGAAACTGCTATAACAGTGTCTTTATCTGTGATACAAGCAATATGTCCTGTAGTCTTAGAAATTGTTTCAGCATATTCACTAGCAAATTCAGAAAGTTCGCCAATAGGAGAATATTTTTTCAAAACAACTTCACCATTTTGATCTGTAAAAATTTCAAGTGGGTCACCGTTCTTTAATTCGAAGAACTTTACGAATCTCTTTTGGAATTACAACTCTACCTAAGTCATCTATTCTTCTAACAACGCCTGTTGCTTTCACTTCTTTTTCCTCCTTTTATCAAATAATTTACTCTTATTATGACAAAAAAGGAAAAAATTATACAAAAATTTTATTTCTCTTATTTTTTATCATATTCATCTAGAAAACTATATGTCTTTCCGTCTTTAGTATAAGAAATCACTGTATCTAAGTTTACGTTTTGAACACTTCTAAAAATATTTATGTCAATATTTTCATAATTTTCTTTCATCTTTTTAATTAAAAGTTTCATTTCTCTTCTCTTAGAATCACCTGGATCTTCTGGATCTATGTAATTTTTTTCTGTAAATTTACAAGCACAATTTATAAAATCTAAGTCATTTCTATTTTTCCAACGAATTATGTCATCTTCTCTAACATAATACATTGGTCGAATAAGCTCCATTCCAGGATGTGACGTGCTTTTAACTTTTGGCATCATTGTCTGTGTTTGTGAGCCATAAAACATTCCCATTAAAATTGTTTCAATAACATCATTAAAATGATGGCCTAAAGCAATTTTGTTACATCCAAGCTCTTTTGCTTTTTCATAAAGATAACCTCTTCTCATTCTAGCACAAAGATAACAAGGCTTATCATCAACATGTGTTACAGCTTCAAAAATATTTGACTCAAAAATTTGAATTGGAACATTTAAAATTTTAGCATTTTCTTTAATTTTCTCGAGATTTTTTTCACTATAACCGAGGATTCATAACAATAAATTCTACATCAAAATTTACTTTTCTATGTCTTTTTAATTCTTGAAAACATTTAGCCATAAGAAAAGAATCTTTTCCACCAGAGATACAAACTGCAATTTTGTCTCCCTCGTTTACCATTTGAAATTCACTTATTCCCTGAATAAATCTTTTCCAAATTTCTTTTCTATATGATTTTGTAATTGTTTTCTCTATTTCCTCATACCTCTCCATTTTCTTGGATTTCTTCATGCTCCTTTTTCTTATTAATTTTACTTTTAAATGAACTTATAATTACAAATATACAGCTAATAATTACAAATAAATAGAAATTTACACCTCTGCAAAGTAGCATACTACTAGCAATTTGGTTCTTTGGATAGAACTTTTTAAATAATTCCATAAATCCACCTTCGCTAACACCAACTGCACCTGGTGAAGGAATTCCTGAAACTGTGGCAAATAATACAGCTTGCATTGATAAAACTTCAAAAATATTTGATTTATTATATCCAAATGAACGATATATAAAATATGGAACACTATAGTAAACTAAAAACTGAATATATGTTGTAATTAATGTCTTAAAAATCAATAATTTATGGGTTTTTACATATTTTGCATTTGCTTGATATTTTGAAAGCTCATTTTCAATCCATTCTTGTTTTTTGTCCATATTTTTAATTTTGAAAAATTTCATAACTTTTATAGCAAATCTAATAATCGCATTTGTAGCTCTTTTTGAGCAAATTGAAATTAATAGAAGTGCTAAAGCGCTACTATTTAGCAAGATTCCTATAACAAAAAATATTATCAAAGCAGTGTTCATATATTGATAATTAAAAATAAGACTTATCAAACCTATTGAAATTGTAGCAATCTGCATTGACGTTAAATTTACAAGTAAAGCAAGAGTTGAATTTGCTACATTTATTCCGTCTCTACTCATATAATAAATTTCCATTGGCTGACCGCCAGAAGCTGCTGGCGTAATTGAGCTAAAGAAAAATCCAATTAAAGTGTATCTATAATTTCTTAAGAAATTAGATTTTTCGCCCAAAGTTTTTAAAGTTCTTCCAATGTTAATTGTTTCAAGTCCAAAATATATAAGCATAAGTCCAACAGCAATTAAAACGAACTTTGAATCTGTACCTTTTAGTATTTTCAAGATTTCATTAGGATTCTGATCTTTGAAAATAATAAAAAATGTGATAAATATTAAAATTAAAAACAATAATAAATTTCTAATTGCTTTTTTTATATCTTTCTTATCCATTACTCTATTTCCCCAAAACTTTTTCTATATCTTCTTTTGTTATTTTTCCTTCTCTTAGGATTTTTATTTCGCCATTTTCAACTTTTACAATAGTTGATGCAAATCCAATTTTAGTTTTTCCACCATCTATAAAGCAATCTATTTTTCCGTCAAAATCTTTAATAATCTCGCTATATTCTGTTCCACTAGGTTTTCCAGAGATATTAGCACTAGGTGTAGCAAGAGGTTTTCCAACTTCACGAATTAATTTTAAAGCAATCTCATTTTCAGGCATTCTAACTCCAACTGTATCAAAACCAGCTGTAACAATGTCTGGAACCTTTTTTGATTTTTTCAAAATAATTGTAAGTGGACCTGGAAAGAAATTTTCTATTATTTTTCTTTCAGTCTCTGAAACATCTACAGCTAAATCATCAATCATTGATAAGTCACCAATAAGTAAACTTATAGCCTTGCTCTTAGGTCTACTTTTTAACTCATAAATTTTTTCAACAGCCTTTTCATTAAAAGCATCTCCGCCTATTCCATAGACTGTTTCAGTAGGAAAAATAACGACTCCCCCATCATTTATAAGACTCGCTACTTCTTTTAATTTATCATATTCAATTCCATTTCTAAAATCAATATATTTTTCCAATTTTCTTCCTCAAAATTAAAATTCGTAACTCATTATACCACTTCCCCCTATATAATTCAACTAATTTAAACAAAAATCTTGTTACCCTCGCTATTTTATGATATAATTTTATTTCAGTTAAATATATGTGAATATATATGTTGGAACAAGCGACCGCTGTGGGGACCGCCGAGGTACAAACTATTAAATTTAAAGGAATTTGATTGCTTTAAATTTTATAGTTCGTTCGAAGGTGGGAGGAGCGTGGAAACATATATATTCACATATTTAATGAAGGAGTAATTCAATGTTTAAATTAGTTTCAGAATACAAACCTACTGGTGACCAACCAGAAGCAATCGAATATTTAAGTAATGGAATTAAAGAAGGCAAAAAATTTCAAACTTTACTTGGTGTAACAGGTTCACGGGAAAACATTTACAATGGCAAACATCATTCAGAAAGTTCAAAAACCTACTTTAGTTTTAGCACACAACAAAACTCTTGCAGGCCAGCTTTACTCTGAATTTAAAGAATTTTTCCCTGAAAATAATGTTGAATATTTTGTTAGTTATTACGACTATTATCAACCAGAAGCTTATATTGCTCAATCTGATACATACATTGAAAAAGATTCTTCTGTAAATGATGAAATTGATAAACTTCGCCATAGTGCTACTGCTTCTCTTTTTGAAACAAGAGATGTCATTATAGTCGCTTCTGTTTCTTGTATCTACCGGACTTGGTGACCCTATTGATTATGAAAATATGATAGTTTCTTTAAGACCAGGTCAAACAAAACCAAGAAATGAAGTTATGAAAAAACTTGTAAACATGCAATATTCTCGTAATGAAATGGATTTTAAAAGAGGAACTTTTAGAGCAAAAGGTGATATTCTAGAAATCTACCCATCTAATGAAGAAGAACGTGCAATTAGAGTTGAATTTTGGGGTGACGAAGTTGAAAATATAAATGAAATTAATCCATTAACTGGAAAAGTTATCGCTAGTCGTAATCATGTTATGATCTACCCTAACTCACACTATGTTACAACTAAAGATAAAATGGATAGAGCTTTAGTTACTATTGAAGAAGAAATGGAAGAACGTGTTAAATATTTTAAAGAAAACAAAAAACTTATTGAAGCTCAAAGAATTGAAGAAAGAACTAATTTTGATATTGAAATGCTTAAAGAAACTGGCTTTTGCCAAGGAATTGAAAACTATTCTAGACATATAAGTGGAAGACCTGCTGGTTCTCCACCCTACACTTTATTTGATTATTTTCCAGATGATTTCTTACTTTTAATTGACGAATCACATGCTACAATTCCTCAAGTTAGAGCTATGTATAATGGAGATAGAGCTAGAAAAGAGTCTTTAGTAAATTATGGCTTTAGACTTCCATCTGCTTTTGACAATAGACCTTTAAAATTTGAAGAATTTGAAGAAAGAATAAATCAAGTAATATTTGTTAGTGCTACACCTGCAGAATATGAAAAAGAACATTCTAAGAATAATGTAGTTGAGCAAATCATTCGTCCTACTGGACTTTTAGATCCTAAGATTGAAGTTAAACCAACTGAAAATCAAATTGATGATTTAATTGAACAAATTCATGAAAGAACTGAAAAACAAGAAAGAATTTTAGTTACAACTTTAACTAAAAAGATGGCTGAAGATTTAACAGCTTATCTTAGAAATGCTGGAATCCGTGTAAAATACATGCACTCTGACACTAAAGCTCTAGAAAGAATGGAAATTATTCGTGATTTAAGAATTGGTGAATTTGACGTTCTAGTTGGAATCAACCTTTTAAGAGAAGGCCTTGATATTCCTGAAGTTTCGCTTGTTGCAATTTTAGACGCTGATAAAGAAGGATTCCTTCGTTCAGAACGTTCATTAATTCAAACTATTGGTAGAGCTGCAAGAAACACAGAGCGGAAAAGTTATAATGTATGCTGATGAGCTTACAGATTCTATGGATAAAGCCATTTCAGAGACAAATAGACGTAGAAAAATACAAGAAGAATATAATAAAAAGCATGGTATCACACCTCAAACAATTAAAAAATCTGTTAGAGATACAATTAAAGCTACAATCACTGATGATATTAAATCAGAATATGATATTAAGCCTGAAGAATCTCTAGAAGATGTTGTTGCAAGGTTAACTGATGAAATGCTTAAACATGCTCAAAATATGGAATTTGAGCAAGCTGCAAAACTTCGTGATAAAATTAAAGAACTTGAAAAATTTATAGATGATAAACAAATTTTACCAACAAAAAAATAGAAGAATTAAATTCTTCTATTTTTTATTTTGAAAATATATTTTTTATCTTTTTAAAAATTCTTACAAAAAAGTTCTCTTTATGATATTCTACTAAAGCCTCTTCTTTCTTTTCTAGTTCTTGATTTTCTACATTTTGTTGTTCTATAGTTCTTGGTTTATCTACCTCATTTTTAAATATGTTATCACTATCATATTTTTCTGATTTTTCTTTTTCTAGCTTTCTTTCATTTAATTCATGAATTTGATCCATCAATTCTTTTTGTTCTTCATTTAATAAATATTCCATGTTTAAATATGATAAAAACGCAAATGTATCACGGTCTACATCTTGGTTCTTCAACTCTTTTGAAGTATCATATTTCCACACATAATCTTTATCTTTATATTCTTTTATTAAATCTCTAACATCTTCTGGAATTTTTTCTAAATCTTCTAATGATAGATAATTTAAAATTTCATCAACTTGAACAAGAACTTTTTTATAATCATCCATTACTTTTCACCTTTATCTTAAGTTTCTTCTATTTTTTCTTTTTTCTTAGCCTTTTCAGCTTTTTTTGTAAATACAAATAATTTGCTAAAAACATAATTTGAAATTGTAATAACTACTTGTGAGAATAATTTCATGATTTTGTCATTAAATTTAAGCAAACTAACACCTATAGCCATTATAGCCATATCCATTAAAAGTGTTATTACTCTTGAACCAACAAATTTTCCAGCTTCTTTTAATTTGTTTTTTTCTTTGCTTTCAAATACGAATTTTCTATTTGTAAAATATGCAAATATAACACCTGATGTCCAAGATAAAATATTTGCAATTTGAAGTTCAACACTATTTTTTGGATCTAAAAATGTAAATACACAACCATAATATACTGCTAGTGCTAAAACTGTTGTAAGTCCACCTACTATTAGATAATTCACAATTTCTTTATATTTGTAGTACATATCCCAGCACCAATTCCAAAGCTTCTTCATTTTGTTCTCCTTTAAATCTACACTTTTACTATAACTTATATTTCAAAAAAATGCAAGAGCTTTTATTTTACATTTGAAATTGTGAGTTATATAAATCTGCGTAAAATCCACCTTGTGCCATAAGTTCTTCATGATTTCCTTGTTCAATAATATTTCCATGATTCATAACTAAAATTAAATCAGCATTTTTAATTGTTGATAGCCTGTGAGCAATTATAAATGAAGTTTTTCCAACCATAAGTTTATCCATCGCATCTTGAACAAGTTCTTCTGTTCTTGTATCAACATTTGAAGTAGCTTCATCTAAAATCAAGAAAGGCGTATCTTGTATCATTCCTCTAGCAATTGTTAAAAGCTGTCTTTGACCACTTGAAACACTATCATTATCAGAAAGTTTACTATCATAACCTTTTGGAAGTGTTTTAATAAAGTGATTTATTCCAACTGTTTTACAAACATCTTGAACAGTCTCATTTGACACATCTTCCCTATTATAAATAATATTTTCTCTAACAGTTCCATCAAATAACCATGTATCTTGTAAAACCATAGTAAATAAACTATGAATATTTTCACGAGTTAAGTCTTTTGTAGAGATTCCATCAATTTTAATATCACCTGAAGTAATATCATAGAATTTCATCAAAAGATTAACCATTGTAGTTTTTCCGGCACCTGTAGGTCCAACAATTGCAACCTTTTGGCCAGGCTCAGCTGTAGCTGTAAAACCATTTATTGTTGGGTGATCATTTCCGTCATATTGGAATACAACATTTTGGAATTCAATTTTTCCTTTAACTTTGTCTTTATCTAAATTTTTTGTTATTTTTTCTTGTGATTCCATTTCTTTTTCATCTAAAAATTCAAAAACTCTTTCACTAGCTGCTGCAGATGATTGAAGCATATTCATTGCTTGAGCAATTTGTGATAATGGTGATGTAAATAGTCTTACATATGTAATAAAAGCAACTATAACACCAAAACTAATTATATCTTTCATTGTTAAAATTGCTCCAACAACGCAAACTGCAACATATCCAAAATTTCCAATAAAGTTCATGATAGGTTGCATTAATCCACCTAAAAATTGACTTTTTCTGTTTGCATCATAAACAGCTTTATTATATTTATCAAACTTTTCATCTGCTTCTTTTTTTCCATTATAAACTTTTACAACATTTAAACCAGAATAAACCTCTTCTATATGTGCATTAAGGTTTCCAAGTTCTTTTTGACGTGCTGAAAAATATTTTTGAGCTTTCCCTAAAATTAAGAACATGAATATAAAACCTATTACACTAGCTCCAATGGCTGTAAAAGCTAATATCCAGTTTGTTTTAAACATCATAAAGACAGTTCCTAAAAATAATGTAACAGAGCTAACTAAAGTAGCTAAAGCATTATTTGTAGATTGCGCTATTGTATCAACATCATTTGTGATTCTTGATAAAATATCACCTGTTTGATGTTTATCAAAATATCTTAATGGTAATTTATTTATTTTTAAAGAAATATTTTTTCTAAGTCTTCTCGCAAAATTATTTGAAGCATCTGTCATTAATATTGATTGAATAAATGTGAAAATTGCACTTGCTATATACATAACTGCAAGAGTTATTGCAATATTTTTAATTACTTCCATGTCCATTTTGCCAAAAAGGCCTTTTTGAATTTCATTTGCTAAATCTTTTAATTTGTCAGGCGCCATAATTGATAAAACAGAACCTGCAATAGCTAAAATTAATGAAATTAAAATAAAAACTCTAAAATGTGCTAATTCTTTAAATAATCTTTTTATAGCTGATTTAAAATTCTTTGGTTTTTCAGCTGGGCCTCTACCGTCTACCCATTGGGCCTCTTCTTGGAGGATTGTTTCTTGGTCTTTCTTCTATTCCGCATTTTCCAATTCCTCCTTTGACAATTGTGATAGAGCTATCTGCTTATAAACTTCGCAATTTTCTAATAGCTCTTTATGTGTTCCCTGTCCAACTACAGTTCCTTCATCTAAAACTATAATTTTATCAGCATTCATAATTGTTCCAATTCTTTGTGCAACAATTAGAGATGTCGCATTTTTAGTATATTTCTTAAGTTCATGTCTTAAATTACTATCTGTTTTATAATCTAAAGCTGAAAATGAATCATCAAAAATATAAATTTCAGGGTCTCTAGCAATTGCTCTAGCTATAGCTAATCTTTGTTTTTGGCCACCAGATATATTTGTTCCTCCGTGAAGCAACATGTGATTCATAGCCTTCATCCATCTCTTCTACGAAATCTGTAGCTTGAGCAACTTTAATAGCATTTTTTATTATTTCTTCGCTTTTCTTTCCTTTTCCGTTTTCACCATAAGCAACATTATAATTAACACTTCCGTCAAACATAACTGCTTTTTGAGGAATATAGCCAAGTTTATTATATAAACTCTCTAATTTATAATCTTTAACATTTATTCCATTAACTAAGACTTCTCCATCAGTAGCATCATAAAATCTAGGAATTAAATTTATAAGTGTAGATTTTCCTGAACCTGTTGAACCTATGAAAGCTACTGTATCACCCTGATTTGCTTTAAATGAAATATCTTTTAGCAAATATTCTTCGGCATCTGGATATTTAAATGAAACATTTTTAAATTCAACTGTTCCAACTTCTTTAGCAGTATTTCCAGTTAATCTTCCACTCTTGATACTGCAATTAGTATCTAGAACTTCATTTATACGGTCTGCTGATACTTTAGCTCTTGGAAGGATCATAAATATCATAGCAAGCATTATGAATGACATTATAACTTGCATTCCATATGAGCTAAATACAACCATATCGCCGAATAATCCTATTTTCTCTAACATTCCGGCATTATTAATTAAATGTGCTCCAATATAATAAATTCCTAAAGTTAAGAAATACATTATCAAATACATTATTGGTGATAAAATTGCCATAGTTTTTTGGTTAAATAATTGTGTATTTGTAAGTTCATTATTTACATCATCAAATTTATTTTCTTGATATTCTTCAGCATTAAAAGCTCTAACAACTCTTATTCCAGTAAGATTTTCTCTAGCAACTCCATTTAATTTATCAATTAATTTTTGAACTCTCTTGAATCTAGGAATTACAATTCCCATAAGAGTTCCAATTGTAATTAATAAAACTACAACACCTGCACCTGTAACTGCGCTCCATTGCCAGCTTTTATTTAAAATCTTAGTTATAGCCCAAACTGCATTAATTGGAGCTTTTATAAGCATTTGCATACCCATTGCAATAAACATTTGAATTTGAGTTATATCGTTTGTAGTTCTAGTAATCAAGCTACTTGTTGAAAATTGCTTTATTTCAGCAGTAGACAACTCTTCTACTTTTGAAAACAATTTCTTTCTAACTGAAAATGAAAATCTAGCTGAAACATTTGAAATCAAGTATCCAACAATTATTGCAGAAACTAAACTTGCAAATGCACAAGCAACCATATATCCACCATTTTTCAAAATTTCAGACATTTCACTTCCGCTCAGTTTGAACTAAACGGGTTATTTCAGACATGTAATCTGGCATTTTTAGTTCAAGCCAAACTTGTGCAAATATTAACGCAAAACTTATTAATATTACCAACACATCTTTTTTAGTTAAATTTTTAGCTAATTTAAACATAAAATTTCCTTTCTATAGTTATAAAGTTGAATTTTCAAAAATCAAATATGATAACAAAAATTGAGTGAAGGTGCGAATGTAGGAGTTTTTTTATTAGAATATGTTAAGGTTTGAAATGGGAGGCTTGGGTCTCCGGGGGTCCAAGAGGGGTTCCTGTTTCAAAACTGTTACATATTCAAGAAAAAAATCTCCGCCCCGAGCACCGTAATGAAATTTTTAGTTATCAAATTTGATTCTATAATATTAGTCTTAAACCAAGATTAAAAATTGGTAAGTTTTGCTTACCAATTTATTTAAATATAAATCTTTTTTTTATAAAATAATTTGAAAAATAAATTATCGTGTTTACTATAATTTTAATTAATATAATATAACTTAAAAATACTTTGCTTAACAAGTCTATAATTACTGTATTTACAAGCATTTGCACTATAAACAAAATAACATATTTTGTAAATTCTTTTTTGCCTTGCTCATTTCCGCCATTTTTGAAAACCCAGAATTTATTAATTCCGAAATCAAAAACACCAGAAATTATTCTTGAAGCAATATTTGACCAAAATACATTTAGTATTTTGAATACATTTAAAAATAACCAGAATAATAATATATCTAATATAGCGCAAACAATTGATGATATAACATTTTTAAAGAAATCTTTATAAATTCTGATTGAATCTAAAAGTGGATTAAAATAACTTACATTATTTTCTTCATAAACTGTTTCAATTGGAACTGAAACAATGTTGCAATTTTTATCTTTGCACCATTCCATTAAAACATTCATCTCATATTCATAACGAGCACCTTCTGTTTCTACGCTCATATCAAAATATTTTCTAGGAATTCCCCTTAAACCAGTTTGAGTGTCTTTTATCTTTTTCCCTGAAACAATTTTCAAATACCAAGCTGAAAATTTATTTCCAAATTTACTTCTAAAAGGAACATCATCTTTGTCAAAGTCTCTAACTCCAAAGATTACATCTTTTTCATTCATTTTTTTTACGACTTTTTCAACATCTTTTATTAAATGTTGCCCATCACTATCCATAGTGACGATTCCTTTTAAATCAGTATTATCTCTAATATATTTAATTCCGTCTTTTAAAGAAATTCCTTTTCCTTTATTTACTTCATGAACAATTATTTTAACACCATATTTTTCTTCAACAGTTCTAAAATTTTTCTTTGTCTCTTCTTTAGAACCATCATCAACAAAAAATATATTATTAAAATTAGATTCTTTTAAACCTTTTACAATATCAATAATATTTTCTCTGGGATTAAGAGATGGTATCAATATTGCAACATCATCTTTTATCATTGCAATCCTTCCTAAATGACTAATATCATTACTCTAAATAAAATCGTTATATTTATCAATAGACTTATATAATATGGAATATTTTTATCTATGTTTAATGTATCTTTTTTGCTTGGCAAACAAACCAAAAACATAAGCATTACTGGAATCCAATATCTAGGTTGCAACCCACCTATAGTAGGAGTTCCAATTCCAATTGTATCAGCAGTCCATTGAAGATATAATGATGTTGTAATTATAAAAATTATTAAAGCACCAATTAAAAATATTAAAATTGGTTTTACTTTTCCTAAATCTAAACTTGCCTCTTCCATATAAATTCCCATAAGCAAAGCTATAAAATAGCCCATTTGAAGTAGTTCTGTAGGCAAATATATATTTTGTAAAATAGTATAATTAGTTGTAAATGAAAATACATATGTCCAATCATCTAAAATATTTTTAACAAATATTTTTAAATATTGAATTGGATGTGAAAGCACAAACTCTTTTTGTAATTTCATATTTTCGTAAGAATCATTAATTGAACCTGTGATATTAAACACATTTATAAGTGTAGCAACTAGAACAATTCCACAAATTATACACAATATTTTAGCTTTCTTTTTGTTTGTTCCGCCAAAACATTCTTTAGGTAAAAATAATACAAGCAAAAATTCTAAAGCATAGACCATTTTAGCATATCCAGCTAAAATTCCTGTAATAATTATTAAAACTATATCTTTAACTGAAATTTGTTTTTTCTCATAATATAATTTGTACCAAATGGCTATAAATACTATTATTGAACTATTTGTTAAAAGATCAGCTGTTACAGTAGCGCCAGAACTTAAAAGAATTGGCATCAGACAAAATAGAGCCAAAAAATCTTTTCTTTTTGGAATAGTTTTTATAGCATAAATTGATAAAAGCAAATACGTTAAAAAGCCAAAAAATCTAGCAGATGTTACAATCAAAAACAAATTTGATTTTACTAAAAACCCCAATACCCAAACAGGTATTAAATATGGCAAATATGATATAGGAGTATAAAGTCTAGCACCTCTATATTTATTAGCTTCTACTAAATTATCATCTATTATTTTTGTTTTTAAATACGAAAAATTTCCATTATGTTCAGGAATTTTATTAGTTTTTAATATTTCTTCTGGAATTACATAATCACCAGAATCTGTTGTTTTACTATCCATGAAAAATGAGTAAACTCTAGAAAAGTGAGCTGTTTCATCTATTCCTCTAAGCAGAGGTGAAATGAAAATATATCCAACACCAATAAATGTAGCAATTATAGCAAATTTCGTAGAAGGGCTTAGCTCTTTTTTAGAAAATAATATAACAAGTGCATTTAAAGCTATTCCACATAAAACAATAACAGCAACCTTAACTTTTTCTTCTATAGTATCAATTGAATTATTAAAAACAAAATCTTTTAGAAAATAAATAATCGCAAAATTAAATATAAACAAAAATAATAAATTTATTTTTTTCTTCATTACTTCCCCTAGTTAAATAAAATGTTCTCGTTTTCTTCGCCAATTCCAATAAATTTAATTGGAACTCCAACAACTTCTTCTATTCTTTGAAGATATTTTTCAGCTTGCTCACATAAATCTTCTCTAGCAGCAGCTTCTAAAACATCTTCGAAATTTCCTTCAAATTCTTCATAAATTGGTTCACATTTAGCAAGATATGCTGGGTTGCTTGAAAATTTATTTGTAACTTTTCCATCATATTTATATGCAACACAAAGTTTAATTGTTTTTAATTTTCCGACAACATCAAGATGATTTACAGCTAAAGCTGTTATTCCATTTACTTGAACAGCATATTTTAAAGCATTTAAATCAAGCCATCCACATCTTCTAGGTCTTTTAGAAATAGTTCCATATTCATGGCCTAATTCTCTAATTTTATTATTTGTATCAGCATCTTCAATTTCTTCTGTTAAGAATGGACCTTCTCCATCACGTGAAGAATAAGCCTTTACAACCCCATAAACTTCGCCAATTTGTTTATGGTTAAGGCCTGTTCCAGATAATATTCCACCTATTGTAGAATTTGAAGATGTAACATATGGATATGTTCCTAAATCTAAATCTAAAAGAGTAGCTTGTGAGCCTTCACAAATTATCTTTTTATTTTGTTTAGCTGAATCTTGTAAAAAGTTAACAGTATCACAAATATATGGCTCTAAAGCTTTACTATATTCTGAATATTCTTCTAAAATTTTATTATAATCTAAAGTTTCTTTTTCATATGATTCAAGAACTTTATTTTTCATTTCAATATTTCTCTTTAGTAATTTTGGAAATCTTGATGAAATAAAGTCTTGAACTCTAATTCCATATCTATTAGCTTTATCACTATAAGCAGGTCCTACACCTGTAAGAGTTGTTCCAATTTTATCTTGGCCTCTTATCTCTTCTTCAATATTATCTAATTTTATATGATATGGTAAAATAATGTGAGCTTTTTCACTAATTTTTAAATTTTCTAAATTATATCCATTTTCTTTTAGCAAATTTATTTCATTTACTAAAATTTTTGGATCAATAACAACACCATTTGCAATAACAGCTGTTACATTTG
Organism: uncultured Clostridia bacterium; assembly: GCA_947627595.1. GTDB lineage: Bacteria > Bacillota > Clostridia > TANB77 > CAG-508 > Scatovivens. The sequence goes on from CANQWQ010000008.1 coordinate 26,362, forward strand.
ATTTTAATATTGCTACAGGAATAAATCTTAAAGTATATTTTTTATCATTAAAAACAACTGTATTTCCAGTATTACTTCCGCCAGAACATCTAACAACAATATCAGCTTCTTTAGCTAGATATTCAAGGACTTTGCCCTTTCCTTCATCTCCAAAAAAGCCACCTAAAACAACATCAACCATATTTACCTCTTTCAAAAAATTTTAATATTTCAAACTATCATAATTATATTATATCCGTCAAAATTGTCAATACCTTTTTCATACCGTTCGAACGAGAATGCTCTCGCACTAGCTAGTAAAGTTCAACACAATAACAAAGTACACAAATTTTTAGTTATTGTGGTGAACGTTTAATTAAATAATGATTTTAAGTTTCCTTTTCCGTTTTGAGAATGAACTTCTAAAATTGAACCAGATATTATTGGAATTTGAGGGGCTAGGTGGCCAATGTCGACGCCTGAAACGATTGGAAAATCAAGACCTTCTAGTGCATCTAAAATTGATTGTTCATATGAAATATCATAATCAGCCCTTACCATTAATGGCCTTCCAAAAATTATTCCTTTGCAATTATCAAAAAGCCCCATATTTCTCATTCTCCAAAGAGTTCTATAATTCTCTGGTGAAGTTCCTTCAAATTCTTCTAAAAACCAAACTATTCCATCTTCTTTATATTTTTCACAATATTCTTTTAATTTATCAAATTTACTTCCTATTATAACTTCACGAAGTAAATCTATGCATCCTCCTATACATCTACCTTTAAAAGAAACCTCTTCTCCACCTTTAAGGTTTACATATTTAACATCATCTACTAAATTAAATCCATAATATGGATTTTCATCATCACTAGCAAATCCAAATTTCTCGCACTTTTCATAAGAATTTTGGACAAATTCTTCTTTTTCCATAAGTCTTAATGAATTTGTTAAACTTTCATGAAGATTACCCATTCCAAAAGACTTGAAATTTGGGCCATAGATTGAAGCTGTGTCACATAAAATATTAAAAGTTAAAGTTAAGTTTGTGCAATCTGAATAACCCATTATCCATTTTGGAGGAAGTAATGAAAGGTCATAAAAATCTAAATAATCTAACATTTCACAAGCAAAATCTCCGCCTTCTAAAAAGATTATTGCTTTAACAGTTTCATCTTTATAAAGCTCCATAAATTGTCTTACTCTTTCTTCTGCAGATGAGCTTCTTCCATTAGAAAAAGTCTTGCAGTTTTCAGTTGTTTTAACTTTATAACCTAAATTTTCTAGATTTCTAATTGCGTTTTCAAATCTTAATAAATCTTGATCATTATCTATTCCACAAGAAATCGCTGTAACCCCTATATAATCGCCTTTATTTAATTTTTCTGGATATCTCATAATTTCCTCCAAAGCCTAATTTATATTGAAATTTTATCATAAAGATATTTTGTTTTCAATGAAATTAAGATAAAATTAAGACAAAAAAACTCCTCTATTTCTAGAGGAGTTAATTGATTTTTATTGTAATTGTTTCATAACTTCTTCAGCAAAGTTCTCTTCTTTTTTCTCGATTCCTTCACCTTTTTCAAATCTAACAAATCTAGTAACTTCAGCGTTGTTAGCTTTTAACATATCAGAAACTTTTTGATTTCCATCTTTAACAAATGGTTGATCAACTAAGCAAATTTCTGCATAGAATTTTCCAATTCTACCTTGAACCATTTTTTCAGCTATTTCAGCAGGTTTTCCTTCATTCATAGCTTGTGCTTTTAAGATTTCCATCTCTTTAGCAACTCTATCTTGTGGAACTTCTTTATCATAAACATATTCAGGTCTAGCTGCAGCTATTTGCATACAAACGTCTTTAGCTACAACTCCTTCACCTTTAGCCATATCAACTAAAACAGCGATTTTTCCATCACCATGAATGTAGCTTTCAAGTGATCCTGTTGTTTCATATCTTTCAAATCTTCTGATTGTCATGTTTTCACCGATTGTATAGATTTTATCTTTTAAAACTTCGTCAACTGTTTTTCCTGTTTCTAAATATTTAGTAGCAAGTAAAGCTTCAACATCTTTTGGATTTTCTGTAGCTACGATTTTAGCAACATCAGCAACAAAAGTTCTAAATTCTTCGTTTTTAGCAACGAAATCTGTTTCAGCGTTAACTTCAACAATTGAACCAACTTTTTTGTTGTCTGTAACATAAGTAGCAACTAAGCCTTCAGCAGCTATTCTTCCAGCTTTTTTACCAGCTTTAGCGATTCCTCTTTCTCTTAAAAGCTCTGCAGCTTTTTCCATATCTCCATTTGCTTCAGTTAAAACTTTTTTGCAGTCCATCATTCCTGCACCAGTTTTATCTCTTAAATCTTTTACCATAGCAGCACTGATCATAATTATTCTCCAATCTGTTTTGCTTAAACAAAACTATTAAAATTATTTATTTTCTTCGTTGCTTTCTTCTTTTTTCTCTTCTTCTTTAACTTCTTCTTCAGCAACAACTTCTTCCATTGAAGGTTCTTCTTTAACTTCTTCACTAGCTTCTTCATTAGCTACTGGAGCTTCTGTTGATACTTCGCTATCAACACCTTGTTTTCCTTCAATAATACTATTTGCTATACAATCAGCTATTAATTTAACAGCTCTTATAGCATCATCATTTCCAGGAATAGCATAATCAACTTCTTCTGGATTACAGTTAGTGTCTACTAAACCTACAACTGGAATTCCTAATTTATGAGCTTCAAGAACAGCGATATGTTCTTTCTTAGGATCAACTACAAACATAACTCCTGGAATTTCTTTCATATCTTTGATTCCACCAAGATTTTTTTGTAATTTTTCCATTTCTTTCTTTAAAAGAATAACTTCTTTTTTAGGTAATACTTCAAAAGTTCCGTCTTCTTGCATTTTTTCAAGATCTTCTAATCTTTTGATTCTACCTTGAATTGTATTATAGTTTGTAAGCATTCCACCTAACCATCTTTGGTCAACATAGTACATTCCGCATTTTTCAGCTGCTTCTTTAATACATTCTTGAGCTTGTTTTTTAGTTCCTACAAAAAGAACTGTTTTTCCTTCTTCAGCTTGTTCTTTAACGAATGCATAAGCTTCGTCTAATTTTTTTGATGTTTTTTGTAAATCGATAATGTGGATTCCATTTCTAGCTTGGAAAATATATTCAGCCATTTTTGGATCCCATCTTCTAGTTTGATGTCCGAAATGAACACCAGCTTCTAGTAATTGTTTCATTGCAACTACTGCCATTTTTAAATTCCTCCTTGATTTTGTTTTACCTCTGTATACCGTAAACGCTTAGAGACTACTATTTTTCAAGCATCAGTCTTAAACTAGATATACATGCGTAATAAATATTTTGGCAAAACAAAAGGTATAATCTTTTGTTTCGCAACACCAAGATTATACCAGGAAAATGCTTATAAGTCAAGAGTTTTTTACTTTAATAATTTACATTTTTCGTTTCTTTCTGTGAATTTTTCTTCGATTTTATCGACGATCTCGTTTAGACCTTCTGTTTTGCCTTCGTCAACGGCGTTTTTAAGTTCTTCAACTTTGGTTGAAATAGTAGCTTCAACTCCTGCTAAAGATTGATGGCTCATTGGATCACTGTATCTTGCGATTTCTTGAACTTTTTCAACTTTTTTCTTTAATTCTTCATCTTGAATTTTTCCAGCAACTAAGCCTAAATCAGCAGCTATAGATTTTACAAAATATACTTTTTCTTTTTGATGTTGCTCTAAGTCTGAGATTGTATTTTTTCCCATAACTGAAGCAATTATAAAGAAAGCATATACAGCATGTAAAATGACTTCCAAAACAACTAATAATGCCATTGGTCCTTCATTGAAAATCATACAAATAAAGCCTACTATTAATTGTGCTACAAAATAAATTAATGTAATATAATAAACTGAAAATGAATTTAAAAGTGATTTAACTTCTTCACCTTTTTTTACTAAAAGATATGGTAAACCAGCTGTGATTACAGTAGCAACAAGTGAGAAAAACCATCCAAACCAGAAACCACTTTCTTTATTATCTCCCCAGATTAAAAATGTTATTATAGTGTAAACTATAAAAACTATAACTGGAATTAAAGAAACTAAAACTTTGTTATTTAATTTTCTTTTACTCATTTTTTTCTCCTTCCATTTTGAACTTTACTAATTATTCTTCTCTTTGAGTGCCACAATCTGGGCAGAATTTTTCATTGTCTTTTAAAACTCTTCCGCATTTTTTACATTTATATTCTTCTTTTGCTTCTATTGGATTTCCACAACTTGGGCAGAATTTAGCACCTTCTGGAACTTCTTCTCCACATTTTGAGCAAAATTGTTTATTTGTACTTTGAGCATTTGCAGCATTTCCAAAACCTAAGAAACCTGCATTTACATTAGGTTGTGTTGGGTTTTGAAGGTTTATTCCACCAAGTTTTCCTTGATTTGCCATTCCACTACCTAAACCTTGTTGAACTCCTTGTTGCATCATAGGTTGTGCAGTAGAAGATAACATTTGACCAAAAGCAAATGCAAGTGGCATTTGAGCCATCATTCCAGTAGCAGTACCTGCACCATTTCCTTCATTTGAAACATATTTTTTAGCAATATCTGCAAGTTGCTCGTCCATCCAGTTGTAACCAAGAATTCCTTGTTCCATTCTCTTATTAAGAGCTTCTTGAACTCTAGCTTTTTCTTCATCTGGAATATGTATTGTAGCTAAATAGAAGTTAGGAATTTCAATTCCATATTCTTCCATTTCTTCATTTAATTTTTCTTTTAAAGCTTCAGACATTTCTTCTAAGTGCTGATTAACAACAACATAACTAACTTGTCCCATAAGTTTAGCAAGATGTGTTTTAACTTTTACGATAATTTTTTCTCTAAAATAATTTTCAATATTTTCAGTATTTATAGTGTTTTGAGTTCCAACAACTTGAACTAAAAATTTTCTAGAATCTTTAATTTTAACTTCCATAGATCCGCTAGCGCCAACATTTAATTGAATGAAAAATTGTGGATCTAAAACTTCAAATTTACTAGTTGTTCCCCATTTAACATCTAATACTACTGCTTTATTTATATAATAAACTTCAGCATGAAATCTAGTTTTTCCATCTGTAGGTAAGTTTATAAGTTTTTTCAACAATGGAATATTTGCTGTTTCTAGAGTATATCTACCTGGACCAAATAAATCTAAAGCTTGACCATCTCTATAAAAAACAGCTTCTTGAGACTCATGAACTATAAGTTGTGTTCCAGTGTTAAAGTCTTCAACATCACTTTTCCAAACTAAAGTCTTGTCGTCTCCTTCAAATTTAATAATATCAACGATATTCATTAATTTTATCCTCCGTTCAAATTTAATTACACATAATAATATTATCATAACCGAAAAAAAATGTAAACAAATTTTTAAAAAAACAACAGCGGAATTGCAACAGCAATTCCGCCCAATTAACTATAACCTATTCAGCATCTGTGTCTGCATCTGATGGCTCAGCATCATCTGCTTTTTCATATGCATCTAATATAGCTTTTTCGATTTTTGCTCTAGTATCTTGATTGATAGGATGAGCTATATCTTTAAATACTCCAGTTGGATTTTTTCTACTTGGCATAGCCATGAATAATCCGTTTTGGCTTTCGATAACTTTGATATCATGAACAACAAATTCATTATCAAAAGTTACAGAAGCAATAGCCTTCATTTTTTTCTCTGAATTTACTTTTTTTAAACGTACATCTGTAATTTCCATTGTAATTTAGCACCTCTTTCTTTTTGTTTATACATATCATCTTTAAAATCTTTTAAAGTTTTATATATGTACATTTATATTATTCTCCATAAAAACTTTTTTTCCCCTTATTTTTTATAAATTTTTTTACTTAAGTAACATTGGTCCAATATTTGTTACAGAGCCTGCTCCTAAAGTAATTACAATGTCTTTAGGTTTTACATTTTCTTTTAAATATTTTACAATTTTTTCAAAACTTGAAATATTTATTGCCTTTTTTCCAATTTTTTCGATTTCTCTAACAATATCATTTGATGAAATTTCTCCAGTATCTTTTTCACGTGCAGCATAAATATCAGTTAAAATAATATTATCAAAGTTACTTAAAGATTTAGCAAAATCTAGCAAATGCTCTTTTGTTCTAGAAAATGTATGAGGTTGAAAAACTACCCATGATTCATTATATTTCTTATTTTTAACTGCATTTGCAGTAGCCATTATTTCTGTTGGATGATGTGCATAATCATCAAAAATTGTAGCATCATTAAAGCTTCCTTTATATTCTAATCTTCTTGATGCACCTGTAAAGCTCTTTAAAGCTTTTTCTATTGCCTCTTTTGGAACTTTATAAAAATCGCAAATTCCAATACAAGCCAAACTATTTAAAACATTATGATTTCCTGCAACAGAAAGTTTTATATGAACATATTTCTCTCCATTTTTTAAACAATCAAATTCAGGAAAACCATTATCATCAAAAACTATATTTTCTGCTGTAAAGTCAGCTGATTTGTTATTAATTCCAAAAGTTACAAATTTAGCTTTTGTAAGTTCTTTTAATTTTAAGCAGTTTTCATCATCTGCGTTTGTAACTAAAACACCTTTTTCATCAATTAATCCAGCAAATGTATCAAAAGCTTTAACAACATTTTCAAAAGTTTTATAATAATCTAAATGATCATTATCAATATTTAAAATTACAGATGAATTTGGATTAAAATTCAAAAAGTTTCCTTTATATTCACATGACTCTAATATAAAATATTCAGAATGACCAATTCTATAATTTCCGCCAATTTCTTTTAAAACTGCACCAACTTCAATTGAAGGATCATAATTTGCTTCAATAAAACAACATGAAATCATTGATGTTGTAGTGGTTTTTCCATGTGTTCCACTTACACAAATTGCTTCATCATATTTTTTAGTTAAAAAGCTAACAAATTTTCCTCTTCCAATTGTAGGAATATTATTTATTTTTGCAACAACTAGGTCTGCATCATCTTCTGGAATAGCAGCATTATAAATTACTAAATCAGCTTTTTTTACGTTTTCCTCATTATGACCGATTGTAACATCAATTCCATCTTTAATTAATTTATCAGTTAAATCAGATTGATTTAAATCAGAACCTGTAACTTCGTGGCCCCAAGCCTTCAAAGTTTCAGCGATTGCAGACATGCTAACTCCGCCTATTCCTATTAAATGTATTCTTTTTATTCCGATCTAAACTATTAATTTCTTCTAATTCCATAATTAATCCTTTCTATATCTTAAGCCATCTTATTTAAATAATATACAATTAATTAGTTATTTGTTACTTTTTCTTTCATATAACACAAATAAATTATCTCCATAAATTGCTTCATAATTTTTATCTTCACTAATGTAATTATTTATAATTTCATCTTTATCAAGCAATACATGTGTTATATTATATTTTTCAAATATTCTCTCATAATGAAATTTTCCACTAGTCACATCTATCCAATCTGCTAGAACTGTGCAATTAGGATTTTCTTGAACAGTATACATTCCAGATCTGCTATCAAGAAATACTTTTATTCCATTTAATTCTAGATAACTTCCCCAATTAAAGCTTGTGAAAATTCTCATATTTTCATAATCAGTATTATTTAAAATCCAATCTGTAGCATCTTTTGGGTAAGTTAAATCATGAACATATTCTTTAACCAAATTTTTTGATAATAATCTAATTGAAACAATCGCAGTAAATGAGCAAATTACCATTATAAAAACTGTAGATTTTTCAAGTTTTTTAAGGACTTGGTCTTTTTCATCGATATAAGTATTTATAAACTCTGTAATAATATTCGTAAAAAATATTATTCCTATTAAAGTCAAGAAAAATACATTTCTTTTAGTAACTAATGAGAAAAGAATAAATCCTAAAACAAATAATAAATCTTTTATATTAATTTTAGTTTTTGTAAAACCAACTATTGAAAAAGTTATAAAAGTTATTACCATTATTGGCATAAATGAAGTAAAATTAAGTGGTTTAAGCTCTTGTATAAAATTTGTTGATACTCCACTCATACAATAAACTAAATTTGTATAAGCTGTTCCAAATATAGGTGTTAAAAATCCTATTAAAATAGCTAAAACTATCAGTATTATCAAATATTTTTTGTTTGTAAAATTAGAATTTTTAAATTTATCTGAATTTTCTAATTTAAAAATTTTTGTCAAAATAATTTCAGCTATATATGGCATTAACATAACAAAAAATAATGGATAAACTGTATCATGAAAATTAACTAATAAAAATGCTAAAACTAATAATAGCCAAAAATATCTCCTTTTTCCTCTTTCAAGCAATCCATTTAAGCACAATATTTCTAACTCAAAAATCAAAAATGAAAATATTTGATTTCTAGCAGCAAATGTACCTTGAGAAATATAAATTGCTATAATGCTCATTATAAACGATAAAATAAGTCCATTTTTATGTCTTAATAATGATACAAATATTGAAATTCCTATCAATCCAGATATTATTGCAGTAGTAATATAAATTCCTGTAAATCCAAATGAACTATATAATAAATACATTATTACATTGCAAATCCAACCTGGATATGTAAATCTTAAATTTTCATGAAAAGACCAATGATCAATTCCGTCAATTACGTGTGTTTTAACGATTCTTTCTCCTATTGGAATATAAAAGAAAGTATCATTTTGCATAGTTTTATCTACAATACTTATTGTAAAAAACGCAATTACCAAAGCCAAAATTATATATTTTAATTTCTTCTTCATAAGCTCCATCCATTATTTATAAATTATAGTTCTAAACCCTAAAATACTATGTGTTGCGTCTTCATCATCTGTAAATCTATCACAGAATAACATTTCATCCTCATAAAAAACTGTTCTTCTAAATATTCTAGATCCATATTTTTGCTCTTCTGTCCATTCTCCATAATCATCTATTAAATCATAAATATTTTTATATACACTATTTCCAGTAATTCCAGTTCCTCTAGGAATATTACCCATATCTATCTCATCTAACATAAATCTAATAGCTATATCATATGCAAAGCCATTTAATAATCTTGAATTAATATTATCATACATATTTCTAGCTAATTTATTAGCATCTGTATAATTTATATCTACCCAAACCTCTTTACCAGCCTTGCTTACAGGGTTTCCGTTTTCATTGCTCATTTCAAATCTAGCAATATAAAATCCCCCATTTTCTAATAAACTCTCAATAAAGTTTTCAAAACCAGTTTCTTCATAACATTCGAAATATGATTGACTAGTATTATCTTTCATAAAGTTTTCTTTTCTAATTATCGGAATGTTTTCATCATTTTCTAAATTAGTGCAAGGAACCCAAACAAATTGATTTTGATTTTCATCTTCTATCACAAAACCGCTATTCCACTCGCCTTCAACATATTTAAAACCTTCTGGAATATATGGGTTTTTGCAATTTTCAATATTAGTTTCAGTTTTCATCAATTCCTTAAGCTTTTTATTTTGAGAATTTATAACTTGTTTACTTTCCTTGTTAATTTTTTCATGATATTCATCTTTGCTTGTAGCAAATTCCATAGTTGTTCCTGTTCTCATAAGCAAATTCACTGAATATATTTCAATTATCAAAATCAAACCTATAGCTAATACATTTTTCACTAAAATCTTTGTCTTAAAAATTCTTACATTTAATATTTTTTTAATAATTTTTCTTAAACGCTTGCTTGTAATTACTATCATTATTATAAATGTAATTATAGCTGAAATCGCTATTAAACTTAAGTCTCCCATAGTGTTCTCCTTTGTCGCCATTATATATCTATATATATAATTTTGCAAGGACTTTTTTGGCAAAAGTATTAATAGATATTCATGTTTTCTAATATTAAATCTGCAAAAACTCCAAAACCAATTCTAGGGTTTGAAACTAAGACATTTGTTACAATTCCTATTAATTTTCCATTTTGCAAAATTGGACTTCCAGATAGTCCTCTAATTATTCCACCAGTTTTATTAATTAAATCTTTGTCTGTAATTCTAACGACAAAACTTTTATTATCTTCTACATCATCTAAATAAATTTTGTCAATCATAACTTCATATTCTTTCATCTCTCCGCTGAAATTACTCATTATAACTGCTTTTCCAAGCTCAATCTCGCTTCTTAACCCTATCTGAACTTTATCTGAATTTTGATATTCTAATGATTTTTCTTCACTTAAATTTCCAAATATTCCAAAATTAGAATTAGTCTCTATATCTCCAATATTATCGTCATTTACTGTTCCTCTTATTTCACCTGGATTTCCAGAAACTCCTTTATTTATTGAAATAATTTTAGTTGTAGTTAAATTTCCATTATCTATTTCTAAAAGAGAATTTGTGTCACTATCAATAATTCCATGACCTAGAGCTACAAATTGTTTTGTCTCTGGAATGAAAAAACTAAGTGACCCGAACCCCTGTAGCTGCGTCTTTTACCCAAATTCCTAATTTATAAGAATTACTATTATCATGAATTGGTTTTACAATTTCTTCTCTTTCTTTCCCATTTGAATCTTCTATTTTCATTTTCAAAGAATCTTCTTTATTAGATAAAATTATTTTCTTGAGTTCATCTATTGATTCTATTTTTATATCATTTACTTCTAATATTTTTTCGCCTTGTTTTAATGAGCTAACTTGTTCTAAAGAGACTTTATTTCCGTTTACATCTTCAATTTCAGAAAAGCCTACAATAACAATTCCTTTTGTAAAAATTTTAAGACCAACTAATTCTCCACTTGGAACAACTTCAACTTTTTCAGTTCTTTTTAATTCAACATCTTTTACTTTTATATTTCCTAAAACTAGTTTTAAATTGTAATTAGAACTTTTTCCGCCAGAACTTGTAACTACCTCTCCTTCTAGTTTTAGAAAAGGACATAATTTAAAATTTATTTTTGTATTATTATAAACCAATATTTTATTTGGAAAATTACTAATATTTATGAAATAGCAATAAAATATTAACAAACAAAAAATGGTCACTACTCTTCTTATCTTTTTCATAAGAATTATAATAACCATTTTTAAAAATTTTATTTATAATATACTTTTACACCTATAACTTTAAATTCTGTATCGCTATCTCCAGGTATTAATGTTATTCCGCCAACTCCAGTAGTTTCTGAAAAATCTTGTTTATATTCTAAAGTTCTTCTAGATTTTGAAGTTGTAGAAATTGTTTGAGTAGAATTATATTGTTTTCCCGTATCATATCTAGCTACAACTGAATCTGAATAAACTCCTGGTGCAGTAGTTTGCGCATCTTCTATTGTTACCTCAATCTTTAAAATTTCGTTTAAATTACTTCTAGAGATATGGTCAAATGGAAATCTAGTACCTTGTCTTATCTCATAAGATGCATTAAAAGTTTGCCATCCATAATTTTCAGTAAATGCTGTTGTTTTATATAGATTATTTCTTTCTTTAGCAATCGCTATTCTATAAGCTTTTAATCTAACATCATAATCATCACTTAAGTTTAAAGCTCCACTTGGTGTAGATCGGTTATTTAGCAAGTATTGTAATACTTGAGTATTTCCATCTACAACAGTTCCATTTCTATTTCTAACAGTATAGTTTGAATCAACAATACAATTATAATCTGTGAAAGCCTTGTGGTCATAAGTATATGATCCATCATTATTTAAAATTTTATCATATTTTATTTCTTTAGATTTAAATGATATACATCCAAGCCAATTTGATCCTTGGAAATTATTGGCATCACCTAAATGCAAGTTTTCACAATCTATTCTATGAGCCGTTTCAAAAATATAGTCATCATCAAGTGTTGCCAGAATTTGTTCATTTGCAGTTCCATCACCATCTAAATCTACATTTTCGACAACTCTTTCAACATAATAAATTTCATTGTCTGTAACAGTTATTTCATTATTTGTACTAGTTACAATTGCATAATTATTAAAGTATTTTAAGCCACATTTAAAGCCTTCCATGAACGAAACTATTGTAACATTATTTAAAATAATATCCCATTCTTCTTCTGAAAGAACTGGCATTCTAAATTCTACTGTTCTAGAATCTTCAGTATAAACAAGCATTGATAAAATCAAGTTATATGTTATAGAATTTTTAATTACTGCTCTTTTATGTGTATAAAAATCTGACTCTTGATTTTCCGGATCATTACTTGGATCCACGCTAAATGGTTGTGTTGAATCAGCTGTAAAATCATAAAGCATTTCTTTATAAAGATCTGATTCAGAATTTACTAAACTTTGTTCTAATCTAGAATCTATCGCATTTTTAATATCTGTAACTGAATATTGATCATTCTGGTAATTTGAAGCTCGTATATTTGATAAATTCTCATAGAACCAGCTTGAGAAAATGAAACTATCTATATAATATTTTACAGCACTTCCTGCATCATCCCAATAAATTGTTTCACTTCCACCTGTTGGGCTAGCAATAGCTACTTGACCATCTCTATTAGAAATAACTATTCCATCTTGTAGTGTTACTTTTACCTCATAATGTGCAGGGTCATCTGCATAGGCATCTATAACATCTTTTGAAATGTTTGTCCAATCTGTTGTAGTAGTTGTAGGAACTCCAGTTCCAGAGTATTCTATTGAACTAACTAAATTATTTCTAATTAAATAGCCTGATTTAGTATAATAAACATTTCCTATGTTTCCTTCAACAGTAATAAAATTATCTAATGTATAATTAATTGTTATATTATAACTTTGATTTCCACTAGGACCAGCACCTGTTGCTCCAATGTATCTAGCACTATATGGAATATATGATTTTAAAATATATGATCTACTATAATATGTAGAAAAATCTCTGTTTGAAGCTGTATGAAGTTCTGTACTATATGTTCCATCATTATTTTTATATAAAATCTGAGAATATTCTTGCTCTATTCCACTACTTTTTAAGGTATTATAATCAACAGTTCCAGCACCATTAGCAATAGTTTCAGCTTCATCTAGTTCTGGTGAATTATCTTGATATTTTAAGCTATTATTATCAAATTCATAAAATCCAATATTACCAACTGATGTTGATCTTACTGTTTTAAGTGTTACACCAAAATCTGAAGTTCTAATTGTTCTACCATATTTATCAACACAAATTTCTGGAAGGTTAGTTGGGCTATAAATATAATAACCATCATATAAAGTATAAAGAATTGCTGGAATATATGGTTGAATATAACTTTTACTAGCATTAGAAACACCTAAGTTTGTACATAAAGTATTAAAGAAGATATTATTTGAAGCTTCTATAATACTTCTTAAAGAATCAGAAACAGCTGATAAATCTTCATTTGCTGTGTTTAATTCAAATGCTCTCATAGCATCATAAGTAGCTTTTTGAAGTTTTTCACTGTAATCAGATTCCATTCTAATTGTTTCTACTTGCAAGCTAATAAAATATGAACTTACTAATATTATCGGTATAAAAATTAAAACAAATATTACCGAAACGTGTTGAAATTTCATAAATTACATCTCCATAAATTTATAAAATAAAGGTTGGCCGAAAACAAAATTCCGTCCAACCCCCTTTATCTCTAACTAACTAATTATTTGTTCCGTTTGAAGTAACCATTCCTGAACTTTGAGCAGATATTTGATAAGTTCCATTACCACTAATTGAATAGAAAATTCCTCTTATTGTTTGAGATAATGTCTTATTACTATTTTTAGCACTAACAGAGATTATATCTCCTTCTTTCATTGTATAAACTCCGTCTCCATCACCTTCCATAGAAGCCATATAATTCATTATTTGTGATGTATATACTGAATAATAATTGTTTTCACCTATAACTTGTTTTTGGGTCCAAGCTGATTTTTTACCAATGTTTTCATCTAAAACTTTTATTTCGATTTCAACATCATATTTGTTTCCAGTAGCTTCTATTTTGCTAACTAGTTTATTATATTCGTTCATTGTAATTTTTCCTGTTCCAACAGCAGTATTAACAAACTCTGTAACTGCGCTTTGAACAGTAAGTTGTGAAATATCATCACTACGTTCTGCTATACTCATAAGTGGAAATATGAACATAAGAATTGCTGCTAAAAATATTGCAATTACTGTTATTAAAGAATCACTCATAATTTTCTATCCTTTCAATTTTTTTTATGATATAGGTAATAATTGATAAATTATAATAATTTTTGTTGCGATTTGTTTGCTTCCAGTTAAAGTAACTATTTCATTTTCATCGTTTGTAACTGTATCGCCTTCATAAGCATATTGAGTAAATACTTCTCTAAATTTTCTATCTTGAAAATTATTCAAAGATACAAGTCTTGAATCATGTTGACCAATTGGCTGAGAATAATCAACTAAAACATTGTTTATATATCCTTTTCCGCCATTAATATACATGTCTACTCTAGTTTTGGCATCCTTATTTATGTTAGCAAGCCATGGTACGCCAAACATATAGCAACAATGTTGTGGTACGGTAGTATCACCAACATCATATAAAGACAACAAAGCCTTTTGCTTACTTCTTTTTAAAATTTCTGCACGATCTGATGTAGCAGTAGTTCTCTCTTGAGTAACTTTAGCAGCATTAACATCACCTTCTGTAGTTGTATCAAAATATTGTAGTAATGTTCCATCAACATCTAAAATTTTTACAGCAAAACTTTCTTTGTAATAACGATATAAAGTAGGTATTATGGTATCAAGACCGACTACTCTAGATCTGTTGCTATTGTCATTATTATTTCCTAGAATTCTCTCTAGAGAAAAACTATCATAATAAGAACCATCTAATTTGTATGTAATTGTTTCAGCAGCTGCATCTAGTTTGTTAACTAAAACTAAAGCAACCGAAAACGCAAGAACAAACGCAAACATAGCAGCAGCCATATATAGAGCATGCGATAGATTCTCCATAATACCTCCTTTAAGATTTCATCGTTAAAATAAATTAGTTATTTGTATAATTGATAACTATACAGTCAACTAAACCTGTTGTTTCACTAACATGGCAAGTAACTTTGTAATAGTGTTTTTGAGCCATATTGCTTCTTAATCTACCTAAAGCATTGATATTTTGATCAGTACTGTTAGAAGATATACGTGAAATTACATTTCCGCTACCATTAGCAACACCAGCTAATGCTAAAGCATCATTTTGAGCTTGAGTATCATCTGCTGTTGGACTACCAGTACAAAGAGCCATAGCTGTAACTTTAGCGCTTCTTGCAGAAGTATCAACATATACGATATCTATTAATCTTTCATCTGCTTCTTTATTATCTGAAGCATTTGTTATAACTTTATCCAATAAGCTTGCTACCATTGATCCAAGTTGTGGTCCATTATATGTTGTATAAACATCATTGAATTGGCTAACTTCCAATTGGCTTAATTGATCTGTATTTGTGGCACTTTTTGCCATATTGAATACGTAAATACCAAGCGCTATAATTAATATTGAAAGTAAGATTGCACCAGCAATAATTAAAGCTTTTGAAGCATTCTCCATAAATTTTTTCCTCCTTAGTTTTTAATTAAATTTATAATGTAAAACGTCTATAAATTAATATAGAAATTTTAATGACATATTAATCTTGAACTTCAAAAACTATTTTTGAAATTCGACCATTTTCATGGTATTCTACTTTAGTTGATTTGAAAATATCTGTACCAAAATTATCAGTAAAACTACTCATTCCAGCTTTTTCAAAAGCTTCCATAAGATAAGCTTCATTATCTTCAAGATACTTAGACTGTTTCATTGGTTTTACTAATATTTGGATTGAATCTACTCCATTATCTTTGTAAGCACCTTTAGAATCTTTTTCTACTTTATTATTTTCATTACTTTCTAAAGCTTTATTCATAACTGTTGTTAATTCAGAACCAGTTATTTCTTTATATAAGAAACTTTCAAATTCTTCATTAAAACTTTTTATTTCTTGAAGATTTTTAGCCTTTTTATTATACCATGAAGAAAAAATGGCAATGACTACAACAACCGCTATTACAATGCATAAAAATATTTTTTTCATCATTAATCCTTTTTTATTATAATATATCTATTTTCTTTTTTCAATAAAAATATTAAAAATTTTCATCTCTTATTAGTTTAAATTTAAGAGTTTCAACTAGTCCTGTATTCTCGTTTTGAATAACTTCGCCAAAGAAATAATATTGATAAACTGTATATGTTTTTAAAACCTCTTGTAAATTTTTTGTTTCTCTTAATTCTGCAAGCATATTATATAAATTTATTTCATTAGAATCTTGAAAAACTAAGTTTAAAGCATTTTTTTCTTTATTTTCAGTATTTGTACCAGATGTATTTATATTATTAAATCCATAAATATGATTTGCTTTAACATTTGCATTTGGTTCTATTACTAAATATTGATAAGCAGTAGTTCCAGGTTTACAAAAACTTAAGTCATTTCTATATGTATCTAAATCTACAATAACTTCAACAGAAGCTTGTATTTCTACTCCACTATATTTATAACTATTATTATTTATATAGTTAACATCTATTGCATCATTTATTGCTGTAACAACATCTGAAACTGTATTCAAATTTCTAGCTGCATCTATTAGTGCTCTTCCATAATATTGCTTTGTTTCTATTGTATTTGTATGAACACCTCTATTAGTTCCAGCAGCAAATAAATTTCTATATTTTACTTCTATACTAGTAACTTGTCCAGCATTAACAGGATTTAAGCTTCCTCTAGAATAAGTTACTGTAAATTCATCATCTCTATTATGATTTCCACCGGTTTCATAATTAAGGAATTTTGCATTAAAGCTATCTATTTCTCTTTGTGAAAATCTTCTATCAGTTTCTTTGGCTGTAGTATTAAAACGTCTAAAAATATATACCATAAAACTTAGTAGCATGATTCCAATTAAAAGACTTGCAACCATTATCAAAGCTTTAGATGCATTTTCCATTTAAACTCCTTTCCAGAATTAGCTATTAAATTCTTCAAAGCTTATTCTATCTATGTAACCGTTTGTTTCATTATAATGAACTTCTGTACATTTAAATTTTCTTTTCTTGAAATCACTAGCAGCTGTAGTCCAGTCACAATACCACCAATCTCTGTTTGTAAATATAGAAGGTTGTTCACTATTTACAATTCTCTGTGTTTTCAAGTTTGTACTACTAATTAAAGCTGATAAATATGCTGAAGCATATTTTTCTTGAGTTGTAGATGTAGTATGTGTAGCGCCATCTAGTGTTTCAAGCAAATGGTATTCTTGACCATCATCTATATTTGTTTCGATTATTCCACCATCATTAACTAAAATTTCAAATAAAGTTTTTTGATCTGTATTTCTAGGCCACATTATATCTGTATAATTTTTATATTCTCTATAAACTTTTCCTTGTTTAAAATAGTAGTAATCAACTGGTAGTGGATCAAAATGATTTTGATTATCTGTTGTTATATTTGCAAAAACTTTGTAATTATAGTTATTACTAGAAACCGTATCAGTAGGAAGTAATCCTATTACTCTCTGATATTTTCCTTGGCTATCTCTATAATAAGCTTTTATTTCATCATGTAATGGAGAATTAATTTTAACAACAACATCCATAAAAAATTCTTCTCTATCATCTTTTCCAATTGTAGCTAGTTCTGTTCCATAATAATTGTTATATACATATTTTTGATTATTATTTTGGGCTTTATTTAAACAACTTAACACGTCTGTTCCATACATAAGTGATTTGTCATAAGCCTCATATTCAGCATTAAATTCAGCAGAATTTTTTATGGTTTGAGCTTCGTCTTTAGAACTTTCCATTCTACCAATTTCTCTCCACCTATATATAGCTATAGATAAAATTATTATTGCTATCATAACGCCTACCGCTATGTGTAAAGCGTAAGAGCTATTCTCCATATAACTTAATCCTTTCTATTATTGCATACTAGCCATTTCTTCGAATGCAGAGCCCATAGCAGTCATACCAATTACGCAAAGTGGTAATATTAGGTAACCAACGAATAGAACTACCATTGGCGCGAATCCTAAAACTTTACCAATCATTGATTTTCTAGAAATTAAGATTGCATTTGATTCTTTTCTTTTATCTTGATAATAAGCTCTTTCTGTATCTAGCTCGTCAAAAGCTTCTCTGATTGGAATACTTTCAACTGCAGCTTGTAAACTTTCTATAATTCTAATCATTTGTTGGAAAGATATTTCATTTTTCATTTCTTCTAGAGCTTCCCAAGCGCCTGATTCATAGTTATTAACGCATTTCGATATCTGATCTTTAAATATATTTGCATATCTTTCTAGCCATTCCAAAATCATCTCAACATTAACACGCTCTATCTTCATAAGCATAAGTATAATAGTTTGGAATTGCATAACTTCGTTTTCCATTTCAAGTTTTCTCATCTTTAATTGGAATAATAACAACCAGTTCGGACCTTTATAAGCGATAACTCCAACTATACAAGCAACTAAAACTTCATACCAATGCAAATATGCTTCATTAATATCATTGATTTTTTCTAAAACTCTGGTTGCATCTTCTACAATAACATCATCTGTCTCAGTAGCATAAATCTCGCTATCTCTCATGTATTCTTGCATTTTCTCTGCTGTTAAGCCTTCTTCATGAAGGTATTTATCAATAAACACATTATCATTTTGAGTAACAATCAGAGCTTTTTCTTCTTCTTTTTCCGTCATACTTCCGCATTAAGTTATAATCAGATGTCGGGTTAGTTTTAATATAATTTACAGACATTTTATGTCCTATAATAAACACTAACATTCCAACAATGAAAATAACAAATGCACAAACTAGCTTATTAATATAGAACCACTCCATTTTAAGTTTTGAAGCAGAATCTTTTAATAATTGTCTAGCCTTTCTATATTCTTTTGTTCCATCTTTTGGAATAAACAAATCAACGAATTTTTTAATCCATTTTTTCTTATATAATCTAGCTTGCCATGGATTTTCTGTATTACCTACTATATTTGTATTTCCATTATCTTTTAATTTTCTAACAAATATATAGCAAATAATAGTTATAATAAGTAATGCAACTTCTGCGTAAAATCCACCTGTTCCATCATAAAATGATTTTGTAAATGAGAACTCATTAACAGCCCATGATTTAATAGCATTAATAAATAGAACTGGAGTAATCGCAATCATTGACAAACTTTGGAACACGTAATCTAATTTATCTCTTTTTAAAATTTCAATCTGCATCTCTTGAGTAATATTATTTAAGTTTTTCAAATAAAGTGATGCACCATCTTTATCTTTTCTATCACCAAACTCTTTGGTTAAATATGAAATACCAGCAAACTCTTTTAAATAGCCGTTTGGAGCTATATCATAATATTTTTCAAGTTCTGTTTCAGGATCATCTGAAATTAAAACTTCATATATTTTTTCAGCTTGTCTTGCAACGTCAAGCTCATCATTTTGTGAAACATCATATATTGCTTCTTCAACCATGCTTGTTTCGTGGAAAGCATGTCTCATTTCAGCGAATAAATCAATCTGTTGTCTAAGCAAGTTACCATCAATTTTATCTACTTTACCTTCCATCCATGTTTCAATAAAGAATACTTCAAATAATAGAAGTGCTACTAATAAAACATAGTTTCCAGATGTAACTAAGCAAATTACAACTGTTAAAGGAATACAGATAAGTAAACCTTTTAAAACAATTTGTGCTGTCTGTTTTCTAGTTAAAAATTCATCTTCTAGGTTAATAATCTCTAACCTACGTCTTAACTTCATTGCATATCTTCTTAAAAATGGAATTTTAACTATTGTAATATAAAATTTCTGGTAGAATACTTCAAAACTAAATGAATTTTGTTTAGTACCTTCAGTAAGTTGGGCAATATATTTGGTATTCTTGCCCATCATTTTTTTACGCAAAGCCATGTAAGCAATTACAATTATTGCAAATATTGCGCCAGTTCCACCTGCTATATATAACAGAAATTTAGAATCCATCTGTTAAATTGCCCTCCACTTTCTTTAGTTTCTACTTAAAAACCTATTTCTTCATAGCTGAATCTGCATTTCCAGAAGGTCTAAGATTAATATTTCTTATTATTCTTCTTTGTGGTTTTGGATTTGCAGCTGGTTTTTCTTCATCAGCTACTGCTCTATTTTCAACTGATTCTTTCTTTTCAGCTCTTTCTTCTGCTTTTTTGATTTCTTCTTCAGCCATTTTTTTGATATCATCATCAATCATGATATTGTCTAAATTATCTAAGTTATTAATTACTTTATTATTATCTAAATTTTCTTCTAAAATGTTTTCAACGTTTTTCTCACTACTTGCTTTCTTTTCAACAGGTGATTTTTCTTCTCCTGCTTCAATATCAAGTGATTTAACGAAAGCATTTGTATAATCTTCTGAAATTTGAGGTTTAACTTTCTTTGGTTTTACAGCCTCGCTAATTTCATTTCCATCTTCATCATATTGAACAACTTTTGGAGGTTTAATTCCCCAGTTTCTCTCTAAGAATGCATCAAATGCTAACTGGTCATCATCATTCATGTTTAATCTCATTTCTTTGATGTTCTTATCTGAGATTGGATTTGATAATACTAATTTATCATCAATAAATTCCAAAACATTTCTATATGTATATAATTCTCTGTTTGTTGTTTTTGAGAAATAAATTGTAGCATTATCAAAGAATTTATCAAATTTTCCTTCTAATGTTTTTTCATTTCTATAATCATTTGTATATTCGTTTTTCTCTTCAATTGGAATACATTCTGTTACTCTTTCGATATAACGACGTCCTCTAAAGTCTTTAACTAAGTGAATATCAAAGTTTAAAACTTGAACAACCTGCTCTTCAGCAGTACGCTCATTATTGAATACACCAGTTCTTAACATTGAGTTACGTAAGGCTGTAACTAAGTCTGGGAATGTTTTAGCGTGGTGAGTAAATAATGTAAATTTAGAAGCAACTTGGGCAGCCTGAATCATCCAAGCAGCTACGGGGTCTGTTGCAACCTCTCCGGATAATGTTTACAGTACCGTCAGTTTTCTTCTGAACGTCCAAACCTTCCTGTCCAGAAACTGTTTCAGTCTCTCTTAAAGAAAGAATGTTTCTAGTAGGATAAATCTTTCTTAAGTGCAACTCGAAAGCAGTTTCCTGAATTCTTAGGTTCATAGTCTCATATATTGATTCAATTATAGCCATAAGCATTGTAGTTTTTCCGACAACCTTGCTCACCAGTAAGTGATATAATTCTAGCACCTTTAACAAGGAATCTTAATAACTCAATTGCTTCTTCTTTTCCTTCATATTTAACGATTTGCTCTAGTGTAGCTTTCTTTGTATCGAACTTTCTTACGAAGAATGCCCATGTCTCTGACATTGATGGTCTTAAAACAACGACACGGGAACCATCTTTCATCTCATTGATTTTATAACCGTTAGTATCAGATAACTGACCAGGGTTATTATATTTGTAAATGTTTTGGCAAACTCTTTTTAATTCGCTCTCAGTTCCAAATGATAAGAACTCTAAACGAATAGATTTACCAGCATACATGATCCATATAGCATCACATGCTCTAGGAACTTTAGCTTCCATTGCTTGTTTTAAATAATCACCATCTGTTTGAGCAACTTGGCTTAAGAAACTCTCTGGCAAACCAGAAACTCCGTCCTGAAACACCATCGATGTTCATATCTCTAACTTCATCTATACTTGAATAACCTTTATATTGTTGATAAATTCTTTGAACAACAACTTCAAGTTTATCAGCAAATGAAAGATTTAATTTTTCTTGTTCAAAAATTTGATCAATCTCTTCTGATGTAATAACATAGCATGGTTTTGTTTCTCCAGCTACATATTTTAAAGCATCTAGTTTATATTTTTTAATTAATTCTGATAAAGCTTCATAAGAAAATGTTTTTTTGTATTCATGAATTAATATATCAAACTTATCTTGAGCAGAAAGCAATGATGGAGTATCAAAAGGAATAGCTTTTGAAATATTAGTTTCATCAACACCATATTCTTTAGACAAAAGGTCATATATAAGTTCTTTTACGTACTTTTTATCATTAACGTCACCATATGTACAACCTTTTAAAGCTTTTTTAAGTTCGTATTTTTTAGCCTTTCTTCTTTTTAACTCTTCTTCTGAAAGACCAATATCATAAAGGTTGATTTTAGTGATTTCATCAAGTCTTTTCTTAACGAATTTTATCATTTTGTCTAAAGTATATGTTTTATCATCTACTTCGACTTGAGCATCTACAACTTCATTTTTGTTGTTTCTAATTGAACGCACTATCAAAAATACAAAAACGACAAATACAACAAAAATCATCATTAGATTTGGTATTGACATAACTTTTGTCCTCCATCTTTATTTACTATCTATTGAATAGTATGTAACTCTTTTAATTTTGCAATAATTGCTAAACAAGTTCTTTCAACTTCATTGAAGAAGCTCTCACCATTTTTAGATGATGAAAGTTTATTTGATGTAAAGAATCCACTTGTTTTAGCTTCATTTGTAGCTTCCATAAATCTAACATTATATGGGATACAAGAAATTATTCCTCTTTCTCTTATATATCTACTTGTATTTCTAACATTATAGCTAGAAGTTTCATCACTCTTAGCAAGAAGTGGCAAAATTTTATTACTTCCAACTATTTCATCTTTTTCTTTTAAAGCAATGAAATTATCTATATTAATAAGGTTTGGTGGCATTGTATAAACTACAAGATGTGCTTGTTGCAACAATGCTTTTGCACTAGGATTTGAATATCCTTTTGGCAAATCTACTAAAATAAAATCATAATATTTATTAGCTGCAGTAATTAAATCTTTATATAACATCAAAGATTTTTCATATTCAGCTCTTATTTCTGTTTTTAAACCTAATAATATATCTAATCTATTTTTATAAACTATTCTTGTATAGTTTGTAATAATCTCAGGTGTAGCTTTATTACTAGCAACTGCACTAACTAAACCTTCTGCACCTGATGATACATCTATTTTTCCAGCATTTAATTGTTTCAAAGTTTTATTTTCTCTTGTTTTCCAAAATGCTTTTTCAATTGTTTTATCATTAAATGTTGCATCTATAACTAATATTCTGTAATTGTGTTCTATTGCCATTTGATTTGCTATTGCAATAATAGAAAGTGTTTGTCCATTTTCTTTTTCTGATTCGTTCCAAAATCCAACGATTGCCATAACAGCCTCCTGTTAATTTTCTCTTTCGACTAATTTTATAGCTTTTCTAACATCTCCTCTAGAGAAGCCAGTAACATTTTCTGTTAAAAATGCTAAGCTATCCATGTATTCCATTGATAAACCTGTAAATTTAACTCTTGAATATCTCTGATTCTGAAATATTTCATATAAGTCCTCAGTTTCAAATGGCATAAAAACTATATTTTCTTTCCATTTAATCTTTAAATTAAATGTTGTAAAATCTAAATATTCGCTTTCTTCTGATTCTGGATCACGTGTGACAAGTGCTTTTAAAATTGGAGTTTGTTCTTTTATATTTCTTAAAACATCTAAACCTTTTTGAACTGAATAAACATCAAATGTAGTTAAGAAACAGTGTTCATCTTCAGGTTTTAATCCAAAACTATCATAATAATTTGGATTATCAATATCATAAATAATTATGTCATAATATTCAAAATTAGATATTCCTAAATAACTTCCTAATTCTTCCATGTTTTCAAAGCCTACAGCTAAATCTATTCCATCATATGTAGTAACATATTTAGCAGCAGGAGTCATTGTAGGTATCAAATATCTAGTTTTTTGAAGTAAAGTAGTGTCTATTACCAAAACTTTTTTTGGCATCACAGATAAAATTTTAGCAATATAAATTATAATATCAGATTTGTCATATCCACCAATAAAAGCAATTTTTTTCATATGTAATCCTCTCTATAAAATTAAATAATCGCAAGCCAGAGGTTAAGGTTTTCCCCTAACCTCTAGTTTAATTTTTATAAACTTTATTCTATAGTTCCAACTAATCCAGTTCCTTCAAGACTAGCTACATATTCACTTCTGTTATTATTAATATTTGTAGCTTCTTGATTATATGCGTCACCTACAGTTTGGGCTTTGTCTGAATCTGTTTGATCCATTGTATAACTTTCAATATTATTTCTGTAACTCTTCCATATTGATTGATTATCACTATATGTTCTTTCTCTTTCGTCTAAAATTGCTTGTCTAGCGTCGATTAATATATTTGGATTTGTAGTGATATTAGATACTACTTGATCATTTATAGGGTATGTAACAGTACTTGCATCTTGCATTATTGGATCTGTATATAATACAGCTCTTAATTGTGATCCTTGAACTGTAGCAGCATCAACTATTGCACTATTCATATATGAAATAGCAATCTCATCCATTTTTAGCCAAATAGTATTTAATGTACATTGTTCAACCTTTTTCTTAGATATTACAATAAGTTCTTTGCCATCTGGAAGTCTTAATCTTATATCGATATAATCTCCATTTTTTAATTGTGTTGGAAGAACTATCATATTATATTCCATTAATCTTTCATCATTGATAACTCCACCCTCTTTTAACATTGATAAAGTTACAACACTTCCTTGAGGAATCATAACTTTTGAGGTATATGAAACTTCAGTTGTTTCACCAGTCTCTTCATCAGTAACTGAAAATATTGATGGGTCTATATAATTTGAAACATCTATTGTTTCTGAAGTTCTAGATAATTGCATTGTAGATGGTTGAATATCTTCAAGAGTAATTGCTTCTCCTTCGTCAATATCTCTATTTACAGTATAAACCTGAACTTTTGGTCCCATTATTTTTAATTTTTCATTTTCCTCATTTAATGAACTGATTTTTGTAAATAATAGCATTACAACTGCAGCCATGATAACTAAGGCTATTAAAAAACCTAAGAAAAAAGATTGTCTAGCCCTTCTTTTAATTGGATTTGATGCCATTTTTATATCCTCCTATGTATTAAAAATTTGCATTTAACGAGAAAAAACCATTCTGTTCTTTCTATCATATATTACATTTTACATCATTAATTTACATTATTCAATGGATTTTCTCATTTGTTACAAAAATGAAATATAAATAAAAAGAAGCTGATAAAGTCAGCTTCTTACTTTTAAAATTATATATTTTAATTTAAAACAAATTTTTCTATTGCTTCGCAAACACCATCTGAATTATTATCTGTAACTATTAAATCTCCCATAATTTTCATAAATGGATTACTATTTCCCATAACAATTCCTAAACCTGATTCTTCTATCATTTCACGATCATTGAAATTGTCTCCTATTGCAACAACTTCCTGTGGGGTTATATTTAATTTATTCATTAAAAATTCTAGTGCTGTCCATTTATTAACATTTTCATTTGTTATTTCAGTATAATAATATTCAACGAAAAAGTCTTCTGTTCCTCTTCTTATCTTCTTCTTTGACATATATTCGACATCTAAAACGTCAAACTTATCTAGTCCTTTAACTTTTTTTATAATTCCATTGAAAATATTTATATCTTCATCACATATAGTTACTTTTAAGAAATTACTATTATCTAGATTTTTTAAATATGTAAGCATATCTGGAACGATATTTATGTAAGTTCTTTTATTTTCAGGTTTTTTCAAATTTTCATTATGATAATATAAAATATTATAACTTAAATTTTTAGCAATAATTTCTCTATCTGTATATACATTATAATGTATAGAGTTTTCTTCACAAACTTCTGCAATCTTAAGAACTTGCTCTTTACTTAAAAATTTGCTATATATAATCTTTTTATTCTGAATATCATAAACAGCTGCACCATTTCCAGAAATTAAATAATTTTTAGCTCCAATTTCTAGAGCGATGCTTTCTATTGATTCTATAGTTCTTCCGAGAAGCAAGAACTATTTCTATTCCTTTATCTATAGCTTTTTGTAATGATATTTTGGTATTTTCTGTTACTTCACCATTAGAATTTAATAATGTTCCATCTACATCAATTGCAATTAATTTGTACATAAAAATCTCCTTTCTATAAAGTAACATTTAAATAATATCATTAAAAGCTTATTTTTTTAAGCTACAAGTATAATCTAATTCTCCACTAATATCGCCGTTTTTATATTTTACTAAGCTTATTTCTGATGGTGTTGGACTAGTTGTTGGAACCTCAAATATAATTTCCATTATTCCATCATTATCAATATCTAAGATTTCGACATTATTATATGATAAATAATATCCGTCTGTAGTAATTCCATCCCAGCCTGATTTATCCATTTTAGCAATTGTAGCTTTTATAAATCCAGTAGACTCAACTAATAAAATCTTTGATTCTCCTGTAGATTTATTTCCTAGAATCATAATATATTCATTTGTTCCATTTCCATCTAAGTCAGTTATAATAGCTTTTTTTGAATCATAATCAGCTAAATCACTATTATTATCTAAGACAACAGCTGGAATTGAATTTACAACTTGGATTTCTCTAGGAATTGCTTCATATTTTTCAGAAATAGCAACTTTTCCAACATTATCTATTTTTACTAAGCCATCAACCACTTGTGTTGATAATGTACCTAGTGAAGAATCTTTAAATCCATAATTTTCATAATTATAATAAGTAATTACATAATTATCTTTTGATGGGTTAGAATTATCAATATATTTCAATTCTATAATTCCCATTTTATCACTATCTAAAATTAAACCATTATATAAAACAACAATTGATTCGTTTAAAACCGTTCTTTTATCAGCTTCTCCTGTTCCAACTGTAGTATTTCCGTTTAATGTATTTGGAGAACTTAAAGAATTATCATCTGTTGTATTTGAGCTTAAAGTTTGATCAATTATATCAGCGACTGTTGAAACGTTTTCTTCTGGTTGTTCTTCTACGATTACATCTTCTCTATTTTTAGCATATTTATATAATGAATAATAAATTATAGAACCAGTAACAACTGTAATCAAGACAATTATAGTAAGTAATGTATTTAAAACTCTGTTAGCTGTAGCTTTACTCTTGTTTTCATCTCTAACTTCTTCTTGTTCTTTTTTTTCTTCTTCTAGTTCTTCTTTTTTGTCTCCCATAATTTTCTCCTTTGTATAGAAAATTTTCGAAAGTTATTTTATCATTATTTGTATTTTTATTCAATATATTTCAAAAAATTTCTAGTGAGAAAAAGGGACTGTCCCATTTTCTCATTTTTTATTTTAGCTATTTTCTAGAATTTTGTTGATTAATCCGCATGACTCTTTTCCTTCACCACAATATTTGTCTGTCATGCAAGTTGGACCTAAACCTTTTCCTAAAAGTGGAGCCACCTTTTTAGCTTCATTTACCATTCCCCAAGCAATTTGTCTTATTTGCCATTGAGCTTTATTACAACAACGCATTCTTGAAATCCACTGTAAATTTCTAGAGTTCATTGTTGTCATTACATTTAACATTTGTGCTCCTACATAGAAATATATTAAGTCTTCATCATAAACTTCGCTTTTAAATTCTTCATATACTTTCATATTCTCTTTTATAGCTTTTTCATATATTTCTAAGGCTTTATCATTGTCTTTGATTTTCTGTGGTGTAACATAATTATTGAAATTCCACATTGGCAAAAATTCAGGAACAAGCAATGAATGCATTCTATGTCTAGTTAAGTGAGTTAAGATTGAAAGTGAAATTGGAATTTGGAATGTAAAGCTTGTTTGTTCCAATTCTCTTCTTTCATCTTTATGTAGAATTATTTGCATTATTTTATTCTTAGCATCTTTATCTTTTTTCTCTAAGTCTTCTAATATTTCATCAGCTTTATCTTGTGAACATTGATAATGATACATTATATAACTTCTAATAATTACATCATCACAATCTGGAGTATAACTAATTAATTTTGGTTCTTTTAAAATTTCTATTTCTGGTCTTTTATAATTTTCTTCTAAATATTCAAAACTTGTTTCTAAGTTTTCTTCAGTTTTTTCTAGATTTGGAATTAAATATGGAACAGATTCATAAACAATCTCTGTTAATCTTTCGCCAAATTCTTTTAGTTCTTGAATCTTGCTTAAATATCCTTTTGTAAATGAAATAATCATTCTTTCTAATTGTCTACAATCTAATCCCATAATGATATTGCTCTTAAAGCAATATGGTAAAACAAATCTAGCATCTTCTGTTGGAATCTCTAAATCTACAATATCTCCATAGCAATTAAATAAATATTGCATATGTTCTTTATATTTTTCAGTTAATTTATCTATATCTTTATGGATTTCTCCATTTTTATTTCTAAATTTTGGAATATAATATCCTGCTGTTCTAAAATCGACTTCTCTTCTAGATTTTATTGTAAATGAAGAAAGTCTAGTTCCAATAATTGTTTGTTCAACTATTGGTGTAACATCACAAAGTCCAAATACTAAGTAATCATGTTCAATAATAGATTTATGGCCCATCTTAATAATTCTTTTAATCATTTTAAGATTGCTCTCATAATCATTTGTGGCTTCTAATACTTCAAAGACATTTCCAGGAAATCTTGATAATTTTCCGGCCGCCGCTACTATCTGTATTCTTTTTTCTAATTCTTCTTTTGTAGCTCCACCTAATAATTTAATTTCCATGTTTAAAGTCCTCCTATTAAAAAAACTTGGCGACAAGATTATCGCCAAGTCTGGTTAAAATTTTTATCTATTATCTATATTTCCCTCTGGCAATGCAGGATAGTCTAAAACTACTCTTATCTTCATGATATAAGAAATTGTTCTAACAAATTTGCTATTTTTGATTCTTTGCCATAATGATGGTTTAGTTTCAAATCTAGTCTCTTGAAGGTATGCTGCATCTTGGAAAGCTTCATTTTCGTTATTTTCAGTTTGTGCTGCAACTTCTGCAACTAAATTTTCTTCTTCAGGCTCATTAGAAATTTCTTCTGTTTCAGTTGAAGCAATTTCTTGAGCAACTTCACTAACAGGAGCAGCTTCTTCTGCTAAACCAGGAAGTTCATTTGCTGTTTCATCTTGAGCTATTAATTGGCTAGCTACATCATTATTAGTAAATTCAACAGCAGGTGCTGGAATATATTTCAAAGCTTCAGCAATTTCTATTCCGATATAGCTTAAAGCTTTTGATCTATCTTCAATTCTTTCCATATCAATTTCAATATGTAAATTTGATTCTAGATTATTTATTTTAGCATCTAATAGTTTACAAGCATCTTGATATTCTTCTTCATCTGGGCTCTTAGAATTTCCGATAATTGTTAAAGCTTCAACAACATCTTGAGAATATTTTGTTTGTAGTTTTTGGATAATTTCTTTCCAGTTCTTAGCTTTTCCTTTAACAGCATTTGTAACATCTCTTAGAACGCTTGCAAGTTTAATATTTCTTTCTCTCTTGCGAATCAATTCTTCGATTTTCTTAGTATTTTCTTCAAATTGATTTGTAGCATATTCAACTAAATCATAAGCTGATTTATAAACAGCAGCTGGAAAATTCTTTTTTCTAGGATATTCTAGTAAATATGTTTTAACAGATTCTACTAAATCTTTAAAATAAGAATCTTCTTCTAGTTGAACGATTTGTTTCTTACTGTTAGGGTTTATTAACTTTTGAATTTTATCTATATTAGACAAAATCTTTTCTTCCGTGATTACCATTTTCACGTTTACTATGCCTGATTTACGAAAAAATGACATTGTAAACATACCTCCTTTGTAGACAATTTCCTTCTAAAATATATTTCTAGTGTAATTATATCCATTTAAAATAATATTTTCAAGCTTTTTTCGACATTTTTTTATTACATTTTGTTTACATTTTAATTACACAAAAAGAGGCATAATTTGCCTCTTTTCTAGTCTTATACAGTTTTAATTTCCTCAAATCTTTTTATTTTAAGAGTTGTAGTTTTTATTAAAGGTTCAGTAGTTATAATGATTCCTTTAATATATTTATATTTTGGCATTGTTTTGTTTATTTCTTTAATATCATTCCAAAGTTTATTTTTAATTTCTTCTTCACTTTCTAAATTAAATTCATCTTTCATAACTTTTGGATCATAAACAACTTTAACACCTAATTTTAAATCATTATCTTTATCCTTAGGATCCGCCTTTCCGTAAACGAAAGACTCTTTTACACCTGGCAATTTATCTATAATCATTTCAAGTTCTTCTGGGAAAATATTTTTTCCATTTTGAAGAACAATAACACTTTTCTTTCTACCAGTAATAAATAAATAATCATCTTTATCAAAATAAGCTAAATCACCAGTATGGAACCATCCATCTTCATCAATTGCTTCTTTTGTAGCTTCTTCATTATTCATATATCCAAGCATAACAATTGGACTCTTAATAATAAGTTCGCCAATTCCATTTTCATCTGGTTCAAAAATTCTTCCATCAACACTAGGAAATAACATTCCAATTGAACCATATCTTTGAAATGTTTTATGCTCAGCAGCAATAACTGGTGATGTTTCAGTTAAGCCATAACCTTGAAAAGTCTCTATTCCAAAATCATTAAAACCAATTTCAGCTTCTTTATCAAGTGCAGCACCACCTGAAACTAATAATCTTAATTTTCCACCTAAATTATCTATAATTTCTTTAAATATTTTTCTTCTTCTATCAATTCCAAAGAAAAGTAAGAATTTGCTTAGTTTTAAACCAAATTTAACTTTTTTAGCTTTTCCATTTTTCTCAATTGTTTTCCAAAGTTGTCTGTAAATTCCTTCTATTAAAGCAGGAACAACTATCATACAAGTAATATGATATTCTTTAACATTTTCAGCAATATGTCTTAAACCTTCGCAAAACGCAATTTTTGCACCTTTATATGTAGCATAAAGAAAAGCAACTGTACACTCAAAAACATGATGAAGTGGTAAAAATGATAGATATGTATCATCTTTGCAAACATCATAAGTTGAATCAATATCCATAAGATTAGAGCAAATATTTTTATGTGAAAGCATTACAATTTTAGACATTGCAGTAGTTCCTGAAGTAAATAACATAACAGCTAATTCTTCATTATTAATCTCAGCATCTATATATCTTCTATCACCACTTGCAACTAAATCTTTTCCGACAGAAATAAGTTCTTTTTGAGAATACATATTTTTTCCATCAGATTTTTCTTTGTCCATAGAAATAAAATATTTTAATTTATTAGCACTATCTCCATTTATTTTTTGCATTATTTCTTCATATTTTTTTGAATAAATAATTGCTTCAGCTTCTGAACGATTTATTGAGCTAATTAACTCTTCTTCTGGAAGTGATTTATCAAGTGGTGAAACAACACCAACTCCACAAACAACTGTAAGATATGAAAGCATCCATTCATATCTGTTTTCAGAAATTACAGCTATTCTCTTTCCTTTTAAACCTAAATTTATTAAAGAACTTCCAAAAGCATTTATTTCATCAATATAATCATTATAAGTAACATGAGTAAAAACGTCTGGTGTATCTGTTTTAAAAGTAAACGCATTTTCATCACCATAGACTTCTCTAGTATGAAGAAGCATTTCCTTTAAATTAGAAATTTTGTATACTTCATGTAAAACTTTACTTCTTTTATGGACTTTTAAATCTTCCATTAATTTCTCCCCAATCTTTAATAGGATTTTTAACGCAAATTCATTATAATATTTCGAAAATTTAAATTCAATAATACTGACCTACAAGTCGGCAAAAATTTAATTTATAAAAAATTCTTTCCAAACACTGCATCTTCACATTCCTTATAAATCTCTGGAATATCGTAGTCATCGGTATTTGTATACATCATAATTGTTGATGTAAGAGAAAAAATTGTATAAGCTATAAATCTAGAATTACACTTCTTAATCTCACCTTTTTCAATTCCTTCATCAATTATCTCTTTTACAACATCAATATATTCTGAAACTTTATCAACGCAAATCTTATTTCTAGCTTCGTTTCCATAAATCTGGCTGAAAATAATTGAAAGAACGCTTCTATATTTAATAACAGCTTTTACTTGAATTAACATAACTGCTCTTATTTTATCTTTAGTTGTTTCGCATTTTTGAATTTTTATTTCAATGCTGTTTTTAAGAAGTTTCATTCCTTCTTCTACAAGGAAGTTAAATATTTCTTCTTTACTTGAAAAATGATAATATAAAGTTCCGTTTAGCAATTCCGACTGTGGCTGTGATTTCTTCTATACTAGTGGCGTCATAGCCTTTCTCAGAAAAAAGTTTCATTGCTATATTAAATATTTTTCGCTTTGTTCTATTCATACTCTTTCTCCTTGTAATTATTAATTATATAATCAAAAATATGATATTCTCCCGGCTCCTCCCACCTTCGAACGAACTATAAAATTTAAAGCAATCAAATTCCTTTAAATTTAATAGTCCGTACCTCGGCGGTCCCCACAGCGGTCGCCTGGTCGAACACATATTTTTGATTATTTACTTAGCTGCGAGCCAGTTTTTTCCTTCCTCGGCTTCGACTTTTAATGGAACTCTGAGCTTTGCGACATTTTCCATTTCAGAAACTAAAATTTCTTTGACTTTTTCTTTTTCATCTAAAGGCGACTCGATTAAAAGCTCATCATGAATCTGTAAGACAATTTTAGCTTTTAAATTTTCTTCTTTTAATTTTTTATAAACATTTATCATTGCAATTTTCATTATATCTGCAGCGGTTCCTTGAATTGGTGTATTCATTGCAACTCTTTCTCCGAATTTTCTAACCATATAATTGTTTGATTTAAGTTCTGGAATATATCTTCTTCTTCCAAACATTGTATCAATATAACCTTTTGATTTAGCTTCATTAATTATATCGTCCATATAATTTTTAATTCCAGAATAGTGTTCTAAATATTGTTCCATGAAGTCTTTTGCTTCTTTTCTATTAATTCCAGTTTGTTCAGCTAGTCCAAATTCACTTATTCCATAAACAATTCCAAAGTTTACAGCTTTAGCTCTACTTCTCAATTGTTTTGAAACCATATCAATTGGAACCCCGAAAATCTTAGAAGCTGTAGCTGTATGGATATCCATATCTTCATTAAAAGCCTCACACATTGTTTTATCTTCTGAAATATGTGCTAAAACTCTTAATTCAATTTGAGAATAATCCGCATCAACAAAAATCATTCCATTTTGAGGTTTAAACACTTTTCTAACTTTCTTTCCTAAATCTGTTCTTGTAGGAATATTTTGAAGGTTAGGATCAGAGCTACTTAAACGTCCTGTAGCTGTAATTGTTTGATGAAAGTGTGTATGAATCCTTCCAGTTGTAGGGTTTATATGCGGAATAAGTCCATCAACATAAGTTGAGTTCAATTTCATGATTTGTCTATATTCTAAAATTTTCTCGATAATTGGGTGATGTTCTCTTAATTTTTCTAAAACATCATTGTCAGTAGAATATCCAGTTTTAGTCTTTTTAACTACAGGAAGTTTTAAGTTTTCAAATAAAACTTTTCCTAATTGTTGAGTTGAATTTATATTAAACTCTTCTCCACCAGCTAATTTATAAATATCAATTCTAAGCTCTTCTAATTTTGTTTTTAAAGTTTCACCAAATTTAAAAATTTCTTTTTCATCTGCATACATTCCTATATATTGCATTTCAGCTAAAACTTCTACAAGAGGCATTTCAATCTCTTTAAATAATTTTAAAGAGCCTATTTCTTCCAATTTTTTATCTAATATTTCTGGCAATCTAGAAATTACATAACAATATAATTCATTTTGTAAGTTTGATTTTTCTTCTTTTGGCTCATCAAAAAGTGATGCTTGTTCATCTTTAACTTCATTATTAAAAGTGTCTAAATCTAGTCCTAAATAATTAAAAGCTAAATCTCTCATTTTATATTGATTTGAATTTGAATTTAATAAATATGAAGCAATTTTTACATCATACATCATATTTTTAGGCTCAATTCCTGATTGTTTTAATAAAATATAATCTTGTTTTTGTTCATATCCAATTTTTAAAATATTCTCATCTTCAAAAATCTTTTTTAAATCTGATTTAAATTTCTCAAAATCAGCTGAATAAATTTTGTCTTCGATTGCAATCTTAACACTAACTATTTCTTTGCTAATTGGTAATTCTTTGTCAGAATCTTTTGTTTCAAAATAATAGTAAAGTTTACTTTGATTTTCTAAAATTGAACTGTCTTCTAAAATTTCTGGTTTAAATAAATCTTTAATATCTTTTGGAGAAGTTGATATATCAAGACTTCCAGTTTCTTTGTTAAGTTCGAATCTTTCTATATATCTATTAAATCTAAGTTCTTTAAAAATTGCTAAAACATCTTGTCTGTTCCACTCTTTTTTCTCTAAATCTTCTAAAACTCTTTCAATTGGGCTATTTACATCAATAGTTCCTAAAGTTCTTGAAAGATAAGCTGAATCTTTTCCATCTACTAATTTTTCAAGAGTTTTTCCTTTTATTTCTGGATCTTTTTCATCAATCGCTTTATAAACTCCATCAATAGAGCCGTATTTTTGAATTAATGAAAGTGCTGTCTTTTCACCTATTCCAGCTACACCAGGAATATTATCTGAACTATCTCCCATTAATCCTTTTACTTCTATCATTTGTTTTGGTTCTACACCATAAACTTCAAAAACTTTATTTCTGTCATAATAATCTGTCTCAGTTTTTCCCTGTTTTGTGTGTGGAATCATAATTGTTGTTTTATTTGTAGCAAGTTGAAAAGAGTCTCTATCACCTGTTAAAAGCTTAACTTCTAGATTGTTTTCTTCACCAAATTTAGCTAAAGTTCCTAAAATGTCATCTGCTTCATAACCTTCTTTTTCAAAAATTTTTATATTCATTGCTTTTAAAACATCTTTGATAATAGGCATTTGAGCTTTTAGTTCATCAGGCATTCCATGACGTGTTCCTTTATATTCGCTATATAATTCATGTCTCTTAGTTGGTGCTTTAACATCAAAAGCAACTGCTAAATATTCAGGATTTTCTTCTTCTAACATTTTAAACATAATTGCTAAAAAGCCATAAACTGCGTTAGTATAAGTTCCGTCAGATGTCATTAACATTTTACTTCCCATAATTCCGTAAAATGCTCTATTTAAAATGCTATTTCCGTCAATTACAACTAATTTTTTCAACTTCCCAATCTCCTTTAAACTTTCTATTTTTCTTTGCTTTCAATAATTATTGTAACAGGACCATCATTTAAAAGATTAACTTTCATATCTGCTCCAAAAATTCCTTTTTCAACATTTATTCCATTTTTCTTACATTCATCACAAAAATATTCATATAAAGGCTCTGCAACTTCAGGTCTAGCAGCTTCTATAAAGCTTGGCCTGTTTCCACCTGAACAATCTCCATAAAGTGTAAATTGTGAGACAATTAAAAGTTCGCCACCAACATCTTTTAAAGCAAGATTCATTTTTTCATTTTCATCTTCAAAAACTCTTAAATTACAAAGCTTTTTAACTAGATAATCAGCTTCTTGTTTTGTATCACCTGTTTTAATTCCAAGCAAAACTAAAAAACCTTTTCCGATTTTTCCAGTTGTTTTACCATCTACTTTAACTTCAGCATTTGTAACTCTTTGAATAACAAGTCTCATTTTGCCCTCCACATTTTGTATCATAAAATTAACACTTGTATCATATCACAACTTTATAAAATATTCCACAAAAATTTTATATTTAATAAAAAAAGAGGCGGGCGGTTCCTTGAAATCAAAGAACCGCCCGGTCTCACACAAAAAAATTCAAATTAGATTTCTCGCTCGACAATCTCCTCTGCAAAGCCAGTATAGTCCTCGGGCTTCATGTTCAGGAGAGCCTCTCTCTCGCATTCCGGAATTTCATCGAGAGATTTAATGAACTCGTGCAAGGCCTCCTTTGTGATGTTCTTTCCGCGAGTGAGTTCCTTTAGCCTGTTGTAGGCATCAGGGATACCGTGCTTTCTGAGGACAGTCTGAACCGCCTCTGCTAGAACCTCCCACTTTCCATCAAGATTTTCCTTTAGGACCTTCTCGTTGACTTTAACCTTTTTGAGACCTTTGATCGTCCGCTCCATTCCGAGTAAGGAATGAGCAAACGCAGTGCCAAGGTTTCTAAGCAACGTTGAGTCCCTAAGGTCACGCTGCATTCTCGAGCTCATAAGCCATTCGCTTAAGAACTCAAAGTCAGCAGTCGATTTTCTGAAGTTGGCTTCCCCATTCTCGAAGTTGATGGGATTCACCTTGTTCGGCATGGTGGAAGAGCCCACTTCTTTCTTGACAGGGATTTGAACGAAGAACTCTTTGGAGATGTAGATCCACATGTTCATACAGAGGTTCGCACAGATTCTGTTGAAATGACTTATATTCCCTGCAATCTCAACGATGTAATCGTGAGGTTCGATTTGAGTCGTAACAGGGTTAAAGTCAAGATCCAGATATCTTTTAACGAACTGTCTTGCAAGACAGGGCCAGTCTTCTCCAGGAAATGCAATTGAGATTGCAGCATAGTTTCCTGTAGCTCCGTTGAACTTGGCCATTGTTTCCATATTGCTTACTTGCATCATCTTTTGACGAAGACGGTAAGCGGTATTGAAAATTTCTTTCCCAACAGTAGTTGGTGTTGCAGGTTGACCGTGTGTATACGCGAGCATCGGAATACCTTTGGTCTCTTCGGCCATCTTTTCGAGCATCTCAATTAGTTCCTCTGCCTTTGGGTACCACACATCCTCGATAGCATCTCTAATCATGCGCGCATACGAAGGATTTGTGATGTCCTCACTTGTGCATCCAATGTGCACAAAGGACCTAAGTTCCGGATACCCCATCTCTTCTACCTTTTGGGCAACCCACAGTTCGACGCTTTTAACGTCGTGGTTCGTTTCAGCTTCGATTTGTTTGACCTCAAAGAAGTCCTCGTAGCTGAACTGTTCAAAGAGATGGATAAAATTGGGTGCGGCGTCGAACTTGTTGTAAGCGGTAGCCAAAATCCTGCTCTTTCCTCTCAGATTATCGAGCAGGAACTGGAGCCAAAGCACTTCGACCTTCACACGGTTTTTCACGAGCGCAAACTCGCTAAAATACGGGGAAAGTTTCTCCCCAGTGTCACGATAGCGCCCATCCATAGGTCCGATTGCCAGATACTCAGGCGGAACATAGCTCTCAACTGGACCTACAATTGAGACAGTTCCATCAGGTTTTTGCCGAAGATTTTCTTCGGCCACAATGAATTTTTTCATGGCTTTTCCTCCTTTTTTCCATGTTATTTAACTGTTGCCTTTCCTATTTGATGTGTGCCAGTGGAAATTTACAGTTATATGGTAAAAGCCAGTCACAATTATAACATAAAAACAGCTAAAGTTCAATACTTTAGCTGTTTAAAAATTATGTAAATTAATTATATTTTTCTCGTAAAATTTTTGTTAATTCTTTTCTTTGAACAACTTTATTAATTCTAACTTCATTGTTCTCATCAAATTTATATCCATAAGTTTTTTCTACAAACTCATTAGATTCTTCATCAGGTGTAAAAATAATCGTATATCCATTTAAAATATCAACACAATTTATAAAAATATAATTGATTTTCTTTTCTTTTTTTACTTGTTTTAGAATTTCTAACATTCTATCTTTTTTCTTATTTAAAAATTCTTCAAGATTAGCAAGTTCTATTTGCCCTACTATTGTTTTAAAATCATTAAAAGTATTAGCAATTCCACATTCCATCTCTGAACGTAGATTTTCATCTTTAATTACAGATTTTTTAATAAATATTTCTTTTATTTTTTCTTCAGAAATCTCATCACAAACACTTTTTAACCATTTACATGCTTCTATATCTCTTTTGTTTGTTATATTAGATTTTAAATTTATAGTATTTGAAATAATTCCATAAAATAATAAAATTGCAGATTCACGTGATGGAGTAAAACCAGAGGCTTTATATCTCTCTGTAACTATTGTAGCTGCAGCTCCAACTCTATCAATTTGAAGTCTTTGCAAGTTATTATAACTTTGTAACCATCTGCTTAGTCCATGATGATCAATTATTTCAATAATTTCATCATTTTTTACGCTATCATAAATTTGTTCTACACCATTTAAATCAACTAGAACAAACTCACTATTTTCAGGAATTTCATCAATTTTTGTTCCTTTTAATTCTATTCCAAAAATGTCGCAAACAATTCCTACCTCTTGTTTTGGTATATCTCTTACAATATAATCTGCTTTTTCTCCTAATTTGTTTAGCAACTCAGAATATGCGAACATACAAGATGTTCCATCTAAATCTGGCTCACTATATGATATTATTATTTTCATTAAAATACCTCTTTAATTTTATATTTCATAAGACTTTTTTATTTAATCATTTTTAATTATTATTGTCAAGATAAATGGCGGTAGAGAGAAAGTATTTCATTTCCCTCTACCGCCAATAACGTAACACCTAGGACATTTCCAGTATTACTCCACCATATGGAGATATTTTGTTTCTCAAAGTCTTCTTCGCAACGAATACAACCTTTACACTGTTCAGTTTGCAAATGTCCTCCGGGATGTTGAGAACTCTATCAGTCCTATTTATTACAAGAACGAGCCTTTTGTTCTCATTTCTTCTTTCAAGGACACAGATTTCGTCATTTACTCTAATTACTTTAAAATCGGCCGTTCCAAAGAAAGCTTTATTTTGCTTTCTCATTTTTCCCAACCGCTTAAAGAACTTAAGCAACTTCTTATCTCTTCTCCCCCACGGATAACACTTACGACAAAACGGATCCTTTTGTCCAGCCAAACCAACTTCATCGCCATAGAAAATTGACGGAATTCCAGGTAAGAAATATACCATCAAGTAACTGATTATCAACCTATCTCGGCCAAGCTTATATTCTTCTCTAGACAAGTCGTCATGAGAATTTTGCCAAGCCTTATCATGATTGTCGACCTCCGGTCCAGCAAGTTTAGTGATTGCCCTAACTGTGTCATGGCTAGATAAAAAGTTCATGACAGAATAAGCAATTTCTCTCGGATAATTTTCGATGAAAATTCTCGTAAGAGTTTCGCTCAAGTTGTCAGACCAATATTCTCCACCATAACGAATATAGGCAAGAATCGCTTCTTTTACTGGATAATTCATAACTGACGTAAGTTCACTACCTAAAAAATATTCCATTCTGTGACCATAATTTGTTTTGTTGCTAGCGTCTTCCCACACTTCGCCAATGATAATGACCTTTTCAGAATTTTTCCTAGCTACCTCGAAAATCTTCTTCAAAGTCTCATTTGGAAGCTCGTCTGCGACATCCAGCCTTAAGCCGTCGATTCCAAGCTTATACCAGTATCTTAATGTTCCATTTTCTCCAAACATGTAATCCTGAAAGTTCTTAGACTCCTGATTGATTTTAGGAAGCGTCTTAAATCCCCACCAAGACTCATATTTGTTCGGATACTCATGAAAATAATACCAGTCAAAGTACTCACTTTCCATCGAATTGTAAGCACCTAAACTTTGGAACCGTCCTTCTTTGTTGAAGTAGACACTATCAGAACCTGTGTGATTAAGAACAGTATCTAAAATAATAATCATTCCGTTCTTATGTGCCTCACTTATAAGCTCTAACAAGTCTTCTTCTGTTCCCAAAATCGGATCCACTTCACGATAGTCAGACGTGTTGTACCTATGGTTACTGCTTGCAAGCCATATCGGATTCAAATACAAAACTGTAACTCCAAGCTCTTTCAAAAACTTAAGCCTATGCCTGATTCCTTGCAAATTGCCACCAAAGTAGTCGCTACAAATTGTGTCATCTTCGAAAAACGGTCTTTCACCCCATGGTCTGTAAATTCTGTCAGTCGGAAGGTTTTGAATTTCCCCATATTTGCAAAATCTGTCAGGAAAAATCTGATACATGATTCCCTGTGACATCTCTTCATGTGTAGCAATCGGCGTATAAACCGTAAGTTGCCATTCTTCACCTTCGAGTTGCATATTACGAGGTTTTACATAACCTTCAAAACTGTTCCATTTTTTACAAATGACCATTTTCTGATTGTAAGACCAGAACTCAAAATGATACTTGTAGATGTTGACTTCTTCGATTTCAACTTTCGCTTCGAACACGACTTCATTTTCTTCTCTTCGTACCTCCTGCATCTTCCATTCGAACAAACCTTGCATCCAGTATCTGTCAAAAATCAATGTGACTTCTCTCGGATTTAAACACGAACCGATTTTAACCCGAAAATTGATCACACCTCCTTTTTTCACAGGACCAACTGGATTTTTGTACTGTACATCTGTGCTACAAAATACCATACCCATAAGTTTTTTCACCCCTTTCATGTTTTGTCAAACTTAAAGGTATTTACGGACATTTTATGTCTATAAAATATCACAGGTGTTTTCCTTTGTCAATTAAAAAAATAAAAACCTTCGGAATTATCGAAGGTTTTTATTTTATTTACTTTATTTTACTGATATAAGTGCTTTTTCCATTTCTGCTGCTAAAGCATTTCCTAAGTATTTGTGGCCCTCTTGTGATGGGTGGATTGTGTCTGAAGCTATATAGTCATCTACGTCACTTTTAATTATGTATGGGTCTTTTCCTTTTGTAACTTTCTTACCATCTGCCCCATAAGTATTTCCATTAGTAAGATCTATAAATGGCAAATTATATTCTTTTGCTACTTTCAATAATTTTTGATTTAAATTTCTAAACATTACATCATATTCTGGTACTCCCTCGTAATATTCAACTCCAATAATTACGACTTTGACACCACTGTTATCATCTTGATAATTTTTAAGTTTTTCATATAAAGTTCTAGCTTTTTCTTTAACACTGTCTGTAGTTTTTCCGCTAAACATATCGTTTCCACCGCCATTAACTACTATTACATCAGGATGGAATATTTCTAATTCTTTATCTACTCTGTCTATATATGCTTTTTTATCTTCTAATTCATGATATCCTGATCCTGCAACTCCATTGTTTATGCAAACCATGTCTAAACGATCAGCAATTATATTTGAATATGATAAATATCTTTTTCCTTCTTCTATTGCTTGTCCTTCTGCCCAGCTATCACCTATAAATAGCATTTTCTTTTGTGTGCTATCAGCTGGTTCCATCTTTTTTCTTAAATTAACAAGAAATGGACCAACAGCTCCTTCTGTTTCAATTTTTACATTTTTCATATCTATACTGTCAGCTCCGAAGTCTACATAGACATAGCCATTGCCATTATCGCATCCTTCGAAAGATGACATTACATATCCTTTTCCATCTAATTTGTCAACAGAAACTCTTACATTACTTGATGCGAAAAAGATTATTTCATCTGCATCTGTCTTAAATTCTAAAGCATATGGTGCTGTACCAAGGTTTTCAGGATTTTTTCCAATAACTGAATCTGTTCTGGTCTCACCATTTACATATTGCTCTAAAACTGAATTTTTTGATGAGAATATTGGATTTATTTCTCCAGTTGATCTATTTAAAAATGGAGAAACTGCAACACTATTATTATGTTTAATATTTCTTGTTACATTAAACAAATCTGTATATGAAGCAGCATAACTAATGTTAAGAGGAACTTCCATAACTTTTAGCTCTCCTCCAGTAACATTCTTATACTCTTCTCCAATCGAATTTGCTTTTACAATCGCTACAATTCCTATTATAATTGCCACCAAAAAAACAAGTTTTATAAATGATATTCCACTATTTTCTTTCATACTTTATCTCCTGTAAAAATTTGATTTTTTTCTAAGTTATTATAACATAGACTTATTTAATTGTAAAATCTGTTTTTTGTATCTATCTTCCTCTCAACTCCTCGTATCTAACCATTCAAATTCGCGTACCCTGTCGTTCTTCATTAAAACAGTTATAATATC
>CANQWQ010000009.1 GCA_947627595.1 uncultured Clostridia bacterium
GCGCGTGGTTTGGGACCATGAGGTCGCAGGTTCGATCCCTGTCACCTCGACCAAATAAAAAGGTCCTATTTGTAAAAATAGGACCTTTTTATTGTTTTTAAAGGTTGAAGTTTGATTTTTCATCAACTTCAATTTTTTTGTTTTTTACTAACAATTTTAAATTGTATCTTAGTATTGATAAACAGCATATTAGCATTGAAATTATTGATACAACTGCTATAATTACTATAGTTAGTAAACATTTTGAAAAAATTTGATTCAAGTATATCACCTCTTTCTATAACGTAAATATTAATATTTTAACTTAATAATTAGAAAAAGGCAATAATTTTTA
Organism: uncultured Clostridia bacterium; assembly: GCA_947627595.1. GTDB lineage: Bacteria > Bacillota > Clostridia > TANB77 > CAG-508 > Scatovivens. Next base: position 335 of record CANQWQ010000009.1, read on the forward strand.
AGAATTACTACTTGATTTTATTAAATATTAAAACAATAAGTATTATAACAGCAAATTTATGGTTGGAATAAAAACAGCTAAAGAGTATTTTAAAAATAAATATAAAGAGAGAAAATTCTTGTATTTACTTATTTTTAGTTTTCAATAAACAACCTTCTTGTCCGCGATATTGGCATAATCTTTCACTACAATCCTTTCGACCTAATATAATTTCTGTATTACTATTCAAAGTTCTATCTCTAATAACATCTTGCGTAATACTACAGTACTTGTCAGCTTTTTCACAATAATTCATATATTATCTATCTCCTATAAAAATATTTTTACATTTTGTTAAATTTTTTATTTAATAAAATTATCTTCATTAGTTTAATTATAATAATTTTTCTACTAAATCTTGCAAAGTATATGAGATTATTTTTAATTCTTTATCTTTAGTACTAGCTCTACTTTGAATATTATCCAAATCCGCTTGATAATGAACCTTATATTGTTCTTTATATAATTTAGTTTTTGAAAAATATTCAATATTAAATGTTATGTTTTCTATACTATCTTCACTCATTTTTATAGAATCTACATTTGTAATTATTGATTGACCAGGCGCCAAAAATGTGCCTTCCATATGGCCTAAAGGTCTTATATCTGTTGAATATGAATATTTTTTAAATCTATATCACAAACAAATTTTGTTATTTCCGCACCAGTTTGTCCCATATTTTTTACAACTAAATAATATGTAGGATTTTGAAAATTTGTTACTCTTCCATAAACAACTATATATGGTCTAGTACTATTCTCTATCATTTTGTTATTTTGTTTAAGAGTAATAACAACAGTTATTACTGATATTGCAGCTAATATAAAAGACAAAATACATAAAATTACATTTATCCAATCTGAAATTTCCATTTCATTTCTCCTTTCTTTTTTATTTTAATTTAAAAAAGCAAAATAATCCTATAATAATATAATTAGATTATATTTGCTTTTTCTTTTGTATTATTTATTTCTTTTTAACAATTCCTCAACAACTTTATAAACTCCTGTATATGGGTTACAGTTTTCGTTATCAATAGTTTGTCCTAAATCAATATGATATTTTTCAACCTTTTTTGCATTTTCTGTGGCAAATTTTGTGTTTTCTTTTATAATTGGATATAAGTTCATCTTTTTTTCATATTGTTTAACTTCATTTAGCAAATCTTCAATAACATCTTCACTTGAACTATATGTTTTTGTTGTATATAGAAAGTGTAATATGTACCAAAATTCAAAAGTCGGAGTTGAAGTTATTATTTCAACTCCATTTTCCTTAGCTATCTTTTTGGCTTCATCTATTTGATTTTGTGAACTTTTATTGACATCAGTATCAAATACAGCATAATATTTATCATTTTCTTCTCTTCCAGTTTCTGTATCAATAAATTTTACTAAATCATTTACTATTCCTACAGGATCTGTACTATTACCTTTTGAAAACCTTATAATACATTTTCTGCTGTTAAAATTTTTAAAATAAGTTTCCTCTGTTTTATTTTTTCCTTCACATCCAATTACAATAAATGGATTTCTTTGTCTATTTCCTTTATTTCTTCCACGAGTTTTAAAATTATCTAGTCTTCCCATAAGCTACTACCCATAGCTACAAAAGGAATAGCTCCATATCTACCATTTAGGTATCCTTTTTGAATATTTTCAGTTTTTCTAACTGGAAAGTCATCTAAAGGATATAAATCTGTAGCTCCTTTCTCTGGATTTTTTTCTGCAAACCAAATCTGATCCCTTCTAAATAATTCAAGAGATAATAAATTTGTGTCGTGTGTATTAAATATTAACTGTGCATTTCCTTTATTTATTTCTGGATTATGAAAATATTTTATTATCATCTCTACTAAACTTGGATGTAAACTTCTCTCTATTTCGTCTATTATCAATATTTTACCATTTTCAAATACATCTTTTAAAATTGGCGCAAGTGAAAACAAAATTTGTGTTCCTGAAGATTCATTTGTTAAATTTAACTCATAAGATTTTATAGTATTGCTTTCATCTTTAACTTCATGCACCATTCTTATTTTTACATCTCTTTGTTTTTGTGGCATTTCTGGAACTGGCATATTTAAGTTTTTAAATAACATCATAAGATTATTATCTACATCTCTTTCTTCTATTTCAATACTAAAATCCTTTATAATAATATCAGCTTCTTCTAATAATTTCAATGTAAACTTTTTTAATTCTTCACTGTTATCGTTACTAAAAGATTCTATAGCAAAATCAGTCAAAAAATTTCCACCTGTATATGTGTCTATATTTTTCGCAAACCACAAATAAGCATCTTTAGTTTTATTATAGTTCCAAGTAGTTGCTGTTGCTAAAAACAATTTATTATCAGTATTTTTTTCTTTTATTGCTTTTAATTTACCTTCATCACTCTGCAAAAAATTATATTCTGTACAATTTGTTCTTTCAAATATTCTTGTAGGTTTTGCTGAAAAATACTGATATAAATACTCTTCATATACTTTATTTTTGTCTGCAATAAAGCCATATATATATTTATTTTCATTAGAAATAAAAACAAATTCAAACTCACAAGGCTTATTTTTAGTTTCTTCATCAAATGCAAATGGTTCCATTTGACTAAGTTTTTCGCCTATTTGTCTATTATTAGATAGTCTAACCATCATTATAGCAGCCGTAAAGGCTCTAACAAAATTAGTTTTTCCAGATGCATTTGCTCCATATAGAGCTGTTGTTTTTAGTAATCGTTCACTATTATCTATAATATTTTCTAAATTTTCATTTCCTGAAGCTGCCTTCATAGAAAAAGTCATTTTATCTTTAAATGATAAAAAATTCTTTACACTAAATTCTAATAACATTTTTCTCACCTCTAATATATTATACTGCATTTTCAAAAAATTGCAACTGATTTTAATATTATTTTTGCATTTTTTGAAATTTTTATTCAATTATTGCAAAAATATTATTGATTTATGTGTTCAGTTATGCTATAATACTTTTATAAAATATAAATAGGAGGTGAATAAACAATGTTTGATATAAGACTTTATAATTTATATAATGATGCTAACTTTATTTTTAATACTTGTATAAGAAATATAAGTCCTTGGTCTTTTTGTATTGGAATTTCTAATTTAGCAATTTCTGCTTCAAATTTTATTCCTCAAAGAGATAAAGAAATTTGTAAAGCTTTAGTTTCAACTTTTAATTATACTTAAAAATTTTAAAATAAAAAATTGAAAAGGTATTAAAAATATGTTAAGTGAAAAATAAAACCTAGTATATAAATGTGAAATACTAGGTTTTTTATTTTATAATTTTTTTCAATTATAATTCATTTTGAATTTTTATAGTTTCTTCAATTATTCCAACTATTCTTTTAATATGATTAAATGAATCTATAGTTAAATTTTCTCCCTTATGTGATTTAAGCCATTTATCAATAACTTGATAGCCACCAATATAATAATTATATATTTCTTCTGTAATTCCTAATATAGCAGTATCTTTATTTATATTAAGTTTTCCATCTTGATATTTTATATTTTCAATTAAAAGATTATTATTGAAACTATCTAATTGCAAATCCTTTTGAACATTTCTTTCCATTAAATGTAATTCTCTTAATTTCTTTCCTGCCTCTGCATATTTATTTAGCATATCTTCATTTTCAATTATTGGAACTCTAGGATAATCCGTTTTTAAAAAAGTTTTATATTTTTGACGATAATTAATATCATATAATATTCCATAACAGTAATCAAATAATTCTTGATCTGTTGGCACTATCTTTAAATGACTTATTAGTTTTTCAAGATATTCTTTATTAAAATTAGTATCATAACATGAACCTTCATTTTTTATATTTAAAGGAAGAATTGTAGCAATTGTTGGTGCAGCAGTAATATGCGCATCAACAATTTTATCAGTTACAAAAGCCATAGAAAAATCTCTATCTGCAGCATCTCCTCTAGTAATTATTAACCCATAATTTTTATTTTCCCTATCATCATTAAAATTATTCATTACTTCGCTTCTTGTACGACAATAAAATCCATTTTGCTTACCTGTATAATAAGTCCATCTATTATCAAATATTCTATATGCTATTTTTTGTATTTTACCATTTTCACTGTTAATATCATCAATAGCACCTTTTATTGTCCAGTCTGTATCTTTTCCTAAATTGTATTTTATTTTTAATTCTTCTGGAGAATTTGTAGAGAAATCTAATATAACTTTTTCTATTTCATTTTTATTTTTTTGAATTGTTAAACTATCTCTTCCAGTTACTACTCCAGCTGAGGAAATTTTAAATAATTGAATTAAATTTATACCTTTATCATATTCATTTTTTAGTTCCTCATTTTTTTGTGGTATAAATATTGCCATTTTTTCATCTGGCACAACACTTTCAAATTTAATATTATTTTGCTCAAGTGCATTATATTTACTATTTCTAGTGCCATATAATTCTGCATAATTAACTTGTGCCCATTTATCATCTAATGTTGTTTTAATTGCTACTATTATAGAAACACCGACTCTTATATCAAATACATTTTCATCTTTTTTACCATCAGGTGTCATTTCTTTTTTTATTGAATTACCATGTAAATTTAATATGTATATTTTATCAAATGTTCTTAATAAACTAGCTCTCATACCTCTAAATGTAGAATTATCTAAATAGCCATTATTAGTTATAAAAGCTAGTATCCCTTTTCCATCTTTTTGAATATGTTGTTCTGAAAACCTAATAAATTTAACATAATCATCATTTAACCATTTAGGATTTCTTTCTTTTAATTTTGTTTTACCATCAGTTTCATATTTATATTCTGAAATATCATATTGACTTTTTGAAGAAGCCAAATATGGAGGATTACCAATAATTACTTGTATAGGTCTTCTGCATTTCCATTGATCTGCATTTTCAGCTTCTTCAGTAATTGCTCCAGAAAAATCAAAAAAGCTTAATTGACTATTTCTTTCAACTATAGATTTAGGTTCTGCTAATGTATTTGTTAAAAATATATTAGATGGAAGTTTTTGATCTAATTCTTGGTCTCCCAACGTTTCTAATAATGTTTTTCTAATTTTCAAATGTGCAATTACATAACTTGTCATCATTATTTCAAAACTAATTAGTCTTTGCATTAAACCATTTTCATTTTGTAACCAATCTTTATAAAACAATTCATTTCCATTAGAAAAATATTTTTCTTTTATAAATTTTATAATTTCAGCTCCAAATGTGCCAGTTCCACAAGCTGGGTCTAATATAGCAACTTTAGGTACTTCTATATCTTTTTCTGTTTTTACTTTTTTACTTTTTCCAGTTCCAACAGTATATGGATCACATTTTACATTTATTGTTATTGTATCATTGTTTGATAATCCATTATTTATATCGAACTCATTTATTAAAACATTGTCAACCATATTTACAATAAATCTAACAACTTCAATAGGAGTATAATATGCTCCAAAAGCCTTTTTTTGTTCTAAATCATAATAAGTTAAAAAATCTTCATAAAAATGAACAATAGTATCTTTCTTTTCGTACTGATTCAATAATTCTCCTAAATCAGTTAAAGAATATAATTCACACAATTTGTCAATTGAATCATTCAATGTTGGATGCAAATTATCTGATGTAGCGATATGTTGGAAAAATTGTTTTAGTAAGTGGCTTTCTTTTGAAAGATTTTCTATAGCTTCTCCTCGTGTAAAATTTTCGATTGTTTTGTCATTATATCTAGCTATAAATAAACCATAAACTATAGTTTGAGCATACATATCAGAAAATTGACTAATTTCTAAATCTGGTAACAATTCTTCTTTAATTTTTGAATATAAAGCAAATAGCTCATTATACATTGCCTTTGAACTATCTAATTGAAGAATATTAAAAACTATTGTTTTTATAGTTTTTGCATATTCTGACATATAATATGCTAATCTATTTGAACTCCTAATATTACTAGGTTTTTCTAATATAAAATCTTTAATAGTAGCAATAAATAAATCAATTTTTGATTCATCTAGCTCATATTCATTATTTCCTCTTTCCTTCAATAGCTGAAATCCATTATACATTTTATCAGAATCTGCATGATAAAATTTCCATATAACATTATCTGTTAAAATAACATTTCCATATTTCTTAGCTTCAATAAGAATTTGTTTTCTAGCTCTATCATCTTCACCATTAACTTTTTTTTACTTCTATTGCTCCAAATGGTGGAATAGTATTTATATCTTCATTTTCATGCCAAAGTTTAATATCGATATTTTCTCCAGTAGTTCCACTTCTTTCGCCAGAAAAATCATGTGCAGTACATACAAATGTTTGAATTAAGTCAATAACAGGTTTATTGAAAGAACTTTCAATGTTTCCTGCTTTATAATATTTATTAACTTCCTCACAATACTTTTTCAAAGCATTTCTTATTGTCTGTTCAAATTGAGCCATAATTATTCCTCCATATATTATTTTTATTATTGTTTTTTACTTCAAGTCAGGATTAAATATTTTATTGAAATTTTTTTCTAAGTTTTCTAAATTTTTTTCATTCTTTTTTTCTTGCATCTCTTTTTCTAAAATCATTAATAATAATTCATTAATTATATTATAAAGTCCTTCACAAACATCCTCATTCAATTTGTGAATTCCTTCACTTAATAATTTATATAATTTAACATATTTATCGGGAGTTGTTTCTTCATTCATAAGGATTGGAAGATATGGTTTCAAAAGTTTTATCTTATCTTTTACATAAAGGTCTGTAAACTTTTTACTAGTATCTTTTAATGTTATTTCTCTTTTATGATCTTCGTAAATTCTTTGAAGCATATTTTCAAATATTCTTCTCATATAAACAAAAGATGCTACATTCATACCTAACTTTTTACATTTATTTGCATTGTTTAATTCCATTAAATCGTCTTCGCTTAATAATTTCATCTTTTTAAATGCTTGTATATCATCTTCTTCTATTATATCTGAAATAAAAGATTGATATATTTTTGTTATAGAATTGTTTTCAAATAAAAATATCATTGTAAGATTTTCATTACATGTAGGACATTCTAATTTCTTAAATATAAAAAATCTAGAATTTTTCTCATAAACATTCAGATTAGCACTATTATCATTAAAAGTAGAATAATTGCTTTTATTATAAGTTATTACAGAATTTTCTAATTTTGGATAATACATATTAATAGCTAAATTTTCATCAAATGTAGAATTAATAATTACAGATTGATTTTGATTCTGTACATAAGTTTTTATTCTACCACATTTATTACAAAAATAATCATAAGCACTTCTATCTGTAATGAATTCAAATATTGTTTCTATAATATTTTCTTTAATCTCTACACATTCACCTACTGTATTATTGTAGGCTTTTATAAAAATATCTTTTTTATTCATTAAAATTCTCCTTGTTATTTATATTTCTTATACTATCTAATTTGTAATTTTAACTAATCCATTAAAATAATCTAAAACACTACCAATAACATCTATTACAGGTATTTCTAGCCAATTATTATTTGCTGTATTAATTCTTGATTGAAATACATTATTATTTAAGATACTTGATAATCTTTTATTAATATCTTCAACAGATTTTTCTCTCATAATTGTATCTTGAAAAATTAAAATATCTATATACTTAAGTAACTTGTCTTTGTTCAAATTCTCATTATTAATCAAATAATAAAAATCAAAAATATCTTTAAATCTTGTTGAAGTAATACCAAATTTTAATAATGATTTTAATTTTTCAACAATAATTTGCTCTTTTGAATTTATCAATAAATTAACGCTTTCATCAATTATACTAAAATCAAAATAATATTCATCTTGTTCCATATCAAAATATTTATGTACTCCGATATCCAATTTTGAGCTTATTGAATAGTTATTATTATCAGTAAGCTCTATGTAAACTCTTTTTCCTTCATAATCTTGATGATGTAATGGTTCAATTTTTCCAGTAATTTTTATTTTTATTCCATCATCTACATTATTTAGTTCTTTTATAAAATTCAGTATTGATTTATCTTCTAAAGAATATCTTATAAAATCAATATCCATATCTCGAGTTGCACGACGCATATCTTTAGAAATATTATGCATTACAACTCCACCTTTTACAGTTATATTTTTATTATATTTACTTTTTCCAATTTTAAGTAAAACAATATCTTGAGCTACTTTTGGAATAGCATCATCTTCAGAATATCCTGCCTTGATATATTTATTAACAGCTTCATATATATCCATTAAAACACCTCATCTTGAATTATTTCAAAAATTTTATTACCATTTATAAAATATTGTAAATATTCTTCTATCTTTTGTGTATCCAACAAATCAACTATTTTTCTATAATTAGATATAATTTCTTTATATAAATCGTAGCCAATCTGATTTTTATTTCTAGCTAAATCAATTAACATTCTTTCTTTATCATAAATATTTATTTTTATTCCTTCATACTCAATTTGAGTTTTTCCTAAATTATATAATTCATCTTTCATACGAATTTGTTTTATCTTATTAGAATAAATCATTCTATTTTTTCTATTTGTTGATATATATATTTTATTTGGAATAACATCTGTTAAATTATGATAATAATATGCAGAAAATGAAGTTATTACAGCATAAGGATATTTTTTATTTATAATAGCCAAATAATGAACACTAGGAACATCCGAATATATCCCTTTTTCAATTTTATATATTTCTTTTTTTTCAACTGCTTTTTGAATTTGATAAGCACTTTGATATTTAATTATTAATTCACTATAGTTATATAACATATTTATTTTCCCCCAACAATATTTTAAACCAATTGACTCCATAAGTCAATAGTCATGGAGTCAATTAGTTTAATTTTTAAAAACATTATTAATATAACTCATACTTTTACAGTCTTTTTTTAAAACCAGTAACTAAAAAACAGCGCGTAGTTTTTTGCCATTTTATTAAAATCTTATAATATGCTAAATATAAGTATTCGTATAACCTTGAGTGATTTTTTATAACTATACAAAATTTAGTTTTTTCTCCCATTTTCTCTCCCAACAAAATTCAAGGAAAGTCTTGGTACTGTAAGAGAATATCTTGAGTGAAGCCACCTCAACCAAATAAAAAGAAGACTAGATTGGTCTTCTTTTTTGTTTTATTTAAAATTCACATTTACCTAAAATATTTCCGTCTACATCTTTTAAAATCAAATTATTTTCATCTATTAAAATGTAACTATGTGTGCTATTAGCCTTAGGTAAAGAAAGTGATCCTGGGTTTGCAAAAATTAATTCATCTTTTTTCTCGATAAATCCTACATGAAAATGACCATAAATCATAACATCAAAATCTTCATAAGGAATATTATCCATGTTATATTTATGTCCATGAGTAAAATAGAAATTTTTTCCATTTATATTTGTTAAAATATTTTCTTCAAATTTAAATTCAGAAATCATTTCATCAACTTCTGCATCACAATTTCCTTTTACTACTAATAACTTTTCTTTCATTTCATTTAAAATTTCAGCGACCTTCATTGGTGCATATTCTTGAGTAAGGTCATTTCTAGGTCCATGATAATAAAGATCTCCAAGTAAAACTACTTTTTCTGGATTTTCTAAATTTACAATTTCTTTTAATCTTTCTGCATAATATGATGAACCATGTATATCTGAAGCTACAACTACTTTCATTTTTCTCTCCTTTATCAGTTAATTTTACAAACGCTCTGGCTTGTCTCTAAAGAATGATAAAATACTACGAACACCACTCTTCTCATATTTAATAGGATTAGTGGCTTCATCTATTGGACAATCATCATCTGATGTATCACTCGTTTTTAAAACAGAAACTGTATTTGAACCATTTATTAAATTCTTAAAATCAGCAGAATTCATAACTTGCACATCATATTCTTTTAGTTTTTTAACTAAAGATGGATTCATATTTATATTTTCATTAGTAAATATAATTTTGCTATGTAAATGAAATTTTTGAGCAACATCATACATTGCTGAAATATCTAAATTAGAAAGAGGAATATTCCAATATTTTATAGCTAGTAAAAAATTCTCTCCTGCTTTATCACCTCTATAAAAAGTCATATTTGCTGAGGTATTTCCTATTTTTTCAACATTGCTAAAATACAATTTTAAAGTCTTTTCACTAAAACCAGTATTTGTTGAAGCTGATTTTTTAGCGACAACAATCATAATATAAAAAAATCCAATTACAAATAAAAATTCAAAAAACTCCATAATAATATCTCCTTTTATTCATCATCTTTATCCGGAAATTGTATATATTGTTTTGTCTTCATTTTGTCAAACAATTCTAAAATTTGCTTTATCTTTGAAATTCTAGCATCACGGCCTTCAATAGAAGTTTTTACTAAACCTTCAGCACTTTCTTTAATCTCACCGCAAGGAATATTGTGTCTTTTATGAAGGTTTTGAACTTCATTAGGCGCTAATCTTAATAATTCCAAATATCTTCTAAACTCTGATAACATGAACTTATCTTCTATCATACATGCTTTTGAAAAATCTTCTGAATCTATAAGTTCTGATATTTTATCTTTTCTCTCTAAAGCTAAATCAGAGACTCGTTTTTGATAATCTGTTGTATGTTGTCTAACAATAAGTTGTCTTAATTTTCTTTGTTGTTTCATATAGATTTGATAATCTTCTTCTGGAATTTTCTTATCTATATCTTGGCAAAACTCTGGATAAACATCTCTAATCATTCTAAACAATTCTCTTCTGGATTTAGCCTGTTTTACAAGCTTTTTATAAATTTTTTCATTTCTAACGTGATATTTTTGAACAAAAGCCTTGTCTTCTTCATATTCACTTTCTTCTACTTCTCTTAATTTCCCTGGTTTGTGGGATATAATTGGATTAGACAAAACAATTGAATCCTCAAGAGTAGAAGCAACAAAACCCATGTCAAAGAAATGCAAAATCATTTCATTTTGCACATTTATAATTTGATTTGATGTTGATAAAAAAGGATTCAAAGATGTAATTCTGTCATAATCTTCTATACTCATAAAATTACCTTTCATTAGTCAAATTAATCTTAAAGATATTATCATTTTACAACAATTAACTTTATAAATCAATATCAATTTTATTTAATTTTCTTTGCAACAACAGCTAATCTTCCATCTTTTGTATAAAAATCACAAGTAGACAAAGTCATTAATTGTTCCCCAAATTCGGCTGAAATCCCAGTATTATATAAACTTATCTTTTTGCAATTTGAGATATATTCATCAAATTCTTCTTTAGTATTAGCATTTATAAAATAATAATATCTAAAAACATTTTTGTCAGATTCATAGTAAACTTTTGACTTAAACACGCTTAAAACCTGAAACTCACTATCTTCATTTTGAGTTGTAAATCTTATAATTTTATGTGAACTATAAAAGTTTTCATCTTTATAATTTAAAAGCCCACAGAACATTTCATTTGTTCCCCTGTTGTTATGCCCATAAATAAGCAAATTTGAACTTGGAATGTTCCAATCATAATCTTTATCTAAAAATAATGACCCTTCACTTGAATATTGCTTTTTATAATTATGCGTCATATAAAAGCTATTATCTTTTCCTTGCAAAACCGGATAACTTATATTAGTATCAGGGATTTCAAGCCATCCAATTATATCTGAATTCTCATTTTGCAAAGCTTCAAGTTTAATCATTCTTTCAGTTTTTTCAATAGTTAGAGTTTCTGAATCTTCTTGATTTTCAGTATCTTTATTTCCTTCTTGTAAGCTATTATCAATAATTTCAGTAGACATGTATCTCTTAAGTTCTAGGTTTTCTTTAAAATCTCTAAGTCTTAGTTCTCTTAAATAAATATATGTTACTCCACAAATTAAAAATATAAAAATTAAAAGTATTAAAGTTAAAAATTGATAAATTCTCTTTGACATATTCACCTCTTAAAAACAAATAGAGCAAAAATTAATTTTGCTCTATTCTTAATTATTTACTATATTTTTTTATTATAACTGCTGTAACTAATGAAATCATTGCCATTCCTGAAAAGATTAATTCAAAGTTTATTGAACCTGTTTTTGGTGTAGTATCTTTCTTGGTTGGTTGTTCAGTTGGAGTTTCTGCTGGAGTATCTGTAGGTGGAGTATTTTGATTTACATCACCTGAATTTTCTTTTGCAAATCTTACTTCTAATTCTAAATCTTCTGTAACTGCTTGTTTTAATTCAAATACTTTTTGAGCTTTCACATCAAATAATCCTACATACACATATCCTTCTTTAGGTTTTAATAAATTGTTTAACTTTTCAGCTTCTTGTTCTGTTAATCCACCTTTATCTTTATCTGTTGTTAAATTCTTTCCTTTTTCAATTGTAAATATTGTATCTCCAACCTTTACTGTTACCATTTTATCAGGATCTTTTGTTAATTTTACTCCTTCAGGATCTACCTTTATAATAACTGTTAAATCTACTGTTTCTTTATTATCCCAGTGGAATTTATAAGTTCCAAGTGTAAATTCTTCTGTTTTTCCATTTAATCTATTTTCATCTATTCCTAACCAATAGCTACATACATTTTCAGCTTCATCATCTGCATTAAATGCTTTTGAATCTGTTGCTCCAAAGACATTTGTAAAATCTCTTGTTACTTTACTTGGAGTTACACTTTCTGGTAAAGTAAGCTTAAATCCAAGCCACCAACCATTTCCAGGTCTTGTAACACCTTCTTGATAAGTTGGTTCGTCTTTTGAATACCATTTTAAATCATTTATTTCTTCAGCTGTAAATGTAATTGTAACTTGTTTTTGATCATCATTTTTAGTTATTGTTCCCCCTGTTAATGTATCAACTTTAGCTTCATTAACTTGAACTTGCTCTGCATTTACTGGTACAGGCATAAAAATAGACAATACGAATAAAACAGCTATAAATGTTGTAAATAAGATCTTCTTATTCATAGTTTTCTCCTTCCATAATCAATTAATCAACATTTAAGTTAACTATTCATATTGTCAGTATTTTTTATTTAATTATTCTTGTATTTAATTCCAAAAATTATGATATATTCAAAAACATAATTATTGAAAGAATTGAAAATAGGCTTAAAGTAACTCTATTAATGTTCAACAATATCTTATTGTTATCTGATGCAATTCCAGTAATTACAGCAAAAGCAATAAGTGTTGGAATTATATATCTAAAATTCATTGAAAATGTAAATGGGAATTTAAAGCAAAAGATGACATATGAAATTGCTTCAATTACTAATAATCCTAAGAAAAACAACAACCAATGATTATCTATTTTCTTATAATTTTTTATTACATAAATTAAATTTACTACAAATAAAACCGTTATAAAAATTGATAAATAGAAAAGAATATGAATAACAACATCTAAAAGTTTTCCTTGTTCACATTCAATAGTTTCATCAACAATCATAGTTTTTATAGTTGTGAAAAGAATATTATAATCTTGCTCATCACCTGTCATTGTAATATTTACATTTTTTAAATTACTTGGCAAGTTTAAAGTAACTAACCTTTCAAAAGCATTAAATCTTGACGTATTCGCATCATGAGTCATTTCAACTGATTGAACATATCCAAGTGGCATATCATATTTTATAAGATTTTTTATTGGAAACCAAAGTCCAATCGGTAAAGCAATTATTGCAAAAATAGAAAAATATAAAATATATTTTTTAATTTCGGAACGATTTTTTATTATTTTAACCAAAAATGCAATTCCTATAAGTATAGCAATTAGAGCAGTATCAATCTTTGTCATTATTGCTAATGAAATTGAAAGAGCTATCATTATCAAATCTTTTAATGAATCAGTTTCATACCATTTCATTGTGTAATAAATCGCAATTGTAGATAAAGCTACGGCTAAAGTTCCATTTCCTATACTACCTGATAAAATTATCATTATCGGTGTTAAGCAAACAAAACTTAAAACATATATAAGTGATTTTTCGATTTTCATTTTCTTTAAAATTTTATAAACAAAGATATTAAAAACTGTAACATAAATAGCTGTTAAAATTTGAAGATTTTCTAAACAAGTCTCTATAGCAACTTTAAAACAACTCTGAATCCCAATAAATAGTGCTGAAATTATATAAAACAAAGGTGGATTATAAAAGCACCAATAGTCCATTGGATTCATTGTTGGTAATTTTCCATTATAATATATATAACCTATATATCCAAAATGACCACCATTTAGATAATCTGAAAAACTTCTTCCATCATGCTGTCTAAGATAAAATGGCGTATATGAAATATAAATTAACTGAATATTTGCTGTCAAGAAAAGCATTAAAAATGCCATAACAGATGATTTACTAGGTTTTTTAAATTTTAAAACAATCATAAAAATTATTATAGTAATTATATCAACTATTATCATGAATTTATTTTGCATTATTGCATCTACCATATTTTTCTCCTTATGAGAAATGGGGACTGTCCCTTTTTCCCATTTTTCAATTTCAACAAAATTATATATCTAATAGCCGGAAAAAACAACCAAATTTTAATTTTTAAAAACACTTGAAAATCTCAGAATATATTATAAAATAATATTAGATATTATTTTATAAATATTCATTTTTAAGTTAGGAGATTATTATGAATTTCAAAAAAATTTTTATATTATTACTAGTTTTTTTAGTTATAGTTTTTGTGGGATATGCATTTTTAAAACCAGCTAAAACAGAGCAAACATCATCTAATTCTGTTCCAAGCCCATTTTCCAACTCTGTTTCAAAAGTTGATAATCAAGTTATAGATTCAGAAAATGAAACTACTAACACAATTCAAAATTCTCAAGATAAACCAGATACTTCAAACTTAACACCAGCAGAAAAAAAACTTTCAGAAATGACTTTAGATCAAAAAATTGGACAATTGTTTATAGTTCGTCCAGATTCATTAAATTCTACAACTACGATTGGTTCAAATACTCGGAAATCTTTTAAGTCAATATCCTGTTGGAGGAATTGCTTTATTTAAACAAAATATAACTTCACCTGAACAACTTTCAAAATTAACATCTGATTTTCAAAGTTTATCATCAACTCCACTATTTATTGGAATTGATGAAGAAGGTGGAACTGTTGCAAGAATAGCAAATTCAACTGGTTTCAATGTTACAAAATTTGATAATATGGGAACAATTGGAGCAACTGGCAATACAAATAATGCATATAATGTTGGAAAAACAATTGGTACATATTTAAAACAATATGGTATAAATTTAGACTTTGCCCCAGTTAGCGATACAAACACAAATCCAAATAATCCTGTAATTGGAAAAAGAGCTTTTGGAAGTGATCCAGCTTTAGTATCAAAAATGGTTAGTTCTGCAATTTCAGGTTTTCACGAATCAGGAATAATGACTTCTATAAAACATTTTCCTGGTCACGGAGACACAACAGGTGATACACATAAAGGAACCGTTTCTGTTTATAAAACTTGGGAAGAAATGGTAAATTGCGAAATCATTCCATTTAAAGAAAATTTAAATAATACTGATATGGTAATGATTGCTCATATTTCAACTCCTAACGCTACATCTGATGGACTTCCAAGCACATTATCTTCTGAAATGGTAAACGGAAAATTAAGAGGCGAACTTGGATATAATGGAGTTGTTATCACTGATTCATTTGAAATGGAAGCTATTTCAAATAATTATGAAGAATCAGACGCAGTTGTAAAATCAATAGGTGCTGGTGTTGATATAATTTTAATGCCACTTGATTTTACAAAAGCTTTTAACACTGTAAAAACTGCAGTTGAAAATGGAACAATCTCAGAAGAACGAATAAACGAGAGTGTTTTAAGAATCTTGAATCTAAAAGAAAAATATAATTTATTATAAAAAAATATAAATGGGAAAAAGGGACTGTCCCCTTTTCCCATTTTTTTCTATGTAGGGAGAGTTAATTTTCTTCTTTAATTATACTTTTACTTCCATAATATGTTGCTAGGAAATATGAGCCATATATTACTCCAATAATTATTACTGTTGCTATAACAGAAGGCAACAAATCATTTTTTGATGCTAATCCTGACATTATTGTTATTGCAAATTGAATTCCAAAAATGGAATGTATAATTGCTAAAACAAGTGGAATACCAAAGAAAATTCCTATCTGTCTAAATAATGCTTTATTAATCATTTTTTCGTCGCAACCAATTTTTCTTAGTATAGTATATCTTTGCTTATTATCACTGCTTTCAGTTAATTGCTTTAGTGCTAAAATAGCTGAACTTGCAATTAAAAATATAATTCCTAAATAAATCGCTATAAATACAACTATTGTTGCAACTCCAATGCTTGCTTCCATTAAGCTAATCTTTGTAAACCCATCTATTTCTATCCCTTTATCATTTAATGATTTTACAAGATCTGAAGAATTTGCACTACCTGTAAATAGTTCTTCAATTTCTTGTTTTTCTTCATCTGTTTCTGCATTATAATTTGCAGCTAGTAAATACATTTCTTTCATTTCATCTGTCAAAGGACAACTATCTGGAACTAATATAATTCCAGTATTTGTATGACTTGTTGACATTGTAATAAATCCTTCTTGACACTCATTATACTTTGATTTGTATTCTTTCCCTGCAATAGTTAAAGGATAGTGTCCTTTTGCTAATACTCTATTTCTTAGCTCTGTTTGACTATCAAAATCACAAAGAATAATATATTCATCTTCTTTTAGTTTATATTCCTTTATTCCATACAGTTTTGCTATTTTATTATAATCAGATATTTTTACGATTTCTTCAGCTGTTTCATATACTAAACCTGGATATTCCTTTTTAATTTCATTATATTTATCTCCAAAAAAAGTTTTCCAAGTTAAATCATTTGTAGCATAAACTTCTATTTCAACAATATCTTTTAATACATTCATATCTAAATTGTTATTTATTAATGTTTCATAAATAGAATGTTTTGAATCTTCTCTTTGCGCTTCTGTGGTTGTATGTTTTATTCCATATCTAGTATAACTTTCTGGCAAGTTTGCAGTTTTATATAAATTCAAATCAACTGGTGTCATTTCAACCAAATCATTTTGCATAGTATTTCTTAATGCCAAACTAGATGATAAAATGCTAATTGTCATAAATAACATAAGACAAATCACACTCATTGAAATAACTGTTGTATTGATCTTATTATTTATTTGTCTTAAAACAAACATATTTGTATCTTTCAAGTAAATTTTTCTAATCATTTGAACAATTTGCAAAATGAAGCCTGACAACGACCAGAAAATTAAAACAGTTCCAGCAATTCCCATAAGAATAGGTGGCAGCATCTTTTCTGCTGTATTCATTGAGTGTACGTCACCTGTTACTTTCCAGTAAGCATATCCAAGAATACAACTGCCAAATGCAAAAACTAAAACAGCCAAAAATGGATTTTTAAATCTAACTTTTTCGTTTTTCTTATTTGCATTTAATAAATTTATAAGCTTATATCTTGAAACTGTTATTGTATTAAAAAACATAACAGCTAAATACATTATCGCAAAATAGATACAAGTCTTAATACAAGCGAACTTCGAAAACACAAATTGAAATTTAGTCATATCTGCTTCAAACATTTTTGCAACAATCACAGACATAAACTGTGACAAAAATATTCCAATTACTAAGCCAACGGCAAGAGAAACGATTCCAACAAATATTGTTTCTAATAAAAGAATTTTTGAAATTTGTCTTTTTCCCATTCCGAAGTGTCATGTAAATTCCAAATTCTTTTTTTCTTCGATTAATCAAGAAATTATTTGCATATACAATTAGCAGTCCTAATACTACTGCTACAAAAACTGAGACAAACCCAAGCATACCTAACATTAGTTTTATAATTTCTCTTGTAGACTGAGAAACCTCTAACATAGCCTCTTGACTGTCTAAAGAGTTAAACATATAAAAAATTGCAACACCTAAAACTAAAGTCAAAAAATATATCATATAATCTTTTAGACTTTTTTTCATGTTTTTAAATGATAGCTTAAATAACATTGTTCAAATCACCTCCAAGAAGCGTTTGAACTTCAATTATCTTTTCAAAAAATTGTTTTCTAGAGTCACTTCCCTTTATTAGTTCATTAAAAATTTTTCCGTCTTTTATAAATAAAATTCGGTTTGCATAAGAAGCTGTAAAAGCATCATGTGTAACCATTATAATTGTGGCATTCATCTTCTGATTTAAAAATTCAAAACTTTCTAATAATTGCCTTGCTGATTTTGAATCTAATGCACCTGTTGGCTCGTCTGCCAAAACAATTCCGGGATTTGTAATAATTGCTCTACTTGAAGCCACTCTTTGCTTTTGACCACCTGAAATTTGATATGGATACTTTTTCAAAATATCAGAAATCTCTAATTTTTCAGCAATATTTTTAACTCTTTTATCAATTTCTTTTGGCCTTACTTTTTGAATTGTTAAAGCAAGCGCTATATTTTCATAGCAAGTTAAAGTATCTAGTAAATTAAAATCTTGAAAAATAAAACCAAGTTCTTCTCTTCTAAATTTATTTAATTCATTGCCTTTTAATTTTGTAATTTCTTTACCATTAACAAATATTTGACCGGCAGTAACTTTATCTATTGTAGAAATGCAATTTAAAAGTGTTGTTTTTCCAGAACCTGATGCACCCATTATTCCAAGGAACTCACCTTTATCAACATTAAAGCTAATATTGTTTATAGCTTTACTAAGATTTGATTTTGTTCCATAATATTTTTCAATATTTTTGACTTCTAAAATTCTTCCCACTAAAAGCTCTCTCCTTTCGCTTTAAAATCAACCTCATTATAAATTGCTTTAAAAGAAACTGCCATCGATTTCTCCTAATTTTTCCTTACAATTTTGTAATATATTAGCGCGTGCGAGAGCATGGTTTGTTTCCGAATGAGAAAGCGAGGATATTGGGCAGGGTACCCAATAGGCATAAGCCGTCCGAGCGTCGACACTGAGGAAATAAACCATGGTAGGCGCACAGAGCGGAATTTAGAATATATTATAACTGTTCAACGGAAAAACTAAAGAAACTTCTGTAAATTCATTTTCTTTTGATTTTAAATCGATTCCAATTCCTAATTTATCACACAATTTTTTTGACAAATACAATCCTATTCCGATTGATTTTTGAGCGGATTTTCTTCCATTACTTCCTGTAAATCCTTTATCAAAAACTCTTTGCTCCTCCCCACTTTTAATTCCAATTCCATTATCTTTAATGTGTAAAGTCACATTCTCTTTTCCTTTTTCTGAATAAAATTCAATTTCAGAATCTTCTCTTTTCTTATATTTGATACTATTTTGAACAATTTGATTCAAAATAAAAACTATCCATTTACTATCTGTGTTTACTTCAAAATCAATATCATGAATATTTACAGAAATTTTTTCCCCAAGAAAATTAGTTTTATTTTTTCTAATTACTTCATTTACAATATCTTTTAAATTAGACTTTTTAATATAATAATCTTGACTTACAACGTTGCTTCTAGCATAGAAAAGCGCTTGTTCTGTGTAATTTTCTATTTTATCAATTTCTTCATCAATATTTTTAGTAACATCATTTTTATTATTTTCAATAATCATTTTAGCCGTCGCAATTGGCATCTTTACTTCATGAATCCAAAGTTCAATATATTCTTTATAATCTTCTTGTAAATACTTATATTTATTTACATTTTCTATCATAGCTTTATCAGTTTCTTCAAGAATTTCTTTTAAAATCTTACCCTCTTCAAAACTTGGATTTTGAAGTATTTCAGCAATTAAATATTTTTCATCTAGATTTTCCAGTAAATCAAAAATATTTTTATAAAATTTTCTTTTATAAAAATATTCAATTAAAATTGAAATCATATAAATAAGAGCAATACAAGTTGGAACGTATATTAAAAGAAACGTTTCAGCTGAAAAACAAATGAGGAAAACCTCTATTGTAAAAACTGCAAATAAAATCAGAAATATTTGTAAAATTTTATCTTTGATAAATCTCTTAAAACTCATAATTTTTCTCCTTAATTTTGAATTTTAATTAAAATATATCCTTGACCTCTTCTAGTTTGAAGAAGTTCTTTTAAATCAAGTTCTTCAAGCTTTGAGCGAAGCCTGTTTATATTTACAGTCAAAGTGTTATCATCAATAAAACTTTCACTTTCCCATAAATAATCCATTATTTCTTCTCGAGAAACAATTTTATCTCGTCTTTCAACTAAATATTTTAAAATTTTAAATTCATTTTTTGTAAGCTCAATTTCTTTTCCGTCTTTTTCAATCAAACTCTTAGAAATATTTAAAATAAAATCTTTAGCATCAATTTTCTCAGTGTTCACAATACTTGTTCTTCTTAAAAGTGAACTTATTTTAGCTAGCAAAATCTGAATATTAAAAGGCTTTGTGATATAATGATCTGCCCCATAATTTATTGACAAAAGCTCATCAATCTCACTATCTCGACTTGTAATAATTATTATCGGAATGTTAGATATTTTTCTAACTTCTTTACAGACATACTCTCCATCGCTACCTGGCAAATTTATATCAAGCAAAACCAAATCTGCTTTTTCATTTAAAATATCTTGAATAGTATTATCAAACTTTTTAAGAGTATTTACTTCATAGCCGTTATTCTTAAGAAAAATCTCAAGCTCATCTCTAAGTTTTTCATCATCTTCAACAATATATATTTTTTGCATATTCATCCTCCATCGTCATTATAACATAGTTTATACGAAAATAACCTTACAAAATCGTAAGGTTATTTAAAATATTTTATAGTAAACAAAGTTCCTTCATTCTCTTTTGAAGTAACTGAAATATCTCCATTATTTTTCTCAATAATAGATTTAGCTAAGGCTAAACCAATTCCAACGCTATCACTTGAAGAGTTTTTACCTTTATAAAATCTTTCAAAAATATGTGGCAAATCTTCTTTAGCAATTCCAACTCCATAGTCTTTTATTTCAATTTTGGAATATAGTTTGTTTTCTTCAACATTTATATCAATTTGAGAATTTTCTTTTGAGTGCTCAATTCCATTTTTTAAAATATTTGTAATTGCTTCAACTTGCCATTTTAAGTCACAATTGATTTTAACATTTTTGTCGCCTGTTACATTTATTTTTGTGCTTTTTAATTCACATAAAATTCCAACATTTTTAATTGCCTCTTCTAAAATATTTTCGATATATTCATCTTTATCAATGAATGTAACTGAGTCTGCATCAAGCTTAGAAAGCTTTAACAATGAATTTATCAAAAAGCTTATATTTGTTGTTTGTTTTTTGATATCTTTTAAAAACTCATTTCTTATATCTTTACTCATATCAGGGTTATCTAAAATATTGTCAAGCATAACTGTAATTGATGTAAGCGGAGTTTTTAGCTGATGAGAAATGTCTGACAAAGAATCTTTTAAATTAAGCTTGTCTTGTTTAGAATTCTCAGCAACTTCTTTTAGCATAACAGTTGTCTTATAAATCTCATTTTTCAAAATTGAAAGCTCGTCTTCAGTGTTACCATCAATATCAAGTTTATAATTTCTTTTATTTATCTCTTCAATATATTTTGTAATCTGTTTTAAAGTTTTGTCTTTATTACGGTTATAGCTCAAGAAAATCAAAAATAATGAAACCACTAAAACTACTAGCATTAAAATTTCAATGATTGTAAAAATTCTAAAATATCTGTCATTATTTAAAATAACTGAATCTTCATTTAAATCAATTCCATATTTCTCAAACAGTTTTGAATCACTACTATTTTTTGAATTTATAATTTTAATTAACTCATTTTTGTCTATATCTGGGTTTTCTTTAACAACCTCTGAAATTATAGACCCAATCTTATTGTTAAGATTTTTGGTGTAAGTTCTATATTCGGCAATCTGAAAAACGCCAAAAGCAATTATTGCAATAAAAGAAATAACTATTAACTTAATAACAACCTTTTTTAACTCTACTTTATTTTTCATTGTCTATTCTATAACCTATTCCTTTAATTGTAATTATAATGTTTTCTCCAAGTTTTTCTCTAATTCTTTTTAGATAAACTGTGACAGTATTATCGTTTACGTCATTTCCAGTCCATTCCCAAATCTTATCAATAATATCATTTCTTGAAACAACTTTATTTAGATTTAAAAATAATAAACTCAAAATTTTAAGCTCTAAACTTGTTAAAACAACTTCTTTTCCATCTTTTAAGACAACCATTTTATCTAGATCAAATTCAACATTTTTAACTTTTATAATATTGTTTTTATTTAAAATCTTATTTACTCTAGCAATTAATTCTCTAGTTGAAAATGGTTTTGTAATATAATCTTCAGCTCCAAGTTCTAGACCTTTAACAATGTCGTCTTCTTCATCTTTAACTGTAAGAAAAATCGTTGGAATCTTCTTTTCTTTGATTGTTTTTTCATAAATATCAAACCCGTTTCCATCTGGAAGTTCAATATCAAGAATAACTAGATTAGGCTTTTTATTATTTAAAAAGTCTACAGTATCTTTTTTATTTAATTTATGAACAACACTAAACCCGCTCTGCTCTAATGAATATACCAAGCCTTTAGATAGTGTTTCATTATCTTCAACTAATAAAATTTCCAAATTTTTCTCCTTATTTTTTCTTATTTTGATTTATATTTTTTGATTCTAAAAGTAAATTATCAAAATCAGAAATATATTTTCTATCTTGAATTACTTTATATTTTTCATATTCTCTTTCAGCTTTTTTATCAGCATCTTTCTTTGAAATTTTTCCTTTATCTTCTAAAATATCATAATGTCTCATTGATAAAACTGCATCAACTTCTTTCTTCCAATCTTTCATATACATTGGAATATTTCTTTCTGCATTATCTTCAGCTATATCAAGAAAAATATTTACAACATTATTTAAGTTTTTTAATTCTGTTTCTGAAAGATAATTTTTAGCAATTGTAACATCTGATTTTAAGATTTTTCCATCAGGTGCATCTTTCCAAGTAGTTAAACCCATATTCTCTTTATTACTATCAGCTCTATTATAAATAATTTCAGCAGCAGTATTATTTGTTATAGCAAAATGAAATTTATTTTGTATAGTTGAATAAAAATCTCTAGCTAAATCACTAGTTTTATCATAATCTAAACTACATTCTGAAAAAATATCTGTGATTTTTTGATAAAACATTCTCTCACTAGTTCTAATTAATTTAATTTTTTCTAATAATCTTTTAAAATATTCTTGATCAGATTTTCTACCTTTTAAAAATCTTTCTTCATTTAAGCTAAACCCTTGAATCATATATTCTTTAAGTATTTTATTCGCCCAAGTTCTAAATTTTATAGCTATTTTAGAATTTACTCTAAATCCTATTGAAATTATCATATCTAGATTATAATACAAAATATTTCTTGAAACGTTTCTAGTTCCTTCTTTTTGAACTTGTGCAATTTTTGCACAAGTTGAAACTTCCTCTAATTCGCCATCTTCATAAATGTTATTTATATGCTTTGTTATACCAGTTCTATCAATTTTAAATAATTTTGCTATTGACTCAATATTTAGCCAAACATCTTCGTCTTCTAATATAACTTCAATTTTCGTATTTCCATCTTCATCACTGTAAAATATAATATTATTTTCATTTCCAATTAATCTGTCGTCCATAATATATCAACTCCATTTCTTGTTTGTTATATACTATCAAACATTCGTTCTTTTGTCAATTAAATTTTTAATAATATTTCAATATTTTTTGACATTTAAAAGAACCATTTAGGGACTTTGCTAGTCACAAAGCCCCTATTTTTAAATATTTTCTTTTCTGATAGTTTCAATTATGTTTTGTTTGTTAATCTTTTTAATTGAATATCTCATTATCGCAAATACTAAGATAAACACTGCGACAACTGAAATTATAATTGCCGAGTATGGAATATAAACTTCGTTATTTACTATTTTTATTGAAAATGCTTTATACATATAAAATGTTCCAAGCAAGCCCAGAATTAAACCATAAAACAACGATTTAACTGAATAGAATATTGTCTCTAAATTTAGCATTCTATTAAACTCTTTCTTAGTCATTCCAATACTTTTTAGGCTCGCAAATTCTCTTTGTCTTAATTCCATATTTGAAGTAATAGTGTTAAATATGTTTGTAACACCAATTAATGTAATTACAGCTATAAAGCCATATAAGAAAATTTTAACAATTAAAACCATAGATTTTTGTTCTTTAACTTCAATTGCAATATTATCATAGCCTAATATATGTCCCATAACATTATCTAAATCTATATCTAATTTTTCAAACTCTTTGTCAAAAGCTTCTGGATCATTTGATTGTATTAAAACGCTCTCTAACTTCAAATTTAATTCTGGAAAATCATCTACATTTAATACCAAAAAACCACCTTGATAAGAATTTCTTTCATTTCCAAAAGGCTTAACTTTTGTTATAGCTCCTACTTCAAATGAAACTGGCTTTTCAATATATGGCAAATCATTTTCATCATATTTGATATAAGATGAGTCTTCTTTATTTATTTCGTCAGCATTATAATTGTAATAAATTGCATTAAAAGTATCCCCTTTTGAATACTCATATATTTGCACCTTAACTATTTTATCATCGTCATAAAGATTATATTCGCCATTTAAAATTATCTTGCCTTTCATCTTCTTAGGATCTTCACCTATTTTTTTAACATATTCATTGAACTCTTTTGTTTTAAAAGCAACTACATATGGATATACAGAAAGCTCGTCATCTTTACCAGTTTCATCAACAACAGTTTCATATATTTGACCATCAATTTCTTCAGAAATTTTATTGCGATTGAAAACTTTATTTATATATTCACTATTAATTTTACTCATATCTTTTAACAATATTGAAGAATAATGTGTTCCATAGACTTCAATGAAACTATCAGTATTTTGCATATTTTCAACTTTATCTATATCTTCTTGAGTTTTTAAATATGAAATTCTAATATTGTAATCAACATCTTTATAATATTCAGATGTAAAATCAAAAACATTTCCAACAAAACTATTCATTATTATGAAAACTGCAATACTTATTGTTATTGAAATTACAGTAGTTCTATATTTTCTTTTACTTCTTTTTAAATTTTTATAAGCAAGTTCTCCACCAACTTTAAATATTTTAGAAATGATTTTTGGAACCTTTAATTTTCTAGCTTTTAACTTAACTTTTTCTGGATTTCTAATTAAATCTAATGGAGCTGTTTTACTAGCTGTTCTCGCTGGAAATACAGCAGACAAATACAATGTTATAAAACTTAAAATAGCTGCAAAAATTATAGCTAGACTTGAAGTTTTAAAAACAATTCCGTTAATATTAGCAAGTAAAGTATCTCCACCTATTAAATTTACAACATAAATTAAAACATATATTCCTAAAAGACCGCCGATAATTCCAAGTGGAATTCCAATTAACCCCAAAATCAAAGCTTCAAAAATAACATTTTTCTTTATTTGCTCTTTAGTAGCACCAACGCTTGAGAGCATTCCATACATTTTCAGTTTTTCAGTTACAGAAATTGATATTGAATTTTTGATACAGAAAATACTTGTAACCATTATGATTCCAATGATAATTGCAACAACTGTATACATCATTTGTACAGTAGAATCGCCAAATGCCCATGCTTCCCAACCTAAAAGCTCAGAATTTATTTCAACATCTTCATATTTTAATTCTAAATCAGGATCTGAAGTTATTTTTCGATAATCAGAAACTCCTAAAATTCTAGAAATTGCACCTTTATAATCTTTAGGATTTTGCAAAACAATAAAAACCCTATTTGTTCCATAATCTGAATCAGTAGTAATAGCAGTATAACCAGGATCATTATAATTCTCAAAACTAAAATCTGGTCTTTCCATTATGCCGACTATTGTAAATTCTTTTGTCTTAGTATTTATCAAAGTTTCATCTTCTTGAATTGGGTTAGAACCGCCAAGAATTTCGCCATCTGCACTTTGTCTTTGGCCAATTTCTAATGTGATTTTATTTCCAACTTTTAAATTTGAATCAACATAATTTTTCGCGTTTTGATTAATAATTATCTCTTTATCATTTTTAGGAAATCTGCCTTCAACTATATTAAATTTCAAGTATTTAAATAAACTGTTAGTCATTGAGCTGACTTTAAGATATGGATAGTTTTCATTCGTTGTATTTTCGTATTTTCCATATCCATTTTCATGAACTGTCAAGACGTCTTTTATATCTCGGCTATTTTTAAAGTTTTCAATATCTTCATCAGTTGCGCCAGTAATTTGCAAATGATAGTAACCGCTTCTATTTATCTCACTTTGAACAAGAGTCTCTTGAAAACTCGTAGCAAGTGTAGCTGTTCCACAAATCAAGGCGCATGAAAGAATTATTCCAATAATTGTACTTATTGTTCTCTTTTTATTTAATTTCAAATTTATAAGAGAAAGTTTGTTAAGAATATTCATATTTTACGCCTCCTTAACAATCTTTCCATCTTCTAATTTAATAATTCTATCAGCCATTTTTGCAATTTCTAAATTGTGAGTAATCATCAAAATAGTTTGTTTATAATCTTTATTTGATTTCTTAAGAAGTGAAACAATCTCATCACTAGCCTTTGAATCAAGGTTTCCAGTTGGCTCATCTGCCAAAATTATTGCAGGGCTAGTTATCATGCTTCTGCCTATTGAAGTTCTTTGTTGTTGGCCTCCTGATAACTCATTTGGCAAGTGTTTTCTTCTTTCTTCTAAACCTAAAAGTTTTAAGAGTTCATCTAATTTTTCTTTATCAACTTCACGATTATCTAATTTTAAAGGCAAAGTTATATTTTCCTCAACATTTAAAATCGGAATCAAGTTATAAAATTGATAAATAAGTCCAACTTGTCTTCTTCTAAAAATCGCCATTTCATCATCATTAAACTCATAAATATCTCTTCCATCTATAAAGACTTTTCCGCTAGTTGCTCTATCTACCCCGCCAATTAAATGTAAAAGAGTTGATTTTCCACTTCCGTGATGCTCCAACAATAGCAACAAATTCACCTTTATTTACTTCAAATGAAACATTATCTAGAGCTTTAACTTCATTTTCGCCTTTTCCATAGATTTTAGTTAAATTTTCTACTCTTAAAATTTCCATAAGAAATCCCCCTTTAACTTTGTTAGGTCCATTATAATATATCTAAAGTGACAACCAAGTGACATTTTAAAATATTGATTAATTTTTTTGGATATGATATTATATATTAGAATTTTAACAAAGGAAAAATTTATGAGTAATAGTGTTTTTTTAGGACAATTTTGTTGTGTGCTGGCAATCGTTGTATGGACCGTTAGTATTCAAAACAAAAAGAAGGAAAATATTTTATATTTTCAATTTTTATCAAATATGTTATATGGAATATCATATTTCATACTTGGAATAACTACTGGTGCAATAATGGACACTCTTGGTGGTCTAAGATGTTTTGTATTTTATTGCCAAACTAGGAAAAATAAAGATAAACAAATCTCAATATCTTGGTTATTTATATTTTGCATAATTGCCATTATATGCGGAATTATAACTTATGACGGAATTATAAGTATAATTCCAACAATTATATGTATCTTTTATACAATTTCTTCTTGGATGAAAGATGCTAAATGGTTAAGAATAGTATTTTTATTAACTGCATTTTTATGGTTATATTACAATATTACTATGGGGGCCTATGTTGCAGTTGGTGGAAACATTTTAGAAATTATATCTGGAACAATATCAATATTTAGATTTAATAAAAAAGAAAATAGAAGTGAAAATTAAAACTCACTTCTATTTTTATTTTAAAATATTATTATTTATTTCTTTAACAATATATTTAAGAATACGTTATTATTATAGAATTTCTCGCAAAATCTAGAATTATTGATTGCAGCTATTAAACCTGTATTTGCCATAAGTGGTGATAAAAGTGACAATATTGCTAAAATTAAATAAACAATAGCATAAGCTCTAATAACACCATAAGCAATTCCACCAACTTTATCTAAAGAATGAATAATCGGTAACTCTGTAATAAAAAATAGAACTGTTCTTAACAGAACTGTTGAAAGTCTAACAACTATACATAAAACAATGACCACAATCGCTGAAATTACAACATATGACAACTTTTCTGCAACATATTTTGAAATATTATCAGCAGATTTTTCTTCAGCTTCTTCAATATAACTGTTAATCTTGTCTGCTATAGGTCTAGAAATTTCAGTTTTAGCAGTATTTATTTTTCCATTTTTCTCAATTTGCTCTTCCAAAAAATCACCTATAGTATTTTTAATATGTTTAGTAAAAAATTCATCAATTTTTGTATTTTCATAAACAAAAGTTGTTAATGGCTTGCAAAGTGCAACAACAGCAACAATTGTAATTATTAAGCAAATCAAATTAAAAACTAAAACTGTAAAACCTCTTCTGAAAGCATCAAAAATACTAATAATGAATGTACAGATGAGCACTATATCTACAATTGTAGCGCCAACAGATACAAAATCTATCATAAAAACCTCCTATAAAGAAATTATTTCAATCTTATCTTTATAAACTATTCCACAAATTTTATCTCCAATTATCAAGTCTTTTATTTGTTGTGTTGAAGTATAATATTTTTTCAAAGATCCATTATGACTTACAATATATACTTCACTTCCATAATTTAAAGCTATATATTTTCCTTTTCCAATTGTTGATTTAGGAAGACCATTTGCTAATATATAAATATTTTCGCCATTTGTAGAAATAGATTTAAATTTTAATTTATATTCATAAGAAAACAAACCTGAAGATTCTCTTTCGATTATTGCTAAAGTATCATCTAAATCAATATTTACAAATGGATTTTCATCAGTAATATCATAGATTTTATGGCCATCAGTATAATCAACTTTATAAACTGAGTTTGAAAAACTACAAATTGCTGTATCATCTTTTCCAAAAGAAATATTTGTTAGAATTTCATTTTCTGGACTATTAAATTCATAAACTGTTTTAGCGGTTTCAATATTAATAATTTTTACACTTGATTTAATAACAGTTCCACTATAATTAACTTCACCAATTGCTACATACTTATTTGTACCTGAAACATATGAACACATGGCATAAGTAGATTGTAAAAACTTTTTAAATAACTCGTTATTATCATTATCATAAGTTATTATAATTGAACTATAAGTAGCATTTGAAGCTACTATAGATATATAGCCATTTTTATTTATTGAAATTTCAGATATTTTTCCATCTATTTTATTTTGAAAAAGAAGATTTGTATTTTTTACGACATAAAATTTACTTCCATCTTTTTCAGCAATTACAGCATACTCGCCATTTGCATCAATAATTGGATTTGAGATATTAAGTGATACAGAATCCTCTTCTTCACCTTTATTATTATAAATAATAAGTTTATTTTTAGAAATTACCCCAATATATTTACTAAAAGCGAAGCAAACTGGGTTATCTTCAGAATTCATCTCTATAAACTCTAAATCATTTTCAAAGATTTGCTTTCCTAATACTCTTGTTTCAATAAAATCTCTAAAACTTTTATCTGTAATATATCTAGCAAACAAAAGGACAATTAAAATCGTAATAACTATTAAAACTATTATTTTAAATCTAGAATTTTCTTTGTTTTCCAAAACGATATCCTTCTTACTAATTTTATATTTAATAATATATCAATTATTTTATTTTTTTTCAATATTTTTCTAAATTTAATTGACAAAATCGTAGCCACGACTTATAATATTTAAGTGTTAGCTTGCACCAGTAGCTTAGCTGGATAGAGCACTCGGCTACGAACCGAGAGGTCGGGAGTTCGAATCTCTTCTGGTGCACCAAAAGTAACACAAAAATAAAAAGAACTTGTCCAAAAACAAGTTCTTTTTATTTTTAAATATTCATCAAAATTAGTCACCTTGTGTACCAATACTGTTAACAGCAAATCTTCTGATGATTCCAAGAAGTCCAGATGCAGCGAATAAGATTACAGCACCAACAATATAAATTGTTGCATTCTTCTTAACTTCAGCTTTACCTTCTGGAGATGCTGCTATGTATTGAATAGCTAGAACTATTAACATGATAATTGCAACACCCATACCAATAACTTGAGCGATATTGATAATCATACTAATAACATTAGAAGCAGCTTGTGAAGCACCACTACTATCAGATTTATTGAAAGTGTTAGTTAAGCTTGCATTTGCTGGATCAATAGATTGGCCTGTTGCAGCAACTGTTTGAGAAGCAATAACTGCTACTAAAGCTACTATCATAATAGCTACAACTATTTTCATAATTTTGTTAAGCTTCATACTAAAATCTCCTCCTTTATATTAATACTTATTAAATTCAAAATATAAGCACTTAAATATATTTTACTTTAAATATTTCAATTTGTAAAGTTTTTTGATAAAAATTTTAAAATTATTTGTTAAATTGCTCCTACAGCTCCACCTGTAAACATTTTAATAATTTGTAATAATCCTACAGCTGCAAAAATAAAAATTGCGCCCATAACATAAAGAACTAAAGTCTTCTTTATTTCTACTCTTTTATTTGCAGGTGCTCCTACCCATCTAATACCAATTACAACTAACATTATTATTGCAACACCTAACCCAATAACTTGAACCAAATTCAATGTTGATCCTAAAATTCCTGCTATTTTGTTAGTTGCTTCACTTTTATCTGTTTTTCCGTCAAACTTAGTTATATCAATTTTGCAGAATCCAGTTTGAGTTAAAATAGTAAATAAAGTGATTGATATTAAAATAGCAACTATTATTTTAATTATCTTATTTTTTGTCATATTTTCCTCCTAATCTTTAAGAAAAATTATTATGGAATATTTTTCTAAAAATTGAATAAACTACTAATATAATTGTACTTCAATTTTGTTAATTTGTAAATATTTTCAAAAAAATTCTTTAAAATACTTGACATTCTAATAATTCCATAATATAATAACTATGTTAATATCGCGGAGTGGAGCAGTTGGCAGCTCGTTGGGCTCATAACCCAAAGGTCACAAGTTCGAGTCTTGTCTCCGCAACCAACGATAAAATCGTCATAAATAGCTTGTATCAACCGATACAAGCTATTTTACTGTTTGTAACCGCTTGAATTTACTTTAAATTTTTCAAAATTTATTTTCACTTGATATATACGGCTTTTCACGATTTTTAATTTTTTTAAATTTATTTTTGTTTAACTCATTAGCTAAACAAAATTTTTTAAACTTTTGTTTGTTTAGCAAGTGTTTAACTAAACATATTCAAAGTCTTACATATCAACGATTGCATTGTTTTTTGTGTTTTATTGTTAAAAATTAAAATTATTCTTTTCATTCTTTGTAATCATTGTATAACAAGGGCTTAGAGAATAATCAATTTTTATTTCTTATTTTCAAAAAATAAAACACTTGCTAAACAAAAGGAAAAACCAAACCAAATCTTAATTTTTAGCCATTTATTTTAACTTTGTTTAACTAATGCTATTTTATTTTAATTTTATCTTTCGTTTTCAATATCATTGTTTTCATTTAGTTAGATTTTTATCTTTTTTTGTTTTTTTTGAATTAGATTTTTTATGTGATAAATTTGGCTCAATATTTAGTTTTTTTCCAGACCATTTTTCAATTAATTCTATTTCTTCATCTGAAAGTCTAAATTCTTTCATATTATTTATAAGTTCCTCTCTATTAATTGTCATTATAACCATATTTTCCATTAGACATCATAACATTTTTCCAATAACTCTCTCTTGAAATAATATAATCGGTATCTGTACCAATAGCAAACCATTCTAATAAAGTAAAATTAAAATTTTCTCTAATATAATCATTTTTCAACTTTAATAATTCTTTGTTTCCACCATTTTGAGTATATATATAATTACTCCATCTTTGCCATATACCTTCTTGACCATAAGCACTTCCAATATATCTTTTTCCTGTATTTCTGTCTGATAACATATATATGCCTGTTATATTTTCTAGTTTTCTTTTCCACTCATCTACATTGTTTTTTATAATTACTTCTAGTTCTTGAAATGTTACGTTTATATTATTATATCCATTAAATTCAACGCCTTTATATGGTTTCTTTAAAATTTCTACTACCTTAATATCATCTAAAATACTTTCAGCATTTCTTTTTAATTGTTGTGTAGTATTTTTATATTCTACTATAAGTCTTCCAATTAAACTTTGATATTCAGAAACAGGTGTTAAATCATAACCTACATTATTTTTTATTTCATAGAAATTTGGTTTTTTACTTACTTCGTATATTCCTGCAAAAACCCATTGTTCATAGCTTACAGTATAATATCTAACTAAACTAATTACTCTAGGTCTTGATAAATCATCTTTATCACTTTTCCAACTAATCCAATTTAATAGCCAGTTAAAATTTCTACTCATAGTTACTAATGGCTCATCAATACCATTTGATACCATAAATCTTATTTTATAATCTTGTACTTCGTTATGAGGTATTTTTAATATATCATTTAACATTATTTCATTCATTTTTACTACTTCTCCTAAAATATTTTTATTTATCCAAAAAATTCATCATCATGGAAATTTCCATCAAAATCTGTATGAACATCATAAAAACAATCTTCACACATACCATCAAATGCTTCATATTCCTCTTCTGAAATCTTTTTAAAGCAAATCTCACATTCAAATTCTTCTTTAAAATCATCTTTATAAAAATCTTTTTCTATATATTTTTTATTGTCTTTTTTTACTTTTTTATTATTTATTGATGATATATCTACTGTATTCTCTTCTTCCTTATCTAAACCTAATCTTTTTATTTCTTGATCCATTTTAATATTAGTTTTAATTTCTCGAATTTCTCTAGTTCTATCTTTAGTTTTAATTTCAATAAATTTTATTATATAAATTACAAATACATAAAATAATATAGTTGTACCAATAAAAACTGGAAATATATCAGCAAGAAGGAAATATATAATTATATAAAATATGTATGTAAATAAACTTCCATAATAGCGTTCATTTACTAATATAAGCCCAAATGGAAATAAACTTCCATATACTATACCTTTTAAGATACTTTCATTATTATCTACACAATATTTGTATCCTATAAAGCCAAATATTCCTGCTAATAACACAAATGTAATAAAAGATTTTATTAACACTGTTAACTCTTTTGAAATAAGTTCTTTTTTTATATCAAGTTCAGACTTTACTTTTTCTTCTTTTTTATTTTCTTTCAAATTTTAAAAAACTACCTCTTTTTATCATCTAAAATTTTTACATATATTTTAATTTTATGTAATATACTAAAGTTTTACAAATAAAAATATATCATAATACTATATAAAACTCAATAAAAACTATAAAAAATATAGTTGATTTTATGTTGCTATTTTATTGAAAAATATTCTTTACTGTTTTATAATCTTTATCGAATAATAGTAGTTCTTGGGAGGAATATATGAATAATATAGAAATAATTATAGGAGATATCACAGAACTTGATGTAGATGCAATAGTTAATGCTGCAAACCAATCTTTACTCGGTGGCGGTGGTGTTGACGGAGCAATACATAGAAAAGCTGGAATAGAACTAGATTTAGCTTGTAAAGAACTATGTGGATGTCAAGTAGGAGAAGCAAAGATTACTTTAGGATACAATTTAAAAGCAAAACATATTATTCATACAGTTGCTCCTAAATGGTTTGACGTTAGAATAAATAATAAAGAAGAATTACTTAAAAACTGTTATAGCAATTCTTACAAATTAGCTAAAGAAAACAATTTAAAGACAATAGCTTTCCCTTGTTTAGGTGCAGGAATATATCAAGTACCTATAGATATTAGTGCTAAAATATCTATAGATGAAGCAATTAAAAATAGTGATAGCTTTGACAAAATTTATCTTGTTTGTTTTAAAGAAAATGATTATAGTATTTATAATCAATATCTTAATAATTTAAGAAATTTATTATTATGAATGAAAATGATATTTAAAACATAATTAACTCAGTTCCTAAACTAATAAGCAAAATATAAAAATTATGTAAAAGTTTTCAATACTATTTGACATTTAAAATAACATATGTTACAATAATATCAGCTTATAAGTGACGTAAAGCTTGTCATAAGCTATGTACCAGTATGTAGAGTAACGACTACATACTTTTTTTATGTAAAAAAGTGAGGGACGTAACGAACTTCCCTCACTTCGACAAAGATTACTCTTTATCTAATTCTTTTTGCAATGATTGTATTTCTACATTTAATCTTTCGATTTCCTGCAAAAGCAACCATATTAACGTAAAGCTTGTCATTTGTAATATGTACCCCCTTTCGTTAGATTACCTAATTACTCAGGCTCAAATATTATACATTATCTTAATAATTTTGTCTATATTTTTTCTTTCAATCTTTCTTCTAAATCAATACTAAACTCTTTTGCTTTCTTAATAAGTTCATCTTTCTCGTTATTAAGTCTAACTATTAAGTCATATAAAACCTTAATCTCATTTTGTTTAGCTTTAATATCAATTTTAAGATTTTCGTTTTCACATTCAAGACTTGTGTAATATGCAACACTATTTTCTAACCTAGATATTTTAAGATTTAATTCTTTAAGTTCTTTATTAAGTCTTATGTTTTCCTTAATCAAATCTTTTCCATTGTCTTTAGTTTCGTAAAAGTTAGTTAATTCTTTTAGTTCTTACATTCTAAAATGAGGTGTATTATTTATATTTTTTCCTCTTTCTAAATTAAAACCGTTTTCTTTAACACAATTATAAAACTTATCTTGTAATATTTTATAACTGTTTTTCTCTTTCCAAAAGTCGTTTCCACCTATTTTACGAATAGGGTTATTCTCTTTATCTTTTGAATCTACTACAGGAATAAAAGTTAAGTGCATATGTGGAGTATCTTCGTCAAGATGAACTACAGCTGATATAACATTTTCTTCTCCTAGATTCTTATAATTACAAATGAAATTATAAGCAGTTTGAAAATATCTTTTAGTTTCTTTTTCTCCGATTTTATCAAAAAAATCTTTGTCAGAAGTAATTATCATTTCACAAGCATATATACTGTTTTTATGTAACTGTCCTTTTAAATTATTTTCTTCTTTTAATCTTTTGAACTCTTTAAAGTAATTAGCAAACTCTGGTTTCTTCAAGTGATAGTTTTTATATGATTTTGATTTATCAATGTTTTTATTAGAGTATTCTTTTTTAACTCGTTCATTATGTGGAGCAAGTTTAATCATTTGATCTTTAGTATATTTTTCATTTCTTATTATTGCATAACTCATATAAACACTCCCTTAATTATTTTCTCTTATTCTTTTTATTAGAATAAGAAAACCTAGAATTAAAAATTCTAGGTTTAATAATGTGTGATTTTATTTCATAATCTTTTAGATCAACTATTCTATAATTAGCAACTTGATCAATGAAATTTTTTAAATCATTCTTATAATAATTCATAAAATCATCTCCTTTCAAATAGAAAAGGATAAATCGTTTTGATTTATCCTTTTCTATAAAATGGAACTTCACAAAGAGTCATAATTATCTGCTCCTTGCCAAGTTCCATAACATACTATGGAACTTTATAAAGTTCCTCGTATGCCAAAGGGATATCTCCCTTTGGAAACCCTAAAAATGTTAAAAAAATATTAAAGCAATAAAAAAATGTCAAATTTTATGTTGACATTTTTTAACGAAAACGTGCATTTTACAACGAAAATTCACTATTGACATTTTTTATAAATTTTGATAAACTAAACAAAAAATTAAACAAAGCGGGAGAAACTAACTGATGCAAGCGGACTTAGTTTTTTTCCCGCAACCATATTAAAATTTCTTAAAAATAGCTTGTATCAATCGATACAAGCTATTTTACTTTTTGTAACTGCTTACTTCTATTTTTAATTTCGTTTAGCAAGTGTTTAGTAACTAAGTAATATATCAGAATTATCAACTTTTAAAGCAAAGTAAGGTGTGCTACCATTTTCTTCTTTAAGAAATAATATAAAGTCATCATTATATACAAATTTTCTTTCAGTTGTACCTGCACCCCTTTTCGCTTCAATTAAAGCTTCACTTTTTACACAACCACCATAATTATTTAGCTCAAAATCAACTGTTTGTAAAGCATGATCAATAAAAATGTTTGTCCCTTTAATAATCTTCCCACATAGTTCATCATAATTTATTACAGAAGATAAATTTATGAATGGAATTTTTAAAATATCTTTTCCATAATTCAAATGTTTTTCTCCTTTATATTCAAGAGCTTTGCTTTGCATTTTCTGATATTCTTCTTCAAAGGATTTTTCTAATTCACTAGTTCTATAAAGATAAACCTCTTCACCTTCTTTTGTTTTTAATTTTACCGCAAAATCTTCTTTGCTATTATAAAATAAAACTTCTACATTTTCTTCTGCTTCATAATTTAAACCAGGTTCTAATCCAAAATATTTTACTTTTTCTTCTGAATTTTTAAAACTCTCATCTTCTAATGTTTGAAATGGTTTAAGAAAACTAAACTCTTTTTTTAAAATTGCATATAATGTATAAGAATTTGGATTATCCCAATCAACTTTATCTAAAATTTCACTAGTTTCGTTAAATTTATCTTTAATTCCTTTTTCTATCTCTTCTTTCAATTCTAATGTTGATGGACCCTGATTTTTATAATATGAATTATCTGACAAGTCACTACTCTTAAAAGATTGTTTATTTAATTCGTCAGCTAATTCAGATTGACCTTCACTAAATTCTATTTTTCCACCTAATTTTTCCATTAAATCATTCCAAACCAAATTAAAAGTTCCTACCCAAACTATATTTTCATCTGTATTTGAGATTCCACTAGTAAACGTTGGTGTTAGCTTTACATTATTTTCATTTTTAACTAATTTTCTTACAGCATAAGTAATACCAGTTAACAAAATTCCTAAACTAATAACAATTATTAAAATTTTAATTGATTTATTCATTTCTCTAAATCCTTTCTTCATCAAAATTTTCTTCAACTCTTTTTTTCCACGATGAACTTGGATTTTAACATTTTCAACTGTTTCCCCTAAAATTTCAGCAGTTTCTTTATATGAAAATTCTTCTATTTGAGTTAAATATATAGGATTTTTATATTTTTCGTCTAAAGCCATTATAGCTTCGTTTAACTCTTTCTCATTTTCTTCATTTTCAACTATATCAGATACATCTTTCTCAATTCTTTCAATCTCTGATTTTAAATATTTATCACTAATTTCAGTTCTTCTCTTTTCTTCAGAAATATAGCTATATGCTCTACTTCTAGCAATTAAATATATATAATATTTAAAACTATAGCCTTCTCTTAATTTATTTTTCAAAACATATATAAAAACTTCTTGAGTTATATCCTCAGCTTTTTCATAATCATTTACTATATTAAAAATAAAATTTCTAAGTTTATTTTTGTATTTGTTATATAACAATTCAAAAGCTTCTTTTTCTCCATTTAAGTATTCATTATATAATTTCAAATCTAAATCTTCAGTCATTTTTATCTCCTTTAATTTCATATACTCATATCATTTAAAAAAGTTACAATTTTATTTTATCTTATAGCAAATATATGCTATAATATTATCATCTTACAATTTATAAAAGTATATCATAAAAATGCTTTTAGGGAGAAAACTATGGATATTTCAAATATAGACAAAAATACTTTTAATTTCATTGGTTTTGCAATTTTAATTCTTTTTATTGTATTATTATTTGGATTTGCAATTTATACTATTGTGTCTTCTGGATTTAAAATAAAGAAACGAAAAACAAAAGTTAAAATTAAAGTTTCAAAAGAAGATTCAGATGAAATTGAAAGTAAAATTATCATAAGGGACTTTTTAAAAAAACTTGAAAAAGTTTATAAAACAACGGAAATGGTATTATATAAAGGAAATAGAACTGGAGAAGATTTTATAATTGCAATAAAATCCAAACCTATATCAAATCTAGATCTTTTAACAATAGCTGATGTTGCTAAAAAGCAACATATATACAATAAAGTAATAATCACTAGCGAAAAATTATATTCAGACCCACAACTAGCTCAATCATTAATAGACTATGAAATAGAGGTTATAAGTGGATATAATTTAAGCCTAATATTAAGAGGTTTAGATCCTATTCCAGAAGAAACTGAAATTTCTAATGATGTTTACGAAACGGCTGAAACTGCTACAAATCCTATCCAAGAAAAAACTAGATATCATAATGTTATTCAGTTATTTGGAAAAAAATAAAATTATTTATAAAACAAAAAATGTCAAGATTAATCTTGACATTTTTTTAAGCCGTGATATACTTTTTATTAAAAATTTTCATCAACATCATCATCTGAATCATCTAATTTATAACTGTTTCCTTTAAAATTAATTATTATCACTATTACAGCTATAATAACAACTAAAATTCCTACTACGATAAATAATATATAACTTCTTTTTACTTCATTTTTAGCAATCAAATCTGTTGCATATTCTTTTCCATCAATCTCATAAGTTATGGTTCCAAGCTTTTCACCTTTTTTAATTGGCGCTGAAAGCTCATCTTTTATATCTATTTTAGCATCTATTTCTGAAATATCAATATCATTATTTATAAAATCCGAAACACTTTCTTTTGTTACAATCTCTAGATACTTTGTTTTCTTTGTAGCATTTTTAATTTGAATTTTCTCTATTTGTTTTCCTTCTTTAATTATCTCTCTTGTAGAAAAATTGTCTAAACCATATTCTAAAACATCTTTACTATCAGCAAATCTTTGATTTGTTGTAGCAGAAGAGTTTCCAGCTTTCAAAGTAACGCAGACTAATTCTTCGCCATTATCTGTTACAGCATAAGAAATTAAACAATTTCCAGCTTCTTTTGTATAACCAGTTTTAACACCTATTACATTTTCCATATAATATTTGCTTTCAGGATGTATCAACATATTTGTATTTTTCATAATTCTATCATCTTTTGTATATAACTCTGTTGTAGGCAATTTATATTCAACAGTTGAAACTATTTTTCTAAATTCTTCGTTTTTCATACAATAAACAGCAATTTTTGCTAAATCTTCAGCAGTTGTATAATGATTTTTATCATGCATTCCATTTGTATTAACAAAATGAGTGTTTTTACAACCAATTTCTTCAGCTTTTTCATTCATTAATTTAGCAAACTCTTCTATTGTTCCAGAAACATGTTCGCCTAAAACATTTGCAGCTTCATTTGCAGAATTTAACATTAACGCATATAACAAATCTTCAACTTTCATTTGTTCACCTGGAACAAGTTTTGCATTAGTATATCCATTTGGAACCAAATCAACCGCATTTTGGCTAACTGTAGCCATTTCATCTAATTCACAGTTTTCCAAAGTTAAAATTGCTGTCATAACTTTTGTTGTGCTAGCTGGATATAGTTTTTTTGAAGAATTTTTACTATATAAAACATTTCCACTTTTTACTTCCATTAAAAATCCAGCATCAGAAACTATTTCAGGCTCATTAACTGTAGTTTCAGTTTTTGAGCTTTGAGAATTATTATCTGAAGCTAAAGCTATTGTAGGCAAAAATGTATTTAAAATAATTATTAAAATTACATTTAAAATTATAAATTTTGACTTCATTTAGAAATCCCTTTCTTAAAAATTACTTCTATTATGATACATCAAAAAAGACTTTATTTCAATAGAAAAATTCTTAACAATTTCTTAAAAAGGAGGAAAATTATGCAAATTGATAAAAAGAAAATTATATTTTTTTCAGGAATAATAATTTTATTAATAATCGCAATTATATTTAATAATTTTAAAAATAAAAACTATGATAATGTAACATTTAATACTGTTTCTTCTAGTGCAATAGATGAACCATCAAAAAATGCCTCTTCTTTGAAAGAAGAAAAAATCAAAATTCATATTACAGGAGAAGTAAACAATCCCGGAATAATCGAATTAAACGTTGGTGATAGAATTGATGATGCTATTACACTTGCTGGCGGTCTAACACCAAATGCAGACGTTTCTAAAACAAACCTTGCTTATATTTTATCTGACGGAGAAAAAATTTATATTCCAAGTGTAAATGATCAAGAAGTTTCTCAAGAAACAAATTTAAGTTCAAATTCAAAAATAAATATAAATACTGCAACAGAATCAGAGTTAGAATCAATTTCAGGAGTCGGTCAATCCACAGCTAAGTCTATTGTTGAATATAGAAATAAAAACCGGAAAGTTTAGTAGTATCGAAGATATAAAGAATGTTTCAGGAATTGGAGAAAGTAAATTTGAAAAAATGAAAGACCAAATTACAGTAAAATAAATCCACATATTGCTCAAAATATGTGGATAATTAACTAAAATTCTGGTCCTACTATTGATAAAATTTTATTATATTCTGTTTTTAATAAATTATAACTTGCTTCAC
Organism: uncultured Clostridia bacterium; assembly: GCA_947627595.1. Taxonomy (GTDB): domain Bacteria; phylum Bacillota; class Clostridia; order TANB77; family CAG-508; genus Scatovivens. Next base: position 41,030 of record CANQWQ010000009.1, read on the forward strand.
TAATATATCTATTGCCAGCATCAAAATTATCCAATGCTCTTTTTATATCTAAAACTTTGTATTGTCTTTTTTCACTGCCTGATTTATAAGTATATATTGGCGTATATTTAGCAGAATCGACTACAACCTCTCCTGTTCCCTTTTTTGTAACAGTCAAATTTAAAACAATTGAATCTCTAGTATTTTCTTTAACTTGACCTGACACAAAATTTCCTAGTGAGTAAATTACAAAGCCTTTATCATTTTTTTCCATTTTTTGTAAAACATGTGGGTGGCTTCCTAAAATTATATTTGCACCATTATCAAATAAAAGATTCGCTAAATGTATTTGCTCTTCATTTGGAGTAAGCTCATATTCTTCTCCCCAGTGCATGAAAACACAGATTATATCAGGATTTTGCTCTTTTGCTGAATTTAATCTATCAATTATAAAATTATCATCAATCAGATTTATACAATATTCTCTTCCTTGTGGAATAGGAATTCCATTTGTTCCATAAGTAAAACTTAGGAAAGCAACTTTTAAGCCTTTAATTTCAGCAATTACAGTTTGACTTTGACTTTCAGGTGATTTATAAGTTCCTGTATGAAGAATTCCATTTTGATCAAGAAAATCTATTGTGCTTTCAATTCCACTGTAACCTGTATCTAAGCTATGATTATTAGCAGTACTTACTAAATCAATTCCAGCCTCTTTTATAGCAATTGCCAAACTTTCAGGAGTATTAAACTGAGGATAACTACTATATCCTCTAGAAGCTCCAGCGAAAGTTGTTTCTAAGTTTCCAACAGTAAAGTCTGCTTGAAGTAGTTCTTCTCTAATATCATCAAAAACATATGAAAAATTGTAAATTCCATTATCATAAGCATCAATATATTGTGTATTATGGCACATTATATCTCCGATTACAGCTAAATTTATAGTGACATCATCTGGTAATTCAACTTCATTTTGAACACTATCTATTTTTAAAGTTTTTCCATCTGCTAATTTATCATTTTTTTGTGATGTATAAAGTGCTCTAACAACTAAGGTTGAACAAACTACGATTGCTATTATAGCCATGATTATCAAAATATTTAATATCTTTTTCAAATTAGTTTGAGAATCTTCTTCCATAATATACTTCCTAATCAAATTTATAGAAAAATATTATCATAAAAATTGTATTTTTTCAATATAAAAATAAAAGGGGCCGGCGCAAAATTGCACCGGCCGACACGCATTCACTTAGCCCCCTCTTTGCAGCGCCTGTAGAAGTCCTTGTCTCGCACGCCGTGCACATAGACATAGCCTCCTTTGCCGTTCGCAGTGAGCCTGATGACATAGTCATTGTTCTCCTCATTTCTGAGGGTCAGGTCACCGGCAGAGACCATTTCCAAGGCGACGCTAGCGGTAAAGCCAAGCAGGTGTCCGGGCCAGACTTCCACGGACTCTCCAGGGTACAAGGGAATCTCCTGAAGGTCACCATGAACCTCCATGAAGACATACCCATGGCCCGTGAATTTCTGGAAAGAGTCTCCTGTCTCAGAAAACCTTGCGATTTCGACCTGTCCTGTGTGGAACTCTCGGGTTTTGACGCTAGTCTGTGCTGCGAGGAATGATCCGGCCGTCGCAATGAAATTTCCATGCGGACGGTTCTCATCATCTTCGTTGTTCACAGACCTGTTGTCAACTGAATACCCTACATATTCCGGATACAGGTATTTTTCGCCCTTTTCGAGGGGATCAACGCGCCACTTCAGGATGGTTCCAGGAAAACTCGTTCTGAACGTAATTTTCTGGTCATCTGCTTTGGCTTGAAAGAGAACGTAGGTACGCTCTCCGACCCTCTGACGGGCATGGGTCTGTTTGACAGAAGCTTTGGACTGTGCCCAGATTTTGCCTAGGGGTGTTACTCGTTTCTCAGGTGTAAAAGCTTCCTGACCATCCACGAACAGGCTTCTTACCAATGTTTTATCGCCAGTTGGGGAACTAGCAATCATGTGGTTTTTCTCTGCGTAGATGGCGTCTCCTTTTTTCATTTTGGAGACAGTCAGGGTTGCAAAACCTGAGTGCGTGATTCTGAAACGCATAATTTTCATCTCCTTTCGAACACTATCGAAATTGCGCTTCTTATGTTTATACTTCTTCACTTCTGACCATCTTCCGACAGTCAAAGGCAATATAATTATATCATTTTGAAAAACCAGTGTCAACTTATAATCGCTTTTATGTCAACCTTTACAAAAGTGTTATTTTATGTTATAATATAATTGCTTTGGCTTCCGGGAGGTGCGCCAAAAGAGAGCAAATTATATTCTTACATTCACAACTGTGAAAAAAAGGAAGGAGAGTGTCTTATGAAAGACGCAAAAATGAGCGAAGTTCTGAATGGCTGGTTCTGGTCCTGGCTCGCAATAGCCGCCGCGCTGGTAGTGGGTATGATCCTTCTGCCGTCGCAAAAGGAGGTTTTGGCCTCTGTCATCCTGTTCCTGTTCTGTCTGATGCCGTTCCGCAATGCCCTTTACAGGCTGATCGTTTGGCTGATTGACTATCGCTGCAGCAATGACGACAAACTCAAGAAACGCCTGAACGCACACGCGACGATAAATACCTTTGCAAATCCGAAAGAACGTGTTATGAACACTGGTTTCTACAGAGAAATCTGGTGTGCCATTCTCGTCTCTTCCCTGATCTTAGGGTTGCTTTGGATGGTATTTAGAAACACGAGTTTTCAGGTGGTCTATGCCTGGGTAAGGTCTATTGAGTTCCTCGTGACTCTTAAGTACTCTGCTCTGGCAATGCTGATTCTGGTAATCGTGAAGTGTGTCTATTACTACGGCGTGGTCTGGGCATGGGGAGTGATCCTCAATGATCAGATGTTTGACAAAGAAACAGGAAAGTTTTCTTGGAAGGATGCCAGTTGGAGATTACTCATCATGGTAGTCGGCTATTACGCAAATATCCTACTAAGCGCGCTGCTCTTAAAGTATAGCCTGTCCATGACCCTTGCGAGCCTTGGGTATAAGACTTGCTTACTTCTATTCGGAGTGCCCACTCTCTATCTGCTCATCTGGAGAATCGGAAGGCTTTTGTTCCCGGCAGAAGCCACCGAGACCGAGGATGAGGGAGACGAGGATGAATACTTCGATGACGAGTTCTAAACACCGAGCCGGTTTCTTCGCCAATGCCCCGGGGTTCCCGGGGCGCATTTTTTTGACTTTTTTTATAATATATTATATAATTATATTATCCTGGGTCGTACTGTCTTAGTCGATCCGGCGGGAGCAAAAACCATATTTTAAATCCCGATAATGTTCGGGAGAAGGAGGCAAAAGTATGTATTACTCACTGCTATTCGCTGTAACCGTAATGTTGGCCTTTGTGCTGACGGGTGCTATGCGCATCACAATCCCTACCCCTGCTGACAATTACGAGGGTTGGCGCAGGACCGGCTTCATCGTGTTCCTGGTCATCGCGTCCCTCCTCACCAGCTTCATCGGCGAGTCCATTGCGGACATGAACGGTGCCATCATTGGTGGCCTTCTGGGTGTGGTTCTGGTCTATGTTGCCGGCATTACCCACTTCCTGAGATGGCTCATCAATCTGATCCCTGAAAGGGTCAGAAACGTCGTTTCCATGGTCGTTCGTATCATCGGCGTCGTTATCTTGGCTATCGCTTTCGTTCTCGTGGGCTACATCGTAATTCACTGGTGGTTCAGCATCTAAGTAGGGTCCCCGCTCGTCACTAAGACGGGCGGGGTTTCCCATTTAAAATTACTTCTAAATTTATTTCTTTTGTTCCTCTAATTATATTTAAATTAATTTCATCTTTTATAGATTTCGAATATATATATTCACTTAATTCTTGAAAAGAACTTAATTCAATATCATCAACTTTTCTTATAATATCACCCGGCAAAATCTTATCTTTTAATGGACTTTCTTCATCTATTTTTTCAACATATATTCCAATTTTTAAATTATAATCAGGATTTAAATATTTTAAAACATCATTATCAAACCCAAAAATTCCAAGATATGGTTCTTCAAAATTTTCGTCTTCTTTTAATCTATTTAAAATATTTTTTATTCTATTTATAGGAATTATTGAGCCGAGCTTACTTGAAGCTATTCCAAAAACTTCCCCATTTTTATTCAAAATTGCTCCTCCATTATATGAAGGTCCTATATCTAAATTTACTTTAATAACATCTTCTGAATAAATTGTTTCTGTCTCTCCAACAAGTTTCAAAGTAGTTTTTACTTTACTAATTAAAAGTTCGTTAAAATTTTCATCAAATTCATATCCTGTTGAATTACTCAAAATATATAACTTGTCACCTATTTCAAGATTGTCAGAATCTCCACAAGACAAAAATAATAAATTCTCAGCAGAAATTTTTACGATAGAAATATCTAAATTAGAATCTGACCACTTAACTTCACCCGGATATATTGTTCCGTTTTTTAAAGTCACAAAGCAAGTCTCACCTTTTCCTCCAGTTGTTTCACAATTTGAAAGAATTAAACCATTTGAAGTTAGAATAAGTCCACTTCCAATTCCTAATTTTTCCTCAGAATTTTCGACGAAAACTGAAGTGTTCTTTTCATTTAATTTTGAAATTCCAACAACAGAATATCCTGAATTTTTAGCTAAATCTTTTGGACTAAACTCTGAATCTATTGTATCTGTTCCAGTTGCTTCTATATTTTTATAACTGCTATCTACACTATTATTTTCTATAATTTTTATTAAGCTTATTAAAATAGCAATTATAACCACTAACAACACTAATATCAAAGCAATTCCAAGTGATTTATTTTTTCTAGTTTCATAATACATATTCTTAATTTTTCTCCTTTAAAAATTGTTATTAATTTTTTCCAGAATTTGCATAAATTATTCATATTTTTTTGTCAAAATGTATTGATTTTTAAAATAATCATTTATATAATGCAATTAACTATTAAATAAATAGAAAGGCACACAGATGGAAGATTTTTACAATTTAACAAATCCTCAAAAAAGCATCTGGAACATGGAAAAATTTTTCGATGGAACTACTGTCGCTAATATTTTTGCTAGTGTCACTATATTAGACAAGCTTGATACAGAAATTCTAAAACAAGCTGTTTACAATGTGGTCAGAAAAAATGATAGTTTTAGAATCAGAATTATCATAAAAGACAACGTTCCGATGCAGTATATCAGTGAGTTTAAGCCTTTTGAAATTGAAACTTTTAATTTAAAAAAGGATGTTGAACTAGAGAAAATTAAAAAAGAAATGGGAAGCCAAAGATTTAATGTCATTGACTCTAATTTATTTTGCTTTAAAATTGCAAAGTTTGCCGATGGACATGGAATCTTATTATTTAATATACATCATACAATCGCTGATTCTTGGTCTTTGGGAATATTTTCCCAAAGAGTAATGAGTGAATATAATAAACTTAAAAATAATGAAGAAGTATCTGAAGAATCTGATAATTCTTATATTGACTATATAATCTCAGAAAACGAATATAAACAAAGTAAAAAATATGAATCTGATAAAGAATACTGGTCTAAAATTTTTGAAACTATACCAGAACAAGTTACGCTCCCTGACGGAAAAAACACAAATCTTCCTGACGCTAGCAGAGAGTCTTTTATGTTTCGTTCTGATATATCTGAAAAAATCAAGTCTTTCTGCGACAAAAATAAGATTTCAGTGTTCAATTTTTTTATGTCTATTTATTCTTTATATTTAGCTAAAATTTCAGGATTAGACGAATTTGTTATTGGAACACCAATTTTAAATAGAACTAATTTTAAAGAAAAACAAACAATGGGAATGTTTGTAAATACAATTCCTGTAAAAGTTACACTAAATAGAGATGATTCTTTTAGTGATTTTGCTAAGGCTCAAAGCTCAAGTATGCTTTCAAATTTAAAGCATCAAAAATATTCATATACTCAAATATTAGAAGATTTAAGAAAAGAAAATTCAAGCTTATCTAACTTATATAATGTTGTAATTTCATATCAAATTACAAAAGCATATAACAAAGATTGCGGAAATTATTCAGCAGACTGGTATCAAAATAATTATTCACCAAATGACTGTAGTATTCACATAACAGATTTAAATGATACTGGCGAGCTTTTAATACATTATGATTATTTGACTGAAAAATACAACAAAAAATATTTTCATGATTTACACAATAGAGTAATATTTATAATTAATCAAATCTTAGAAAATGAAGAAATTTCTATTGAAAATATTTCTATTTTGACTCAATCTGAGGAATCAGACATCATAAATAAATTCAATGATACGAAAATAAAGTATCCAGAGAATTTAGATATGATAGATATGTTTGAAAGGAATGTATTAGAGAATCCAAATAAAATAGCAGTAATATTTGAGAATGAAAAATTAACATATAGAGAATTAAATGAAAGAGCTAATAGTTTAGCTAATTTCTTAATTGATAATGGAATAACATCTAATGATTATGTATCTATTCTATTAGATAGATCTTATAATATTGTTATTTCTGTTTATGCTGTTATTAAAGCAGGTGCTTCTTATGTCATCATTGACAAAGATTATCCTGAAGAAAGAATTAATTATATTTTAAGAGATTGCAAGTCTAAATTTACTATTACTAACAGACTTATTGATAATTTTGATTATTCTAAATATGATAATAAAAATCTAGGAATGGCTCAAAATTACAGATTATGTACTATTTACACTTCTGGTTCTACTGGAAACCCTAAAGGTGTTTTATTACATAAATATGGTTATTACAATTTAGTTAATGCATTTGATACTGATTTTGAACTTTCTAGTTTTAAGAAAGTTTTAGGTATTGCAAATGTTTCTTTTGACATGTTTGCATTTGAGATGTTCTCTTCTACACTACTTGGTAATACTCTAGTTTTAGCAAATGTTGAAGAACAAAAAAATCCTATTGCTATGAGTAAATTAATTAAAGATAATGATGTTGAATTTATGGTTACTACTCCTTCTAGAGCAGAGCTTTTACTTCTCGAAGAATGTGGTAATCCATTAGAAAATATCAAAGCTATTCTTTTAGGTGGAGAGAAATTTACAAGTAATTTATATTTAAGACTTAAAGAAGCTACAAATGCTAAGATATTTAACAGTTATGGTCCAACTGAGATTACATCTGCTTGTACTAACAAGTTAATTACATCTACTGACATTACAGTTGGTAAACCACTTCCTAACACTAAAGTTTATATTTGTGATAGCAAACTTCATTTACTTCCTATTGGAGTTATTGGAGAAATGTGTGTTGGAGGTGTTGGTGTTACTGATGGTTACTCTAACAACCCTAAAGCTTCTAAAGAACATTTTGTAGATAATCCATTTGGAGAAGGAAAATTATATAGAACTGGTGATCTTGCTAGATTTCGTGAAGACGGTGAGATTGAATACATTGACAGGCTTGATGATCAAGTTAAGATTAGAGGCCTTCGTATTGAACTGGGCGAGATTGAATCAATTGTTCTAAAATATCCAAATATTCAAAAAGTTGTTGTTATTAAGCAAAGTGAAGGAACTAGAGAATATCTTTCTTGCTACTATATTTCAAATAAAGATGCTAATATTTCTAACAATGAACTAAGAAAATTTATTTCTAAATATTTACCTAACTACATGATACCTTCTTATTTCATAAAATTAGACGATTTTAAATACACTCAAAATGGAAAAATAGATAAAAAATATTTAGCACAGTTTAAAAATCAAACATCTCAAAAAGAGAATGTTTTGCCTAGAAATGAAACTGACAAAAAATTAATTAAAATTTTAGAAAATATTTTAAATGTTAAAAATATTAGTATAGAAGATTCATTTTTAGAACTAGGCGGAGATTCGCTATCTGCAATAAATTTAGTAATTAACATTCAGTCAGAATTTGGAGTAAAAATTTTTGTAAGAGATATTTTAGAAAATTTAAGAATCAAAAATATTTCTGATTTAATAGATAAATCTCAAAAAATTAGCAAAGTTCAAAAGCTTAAGAAAATTGAAAAAGCTCCATTTTATCCTGTTTCTTCAGCTCAGAAAAGAATGTACATTTCTAGCAAAATGGCTGGAGATACTTCTACAGCTTATAATATTGCAGGCGGACTTATTTTTGAACAAAAACTAAATGTAGAAAAAATTAAAAATTGTTTTAATAAGCTTATTGAAAGACATGAAGTTTTTAGAACTTCTTTTGACATGTCTGGAAATGAAATTATTCAAAAAATTTCTGACAAAGTAGATTTTAATGTTGAAACAATTGAAAAAGCTGATTTTTCTAATATTGAAATAATATTTAAAAATTTCTTAAGACCTTTTGATTTATCAAGACCACCACTTTTAAGAGCGGAATTTGTAGATTTTACAAACAATAAATCTGCACTATTTATAAATATGCATCACATTATTTCAGATGGCGCTTCAATGGATATATTTATAAATGAATTTTGCAAACTATATAATGATGAAAGTCTAGAAGAAATTAAATTTACTTATAAAGATTTTTCAGTTTTTGAAAATAATAGAATTAATTCTAAAGAATATAAAGAAGCTGAAACTTATTGGATAAATCAATTTGAAACAAGCGAAATTCCTGTTTTAAATATGCCAACAAATTATCAAAGGCCTTCTGTTAAAGGTTTTGAAGGAAACAGAGTTTATTCTTCAGTTCCAAAAGATATTTTTAAAAAAATTGAAGAATTAGCAAAAAGCCTAAATTTAACACCATATATGATACTTTTAAGTAGTTATTATATTCTTCTTTCAAAATATACTTCTGGAGATGACATTATAGTTGGTTCCCCAATAGTTGGAAGAGATTTAATCGAAACTCAAAATATGCTCGGAATGTTTGTAAACACATTAGCTTTGAGAAGCAAAATTGATGAAAATTTATCATTTAAAGAATATTTAGAAAGTGTTAAAAATACTGTTTTAGAAGGCTATAAGTATCAGATTTATCCATTTGATGAATTAGTAAATAAGCTTGATTTAAGAAGAGATTCAAGTAGAAGTGTTCTTTTTGACACAATGTTTATTTACCAGAATAATGGCTATAGATCATTTAACATTGGTGATATAAAATCAAAATATTTTATACCAAACAGTAATACTTCAAAATATGATATTTCGTTAGAAGTTATTCCTGAAAATAATTCTTTAACACTTTATTTTGATTATTCTACAAGTCTATTTAAGCAAGAATTTATTGAAAAATTTGCTGAACATTATTTAAGAATATTAGATATTATCTTAGAGAATAATGACATAAAAATTTCAGATTTAGATATTCTAACTTCTGAGGAGCAAGAAGACATCATAAATAAATTCAATGATACGAAAATAAAGTATCCAGAGAATTTAGATATGATAGATATGTTTGAAAGGAATGTATTAGAGAATCCAAATAAAATAGCAGTAATATTTGAGAATGAAAAATTAACATATAGAGAATTAAATGAAAGAGCTAATAGTTTAGCTAATTTCTTAATTGATAATGGAATAACATCTAATGATTATGTATCTATTCTATTAGATAGATCTTATAATATTGTTATTTCTGTTTATGCTGTTATTAAAGCAGGTGCTTCTTATGTCATCATTGACAAAGATTATCCTGAAGAAAGAATTAATTATATTTTAAGAGATTGCAAGTCTAAATTTACTATTACTAACAGACTTATTGATAATTTTGATTATTCTAAATATGATAATAAAAATCTAGGAATGGCTCAAAATTACAGATTATGTACTATTTACACTTCTGGTTCTACTGGAAACCCTAAAGGTGTTTTATTACATAAATATGGTTATTACAATTTAGTTAATGCATTTGATACTGATTTTGAACTTTCTAGTTTTAAGAAAGTTTTAGGTATTGCAAATGTTTCTTTTGACATGTTTGCATTTGAGATGTTCTCTTCTACACTACTTGGTAATACTCTAGTTTTAGCAAATGTTGAAGAACAAAAAAATCCTATTGCTATGAGTAAATTAATTAAAGATAATGATGTTGAATTTATGGTTACTACTCCTTCTAGAGCAGAGCTTTTACTTCTCGAAGAATGTGGTAATCCATTAGAAAATATCAAAGCTATTCTTTTAGGTGGAGAGAAATTTACAAGTAATTTATATTTAAGACTTAAAGAAGCTACAAATGCTAAGATATTTAACAGTTATGGTCCAACTGAGATTACATCTGCTTGTACTAACAAGTTAATTACATCTACTGACATTACAGTTGGTAAACCACTTCCTAACACTAAAGTTTATATTTGTGATAGTAAACTTCATTTACTTCCTGTTGGTGTTATTGGAGAAATGTGTGTTGGAGGTGTTGGTGTTACTGATGGTTACTCTAACAATCCTAAAGCTTCTAAAGAACATTTTGTAGATAATCCATTTGGAGAAGGAAAATTATATAGAACTGGTGACCTTGCTAGATACCGTGAAGACGGTGAGATTGAATACATTGACAGACTTGATGATCAAGTTAAGATTAGAGGTCTTCGTATTGAATTAGGGGAAATTGAAAGTTTAATTTTAAGATACCCTAATATCAAGAAAACTACAATAATCAAGCAAACAGTTAATAATAGGGAATTTTTATCAGCATATTATGTAGCTGATAAAAAGATTGTTCATAGTGACTTAAGAAAATATTTATCAAAATATTTGCCAAATTATATGGTCCCATCTTATTACACTGCTTTAAATGATTTTAAATATACCAAAAACGGTAAAGTTGATAAAAGATCTTTGCCGCTTCCTACAGGTATTTTAAATATTACAAAAGAAAACTATGTTGCACCAACAACTGATTTACAAAAAAAATTAGTATCAATTTGGGAAAAAGTATTAAATACAAAACCAGTTGGAGTTACTGATAACTTCTTTGAACTTGGCGGTGACTCACTTTTAGCAATGAATTTAAATATTGAATTATTGAAAATAACTACAAAAGTTAGTTATTCTGATATATTCCACTTCCCTACTATTCTAGAGTTGGAAGAAAAAATTAATGCAACTGAAGTTAAACCTGTATTTAGCAAAATCGAGAATTTGCCTGAAGTTTATGAAGACATTTTAGAAAAAAATACTAAACATGATAAAATTCAAACTTATGAACCAAAAGGAATTTTACTTACAGGCGCAACAGGATTTTTAGGAATTCACCTTTTAGATGAATTTTTAAGAAACTCAAAAACCAATATTTATTGTATAGTTAGAAATCAGCCTGGAATCAGTGTTACTACTAAATTAATTCAAAAATTAAATTATTATTTTGGAGATAAATACAATGATTTAGTGAATACTAGAATTTTCGCATTGTGTGGAGATATATCTGAATCTCAATTTGGACTAAATCAAGAAGACTTTTTAAAACTCTCAAATGATGTAGATACTGTTATAAATTGTGCTGCAAATGTTGCACACTTTGGAAATTACAAAGATTTTTATAAATCAAACGTTTCAAGCACAAAACTTATAATTGATTTTTGCAAAACATTTAATAAAAAGCTATATCACATCTCAACTACTGGAATTGGCGGAGTTGAAATTGATATGTCATATTTAAAAAGAAAAAGAGATAAAAAGACTAAAGTTAAATTTGACGAAAGATCTCTATATATTGGACAAATTTTAGACAATGTTTATAGTCGTAGCAAATTTGAAGCAGAAAATTGCGTTCTTGATGCGATAAATTCCGGTGTTGATGCGTACATTTTAAGAATGGGAAATTTAATGCCACGTTATAATGATGGAACATTCCAAGAAAATGTTCAAGATAACGCATTTTTAAATAAATTTGCCGCATTTATAAAAACTGGAATTATGCCAGAATATATGTTAAAACATATCTTAAATTTTACACCTATAGATTATGCCTCAAACGCTGTATATAAGCTTGTTTTACACCCAAGCAATAAAAATAGAATTTTCCATATTTATAATAATAAAAATATTTCTGTAAAAAAGTATTTGAAAAAAAGCAAATTTAAGGTTAAAATTTTAACAGAGGAAGATTTCGTAAAAGAAATCAAAAAAATATTGGAAAACGAATTTGAAAAAGATACAATTAAAAACTTAATAGATGATTTTGATAGTAACCTACATTTAAGTTATGTCAGCAATATTGTTACAAAATCAAAATTCACTACAAAATACTTAAGAAAAATCGGTTTTAAATGGCCTCAAATTTCAAAAGAGTACATCAATAAATTTGATAATATACTAAGGAGAGTGGTAGAGTAATGTCTAGAGAATTCAGCATTATTTTCATTGGAATTTTAAGTGTTTTAACAATTATAATTTTATTTTTGTTAAACTTTTTATTGAGAAAAAAGAACAAAAAGCAATTAGACAGAGTATTTATTGTAATATTTATTTTGTTTCTAATTGCTCTTTTGCCTACAATTTTTCAAACATTAAATTTAGATACTGTAAGTGAACCAGATCTGATATATTATGACTTTGTATCATATGTAGGAGTTTGCTATTTGCCTGTTGCATTTTTAATTATGGCATTAGTATTCTCAAACACAAAAGTTAATTTTTCGAATAAATTTAAATTATTACTGATTATTCCTACACTTTCTATTTTAATGTTATGGACAAATAACTTTCACCACTTATTTTATAAATACTACTCAATTTACACGACAAACGTAAAATTCGGAAATTATTTTTATATTTATTACCCATATACAATGATTTTATTTGGAATTTCAGCAATTATTTTATTGAGATATTCAATTAAAAACTCTGGATTTTTCTCAAAACAAGCAATTTTAATTTCCGCGGGAATCGCTGTTCCTATTGTTTCAAATATTCTTTCTTCAGTAGGAATTATTCCAGGAATTAATGTAACTCCGATTGCTCTAACTGTTACTATCATTCTATTTTCATTTGCTATGTTTAAATTTGATTTGTTTAAAATCACTCCAATTGCTTTACAAACGATTGTTGATAGAATTTCAGATAGTTACGTAATTTTAAATGAAGATTATGAAATAACTGATTTTAACCAGACATTTGTAAATACATTTGGAATCGAAAAAACATCTAATCTTCGTGGAACACATTTTGCAAAATTCTTAGAAGATATTAATTTAAAAAATGAAATTGAAACTTTTGCTAAATATTTAGAAAAAGTTGATAAAGATGTAAATGTAAATGATTTTGAATTAAAAATAAACAAATTAAATAAAAACTTTAATGTTGAGATTTCACCAATAATCGTAGGTAATCAACTTTTAGGAATATTAGTGCTTTTCAAAGATATTACTGAGCACGTTAAAGACATGCAGAGTTTAAAAAATAACCAAGAATTACTTATTGAACAAGAACGTTTAGCTTCTTTAGGTCAAATGATTGGTGGTATCGCACATAACTTAAAAACTCCTATCTTCTCTGTTACTGGAGGATTAGAAGGTTTATCAGATCTAATAACAGAATTTGATGAATCAATTGATGATCCAACTGTTAATAGTCAAGATATGCACGATATTGCTAAAGATATGAGAAATTGGATTGTTAAGCTTAAAGATCACGTTACATATATGAGTGACGTTATAACAACTGTTAAAGGTCAAGCTGTTAGTATGTCTGAAGAACAGAACTTTGATTTTCCAATTTCAGAGTTGTTCCAACATGTAAGTATTTTAATGCAACATATTTTAAAACAACAACTTGCTACACTTGAAATTGAAAATAATGTTCCAGATAATGTAAAAATAAATGGAAATATAAATTCTTTAGTACAAGTTGTTAATAATTTAATTTCAAATTCAATTGAAGCTTATAAAGATCAAGAAGATAAGCCAGTTGAACTTACTGCAAATTATGATAATTCACAAATAATAATTTCAGTAAAAGACCATGGACCAGGACTTCCAGATAAAGTAAAAGATAAGCTTTTCAAAGAGATGATTACCACTAAAGGAAAAAACGGAACAGGTCTTGGACTATTTATGTCATATTCAAATATTAAAGCTCATTTTAACGGAAACATTACTTATAAGACAGGTTCAAACGGAACTACTTTTGATATAATTATTCCACACAAATAACTTTTAAAAATACTCTTCCAATTTATTTAAATTAAGTATATAATATTTATTACTTAGAGTATTAAAGGAGGTATAATGAATGCGTCATTCTAGTCAAAACGTTGAAGAACAGCCATATAAGATAATTGCCGTTGATGATGAAGGCGGAATTATAGATTCTTTGTCTGTTTTTTTAAAACGTTCTGGATATCAATTAACTGGAATTACAAATCCATTAGAAGCTATAGAACGTGTAAAAAATGAGCATTTTGATTTAATGCTTTTAGACTTTATCATGACTCCTATCCATGGTGATAAAGTAGTTGAAGAAATTAGAAAATTCAACAAAGATTTATACATATTATTGCTTACTGGTCACAAAGATTTAGCCCCACCATTAGAAACAATTAGAAAATTATCAATTCAAGGCTATTGTGAAAAAAGTGATAAATTTGATCAATTGCTACTTTTAATTGAATCTGCTATAAAATCAATTGAACAAATGAGAATTATAAATCAAATTAATAGTGAATTAACTAAGTCTCAAGAGGAATTAGAAAAAGCTTATTTAGAAACAATCCAAACTCTAAGATATACTGTTGAGGCTAAAGATACATATACAAGAGGCCATTCTGATAGGGTTTCAGCTTATTCAGTTTTAATTGGAAAACATATGGGATTATCTGAAAAAACTTTGAAAACTCTTGAAATTGGTGGCTTATTCCATGACATTGGAAAAATTGGTGTTCCTGACCATATTCTTTTAAAAGAAGGAAAACTTACTGATGATGAATATAGTGAAATTAAGAATCACCCATCAATTGGAAAACATATTCTTTCTAACGCATCTACATTTCAAGAGATTATTCCAATTGTTTACCATCATCATGAAAAATATGACGGAAAAGGTTATCCAGGAAAACTTGCTGGTGAAGATATTCCTTTATTAGCTAGAATTGCTACTGTTGCAGATACTTTTGATGCAATGACTTCATCTCGTTCTTATAGAGAACCTCTTTCATTAAGTTATGTTAGAGATGAAATTGTTAAAGTTTCTGGAACACAATTTGATCCTAAGATTGCAGAAGTCTTTTTAGACATTTTAGATAATCACTATGAAGAAATTAAAGCAATACAAGAAAAATACAAAGGATAAGGAGGAAAAAATGAAAATAAGTAAAATAAAAGAAGTTGCTAAAGTTAAACTTACTGGAAATTACATCAAATGTGCATCAAGTAGTTTATTATATTTTATAATGATTACATTACTAACATTTTTTCAAACTAAAGTCGCAGTAATTGAAAATTCAGTAGTTTCAGCAATTGTTCAAGCTTTATTTTTAATTTTAAATTGGGTTTTAAGTTATGGAATTGTAGCTAATGTTTTAGATTTAGTTGATATAAAAACAAATGCCATTACTGATTTTATAAATTCAACTCTTAAAAACTTTATAAGATATTTAGAACTTGGACTAAGAGCTTTAGTTAGAATATTAATTCCATTGTTAATTTTCTTATTTGCTGCTTTTTATTGGTGTGCAACAATGATTGCAAAAATAAATAAAGTTGATTTTCTATGTTTTAATCAACATTTAGTTCCACTAGCCACTACAGCTTTAATATTATCTTTAATTTTGTTAATTTATTTCATTTTAAAATATGCTTTAATTGCATATATTTATCACTATAATCGTGAAATGGATTTAAAAGAAATTTTAGATAATTCAAAGAATCTAATGAAAAAAAATATGGGACATTTTATTTTATTACTTTTATCTTTCTTACACTGGTTTTTAATTGGAGCATTAATATTATTAATATTAAACATATTTATTGAAGGAAGATTTTTAACTCCATTTATAGTACTTTTCTACAGTATTTTAAGACCATACATAATTGTTTCAAAATCAGAATTTTATAAAGAATTAGCTGATGTTAAAGAAGAACCTGTAAAGAAAAAATCAAAAAAATCTAAAGAAAATAAAGAAGATGATAAAAAATCAGAAGATGACAAATAGTCATCTTCTTTTTTCTATCCATTTAATTTCATTGATAATGAAACTTTATGACGCTCATTATCTATATCAATTACTTTAACTTTAACAACATCTCCAACAGAAACAACTTCTGATGGGTTTTTAATAAATTGATAAGCCATTTCAGAAATATGTACTAAACCATCATATTTAACACCAATATCTACAAAAGCACCGAAATCTATAACATTTCTAACGGTTCCATTCATAATCATTCCAACTTTTAAGTCTTCAAATTTTAATACATCTGATCTTAATATTGGCTTTGGCATTGAATCTCTAGGATCTCTACCAGGTTTTAAAATTTCATCAATTATATCTTTTAATGTAAGTTCACCAACATCTAGTTCTTTAGCCATTTCCTTTACATCTACTTTTCTTAGTTTTTCATCTAAATCGCTTTTCTTGTCTTTTTCTAAAATTGTATCCACAGAATATCCAAGTTTTGCGAGTAATTTTTCAGCAACATCATAACTTTCTGGGTGAACTCCTGTCATTTCTAATGGGTTAGTTCCATTGTAAATTCTAATAAATCCAGCACATTGTTTATATGCGGCAGGTCCTAGTTTTGAAACTTTTAAAAGTTCTTTTCTTTGTTTTAACTCTCCATTTTCATCTCTATATCTAACAATATTCTTAGCTAAGCTCATATTAATTCCAGAAACATATGAAAGTAGCGAAGCTGTAGCTGTATTTACATCAACGCCAACAGAGTTAACTGCATCTTCAACAACACCTGTTATGCTTTCTTCAAGACGTTTTTGATTAACATCATGTTGATATTGACCAACACCTATTGATTTTGGATCTATTTTAACAAGCTCTGATAATGGATCTTGAAGACGTCTAGCAATTGATATTGCTCCTCTTAAAGAAACATTTATATCTGGATATTCTTCAGTTGCTAGCTTTGAAGCAGAATAAACAGATGCACCTGCTTCACTAACAATCGCATAATAGATTTCTTTATCAATCTCTTTTAACATATTAGATACAAATTGCTCTGATTCACGTGAGGCTGTCCCATTTCCAATTGAAATCATATTAACGTCAAATTTATTAATTAAATCAATTAAAACCTTTTTAGCGCCTTCTACGTCATTTTGAGGCTCTGTTGGATAAACAGTTGTTGTAGCTAAAACTTTTCCTGTTTTATCAATAACTGCAATTTTACAACCAGTTCTATAAGCTGGATCAAATCCCATAACAACAATATCTTTAATTGGTGGTTGTAATAATAATTGTTTTGCATTTTTTCCAAAGACCTTAATAGCCTTTTCTTCAGCTCTTTCAGTTAAGTCAGCTCTAATTTCTCTTTCAACACTAGGAGCTATTAATCTTTTGTAACTATCTTCAATAATATTTTTTAATATTGGAGCAAACTGACTTTGCTCATCTTGAATTATTTTTCTTTCTAGATAATTTATAATCTTTTCATCAGGGCTTTCAATTTTAACTTTTAAAAATTCTTCTTTCTCTCCCCTATTTATAGCTAAAATTCTGTGTGATGGAAGTCTCAAAATTCCTTCTCTATAATCATAGTATAATTCATAAGGTGATTTTTCGTCTTTAGCATTTTTTGAAGAAATTATAGCTTCTCTAAAATTGAAAGATTTAATTTTCTTTCTATAATCACTATCATCTGCAATATTCTCAGCAATAATGTCTCCAGCACCTGCTATTGCCTCTTCTACATTTTTAACACCTTTATCTTTATCTATAAACTCTTTAGCAACTTCATAAATATCTCTTTTTTCTTGTTGCAAATAAATTATCATTGCCAATGGTTCTAGTCCTTTTTCTTTAGCAATAGTAGCTCTTGTTCTCTTTTTAGGTTTAAAAGGTCTATAAATATCTTCAAGTTCTGATAAAGTTTCTGCACTAGCTATTTTTATTGTAAGCTCATCTGTAAGTTTTCCTTGTTCATCAATAAGTCTAATTATTTCTTCTTTTCTAGCTTCTAAATTTCTTAGATATTTTAGTCTTTCGTCTAAATCTCTTAAAATCTCATCACTTAAATTTCCAGTAACTTCTTTTCTATAACGAGCAATAAATGGTATTGTATTTCCATCATCAATTAACTTAATTGTTGAAGCAACCTGAGCCTCTGTAATATTTAGTTCTTTAGCTATTTTGTTTGTAATAATATTCATTTTTACCTCTTTCTTTTAATAAAAAGAACGTTCTTAAAATTTGAACGCCCCTTATATTTATTTAGTTTTGCTCTTCTAAATATTCGTCATAAGTACATTCTCTAACAACGATATTTTTTCCATCTTTTAAATCTATTACTTTATTTGCAACAGTTTGAGTTAACTCATGGTCATGTGAAGTAAATAACATGATTCCTGGAAATTTTTTCATTCCTTCATTTAAAGCTGTAATACTTTCCATATCTAAGTGGTTTGTAGGCTCATCAAATATAAGGAAATTTGCACCTGAAAGCATTAATTTTGAAAGAACGCATCTAACTTTTTCTCCTCCTGATAAAACTCTAACATCTTTTAGAGCTTCATCACCTGAGAATAACATTCTTCCTAAAAATCCTCTAACATAAGTTTCATCAGGATCTTTAGAATATTGTCTTAACCAATCAACTAATCTCATTTCTTCTTCAAACATATAATTATTATCTTTTGGGAA
>CANQWQ010000010.1 GCA_947627595.1 uncultured Clostridia bacterium
GGATCTTTAGAATATTGTCTTAACCAATCAACTAATCTCATTTCTTCTTCAAACATATAATTATTATCTTTTGGGAAATAATCAGTTGAAATAGTAACACCATAATTTATTTCACCAGAATCTGGTTCCATTTTTCCAGCTAAAATTTCAAACAATGTAGTTTTTGCAATTTCATTTTCAGATAAAAATGCAACTTTTTCATCTCTTTTAATTGTAAATGAAATATTATCTAAAAGTTTTTCTCCATTAACAGTTTTAGATAGATTTTTAACTTCTAGAATATCTTTTCCATATTCTCTATCTGGCTTAAAATCAATATATGGATATTTTCTATTAGATGGTTTTATTTCTTCTAATTCTATTTTCTCTAATGATTTTTTTCTAGATGTAGCTTGTTTTGATTTTGAAGCATTAGCACTAAATCTAGCAATAAAATCTTGTAATTCTTTAATTTTTTCTTCTTTCTTTTTATTTTCTTCTTTCATTTGCTTTAAAGCAAGCTGACTAGATTCATACCAGAAATCATAATTTCCTGGATATACTTTAATTTTTCCAAAGTCAACATCTGCAATATGTGTACAAACTTTATTTAAGAAATATCTATCATGTGAAACAACTATAACAGTATTATCATAATCAATTAAGAAATCTTGTAACCAATTAATTGCTTTCATATCTAAGTCGTTTGTAGGCTCATCTAGAAGCAATACATCTGGATTTCCAAATAAGCTTTGAGCTAAAAGAACTTTAACTTTATCTTTAGCTTCAATCTCTTTCATATATTTATAGTGAAGAAAATTGTCAATTCCTAAATCATTAAGAAGTTTAGCAGCATCTGATTCTGCATTCCAACCGTCAAGTTCTGCAAAACGTTCTTCTAATCTAGCAGCAATAATTCCATCTTCTTCAGAAAAATCAGGTTTAGAATATAATTTATCTTTTTCTTTCATTATATTGTATAGTTCAGGATTTCCAAGCATTACAGTATCAATTACAGTATAATCTTCATAAGCAAAGTGGTCTTGTTTTAACATTGATAATCTTTCACCTTTATCTAGTACAACTTCACCTTTGCTAGGCTCAATTTCACCTGACAAAACTTTTAAGAATGTTGATTTTCCAGCACCATTTGCACCGATTATTCCATAACAATTTCCTTTTGTAAATTTAATATTAACATCTTCAAATAATACTCTTTTTCCAAAACGTATTGTAACACCATTTGAATAAAGCAATTTTCTTTCCTCCAAAACATTTCTAAAAATTTATGACTTATATATTATAACCGAAAAAATATTATTTTGCAAGGATTTGTTATATTAATATTGTTCAAAAACAGAAACATCAACAGTATTTTCAACCACGTTAGAAACTATATTTCCATATTCATCATAAACTACTTCTTGTGTTTCATTTTCAGGAACACTTATTTCATTAGCATAAACAGCTTCTTTAGGAAGAACATTTCTTACAATTGAAAATCCTATAATTAATATAAATACTGCAACAATTAACATTTCGACTTTCATAAACTTACCTCACTTTATAAAATTTCTAAACCAGCAAACTTAGCCATAAGACGCTTATGACCAACTTTATCAAAATCAATGTCAACTTTTAAATCATCATCTTCAGCTTCAACATTACTGATAATTCCTTCTCCAAACTTTTTATGGAAAACTCTAACACCTTTATTATATTTAGATAAATCAACATCTTCCTTTGCTTTTGGTTTATTATTTAATGATTTTAAAAAGCTATCTGCCGTTCTAAATTGGAATGTACTACTTTTAGCTGAATCTCCGCTTGAAAAATCGCCAGAAATATAACTTTTAACTGGACTTCCACCCCAAGAATTACTTCTAGATTTTCCATAGCTCCAATCAAAATTTCCATAACTTGAAAATCTATCTTGTTCATCATACCTAGAACCTGTTTCTTCAAAAGCTTCATCTTTTCCTTGTAACATTTCACTAGGAATTTCTTTAATAAATCTAGATGGTTGATTATAACTAGTTGATCCATAAGTAGTTCTCATTTTAGAACAAACTAAAAATAGTCTTTCTTTAGCACGAGTTATTCCAACATAGCAAAGTCTTCTTTCCTCTTCTATTTCTTGATTTTCACCAATTGATTTATATCCAGGGAAAAGCCCTTCTTCCATTCCAACTAAAAATACAACTGGAAATTCTAGACCTTTGGCACTATGAAGAGTCATTAAAGTAACTGATTCTTCTTTTTCATCTAAATTATCTACATCTGAACTTAAAGCAATATCTTCTAAGAATTGTTCTAAATTACTATCTGCTGTTTCTGTTTCAAATTCTTCGGCCATTGTTAATAATTGGTCTAAGTTATCAATTCTGCTTTCAGCTTTAAGTTTTTCATCTATTTTATCTTCATTTTGTAAAGCTTGTAAATATCCAGTATCTTTAAGAATTTTTGTTAATAATTCAGAAATTGATAAATCATTTTTTTGAACTATTAAACTTTCTATAACATCTATAAATTCTCTAGTATTAGAATATACTCTAGTTAAACCATATTCATCAGCTCTTTTGATAATTTCATACATTGAAACACCTTCATTAGCAGAAATTTCTTCAATATTAGCTAAACTAGTATTTCCAACACCTCTTTTAGGCTCATTTATAATTCTCGTTAAACTTAAATTATCATTTGTGTTTTGAATTAATCTTAAATATGCAATAGCATCTTTAATTTCTTTTCTTTCGAAAAATTTTAAACCACCTATAACTTTATATGGAATTTGCTCCCTAACTAAAACTTGCTCTAAAACTCTAGATTGAGAGTTTGTTCTATATAAAATTGCAAAATCAGAATTTTTATAATATTCTGTACTTTTTAAGCTAACAATTTTTTGAACAACAAAATTTGCTTCACCATATTCATCTTCACTTCTAAAGACTTCTGGAAGCTCACCTTTTTCATTTTTAGTCCATAGAACTTTTTCATATTTAGTTTCATTATTTTTTATAACTGCATTTGCTGCATCTAAGATACTTCCAGTACATCTATAGTTTTGTTCTAGTTTAATAATTTCTGTTCCAGGAAAATCTTTTTCAAAATTTAAAATATTAGAAATATCAGCACCTCTAAAAGAATATATTCCTTGATCATTATCTCCAACAACAGTAATATTTCCATATTTTGAAGCTAATAATGTAACTAATGTAAATTGAGCTTTATTTGTATCTTGATATTCATCAACTAAAACATATTTAAATTTTTCAGAATAATATTCTAGAACATCAGGATTTTCCATTAATATTTTTATAACAAAATTAATAATATCATCAAAATCTATTGCATTATTTTCTTTTAATCTTTTTTGATAAATCTTATAAATTTCAGCAATTTTCTCTTTTCTAAAATCTCCATTTGCTCTCATCGCAAGTTGAGATGGCTCTAACATTTCATTTTTAGCATTGCTTATTTCATATTGAACAGATCTATCAGTAAAAATCTTTTCATCTAATTCTTGGCCTTTTAAAATTTGTTTAATTAAAGCCCTTTGATCAGTAGTATCAAAAATTGCAAAAGAACTTGTAAATCCAAGTCTATCTATATATCTTCTTAATATTTTAACGCAAATTGAGTGAAATGTACCAATCCACATGTCATTGGCGATTTCTCCAACTAGTTTTTCAACTCTTTCTTTCATCTCATTTGCAGCTTTATTTGTAAAAGTTATCGCTAAAATATCCCATGGCTTAACATTTTTTTCACCCATGAGATATGCTATTTTATGTGTTAAAACTTTAGTTTTTCCGAGAACCTGCACCAGCTATAACTAAGCAAGGTCCTTCTGTTTTTACTACAGCCTTATATTGTTCGTCGTTTAGTCCTTCTAGTAAATTCATTTTATCCCCTTTCAATTTAGTAAAATAGTTAAAGAACTGTTGTTTGTATTATATAATAGTTTTATTTTTAAGTCAATCAATTTTTTACATTTTCTCTTGAATATTATTTTAAAAAAATATATAATTTTATCATAATAGATAAAATTATGGAGGTTTTATATGAACTTCAATGAAAGTAAATATAAAAGATGTATTAGTCATCTAGTTAATTTGAAAACATATACAGTTTTAGGATATATAACTTTATTCATGGCAATAGGAATTGCAATTGGCGTTCCTCTTGTAATGGAATTTTTTAAAGACAAGCCATTTTTATTAGTTGTTCCAGCTGGAATTGGTGCATTTCTTGGATTAATTATTGGACTTAATTCAACTTGGCGTGTTGAAATGAAAATTCAAGAAGCATATTGGAAAATTGATGTATTAAAAGAACTTAAAAATCAAACATCTTCAGCTAATAAAAATAATCCTATTGCAAAAACAGTAGTTGCAATTGAAAACAAACCAGCATCTACAAAATCTGAATAGCAAAAAAATTCCTGTTTATTCTTTTAAATAAACAGGATTTTTATTTTTTAATTATATCTTTCAATTAGTTTCTTTTGAGATGGCATGATTGAGAATATTCCCAACATTATTCCTGCTTCTATAATCATAGTTTGTATTATATTATCTGTTCTAGTCTCTTCAAAATTTTTAATAATTTCTGTCTCTTTTTCTCTAGCATAATAAGAATTTGATTGAGAATAATTTATTAAATCTCTCATTACATCAACTCTAGCATTACTAAAATCAACTATCATATAAACACTAACAGCAAATATAGAAAATATAATTACTATAGCATAAAAGAACTTCATTCTTCTACAAACACCATCTACTTCATCTTTCTTAACTCTACAATTTTTAAATAAATCAAATGTACTTAATCTACAAGTAGCTCTAATTAAGAAAAATATTATAAATGCTCCTAAAGCTGGTAATGAATACTTTAATACATCATAATTTATTGAATCTTTATGATTATCAACAAACCATACAACAACAACTACTAGCGATAAAAATATAAACATCAGCATAATTCCATATGCAATAAATCCATTTATTAAGCCTTTTGTAGCTGTTTTAGGAACTATCATTTTTTTCTTTGATTTGCTTTCTTTTGCAACTTTTTCTTTCTTTTCTTTTACTTCTTTTTCTTCCATATTCTCATGTTCCTCTCTAAAGAATTTCTCTTTAGTTTTTCATAAGTTTAGCATACATTTAAATTATAACTTATAAAATAAAAACTTACAACAATTTTTTTAATTTTTATTCATTTTCGCCTTTTAATTTTTCAGCTCTATCTGTAGCAATCAAATTATCAATCATTTCGTCTAAATCACCATTTAAGAAATTATCAAATTGGAATGTACTAAATCCAATTCTGTGATCTGTAATTCTTCCTTGAGGATAATTATAAGTTCTAATTTTTTCGCTTCTATCACCAGAACCAACTTGACTTTTTCTTTCTTGAGCTAACTCTTTATCTTGTTTTTCTTTTTCCATTTGATAAAGTCTAGAACGTAATAATCTCATAGCATATTCTCTGTTTTGAACTTGTGAACGTTCTGTTTGACATTCAGCAACAATTCCTGTAGGTTCATGAATTAATCTTACGGCAGATGATGTTTTATTAACGTGTTGTCCACCTGCACCACTTGCTCTATAAACTTCCATTTTTATATCTGCTGGATTTATTTCAATCTCGACATCTTCAACTTCTGGAAGAACTGCAACCGTAGCAGTTGATGTATGAATTCTACCGCTTGATTCAGTATCAGGAACTCTTTGAACTCTATGAACTCCACTTTCAAATTTAAATCTACTATAAGCACCTTTTCCTGTAATCATAAATGAAATTTTATTATATCCACCAAGTTCTGTTTCATTACTATCAATAACTTCTATTTTAAAATGTTTTCTTTCAGCATACATTGAATACATTCTAAATAATGTTCCTGCAAATAAAGCTGCTTCTTCTCCACCTGCACCACTTCTGATTTCGCAAATAACGTTGTTATCATCATTTGGATCTTTAGGAATTAAAAGAACTTTTAATTCTTCTTCTAATTTGGGAAGCTTTTCTTTAGCAGATAACATTTCTTCTTCAGCTAAATCTTTCAATTCTGGATCATTCATCATTTCTTTAGCTTCTTCAAAATCTTTTTCTGTTAGCTTATATTCTCTGTATTTTAGAACAACATCTTCAATTGAGCTGTGCTCTTTCATTAATTTTTTCCATTCAGCCTGATTTGAGATAACTTCAGGGTCACTAATTAATTTATTTAACTCTTCATATCTCGCTTCAACAGCTTCTAATTTTTGAAACATAAAAACCTCTTCTTTCTTTTTTTAAACACCATAAGATTATAACACACACAAGTCTATTTTTCAAGGTCTATGTAATTATAGTTGATTTTTAATTTATCTAAAATTTCTGTTTCTCTTTTTGAACATGTAAGAATTATTATTTGTCTATCTTTATAATTATTATTTATAAACTCTAAAATATTTTTTAATCTATCATCATCAAAAAATGCAAATGTCTCATCTAAAATTACCGGCATTGTCTCTTTAGAAATTGTATCAATACTAGCAAGTCTTAATCCTAGATACATTTGATCAATTGTTCCTTGACTTAGATAATTTACAGGAACAAATCTTCCATCTTCTACTTGAACAATAATTCCATCATCATCAACTAATTGAACATTTTTATATTTTTCATTTGAAACAGATTGTGCAATTTCACAAAGTTTAGAAGTAAACTCTGGACTTAAACTATTTTTAATATTTTCGTATGCACTTTCTAAGCCTTCTTTTGCTATATTATAAGAATTATTTAAAGAAATTAAATCTCTTTTTTCTTCTTCTAATTTATCAAGCTCTTCTTGAACTTTTGATAAATCATTAATTTCTTCTTGCATTAATTCTTTTTGAGTTTGTTTTGCACATTTTTCAATTTTTAAATTATTTATATTATCATTTTTATCTGCAATTTGACTAGTCAAAACATTGTCATTTAATTCAAAAGCATTTTCTATGAAATCAGAATCTATTTTACTTTCAAAATCATTCATAACAATTTTATTTACTTCATTTTCAGCATCTTTAACTTCTTTTTCTTTTAAATCAATTTCATTTTGACGAGCTCTTATTCCATTTCTTAAAATAGTAATTTCTTGCTCAACTTTTTTCTCTAAAGCTTCTATTTCTTCTAATTTAGATTTTTTCTTTTTATTAAAGATTATTCTATCAATTATATCTAAAATTATTATAATTCCAGAAACAGCAATTAAAGCAATTGAAATCATTTTATTAAATTTTAATAAATATAGTAAAACTGAAATTATAACTAAAATTGGAACTGAAATAATTGCTAAAAGTGAAGATTTTTTCTTATTTTTTAAATTCTCTTTTTCTTCTTTATTAATCTGATTATCTAATTCTTCAATTTTATTTAAATCTTCATCTCTTATATTTTTAATAACTTCTATTTCACTATTTTTAATTTTCTTTTTTTCGTTACTTTCTTTTATAATTCTATACAAAGATAATTTGATTTCTTCTTCATCAATTTTATTTTGAATTTTTTGAACCTCAGAATCGTTATCTTTAACAAAATCTTTATATCCTTCTATTTTTTCTTTAGAAGATTTTAATTTTTCAATTTTGTTATTTACTATATTTATAGGCTTTTCTTTAGTTCTATCTGTTCCAACTTGTTCTAATTGCATTTTATTAATTCTATCTAAAGTTCTTTGATATGAAATATTCTCATCACCAGATGAAACAATATTACTAATCTTTTGAACTATTCCATTTTGAGCAGTTTTATCAATTTTAATATCACCTTGAGAAACTATTACAGTGTTTTTAAAAGTATCTTCATCAATATTTACTTGTTCATAAATATAATCAATTCCTTTAGTTTTATCAATTGTGTAATTTAATGAAACATCTTGTTTGTGACTATCATAAATAACAGGATTCTTTTTTCTAAAATTTCTAAAAACTTCAAAGTTTTCGCCATTATCAAGCTCATAATCTATTTTTCCGGAATATTCTTTTTCTTTCCATGGCTCATATTTATCAAAATCAGAAACCCATTTTCCATTTTTATTTTTACTAGCACCATAAAAAACGCATCTAATAAAGCTAAGTAAAGTAGACTTTCCAGCTTCATTTTTTCCATATATTACATTAATGTTTTTATCTAATTCTATTTTTTTATTAGATAATTTTCCAAAACCATTTATTTGCAAATCATTAATTTTCAAGATTTTTCTCCTATTCTTTTAAAGAATTTAAGCCTATTTCAATAGCTTTAGTTATTTCTTCATCTGAATAAACTTTTTCTTCTTGTTTTTTAAGTAACTCTTGAACAAAAAGACCTCTTAAAGTTTTTTCATTTTTGATTTCATCTAAATTATATTTTAAAGTTGTAGTATCTTTAATTTTTAAAATATTTTGTTTAGTAATTAATTTGAAAACATCTCTAACGTTTATTTCAAAATTTCTATTTCCAACTAATAAAACTTCATATAGTTTATCTTCATCTAAAACTAATTCATTTATTTTCTCAATCAATTCTTCTTTAGATTCAATTTTATTTACATTTAGTTCAATTTCAGCAAACTCTGTATCATCTAATTTTATAAATTTATATGATAATTTTTTATTCTCATCAATTTCTCCGAGCAATCATTCCATGTGGTCCTAACTCGTCAAAGCCTAAAGAAATTGTAGATCCTGGATAAACTATTTTTTGTTTTTTCTTTTCATCAAAATATGGTTTATGAACATGACCTAAAGCAAAATAATCTATATCTAGAGCTTCTAATCTACTTTCAAGAACAGGGTTATATTCTCTATTATCGCCTACTCCACCGATCAAGAGTCGCATGCATAATTAAAATATTAGGTTTATCATTTTGAATTATATTTATAGAACTATAATTTACATCTCTACAATAAAAATCTTGAAAACCTATTCCATAAACATTTACATCTGGCAATTCTTTACACTCAAAATTAGTAGATTTAAAAATATAAACATTTGGAGCAAATTCAAATTCACTATAATAAGAATTTTTTAAATATGGGTCATGATTTCCTGGAGAAATAAAAATCTTTGTATCAGGAATCTCTAAAAATAGATTATTTATATAATTAATTGTAGATTTTTTAACATACTCATTTTCATATAAGTCGCCTGAAATAAATAAATATTCTACACTATTTTCTTTTATATAATTAATAACTTTTTTGAAAGCATTTCTTTGATCTAATCTTCTATTATCTGATAAATTTTCTCTAACAGCTAAACTAGAAAATGGACAGTCAAAATGCAAATCAGCAATATGAACAAATTTCATGTACTCTTCCTTTTCTTTTTTACATTATAGGTATTATTATAAACCGAAACTTTGTTTTGGTCAATACTTTTTTATTAAAATAAAAAAATTCCTAAGCAAAGCTTAGGAATTTAAAAATTACACATCTGAATCATCATCTAAAGCACCAAATAATTCATCAAATTTAGCTTCTAGTTCTTTTTGAATATCAATTTCTGTAGTATCTTTTGCAGGTTTTGATACTGTTGAAGAACTAGTATCTGTTGGAGTATCAAAGCCTCCTCCTGAACTATCTGTTGGAATAGCAGAAGCACCACTACTCATAGAAGCACTTTCTTCTGGTGTTCCAGCCATAGCCATCGCTGGAGAAGGATTTTCATCTTCAAATAATGAATCAAGTGATGGGAAGTTTTCAGCCCCTTCTTCTTGTCCTTCTTCATAAGGATTATTTGGATTATATTTTCTCCAAACTGCTCTTTCAACTCTAACATCATTGTGATCTAATTTATATTTATCAACTATTTTTGCTTCTGGATATTTGAAATAATAATATTTGTTAGCTTTAATAGGTTTAATACCTTTTTCAAAAATGATACATAAATCATTATCCATTCTTCTAAGCTCATCAGGTGTCATTAAGGCTCTGGCCATAATTTGATCTGATTCAGAAGAACCTGATTTCCATTCACCTTTATCTCTGTTAACAGAGTAGTTATTTCTAGTAATTGTCTTTTCACCTAATTGCTTAGAAAAATATTCAACTGTTTTTTGTGAGTTAGAACCTAAGAATAAGTGAGTATCGCAGTTACCAATGATTGTTTCATTAGCTTTTTCATAAACTGCTTCTAACTGATCTAAGTTCTGCAAAATAACAGAGAATGAAATTTTTCTACTTCTTGAAGTAGATATCTTTTTATCAAAATCTGGAATATGACCAATGTTTGCAAACTCATCTAGGATGAAATATGTAGGTACTGGTAAAGCACCGCCATTTTTATCTGCAAAGTCATATAATTGTTGAATCATCTGTGAAAAGAATATTGTTAATAAGAAGTCATAAGCTGTATGTGTATCTGAAGAAATAACATATACAACCGTCTTCTCAGAACCTATTTTTTCAAAATCTATAGTATTTGTTGAAGTTACTTCTGCAATTTCTTTTGAGTCAAATTTACCTAGTTTTGATTGTAATGTACTCAAGATAGAACTGTATGTTTTCTCTGGAGCAATCTCAATAGATTTATAGTTCATTCTAGCTGGGTGGTCATATGGTAAAACTTCCATAAGTTCTGTAAGTTTATTTCCACCGCCACTAGCATTTGCCGCTCTAACCATTTCAGCGCAACTTGCTAAGTTTTGTTCTTCAGGTGGTCTAACAGCTTTTAAGAAATATATTAAAGCTTTTAAAAGCATTTCAGCCATGTTATCCCAATATGGATCTGACTGAGAACCATCTGAACTTTGACCTTTCATAATTGTATTTGCTATAACGTCAACATCAATTTCATTTTTAATATGTGCTAATGGATTATATCCATCACTATTCTCTGGATTTACTAAGTTTAAAACTTTAACATTATAACCTTTTGCTTGGAAAAATCCAGCAGTTTTATCAAAAAGTTCACCTTTTGGATCAGTAAATACATAAGAACCTAAAAGTTGCAATGCGTTTGGAATAACGTATGAAGCAGATTTACCAGCACCAGAACCTCCGAACAACTAATACGTTAACATTACCACGTTTATCAACTGGTAAATAGTTTTTCTCGGCTAGTATAATACCTTCTTTTTTACTTAATATTCTATATTGTTCTCCACCTTGAGCCCAGTCACTAGAACCATTTTCAATTTCATCATATTCATGTTTTGGAAGAGCTTTATAAACTCCTATAAATATGAAACAAATTGCAAACAAAATAAAATATTCTGCTCCTGTAAAGAAAGTAGAACGATATTTATCTGTGAAAACAGCTGTAATGTTTTCACCTATTTTAGTTAAATAACCAAGCTTTAAAAAAAATGTTTCAAACCAATCAGAACCATTTGCAGCAGCTAAATTAGCATCTGTTATGGCTCTACATATTGGAGCAACAACTCCAAAAAGTCCAACAAGAATAGCTGATAAGTATACAATTATTCTTGATTTCATTTTTTGTAATGCTCTTTTTATTTTTTCACCAAAACTCATTACATTCACCTTTTCCTATGTAATATTTTTCCGTCAGGAATATTATTCTAATTCTTCTTGCTCTTGAGCTTTCTCGTCTTTTTCGCTCTTATCTGTTTGTTTTTCGTCTTTGCCTTTACCTTTAGCTTTGTTAGCAATATATTGTTCAGCAGTTATAGCTCCTCTAGCTTGAATTACTCTCTTTGCTTCTGCAACAGAAAGTTTTATATTATCTTTAGCTTCTGGTCCATCTTTCATTGGTTGTCCAACTAGAGTAGCTGGTATAGATACACTTCCAAAATCTCTGATAGCTGTATTATCCACGGAAACAGATACTTCTGTAACTGTATTATCACCTGGCTCAGTTCCTGTAAGATCTTTAGCTGGGTCATGTTGAGACATATCTGTTATATTATATACTTGCTTACCTGTATCTTCATTCTTCAAATATTTACTATCTCCATTTGGAGTGGTAGTATTTTCATTCATGACAAAATCTCCTTTCACGCCATTACTTTAAATACATTTTATTTCTTTTCTTTAACCTCAAAGGCAAAATACTTCTTATAAGGTTTTAATTTACATTTTCCTTTAACTTCATTAGCTTCCTCATCGAAGTATAATACCGGCTTAACCTCTTCTGTAGTTTCTAAGTCAATTATAGAGATTTGACGTTTCATATTTGGTGTATACGCAAACTCCTTGAACTCAGTTTCTTCTTCGCTGTATAATGTTTTGATATTGAGTGGTGTAGGTTTTTTTGAAATTTTTACTTGGTCATAGTCCAAAAAGCCGCTATTTACCACTACTCTACCCTTTCCAAAAGAAAAGATAACTAAATGATTTCCGTCTGGTGCAGGATTATCAACAAAAAATGTTTTCTTTGTTTTGTCACCAACATATTCAACTGCGCAATCTAATCTTTCAACTGTGTATTTAGGCGAAGTTTTTAAAAATTCCTTTTCTGTTCTGTTAATTTGATAGATAACAGTATCTACATCTTTTGGGTCAGTAATACTAAAGTACTTACCCTGAACTTCATTTAATTCGTCCATTTTTACACCCTTTCTTACATTCTAAAATGTAATAATCATTCGTTAATCACCTTTTCCATTATACCTCAGAAAGGCGATTATGTCAAATGATTTAAATAATTTATGTAAACTTCATTAAGCAATGTTCCTTGGATTGAATCTCGATTCTTCTTTCAATTGCTTAAACAAGTCCAATTCCTTGTTGCTAGGCTCTTTTGGAATCATGATTTTAGTTTCTAAAATCAGATCACCTCTTCCTCCTTTACCGTTTTTATATCCTTTATTTTCTATTTTTATTTCTTCTCCACTTTGAATTCCTGAAGGAATATAAACTGATATTTCTTCATCATCAATAGTTTTTACTTTAACTTTTGTACTTAAAGCTGCTTCCCAAGGTGTGAGATATAAATTTGTTCTTAAATTGAACCCATCTAATTTGAAAGTATCGTCATTATCTATTTTAACTTTTATAAATAAATCTCCGTTCTTTCCGCCACCTTTTCCTAGTTTACCGCTGTCCAACAAGTCTAATTCTCTCGTTGTTTTGAATTCCTGGAGGAACGCTGATAGTAAATGTTTTAATTTTTCCATCAACAGCCCTTAAACCAAGTTGTTTCTCTCTTCCATAAAAAGCATCTTCTAAAGAAATATTTATTTCTGTTTCAATATTTTCGCCTCTTATAGCACTTTTAGATTTTGTTTCTTTTTTCTTGCTACTATCAAAAATATTTCCAAAGAACATTTTCCAAATAGCTTCTCCACTAGATCTAGCTTGATATGCATTATTTCGTTGTTTTCTTCCTACGTTAGCATTCCATATTCTATCATATCTTCTTTTGCTAATTGCATTTGAAAGTGTATTATATGCTTCATTTATATCTTTAAATCGCTCTTCATATTGTCTACTTCCGCCATTAACATCTGGATGGTACTTTTTGGCTTGTTCTTTATAAGCATTTTTTATATCATTCAAAGAAACTTTATTGGTTTCTAGTCCAAGTATCTTGTAATAATCTTTGAATATCATTTAAACATCCTCCGAATTCTTGTAATTCATTTGCATTATATCAAAATTTTTATCGTTTGTGAATATATTTTTTATAAAAAATATAGTATTTTTTAATAATTTAATATAAAATTATTTTATAATAAAAATTAAAATAGGAAAATAGAAATTTATGTTAGAAATTGAATTTATAAGAGAACAAGTTAATAAAATGTTTGAAGAAAAAGGATATGATCAAAGGGCAAAAACAGCTTTAACCGCATTTTTTACTAATCTTGCTGATAGATATAATCTTACAAAAGAACAATTTACAGCTATTTTAGAAAACTATAAAAGTAAAATTTCTCAAATTGGCTTTTATGATGTTGGTAGTACTAATTACAAACTTACACTTGATGCAGAACTCGTTTTTGATAAAGGTACAGCCGAAAGTCTAGATGAAACTAATATTGACAGATTTTTAGAAACTATTACTAAAGCTAATGCTCAAATTTTATTTAGTGAAGGCTCAGCAATGTGTAAAGAGTTAATTGATTTATCTGCTGTAGAAAGTTTAATTGGACCTTCTCAAGAAATCAATTCAGACATTTTGTCCATGGTAGCAAGTTCATTTGATATAGATAAAAAAGACGTAGTATTTTTATATCAAAATATCTGGCGTCAAGTAACTCAACATCACAGTACTCAAAATGATTATTTATATGAGTTTAGTAATGATGCAAGAATGGTGTTAAGCAGTATCTCCGACCAATTAAAAATAATACAAGAAGATCCTGATAGAGCTAAAGATGTTTTTAAAGCTATATACTCACTTTGTCTTTTAAATTTTAAGTTAAAAGTTAAAGATCATGATTTAGCTACAGATAAATCTTCAGCTAGCTATGTAGAATTATTAAAATTTCTTGAAAAATATAAAGAAAAATTTAATATTGATTCTTCAGAATTAGATTCTGTTACGATAGAAGGAAGTTGGAAAGTAAAAACAAATGACATATTATCTGAATTACAAGAAAGGTTTAAAGATATTCCAGTTCAATCTATAGAATCATCTCAAACTACTGAAGACGATAAGTTTGTTAGTAGAGTAGATAAAAAAGAGATGATAGAAGAGCAAAAATCTTATATAAAAAGAAAAATTCCTACAATTTCTGAAATAGAAGATAAAGTAAATGGTTTATTTCAAGAAAAAGCTTATCCTAAGGAATTTCATTATGTATTAATGGAATTTTTCAGAAGAAATGCTGTAGATTTTAAATGGGATATAGAAACTTTAGATAAAAAAATTCAAAATTTAGCACAAACTATAGATTCATTTGAATATGTGCCAAAAGCTGATATGGATGGAGCTTCTGCAAGCGTTAACTTAGCAGATAATTGTATTAATATTTCATCATCAACTACATTTTCTAATAATTTTGAATTTATCACAACAATAATGCACGAACTAGAACATGCTATATCTCACACAAATCGAGGAAGAACAGATATTGAAAAACCATTTTCTAATCATAATATACATTTAATAAAAATTAGTGGATTAGATGAATTAATTACAGAAGGTACAACTATAAAAACAGAAGGAAAAAATCCTTATTCAGATAAATATGCAACAACATATAAATATAGATCTGGGTATTCTGAATTTACTGGTGCTTTATCTATGATTTCAGCATCATTAGGAATTTCAGAAAGTGACTTTTTAATAATTGCTAATAATGGAAGTGATAAAGCTATCGATGTATTAGAATCTAAATATCCAGGTATAGATATAGCTTCAAAATTTAATATTATAACTGATGAATTAACACATATAAATGACGGCGCAATCATACCTGAATATGCTGCAAAATCATTTTCGAAAATTTATAATACTTTAACTGAATTATATAATCAAAGAATTGAGATAGATAAACAAAAACCTGATTTTGACTCAACAAGAGCTAGATATGATGAATATAAATTAAATAGAAACTTGTTAGCAGCAAAAAGATATTTAAGATTGTCATCAAGAGTTCTTTCAAAAGAAATTCCTGATTATGCTTCAGTAACGTCAAAGGCTAGAATAAGACCTGAAGAACGTACTTCATTTGAAGAAATTGGACAATCTATCACACAAGAAATAGCTATAAGAGACAATACTCAGTTAAAACAAGCTGCAGTTGGAATAAAAAGTTATAAAAAGAATTTTGACCTTAAAAATCCATTATTGGAAAAAATGAAATCAAAATTTAATTCTTTTAGAAGAAAATTATTATCACCTCATGAAGAACCACCTGCATTAATCCCTCCAAGAGGACCTATTCGCGATGAAGACGAAAACAATCCTAATCCTTGGAAAGTTGATGTTGATATGTCACAAATATCTCAAGGTGGCCAACCTACAGCACCTTCCAAAGGTCAAGAATTATATGATAAAGATATTTCAGATGATGAACAAAAATAATTTAAAGGACTTTAGAAAATTTCTAAAGTCCTTTTATTTTACTATTTTCTCTTTACCCCACCTGTTAAAGCTAAAATATTTTGATCATATGAAAATGTTAATTTTTCTCTAGCGCTATGTCTCTTTATAGCAATATTTATAGCTTCATCTAAAACGTCTGTAAAGTTTTTCTTGCTAGCTTCAAATAAATACCAAGAAAGTGCACCTGGAATAGTATTAATTTCATTAACATATACTTTATTAATTTCTTCATCAATCAAAAAGTCAATTCTTGAAATTCCACTACATCCAAGTAATTTAAATGTTTCTTGGGCTAATCTTTGAATTTCATCACGAGTTTCTGGTGGAATATCTGCTGGAAGTTTCTTTCCTTCTGTGCTGTTATTTACACCACCTACTCCTCCTTTTCTAGCTCCAAGTTTTCCGCCTTTTCTTGGACCCATTTTTCCTAATTTTCCGCCTTTTGTCTTTCCTTCTCCAACATATTTATCAACATAGCTTAAAATCTCACCAGATAAAATTGGCTCTTCGCATTCTGTAGCAACAGTTTCAGTAACATCTCCCAAAACTGCACAATTTATTTCTTTTAATTTTCCAACACAATTTTCAACCAAAATTCTATCTGAAAATTCCATTGCAAATTCTACAGCTTCTATAAGTTCAGTTTGATTTTTGACTTTCTTAATTCCAACGCTTGAACCTAAGTTTCCAGGTTTTACGATTAATGGATATTTTAATTTTTCATCTATTTCTTTTAAAATTTTTTCTTCATCTTTAACATATTCTGTAGAATAAAAACTTACATAATCAACAACTGGAAGTCCAGATTCTTTTAAAACTTTTTTAAATAATATTTTATCCATTCCAACACTTGATGCAAGCACATCTGGTCCTACAAATGGAATATCTAATAAGTTAAAGAATCCTGCGATTGTTCCATCTTCAACATTTGTTCCATGAACTATTGGAAAAGCAACATCAATTGTATTCAAAACTCTTTTTCCAATAATTGGTGCTGGAACTCTAACTACATTAACTTTCTTTCCATCATTAACTACTGCAACTCTATAACATCTTTTTAATAAAACATCCATGTCCCTATACATTTCAAGATCTAGCAAATCATCTCCTGTATACATTACTCCATTTTTAGCAATGTATATTGGAACAATTTCATATTTGTTTTCATCTAATCTCAAAGTAGCCTCAATCATTGAGATTATAGAAATCTCATGTTCAACACTTTTTCCACCAAAAAATACACCAACTTTTATCATAATTTTCTCCTTTTTGGGAAATGGGGACTGTCCCCTTTTCTCATTATAAATAATTATCAGGTAAATCGTTTTCTAATAACACAACTGTATTTGGATCCATAAGTTCATACATCTTTTTGATTGCTTCATCTAAATTTTTAGCAACCATTGTCTGGCTCTCAGGATATTTTTCTTCTTTTAATCCGTCAAGCATAGGTCCTGCTTGTTTTTCACCTACTAAAATTATAAAATCACTATGTTTAGTAGCTGTTTTTCCAAGATTTTTATTTATTTCATAAGCTTTATCGCCTAATTCAACAATTCCAGGTGTTATTAAAATTCTTTTTCTACCTTTGAATGATCCCAACACTTCAAGAGCCATATTAGCTCCACGTTCATTTGAATTATATGAATCATCTATTATTATGCTTCCATTAGGATTTTGTCTTAGCTCTAATCTATGTTCAACAGGTTTTATAAATTTAACACCCATTTTTATTTGTTCTTCTGAAAGTCCAAATTTATCAGCAACTGCAACACCACAAACAATATTTAAAACATTTAATTCTCCTAATAATTTTGTTTTAATATTTATTTTTCTATTTTCTGGCATTACAACATCAAAACTTGAACCTTTTTCAGTAATTTCAATATTTTCAGCATAATAATCACTATCATCATGTAATCCATATTTTATAAATTTTTTATCAATTTTAACTTTTTTGATATTTTCATCTTCCCAATTTACAAATGCTAGACCTTTTTCACTATCTAATGAATCAACTAATTCAAATTTTGTTTTTGCAACATTTTCTACAGTTTTAAAAGTATCTAAATGTTGTGGTCCAACAGCTGTAATTACTGCAAAATCTGGATGAACTATATCACAAATTTCTTTTATATCTCCAATATATTTTGCACCCATTTCACAAATAAAGCAATTGTGAATTGGCTTTAATTCTTCATTTATTGTTCTAACAACACCCATTGTTGTATTATAACTAGCAGGTGTCATTAGACAATTATATTTTTGAGATAATATCGTATTTATTACATATTTAGTACTAGTTTTTCCGAAACTTCCTGTTATTCCTAAAACTTTGAAATCAGGAATCTCTTTTAATTTGTTGCTAGCTTTTCTACAAAAGCCTTTATTTATAGCACCTTCTATAGGTGTAGTAATTAAAGCAACAATATATACAAAAACATAACTAATTATTGAAATTATATTTAAAACTAGAACTGATAAAACACTAGGAAATACATTTACAAGCACACCTAAAATTACTATTAAAACTAAATATGTTAAAAATTGTCTTTTGACTCTTTTTGTAACAACAAATGGCTTTTTTTCTTTTTTCATTGGAATTGTTAAGAATAATAAAATATATGTAATTATTGTTAATACAAAACCAACTACTCTATATTTAGAAAGAATCAAAGCACTTGATATTACTAATAAAACTATCTTTTTAAATTCAAAAACTGTGCCGATATTTTGTTTCATCCATTTTAAATAACGATCTTTATAATAATGTTCTAATTGTAGAATATGAAGACCTTTTCTGTTTGTTCCTAAAAAATAAAATAAAAACAATACAAAAATTACATTAATTTTTAAGTATGACATTTAAAAATGTTCTCCCTTCTAAAGTTTAACATTTTTAAGAATTTAAAAATGAATCTAATACTAATTTGCAGTTTTCTACATTTTCTAAATAAGAAAAATGAGTTCCATAAGGATATTCAACTAGGCCAGCGTTTGGAATTAATTTTTCCATTATTTTTGCATCACTAATTGGTGTAGATTTATCCATTCCACCCCAGATTAGAAGTGTAGGAACTTTTATATTTGGCAAAAGTTCTTTAACATCTTCGTTTAAAATGATTTTCATAGTATCTTTTAAAACAGTTGGTGATGCTTTATAATCGCTTGAACCTACTTTACCCCTAAGTCTTTCTTTGAACTCTTTTATTCCTTTAGTATTAGGTAATAAGTTTAAGAATAATTTTCCTGTCTTAAATACTGTAACTTTAATATAGTAACCAACAGATCTTTTTGGCTTGATTCCAGCACTATCTATTAAAACAATCTTTTTGGCTTTTACCATATTTTTTCCAACAGCATTTATGATTATTCTTCCACCGTTAGAATGGCCAATTAAAACTGGGTTTTTTATATCTAGTTTTTCTAAAAATTCTTTTAAAAATTCTGCAAAATCTTGTGAATTTAGTGGTTCTTTTGGTAAACTACTTTTTCCAAAACCTACGACATCAACAAGATAAACTTTATGAGTTTTTACAAGATTGGTAGAAATAGGTTTCATAGTTTCTAAGTCTGTAAGCCAACCATGCAAAAAAACAACTGGTTCACCTTCGCCTTGAACTTCATAGTTTATATCCCAGTCTTTAATTTTAACCTGCAAACCTTTCACCTCTCCCTTTATATTTTTACTACAATTTATTCAAATTATCAGTTTTTGTTACGCTAATATAATATATCATTTTGTCAACATTTTCAAGAGTTATCCGCAATTTTGGCAAAAAACAGAAAAAGTGAAACAATTTTAAGTTTTTATCTTAAAAATGTTTCACATTTTGATTTTATATAGTTAAAGTTCCACCTGGTGTCTCAAGTAAAATTAAGATTTCCTCTTCTGCTCCTGTTTCTGCATTAATATAAATTAAAAATTGTTTTTCTTCAATTTTTCCTTTAAATTCATAGCAATATCTTTCTGTTTTATTTTCTAAAGGAATTACAACTAATCTCTCTTTTTCAATCTCAATTTTATCATTTAATTTTTGCTTTGCTTCATCACTAGAAATTATATTTTGAGAAAAGTTTCTATCTGTGTGTGAATTTAGATATCCAAGAGCTTCCATTCCTAAAATTTCACCATCATCTAATGCAACTTTTACTTTAATTAAGTCAGGGTATATTAAAATTTCATTTTCTTCATAAGCATAATTTATTGTAACAATATTAGATTCTTTCAAAAAATAAGTTTCTTTCATAGAATCATATCCTAGTTTTTCTAAATATTCTTTACCTTTTTGAATCGCCTCATCATCACTTATTTTTTCTTCTCCAACTTCTTTATCTTTTATTACTTCTACAATCCAACCGCCTTTTTTTGACATTTGAACTTCGAACTTTGATTTTTCATCTTGTACTTCAATATTATAACTTTCAATATCTCCATTTTGAGTTCCAATCATTTTAGCTTTTGTATTTTCTCCAAAAATTTTCTTTACTCTTTTTATAGCATCTTCTTCAGAAATATCGTCTCCTGTTAACCCCTTTTTCTCATCTAAACTTATATAATCTGAATATGCTCCATCATAAATTAAGCCCTCATAATCATCAAAGTTACTTTCAATACTAGAAAAAACATTGATATTTTCTTCTACATCATTTAATTTTTTATCATCTTTAAGATTTTCCCAAGAAATTGTTTCATTATTTAAATCAAAAGAAATTTGGTTTAATATATTTTTTAAGTTGCTTGAATAATCATATAACTTTTTTAAATTTTCAAAATCTTCATCATTTAATTCTTCACCTCTTAGAGTCTTTCTAGATAATGTAAAGCAATAATCACTTACTTGATTTAAAAATTTTATGGTTTTATCAGAACCATGAGAATTAAAAGGAATGTTTTTTATAAAATTTACAGCTAAATTACTATCAGCCCAAATTTTAGTTAAAGTATCTGTTGAATGTTTGCTATCTTTTGAAATCATTGCCTTTGCTAAATAATTTTCTACATTATTGACATTATTTACTAATTCAATAAACGAATAATTATAACCATTTTCATCTTTTGTCTTTCCTTCAGTTGTTAAAAAATATGAATAATAACCAAATCCAAATGTTAATAAAATTAAAAAAGAAATCAAAAATCTTGTACTATTTTTCATAAAAATCTCCTTGCGTTTTTTAATAATTTTTCCAATTTTGTAAAATTTATTCTTTAATATTTATTTATTTCAAATTTAGTGGTATAATACCTTTGTTAAAAATCACTTTAGAAAGGACATAAACTTTGAAAAAGATTCTAATTTTTTATGGAACTTATGGTGGCCGGTCATATTGCTGCTGCCAATTCATTAAAAAGTTTTATAGATAAGAATTACGAAGATGCTGATGTAGAAGCAATTGATTGCATAGAATATATCAACAAATATGCAAATAAAATTTCAACAAAAGCATATGCTGAACTTACAAAAAACACTCCTTTGCTTTGGAAAAAGCTTTATTCAGGTTCAAATAAAGGAACTCTAGCAATCATATCAGATGCTTCAAATAGAATTATGGCTTTAAAATTAAAAGGATTAATTTTAGAAAAGAAGCCTGATTTAATCATTTCAACACATCCTTTCAGCAGTCATATGTGTGCTATTCTAAAAAAGAGAAAAATAATTAATTGTGAATTAGCTACAATAATGACAGATTATCATATACATAATCAATGGCTTTCATTACCAAAATATGTTGATCATTTTTTTGTTGCAAATGATCAAATGAAAGAAGATTTAATAAATTTAAAAATTCCAGCTGAAAAAATTCATGTAACCGGAATTCCTGTTTCTCCTAGATTTTTAAAGAAATATGATAGAGAAGAAATATTTGATGATCTTTGGCTTGATAAAGATAAATTTACTGTACTTTTATTTGGTGGTGGAGAATTTGGACTAGGAAAAAATGTCGCAACAAAAGTTTTAGAAGTTATTATTAGAATGTTTAAAGAAGTTCAAATTATTGCAATTTCAGGAAAAAATAAAAGAATGTATAATGCTTTCAAACAAATCGTTGAAAAAACAAATTCAGAATCACGAGTAAAAGTTTTTGAATTTACAGATAGAGTACCTGAAATGATGGCTATATCTGATATTGTAGTCACAAAAGCAGGTGGTCTAACAATTACTGAAAGTTTAGTTTCAGGTTTACCAATAGTTATAATAAATCCTATTCCTCGGCCAAGAAGAAGAAAATGCTCAATTTTTAGTAGATTCAAAAGCTGCAATTTGGATAAAGAAAAAAGACAATATTGCATATATTGCTAAAAATTTATATAGACACAGAGATAAAATTGATAAAATGAAAATAAACTCAAAAAGCTTAGCTAAGCCTAATTCAACTGCAAATATTTGTAAAATATTATTAGAAGAAAATAAAAAAGCTGACGAAA
This sequence comes from uncultured Clostridia bacterium, assembly GCA_947627595.1. Lineage (GTDB taxonomy): Bacteria > Bacillota > Clostridia > TANB77 > CAG-508 > Scatovivens. Next base: position 22,382 of record CANQWQ010000010.1, read on the forward strand.
TTTAAATCGTCAGCTTATTTTTATATTTCACTTCTTCCTTCTAATGCCTTTGCAAGAGTAACTTCATCAGTATATTCCAAATCTCCACCTATTGGAATTCCTCTAGCTATTCTGGTAACTTTAATTCCTAAAGGTTTAACTAATTTAGAAATATAAATTGAAGTAGCTTCACCTTCTACTCTAGGGTTTGTAGCTAAAATAATTTCTTTAACTTTTCCATCACCTAATCTTGATAAAAGTTCTTTTATTTTAATATCTTCTGGACCAATTCCATTCATTGGCGAAATTGAACCATGTAAAACATGATATAATCCATTAAATTCATGAGTTCTTTCCATTGCAAGAACATCTCTTACATCTTCAACTACACAAATAACACTTTCGTCTCTTTTAGGATTTGAGCATACATTACATGGATCTGTATCTGAAATATTAAAACATTTTGAACAAAATTTTAAATTATTTTTAGCATTTATTATTGAATCTGTAAATTCTTTTATTTCTTCTTTACTTTGATCTAACATATAAAAAGCCAATCTTTGAGCTGTTTTATGCCCAATTGATGGAAGTTTTTCAAAACTTTCAATTAGCTTTTCAATTGAAGGTGAATATTCCATATATAACTCCTATTTATAAGTTTAATCCTGGTATATTATATTTTCCTAATGCTTGAGCTTGAGCAGAATCAACTTTTCTCATTGCCTCATTAACACAAGTAATAATTAAGTCTTGTAGCATTTCAACATCATCTGGATCAACTGCATCTTTGTCTAAAACAAGTGATTTTATAGTTTTATCACCTGTAACAACAACTTTAACAGCACCTCCACCTGTTGAAGCATCAAACTCTTGAACTGAAAGTTCTTCTTGAGATTTTTCCATATCTGCTTGCATCTTTTTGGCTTCTTTCATAAGATTGTTTAAATTCATTCCTCCGAATCCGCCGTATCCGCCTGGAAATCCTCCTCTTTTACTCATAATATTTTCCTCCTTAAAATTTTATTCTATAACATTTATATCTATTCCTAAATCATTCATAAGATTATTATTTTTAGTATTAGCTTTAGCTGTATTATCAGCTTTTCCATCAACTAATTTTATATTCCATTGTTTTCCAGTTTCAGAAAAAATTACACTTTCTAAATCTTTTCTATTTATTGGATCTTCTAAAATTCCTTTAACAAATGGTGTTAAACCATTTGGAAAGACTATTTCTAAAATCATATCACCTTGTTGGTTTACTTTTGTGTTTGCTAGACTTGTAAAAAGTCTAACTTTTCCTGTAGATTTTAATTGATTTATTACATTTGACCAATTTATTTCTGAATTTCCTGAATTATTATCAATTGGTGTACTAGCCTTAGAAACTGCTTTTTTAGGAGCAGGTTCTGTTACAGGACTAGGCTTTACATTTTCTTTAACCTTTTGGACTGGTTCTTCTACAGGTTTTGTAGGAGTTTTATTTACTGTAATATTTCCACTAGAAATTTTATTTTCTAATTCTTCAACTTTTTTTCTTAATTCGTCTAATCCATCTGTCTCTACAGATGAGCAAGCTCTAATAATTCCAGCTTGAAACATTATTGTTTTTTGATTAGACCATTTAACTTCATTTTCTAAATCAGATAACATATAAATTATATTTAAAAGTTTTTCTCTACTAGCTAATTTAGAGATTTCTTCTATCTCCTTAAGTTCTTCTTTATTATATATTTCTAATTTTCCAGATGCTTTAAAAACTAAAACATCTTTTATATATTTAATAACTTCCCATAGAAAATTATTTAAATCTTTTCCATCATTAATAACATCATCAACAACTTCTAATGCTTTAATTTCATTTTCTTCGAAAATAGCTCTAGAAATTTTTGAAATATAATCTAAGCTAGGAATTCCAACTAAATCTTTAACTAAATCTACACCAATCTCATCAACTTCTTCTTGACAACATCTTTCTAAGATAGAAATTCCATCACGCATAGCACCTTCTGATAAAACAGCAATTAATTCTAAAGCTTCATCAGTAATTTTTATATCAGATTCTTTGCAAATTATTTTTAATCTTTTAATTATATTTTCATTTGTAATTTTTTTAAAATCAAATCTTTGACATCTAGAAAGAATTGTCGTTGGAATTTTTTGAGGTTCTGTTGTAGCTAAAATAAATTTAACATGTTCAGGTGGCTCTTCTAATGTTTTTAAAAGTGCATTAAAAGCAGCTGTTGTAAGCATATGAACCTCATCTATAATATATACCCTATATTTTGCTTTTGTAGGTAAAAAATTGACTTCATCACGAATTGATCTAACATCTTCAACACCATTATTAGAAGCAGCATCCATTTCAACAACATCTGTTAAAGAACCATCTAAAATTTCTTTGCAAATTTCACATTCATTACATGGCTCACCATCTTTAGGATTTAAACAATTTACAGCTCTAGCTAATATTTTAGCAGAAGTTGTTTTTCCTGTTCCACGTCCACCATTAAAAAGATATGCGTGGCCAACTCTTCCAGCTTTTATTTGATTTTTAAGTGTTGTTGTAATATGGTCTTCACCAACCATATCTTCAAATTTTAGTGGTCTAAATCTTCTATATAACGCTGTATATGCCAAAATTTTTACCTCCTATAAAATAAGCTTCCCTTAAGGAAAGTATGCGATCACATAAATGCACTACTTATCGCTGCTTCCTTCCGAACCTGACGAGATTCATAGCTTTTTATTGAAGCATACCCTCCTTAAGAGAAGCTCTTTTCTCTTGACTGATTATATAATGGATCATATAAATTTGCAAGAGTTTTTTATAATTTTGCTTACTCTTTATTTTATTCTTTTAAATACAACATCACTAAAATCTGTTATTTCTTTAAGTGGCTCTGTTTGCGTAACAATATCGTCTGATGGCATGTCTAACTTAATATTTCCAGAATATGTAATATCATTATCTAAAACAATTTCTAAGTCAAATGAAAGTTTAAAACTAATATCATCATTTGTTAGACCAATTTGTGAAATTAAATTTCCATCATATGTAACACCTTCGTTTGAAGTATAATTTCCTAAATTCTCAAGTGAAACTCTAAATCCCATCATTCCGCCTTCATTACGAATTTCTAAAGTTTTTAAAGTATCAACTTTTGCACCAGTATATGTAATTTCACTATCTAAATAATTTTCTTCACTTAATTTATATAAATCACGGCCTAAATCACCAGTAGGTCTATAAATTTTTACATCACCTACTTTAGCTTTTTTTGTAATTTTAAAATTTTTGATTTTTACTTCTTTGATTGTTTCTTCAACACTTTCATCTTTTCTTTTTAGATAAATATAAACATTATTGTCTTCTTTTAAGTTAACATCCCATATATTTTCTGTTTGATTTCCACTATCTTTAGCATCTATATGACTAGTAATCTGAATTTTTTCTATATTATATGGAATAGTTTTTTCGCCTTCTACATCATATTTAACAACTATTGCAAATACTACTGTTATAGAAATCAAGATAAATGTCAAAAATAATGATTTTTTCAAGACATTTATGGTATTAGTTTTCATTCTTGTTCCTTTCTCTTAAATATTTAAAAAATTTTTTTAATATTCCGTGAACATTCTTCTTGTAAAATATATTTTTGAACTTGTACATTATGATTAAATTTATAATCTTCTAATAAGTTTAATTTTGTTCCACATGCTCCAGTTTTTTCATCATCTGTTCCGATATAAACCTTAGAAATTCTAGAATTTATTAAAGCACCTGCACACATTGGACATGGTTCTAGTGTAACATACATTTCACAATCTAGCAATCTCCAGCTATTTAATTTTTTGCAAGCTTTTTGAATGGCTAAGATTTCTGCATGTCCACATGCATTTTTAGTCGTTTCTTTTGAATTATGAGCTCTTGAAATTATTTTTCCATCTTTAACTATAACGCAACCTACTGGAATTTCTTCTTTTTCAAAAGCCTTTTCAGCTTCTTTTAAAGCAGATTTCATGAATTTTTCGTTTTCATTCATTTTGAAAATCCTCTCTTTTTATAATCCAAAAATCATAACTGCTAATTGGAAATATACAAAAACTGAGCAAGAATCAACAATAGTAGTAATTAAAGGTGACGCCATAATTGCAGGATCCATTTTTAATTTCTTAGCAAGCATTGGAAGTATACATCCAAGTGATTTTGCAAGAATTACAACTAAAACTAATGTTAATCCAACAACCAGCGCTAGTTTTGTTTGGTCAAATCCGTATTGAATAAATATTCTAAGTGTATTTACTAAAGCAAGAACAATTCCTACAAGAACTGCTACTCTAATTTCTTTCCACCAAACTTTGAAAAAGTCTTTTAATCTAATTTCATCTTGTGAAAAACCTCTAATTACAAGTGTTGATGTTTGTGAACCACAGTTTCCACCAGTGTCCATAAGAAGTGGAACAAATGAAACTAATATTGGAAGGCTGACAAAAGCACTTTCATAATTATCTAATATTCCACCAGTTATAATTGATGTAAGCATAAGTAAAATAAGCCAAACTATTCTATTTCTAGCATGTTTAAATACACTTGTCTTAAAATATGATTCATCATTTGGAATTACGGCAGCCATTTTTTCGAAGTCTTCTTGAATCTCTTCTTGTAAAACATCGATGGCATCATCAATTGTAACAATTCCAACTAATCTTTTTTCTTTATCAACAACAGGAATTGCAAAGAAATTATATTTATCAAACATTTTTGCAACTTCCTCTTGATCATCTAGAGTTGAAACTGTAATTACATTTGGATTCATTATATCTTTAATTAAACTATCTGGATCTGCAATTAAAAGATCTTTAACATCTATAACACCTATTATTTTTCTATCAATTGTTAAAACATAGCAAGTATAAATTGTTTCTTTATCTAAGCCTATTTTTCTGATTTTATCAAAAGAATCTTTAACTGTCATATTTTCTTTTAAGTCTACAAATTCAGTTGTCATAATGGTTCCAGCAGTATCTTCTGGATATGCTAAAAGTTCGTTTATAACACTTCTATCTTCTGGTTTAACATTTTTTAAAATTCTTTTTACTACATTTGAAGGCATTTCTTCGATTAAGTCAACTTCGTCATCAAAAAATAAATTATCAACAACTGTTTTTAATTCAGTATCTGTTAAATAATTTATAAGTTTTTCTTGCATATCTGGATCAAGCTCTGTAAATACTTCTGCAGCTTTTTCCTTTGTTAAAACTCTATAAATAATTAATATTTTATCTTCTTCTAACTCTTCAAATAAACTCGGGAAATCGGCACTATTTATCGTTTCTAAATATTTTCTTAACTCATTTAGTTTTTGTTCTTCAATTAATTTTAATAACTTTGCTTTCATGTCATTTCCCCCTTTTTTTATAGTATCTCTTATGTTACATAAAGCTTTGTAACATACCTTTTTATTATACTATGAGATTCAAATCAAGTCAATCTTGATTTTTTAAAATATCGTGCTATAATGTTTATATCATACGTCCCCTTAGCTCAGCAGGATAGAGCTCTCGCCTCCTAAGCGAAAGATGTCGGTTCGAGTCCGGCAGGGGTCACCAAAAAAGTTATTTATTTTTATCATAAAAATAAATTCCTCTTTTTTTCATAAATTTAAAAATTTGAATGGTATATAAAATAATATTTTCACCATCTGCTACAAAGACTGAAAATAGTACAATAGGAATAAATAAAACTACAAAAATGTAAATTTGAGTAGTTATTTTTTTTACAAAAATTCTGATTAAGAAAATTAATATAAATCCTATTATTAAATCTATTGTTGCTGTAACATAATCAATAAATCCTAAAATTTTTGCTCTATATTTATAATTTTTAGGAAATATAAATTTCAAATTATGCACCTCCTCTATTAGCATTAATTCCTATATTATTTGTTATACTCGTTGTAATTCCGCCAAAAACCATATACATATACATATTTGCTTTCATTAAACTATAAATTATTCCTATATATAAAACTTTTGATAAATCACTCGAAGACGACAATGAAAATGAAAAAGCTAAAACTAATATTAATGCAATTAAAACTTGTTCTAATAACAAAGAAACAAAAGTTTTTACAACAGATTTAAATATCCAAGCAGTTTTATCATAAATTCCACATAAAACTGCAAATGGAAATAATAACACAAAAACTTGAATCATTATATATCTAAGCGAATATGTAAAAATTAAATTCATAAATCCAAATGTTGTAAAAGTTTTTATAATTCCATCAAACGAAGTAACATCAAGCATTTCTTCCTTTGAAACATATATTTTATCATTTATTTTTGTAATAAAATTAACAAAAGATATTTCTTCTCCAAAGAGCGATTTTCCTATCTCTCGTATAGATCCAGATATTAAAGAAACTATATTTATTATTTGTTCACAAATCCAAAAAGAACTATTCATAATTGCAATAAAAACTATTGCTTTAAATATAAATGCATATGGTGGCTGAACTTTGCTGTATGTAATATGAGAAAATAAATAATTTGCAATATAAAATAAAAATATTCCTAAAATTAAACTATTGCATACAAGCAAAATTCCGCTTTTACTATCTTCTCCAAATAATTTAATAAAACTATCTTTTTCAATTATATTTGTATCTATAAAAGTTATTTTATCTAAAATCTCATAAATCCCATTGTCAACAGAAGAAAATAATTTAGAAAAAATATCATTTATAACATCAACTATTGAAAAAGTCGCAGTTACATCTGTTTCTTCCAATTTTTTCTCCTATCCAAGCAAAGTATTTAATAAAGATAAAATCATATCTGTTAATAAAATAACAACATATGAAATAATACTTCCTCTAATTAAATTTCTTCCTGTTCTTATTTTTTCTTCATCACCAAAGCTAAATTTTCTCATAAGTGCTCCAACGCCAACACTAACCGCTGCAACTGGTGTAGCAAGTTTTAAAATATAACCTTCTATTTTTTCAAAAGCTGTTTTTAATTTTGTAATTAATGTTGGATCTGCCGCAAAGCACTCAACTTCTAAACTTATATAAATTATTAAAAATAAAATAAATATTATATATAATTTTTTTCTAAATTTTTTATTCATTTAAATCAAACCCCTTCCATTCTCTATTTTTAGTTATTTTTTCTTTTTTAAAATAAGGTATCATGTGAATTTTTTGGGGACTAAAAATATGATTTCCATCTGAAATAAAACCAAGACTTACAAAAGTCTCAAGCTCTTGAGAAAAAAATCTTGTATCATATATAAAATCTTTTTCTGTATATTTATTAAAACTCTCAGAAATATTTGTATCTCTTGAAATTAACTGATTATTAAATAAATTATAATTAGTTTGTTTTGCATTTTCAGAAACAGTTGTTGAAACTTTTTCTTTTTCCTCTTTACCAATCAACTTTTGAGCTTCTTCAATTGTAAAATTATCATCAGTTCTAAACCAAAATTTATTTACTAAACTTTGAATAATAACTTTTACATTTGATTCATCTTTTAAGCTATTTTGTAAAGACGTATAGCTTTGAGTAGCAATAATATTTATACATTTTGCTTCTCTGCTTTGTGCAAAAAAATCTGCATCTGTTGATGTTACATATTCATGATATTCGTCACTTATAAATGCTGATTTTCTTTTAAATTTGCCATTACTTAATCTATTTAAAACTGTTCCTTGAAAATCGAGTTTTAAATATGCAGCTATAATTTTTGAAAGATTTTTATATTCAGAAATATTCATATTTAAAACTACAATTTTTCCTTCATCTAAAACTTCTTCAAAACCTTTAAAATTAATTTCTTCTTTTTTTGGGCAAAATGTTTTTGAAACATTATAGTCAGATACAAAAATATTAGTAATTCTACTAATCTCAGACTTTAAGATAGATGATGTTCTTTCATCTAATGAAAAAAATTCTTTATCGAAAAAATTAACACATGATAATAAATTATAAATGTCTTTTTCTTGTAATAAACCTTGTTCAAACTTTTCTCTTGCAACAGCTATTTTTTGAGTATAATAATCTTTAAACATAATTAATTTATGAATTTCAGTAAAATTAACATATCCATCATTATATATTCGGCAAAATTTTATAGCTTCAGCTAAAACTTGCTCAGATTTATCTAGCCAATAACTTTCACTTGATTGTTTATTAAATAATTCTAAAATTGTTTTTAATCTATTTGCAAGAACAATCGGTGTAAGCTCAGGTTTATCTAGCGGATTATATCTAATATTCCCAGATAAATCTATAACATATACATCATTTTGTCTATCTACATTTCTAGCAAATTCTAATACTTTATCACTATAATTTCCTTTTACATCTAAAACAAGCATTGCAAGTTTTTCTTTAGTATTTACTGCTTTATATTCAATTAACTGTGAAGTAAACGGATACATAGCAGAACTTGTCTTTCCACTTCCTATCGTCCCAGTTATAAATATATTTTGATATAATCCTTTTTCAGAAATTTTAACATATTCATTATTTAAATTTGTTCCAACTGTTAAACTCATTTCATCACTAAACATATAGTCGGTATCTGGCTTAATTTTAGGCTTTTCAGCTATATTTATTTTTGTTTTAAATTTCTTAAAAAATTTTATTAAAATAATATTATAAGAAATTAAAAAAGTGATAAAATAAGCTATTTTTATTTTTTTCCATGTGTCAGGATAAACTTCACATATATTAAATGTGTGAATTGCATAAGGGAACATTAATTTTTTTGCATAAAATATCGGTCTAAATAAAAAATAGACGAAAATTATTCCTGCACATAAAACAATAAAATAGGGCAAAATAATATTATAGCGCCTTTTCAAATTTTAAACTTCTCTTTTTTCAATTTTAATTTGGAACCTTGTTCATTTCTGAATAGAAAAAAATCAATCTCTGAATAAATAGAATAGATAATAACAAAAATATTTATAATAAAACTAATAAAGAAAGCATGAATTAATAATTGCAAAATATCACCTTCTTTAATTGTTTTTGTCATAATATAATATTTTTTTGAATTTGTCTATACTTTTTGAAAAAATTGTGCTAAAATATTTTTGAAATCTCTAAAGGAGGAAAAAAGATGATTGAAAAAACTATGAAAATCGGAGAATTTTGTGAAAAATATCCAGATAAAATAGATATTCTTTTAGAAGCTGGAATGCATTGCTTAGGCTGTCCTGCATCACAAGCAGAAACAATCGAAGAAGCTTGCGAAGTTCACGGAATTGATGTTGAAGATTTATTAAAAGAATTAAACAAATAATAAAAACCAAGTAAATTTTACTTGGTTTTTATATTTCTTTTTTACCTTTTTTAAGTCTTATATCATCACCAAAAAATCTTAAAAATCTATATGAGCCAGCTAGTCTTGAAGCAATTCTCATTGTATAAGTATTTGCTAACTCTTGAGCTGTAAGATTTGTAGAAATTATTGTTTTTGTTATTTTATGATTTTGATTTAAAAGTCTAGTATTTATAATATTAAATAATTCTTCTATTTTATTATCTGAAACTTTTTCTGTTCCTAAATCATCTATTATTAATAAATCACATGTTAAAATATTATTTTCTAAATCATCTGATTCATTAGACTTTCCATATTTTTCATCAAATATTTTATCAAACATTATTGGAGCTGTTTGATATAAAACTGTTTTTCCCTCTTTTAAAAGTTCATTTGCTATACAATTTGTTAAAAATGTTTTTCCAAGACCTGTTCCGCCAAGAAAAATTAAATTTTTTTCTTGAGGATCATCAAAATTTTCAATAAAATTTTTAGCTTTTTCTTTAAGCAAATTCATATTTTCTCTAGGAGAAATATCTGATTTATATTTTTCTTTATTTTCTTTATCTGAAAAATATCTAATATTAAATGTTCCAAAATTTTCAAATTCTAGATTTCCCATATTAGATTTATTATATGCAATATCATATATCTTTTGTTTTAAACAACTACAAATTTCAGATTTTCCAGCTTTTTGAACAAAACCTGTATCTTTACAATTTTTACATTCAAAATTAGGCTCAAAATAATCTGTTGATTTAAAAAGTTCTTTAATAATATTATTTTTTTCTCTAATTAAATTATTATTTTTCTTTTTAAGTTCTGTTAAAATTTTTTCTTTTTCTTCAGGTGTAGAATTTATAAGACTTCTAGATGCATCAATAGAAATTTTTGATAATTCTTTATCAATTTCAGCAATTTTAGGATTAACTTCTAGAAATTTTTCTTCTCTTTCCTTAGCTTCTTCAATTGCTCTATTTCTTTTAATATCATATTCAGTTAAAAGTTGTTTTAATAGTATCTTATTCAAAAGAAACTCTCCTTTTAATTATCATATAAATTATCAAAATTATCAAAAGTGCTTTGTGTAAATTCATATTGTTTTGCTATATTTTGAACTTGTTTAGTTCTAGCCTTTTTTTCAGTAATACTAGCTAAATGATTATTAATTTCATCTGGTGTTGTTAAACCTTTTTGATGCCAATCACTTAAAATTTCATCATAATATTTAAATCCGGCATTTGATTTATAAACTGAACGCTTTAAAGCAAGTTCAATAACACTCATATCATAGTTATATTCTTCTGTCCATTTAACTATATATTCTTCTTCAAAAGCAGTAAGTGGTCTAAAAATTCCTAATTTACTGCAAATGTCTTTTTTCAAAATACTTATTTTTTCTTGTTTAGAAAAATATTCATCTAATTCTTCAAATGTTTTTATTTTACTTTTTGACCAACCGCTCAGCGACAGCTTGAATATAATTTCTATTAACATTGTTAGTTTTTTCAACACAATAACTAAAAAGCGCTAACATAACTTGTTCATCAAAACCATATTTTTCAAACCATAAATCAATATCAGTATACCAAGTAGGATTCATAGTTCCAGAGAAAAATTGATTATTAATACTTTCAATACATATTGTTCTTGTTTTATTTTTCTCACTTTTTTCTATAGAATCTGGGCCTGATGTAACCTTTGGTGAATATAATTTTGAAAGAGCAATTTCTTGAAGATTAGCAATAAAATATCCATCTGGCTTTTTTATAAGAAGACCTTTATCTTCCCAGTATTTAATTGATTCATTAACTGTTTCATAAGGAAGTGACAATATTTTTGAAACTTCATTTATATTAACATCTTTTCCATTTTTAGATAAAAAAGACAGATATAAATAAACCTTAACCGCGTCTCCGCTAGCAAGGCCTATATAATCTGAAAAAAATATATCTGAAATTTCTGTACTAGAAAATAAACCGAAGTCTTCTTTAGCCTCAATTTTCATAACTATTGCCCCTCTTCATAATTTTTTATCTTTATCTTCTGTACAGCAAAGTCATTATATCATTTTTATTTTTACATTACAATCATTTTTTCAAAAAATAAAAAATAAAAAATACGCTATCTTTTAAATAGCGTATTTTCAAGTTTTGTTAACTTTCTGATTCTTCACTGTCTTCTTCTTCGTTATTAATTGTTTCGATACTAACAACTTTTCCTTCATTAGTTCTCATTAGAGTAACACCTTGTGTACTTCTTCCTAAAACATTGATTTCATCAACTTTTATTCTAATAATTGTTCCAGTATCTGTAATCAACATTACATCTTCGTCACCTTTAACAACTCTGATTCCAACAATATCACCTGTTTTTGGAGTAATTTTATAAGTTATTAAACCACGTCCTGCTCTATTTTGAACTCTATATTCTTCAAGTTCTGTTCTCTTTCCAAAGCCATTTTCAGTAATTGCAAGAAGTGTTCCTTTAGAACTACTATCTATTGGTTCCATTCCAATTACTTCATCACCATCGTCAAGTCTAATTCCTATAACTCCTTGTGAAACTCTACCAACACTTCTACCATCTTTTTCAGCAAAAGTAATGCATAAACCTTTTTTAGTAACCATTACTATATTGTTTTCACCATTTGTAAGTCTAACATCAATTAACTCATCATCTTCTCTTAAATTGATTCCAAGTAATCCTGTTTTTCTAGAAGAATCATATTCTTTAAGAGGAGTTCTCTTAATTAAACCTTGTTTTGTAGCCATTGTAACAAACATGTCATCTTGAAATTCTTTAATTGGCATAATTGCTGAAACTTTTTCACCTGCATCAACATTTAATAAGTTAACAATTGCAGTTCCTTTAGCAGTTCTACCAGCTTCTGGAATTTCAAAACCACGAAGTCTATACATTTTTCCTTTATTTGTAAAGAACAAAATCGTGTCATGCGTTGAAGCCGTAAAGATTTGTTTAACAAAGTCGTCTTCTCTAGTTGTCATTCCTGTAATTCCCTTGCCTCCACGTTTTTGGCTCTTGTATGTGTCAACAGGCATTCTCTTGATATATCCAAAGTGTGTTAAAGAAATAACAGTTTGTTCTTCTTTAATTAAATCTTCTACTTCAAATTCACCCTCTGCAGCAACTATTTTTGTAAGTCTTTCATCACCATATTTTTCTTTAATTTCTGTAAGCTCTTCTTTAATAATATCATAAACTAAATTTTCATTAGCTAAAATTTCTTTTAAATGAGCTATTAATTTCATAAGTTCATTATATTCTTCTTCAAGTTTTTCTCTTTGCAAACCAGATAGTCTCTTTAATTGCATATCAAGAATAGCTTGAGCTTGAATATCTGAGAAATTAAATCTAGCTATCAATCTTTCTTTAGCATCATCATAACTTTCACGAATAATTTTAATAACTTCATCAATATTATCGATTGCTATTAATAAACCTTCTAAAATATGAGCTCTAGCTTCAGCTTTATCTAAGTCGAATTTAGTTCTTCTTAAAATAACAATTTTTCTATGTTTAATATATTCATCTAAACATTGTCTTAATGTAAGAATTTTTGGTTCTCCATCAACTAAAGCAAGGTTGATAATTCCAAAAGTATCTTGCATTTGAGTATGTTTAAATAATAAATTTAAAACAACTTGAGCTCTAGCATCTCTTCTTAATTCTATAACAACTCTACATTTATCAATTCTATCTGATTCGTCTCTAATTTCAGAGATTCCCTCGATTTTTTTATCTTTTACTAAATCAGCTATTGTTTCAATAAGCTTAGCTTTATTTACTTGATATGGAAGTGATGTAACAATAATTCTTTGTTTTCCATTAGCCATTTCTTCAATTTCAGCTTCAGCTCTAACTGTAATCTTACCTTTTCCAGTAGTATAAGCTTCTTTTATACCTTCTCTACCTAAAATAGTAGCTCCTGTAGGAAAGTCTGGTCCTTTAATAATTTTCATCAATTTATCATCTGATAAATCTTCGCCACTTTCCATTCCATTTATAACTGCAATTATTCCATCACAAACTTCAGTTAAATTATGTGGAGGAATATTTGTAGCCATACCAACAGCAATTCCTGAAGATCCATTAACAAGTAAAGCTGGTATTCTAGATGGAAGAACTGTAGGTTCTTGAAGTCTATCATCATAGTTTGGCATAAAATCAACAGTATCTTTTTCTATATCAGCAAGCATAGCTTCAGCAATTTTAGCCATTCTTGCCTCTGTATATCTCATTGCAGCAGCTGGGTCACCATCTGTTGAACCGAAATTTCCATGTCCATCAATTAGTGGATATCTCATAGAGAAATCTTGAGCCATTCTAACCATAGCATCATAAACAGAAGCATCACCATGTGGATGGTATCTACCTAAAACAGAACCAACTGTATTTGCGCACTTTCTGTAAGGTTTATCAGAAGTAATACCATCTTCATGCATAGAATATAAAATTCTTCTATGTACTGGTTTTAAACCATCTCTAACATCTGGTAAAGCACGGCTTACGATAACACTCATTGCGTAGCTAATATACGCAGTTTTCATTTCTTCGTTAATTTCTCTCTCGATAATTGTTTCGTCTTGTCTTTCCATTTGTAACCTCTTTCCCGAAATTTTTACTTACATAATGTATTATATATAAGACAAATAAAAAAATCAAGGCATTTTTTCAAAAATTAACCTATGAAGCTAGAGCTTCCGCAAGTTCTCTTTCTTCTTCTGTTATTTCAAAACTTCCTGTATTTTCAACTAGATTTTGCATTATTTCAATTTTTCTTGCTTCTTTTAAAACATTTTCTAAAGGAAGTGTTTTCTCTAAATATTTTTGAATGTTTTTATTTGCATTTTTCATTCCTTTTAAATCTTGATTTTCGTAACATTCTTTCCACTTTCCACTATATTCTTCTATCTTTTCTACATATTTAATTTGATTATCTAGTTCTTCTGTAACTTCACTTTTTATGTTTTTCAAAATTGAGTTTTTACTAGATTTTATTTTTTGTCTAGCACTTTTTGTAATTTTTCCACTATCCACAGATTTATCTAAAGCCATATCAAAAAGACTTGAAATTCCATCTAATATTCCGCCACTTCCTGCTACCATTTGAACTTGCTCTACACTTTCAAAATTTCCTGTTGCTAGACCTAAAGCAGATTTCCCATATTCTTTTATATTATTCCAGATCTGTTTTGCTCCATCTATAAGTCCATTTTCAAGTAAAGCATCTTTTGCACCAATTACTACATCTTCTGCAACATCTGGCAAAGCTATTTTTAAAGTAGCATCTAACGCGTTATTCAATATTTTTCCAATATTTGTCTCCATAAATCTTCTTTGTGCATCAACTAACTTTTCATTAAATTCACTTAATCCTTCTTTTATTTTATTTCCTAAATCCATAAATTAACCTCCTTTTCTATCTAATTGTGATAATATTTTTATATATTTATTAATAAGTAAATTTTCACTTTTTATATTATTTGCAATATCTGTAAATTTGTCAGACAACTTTATTTTTCCTATTATCTTAAATTTTCCAAATATCTCTTTTAAAATTTCTTCATCAATTGAACTACTATTTACTTTATTAAATAATATTTCAATTTTCTTTGGATGAACTTCCCAATCTTCAACATATATTTCAAGTAAATTTTCAGCCTTTCTTATTTCAAGTAAATTTGGTTCAACTAGAAAAATAACTTTATCAACATTTGCTAAGACAACTTTTATAAATTTTAAAACAGTTTCACTTGAAGTATCAATCAAAATCAAGTCATATGATTCTCTTAATTCTGAAATTAAATTTTCTACTTTTTCGTAATTTATTTTATTCCTTTCATTAAATAAAACATCAATTCCTGTAAAAACATCTAAGTTATTACTTATATGTGTTATAAAATTTTCATTTTGCTCATATGAATTAAATTTTCTAATTTTAAAAATTGTATTTATGCTATTATTGATAATATCAAAATCAACAATAACAGTTTTTATCTGATTCTTTCTAGCTGCTTCTCCTAAAAGAGATGTTGTTAAACTTTTTCCACTTCCATAACAACCAGAAACAGCAATAACTTTACTTGATTTAAAATTCTTATTCTTTTGTTCTAAACTAATTAAGTTTCTAAGTTTTTCAGCCTCAATATTATAGTTATCCACAGTTTCATTTCTTAAAATTTTTTGCACAACTTCATTTAAACTATATTCACCATCTGTGTATATCTTTGAAATTCCTTTCTTCTCTAAGAGATTTCGAAGTCTTAAATTTTCCTCCTCCATAAAGAATACAATTTCTGTATTTTTGTTTATTTCAAAAATTTTATCTATAAAATCTTTAATTTCATATTCTCCAACTAAACTTTCATGTGTTACTAAAAGATTTATTTCAGAGTTTCCTTTTAGAATATCTAATACTCCATCTTGATATGGGATATCATTTCCAATTACATCAACATTTACTTGTTCTTTTAACTTAGAATTTAATGAATTAACCCCAAGTGCTGTTATTATCTTTTTTATTTAAATCACCTCTTTCTATAATTTCTTTTTCGTTTTTTGATGCTTCAATCTTTGTTAAAATATGATTATCTCCAACAAAGACTAAGCTTTCTCCTTTCTTTAAGCTTTTCATTTCTATTTTTTCTTTTTCAGATATATTTATAAAATCAGAAAGTGTCATAATACTTTCTTCTTCTAGTGCAAAAAAGCATTTAATACTTGAATTATTTAGAATACTTTTTCCAAAATTTCCATTATCTAAGCTAAACAAGTCTGAAATATCTTGAGTTATAGCAACTCCGCTTCCACCATATTTTCTAATTGTTTTAAATATTTTGTATATAAATGAAGCTACATCTCTATTTGAAGTAACACCTATTAACCTCCAAATCTCATCCATATATATTGCTTTTTTCTGGTTTCTGTCTTTTTTAATTTGGTCCCAGAAAAATTCTGTAAAAATATAAACTGCAAATTGAATATTTTCTTCTCCAAGCTCATAAATATCAGCTACAATTAGTTTATTATCAAGAACTATATTTGTATGATTATTTAGATAACTTAAAGATCCTTTAACAAATGGCCTTAACTTAATTCCAAGCCTTTTGGTTTTTTCATCACTAATTAACTTGTTATAAACATCTTCCAAAATTGGCATTTTGTCTGTAGACTTGAATTTTCTAGCAATTCTAAAGTTATCCACATCCCCATTTTCAAAAAGTGTTTCATCATCAAAAGTTATTCCTTTTTCGTTATAAGCTAAAATAAGTTTTTCCTCAAAATTAGCCCATTCTTCCTCATTTATATCTCCAAAAACTAATTTAAAAAATCCTTTTAATTTTGAAAGTTTTGTTTGTAAATAACCATGCCCATCTTCTTCAATTCCATCTTTTCTAATATCTAAAATATTTATATATGTATTAGACTGTGGACCAATCTTAATTAAAAGTCCATCTAAATTTTCGCAAAGCTCTCTATATTCACGTTCAGGATCTATAATATATTGATCCATTCCACTCATTCTATGTCTCAATATCATAAGTTTAGTAAAAAACGATTTTCCAGCTCCACTTGTTCCAAATACACACATATTAGCATTTTTATATTTATCTTTATTAAATCTATCAATCATTATCATTGAATTAGTAAATCTATTAATTCCAAACAGAATTCCAGTTTCATCAAATATAGAATTTGAAATAAAAGGATATGTTGAAATCAAGCCATCTGTCAAAACATTTCTTCTGCTAGAACTTTTTAAAGATTTTTCATTTAGATTTAAAGGTAAACATGATGAAAAAACTTCTTCTTGCCTAAAATTAGCACGTTTACTCATTATTCCATTTGATTGTAATATTCCTTCTACTTTGTTTAATAAATATTCTAAATCCTTTTCATTATCAGCAAAAACGCACATATACATTGACAAAAAATATAAATCTTCATTATTTATTTGCATTTGTTTTCTTATATATTTTGCGTCATTATAACTAAAAGAAGCAAGTTCTATATCTTCCCTATTTTCATTTTTATCTTGTAACTCAACCGCGGAATTACCTATAAAATAAGTTAAATCTTTTATTGTTTTATATGTATCTTGCTTCTCATAAAACATTGATATAACTACATTTAAGTCTAATTCAACAATATTTTTTAAAATAATGTCATTATATTCTCTATAATAATCGGTAATTATAAGTCCACCATAAAAAGAATTGTCAATTTCTAAATATTTAGGACTTTGATTATTTAAATATGATGGCGCAATTTTGTCTTTTGTATCAATTATTCCTTTTAAAAACTCTATATTTTTTACTCCTTTCTATACAAAATTTAAAGATTTTCTAAAATTGTAAAAAGAATACAAAATACTTTCAGCCTCTTTTTTTACATTAACATCAAAAATAAGATTGCCACATCTTGATAAAGAATCTTTAATTTTTAAATATTTGCTATTTAAATCTTCTCTAATTTGCTTGATATTAAATTCATTTTCATTATTATTTTCTATTTGGGAACTAACAAGAATATAAAAATTTTTTGAAGAAGAATTTTGTGCTTGATTTTTAGATTTAATATATTCAATATAAACATTTGAGATTTGAGAAATCTTTTCGTTTTTCTCTTCTTGAACTTGATTTTTAATTTGAGAAATGTAAGAATCTAAATTTTCTTTTCTACTTTGAATTAATATTTGAATATCAAAATCACAGACTTTTAAAAATAATTTATAAGAATTTAAAATAGCTTCTTTTTCTAAATCAGATTTCAATTCATAGTTTATTGGAAGAACTCTAATAATCTTTATATATCTATTATTTGAAACTATGATTCCATCTTCTAATATCCTATCAAACAGCAACCAGTTTTGACTACTTTTTGAATAAGCTTTTATAAATAAACCTCCTTTCTAAATTTATTAAGATGTTACAACAGTTTTTTTATATTGTCAATATTTTTTAAGAATTTATTTTTTATATTACTTTTGTCTATTTGACTATTTATTTATACACAATCTTTATTTTAAAACGATTTCAAGATTTTATTTTTAGCAAAAAATATTTTTTAAATAATAATAAAAAAATAGGAAAAAATAATTTTATTTTTCCTATTTTATTTTTATTTTTTATATTTTTTAATTTTAATTTTTTTATTATTTTTTTGCTTTTAAAAAATTTTTACAAATTTTGTTTTTAGTTATTCGCAGAAAGTTGATAAAATGTGGATAACTAGATATCTAGGTTTTTAACAAATTTAGCATTCTCTATAATGAAGTCTCTTCTAGGATTTACATCATCGCCCATAAGAAGTGTTATTGTTTGGTCAGCTTGCATAGCATCTTCTAAGTTAACTTTAACTAAAATTCTAGTTTCAGGATTCATTGTAGTTTCCCAAAGTTGTTCTGGATTCATCTCTCCAAGACCTTTATATCTTTGGATACTAACTGTTTCTCTATCCACACCTCTTTCTTCTAGAATTTTAAAAGCACCTGTCATATCGTCTTCATACCAATATAAGTCTTCCATTCCCTTTTTAGAGAATTTATATAATGGTGGTTGTGCAAGATAAACATTTCCATTTTCAATAAGTGGTCTCATATATCTAAAGAAGAATGTTAATAATAATGTTCTAATATGTGCACCATCAACATCAGCATCAGCCATAATTATAACTTTTCCATATCTAATTTTTGTTATATCAAAGTCAGCACCAATTCCAGCACCAACAGCTAAAATAACAGGGTTTAATTTATCATTTCCATAAATTTTATCTGCACGAGCTTTTTCAACATTAAGCATTTTTCCCCAAAGTGGAAGAATTGCTTGGAATTTTCTATCTCTACCTTGCTTAGCAGATCCTCCTGCAGAGTCACCCTCAACTATATAAACTTCACATTCTTCAGGATTTTTACTACTACAATCAGCAAGTTTTCCTGGAAGTGTAGTTGACTCTAAAGCTGTTTTTCTTCTAACTAACTCTCTAGCTTTACGAGCAGCTTCTCTAGCTCTAGAAGCACTAATACATTTCTCTAATATAGCTTTTGCTATATTTGGATTTTCCTCTAAGAAATATGATAAAGCTTCATTAACAACAGAAGTAACAACGCCACCAACATCACTATTTCCAAGCTTTGTTTTAGTTTGTCCTTCAAATTGAGGTTCCTTAACTTTAACAGAAATTACAGCTGTAATTCCTTCTCTAATATCATCACCACTTAAATTTGGATCTTTATCTTTTAAAATATTTTTAGCTTTAGCATAAGTATTAAATGAGTTTGTTAAAGCTCTTTTAAAGCCTTCTAGATGTGTTCCACCTTCAACTGTATTAATATTATTTACAAAAGAATATATATTTTCACTATATGCTGTTGTATATTGAATTGCTATTTCAACTGGAATTTCTCCATCTTTCTCTATGTAAATAGGATCTTTATTTATTTTTTCTTTATTCTTATTTAAAAATTCAACAAAAGATTTTAATCCACCTTCAAAACAAAAATCTGATTTTCTAGGCTCTTCACCTCTTTTATCTTCAAGAGTAATTCTTAAGCCTTTTGTTAAGAAAGCCATTTCTCTAAATCTTTCTTCTAATATTGAATAATCATAATTAAGTGTTTCAAATATTGAACCATCTGCGAAAAATCTAACTTTTGTTCCTGTTTTATCAGAATCACCAATTCTAGTTAATGATTGAACTGTTTTTCCTTTTTCAAATTTCATTTGGAAAATTCCACCATCTCTTTGAATCGTAACTTCTGTCCAGTCTGATAGTGCATTTACAACAGATGCACCAACACCATGTAAACCACCAGAAACTTTATATCCGCTATCTCCACCAAATTTTCCACCAGCATTTAATTTTGTATAAACTGTTTCTGCAGCAGAAATCTTAGTTTTTGAGTGTATATCAACAGGAATTCCTCTACCATCATCTTCTACACAAATGACATTTCCTTCTTCAATAGTTACATTAATATTCTTGCAATAGCCTGCTAATGCTTCATCAACAGAGTTATCCACAATCTCATATACTAAGTGATGTAGACCTCTTATAGAAACACTACCAATATACATACCTGGTCTTTTTCTAACATGTTCTAAACCTTCCAATACCTGAATTTGATCTGCATTATACTCATGTTCGAATTTTTCCATTATTTTCCTCCCTACACAATCTTACGTTTCTTAATTACATTTGTTCCTATATTAGAAATAATTCCTTTTGTTTCATTTTCTTTTGAAATTAAAATAAAACTGTTTTCATGATTACACGAAATATCTTCTATTTTATTTTCAGAAGAAAGTTTTTCATATATATTTTTATATTCTGGGGTATTTTTTATTTTTTCAATATTAAATATCCCGAACAACTTCCTTTTCTTTTATAACACAATTTTTTCCAATATGCAAATACATTTTTTCTCCTAAATATATTTATATATAAATCAAAAACCTTTATTTTTCAATAACTTTACCGCTTTTCCACAAGGAAAATTTTTTTATTTTTGCTATCCACAAAGTCTATTTTATCTGTGCAAGTTATAATAACTTGATAATCTTTTATCTTTTCTAATAATATATTTCTTCTTTTCTCATCTAATTCTGACATAAAATCATCTAATAAAAGTATTGGACTATCCCCTATTTCTTCAGAAACTATTTGAAGCTCTGAAAGTTTAAGTGATAATATTAAAGTTCTTTTTTGACCTTGTGATCCAAATTTTTCAGCAAGTTTATGATTTATATAAAAAATTATATCATCTCTATGAATACCAATACTTGTAAAACCTCTTTGAATATCTATTTTTCTAGCTTTATGAAGATTTTCTAAATACTTTTCTTTTGTATCTCCTGTAGAAATGTATTTCATTTTTATTATTTCTGTTTCTTCACCAGTATTAGTAATCATATCATGAATTTTTTCTATCTTCTCTTTTATTTTATCTGTATATTCTAATCTATATTCATAAATTTTTGAAGCTAATTCTGATAACTGTTCATCCCATATTTCTAACATATTTTCAGGTTTGTTATCATTTAAAATTTGCTTTAGATAATTATTTCTTTGTTCAACAACAGATCTATAATCATTTAATAATTGTATATAATTTGGCCTTAAACTACTTATCATCATATCTATAAACTTTCTTCTTTTATCAGGCCCATCTTTTATTATTGACATATCATCAGGAGTAAAAATTATACAATTTATTTTTCCTATAATATCACTTATTTTATTTTGTTTAACACCATTTACAAGAAATGTTTTTTGTCTATCTATTTTACAAGAAATAGTTCCTGTTCTATCTTTTTTTTCAAAATCAACATTAACTTTACAAGAACTTTTTTCAAATTTTATTAAATCACTATCACTCTTTGATCTAAAAGATTTTCCCATTGAGCACAAAAATATAGATTCTATAATATTTGTTTTTCCGTTGTGCATTATCACCATATATTACATTGATATTATCACAAAAATCTATTTCTTGATTATCATAATTTCTAAAATTTTCTAAAGAAACCTTTTTTATATACATTTTATAAAATCAATATCCACACTTTGTTATCAAAATGTGGATATCCCCTGCCCCATTTTAATCTTTCATTTTTATAGGTAATATCATATATGTATAATCTCCATCTTCCATTGATTTAATTATACATGGTGATCTATTTGTTCCAAATTCCATATAAACTTCTTCATCATCAATTGCTTTTAAAGCATCTAAGAAAAATTTAGGATTAAAGCCTATTTCAAGATCTTTTCCTTCTGTTTCTGGAGAAAGTTCTTCTTTAGCATCACCGTTTTGATTTGCACAACTAATAGTAACTTTTCCTAATTCTATATTTATTTTAACAGGATATTTCTTCTCTTTTTCTATTGAAGAAGCTGATATTAACATTATTCTTTCAAAACAATTTTGAATTTCATTTTTATTAACTTTTATTCTTGTCTCCCAATTAGTTGGAATTGCATTTTGATATTTTAAAAATTCTCCATCTAATAAACGAGTAACAATTTTACAATTTTCCATTTCAAATAATGCTTGATTTTTAGCAATTCCTATTTTAACAGTATCAAAAGAATCTAACATTATTTTATTAACTTCATTTAAAGTTTTTCCTGGTATTACACTACTAAAATTATTATGAACACTATTTAATTTGCTACTTTTAACTGCTAATCTATAACCATCTACAGCAACAACATTTAATTTTTGATTTTCTATTTCAAATAAACAACCTGTAAAAATTGGTCTATTTTCTTCAGTACTTACAGCAAAAATAGTTTTTCTTATCATATTTTTTAATACAGTTTGTTCTATTTCAATAGAGTTCTCAACACTTATTTTTGGTAACTCTGGAAATTCATCTGGATTCATTGTTGCTAATTTATATAAAGAACCTTCACATTCTATTTCTAATAAATTATTACTATTAATAGAAATTCTAATATCTTTATTAGGAAGTTTTCTAATAATTTCACTAAACATTGTAGCATTAACAACTATACTTCCTTGTTCTTCAACTTTACTTTCTATTATATATTCTATACCAATCTCTAAATCATATGATGTAAATTTAACTTCATTATCATTTGTTTGAATTAATATACCTTCTAATATAGGCATTGTTGTTTTAGAAGCTACTCCATTTATAACAGAATTAATTGCTTTAAGGATAGTTTCTCTTTCACAGACAAAGTTCATTTTCTTCTCTCCTTTATAATAATATATTTTTTAGTAGTATTAGTTATAGTATATGTGGATTTTGTGGAAAAGTATCTCAAAAGCTTTATTTCCCTAGCAAAAATATTGTTGATAAACTTGTGAAAAACTTAAGCTTTTTTCCACACAAAAAATCTTCCTCTGTGTTTTTCTACCTATCAACAATTTTTAAACAAGTTATTCACAAACAAGATGTGAATAAGCTATAAAACGTTTCCGTAAGAGTTGATAGATGTTTCTTATGTAAAAGTTTTGTTCTATGAAACATAAATTTTAAAAAACTTTTTAAAACTTTTATTTAAAAATGTTTTTTAATTATTTTGAATCTTTTATAATGTTTTTCACACTTTCCACAATCATCTTTGTATTTGAATTTTCCTTAATGTCTTTCTCTATTTTTTTGTATGCATGCATGATTGTTGTGTGATCTTTTTTATTGAATTCTTCAGCTATTTTAGGAAATGACATCTGCCCTATACTTCTACATAAATACATTGCAATTTGTCTTGGATAAACAATATCATTTGATTTTTTAGTTGATATTAAATCTTTTTTATCTATATTAAAGTATTTAGCAACTATTTCTTGAATATAATCAGCTGAAATAACTTTTTCTTTTTGCAAAACTATATCATTTAAAGCTTTTTCTGTAATCTCTATAGTTATTGGACTATGTGTAAGTGATGCATAAGCAACAATTTTATTTAAAGCTCCCTCCAACTCTCTAATATTTGAATCTACTTTATTTGCAATAACTGATAAAATATAATCATCTATAATTAAATTATCTGTTTGAACTTTCTTTCTTAAAATTGCTAAACGGGTTTCATAATCAGGCTTGTCTATATCTGCCATTATTCCCCATTCAAATCTAGATTTTAATCTTTCCTCTAATAATGAAATATCTCTTGGTGGTTTATCACTAGAAATAACAATTTGTTTTCCATTTTCATGTAATGCATTAAATGTATGGAAAAATTCTTCTTGTCCTGTTTTCTTTCCAGCAATAAATTGAATATCATCTACAAGCAAAGCATCAATATTTCTATATTTATCTCTAAATAATTCATTTTTATAATTTGGGTCTTGAATTGCGTTAATTAATTCATTTATAAACTTTTCACTAGTAACATATAAAACTTTAGCTTTAGGATTATCTTGAATTATTTTATTTCCAATTGCTTGCATTAAGTGAGTTTTTCCTAAACCTACACCACCATAGATAAATAATGGATTATATGTAACTGCCGGCCTATCAGCAACAGCTAATGCAGCAGCATGTGCATATTTATTATTACTACCAACAACAAAATTTTCAAAAGTATATTTTGGATTTAAGCCCGAACTAGCATAAAGTTCAGTATTTACATATGTAGTGTCTGATACTTTTTCTTTTTTCTTTTCCTCAGATTTTTCAATAATTTCTAATTCACAAGATGTATTTGTTATATAATTAAAAGTATTTATAAACAAATCGTAAAATCTAGATTCTATGGCATTTTTTTGCATTTTAGATTGAGCAATCAAAGTAATTTTATTACCTGAAATATCATCTATTTCTAGATTTTTGATCCATGTATTATAAGAAATACTAGTTACTTCACCTTGTAAAAGATTTTTAGCTTTTGTAAGTAATTCTTCTTTATCAGTATACACGAGAATATCTTCCTTTCCGTAAATTTTGTTGTTATTTATCCACAAGATTATCCACATTCTTTTCGCAAATTGAGTAAAATAGCACTTTTTAGAACTTGTTTATTTGTGGAAAACTTTGTAGCCGTAAAAGATTTATAAAAAATATTAAACCCATTATAACGTATTCATATAATATCAAAAATAAATTTAAATGGCAAGAGAAAACGAAAAAAAAGATAGAAAACTAAAAATAAATGAAAAAAATAAGGGAATTGCTTGACTTTTTGGTAAGTTTTATAGTATAATTCTAATGCTTATGATTTTTTGAAATCAGAAATTGATTTAAATAAAATAAAAGACTAGGGAGGTGTGCGATAGAATGAAAAGAACTTATCAACCAAAAAAAAGACAAAGAAGTAAAGTACATGGTTTTAGAAAAAGAATGAAAAATGCTGCAGGAAGAAAAGTTTTAAAAGCTAGAAGAAATAAAGGAAGAGCAAAATTAACTGCTTAAGATTATGTAAAAATAGGACTTTTGTGTCCTTTTTTTATTATAATATTTAGTGTATAAAGTAATTTATAACTTTATATATAATTTTTAGAATTCCTAAAAATAGTAGGATAGAGGTTTTTTATAAATGAAAAAAACTATAATGATAAAAAAAAGATATGAATTTAAAAAGCTTTTTTCAAAAGGAAAATTTTTCTATGCCAATTTTATAAATATGTATGTAATGAAAAACAATAGAGATTACAATAGATTAGCTATTGCGGTTTCTAAGAAACAGGGGAAAGCTGTTTATAGAAATAGATTTAAAAGACTTATAAAAGAAAATTATAGAGAAATAGAAAAAAAGCTTAATTTTGGTTATAATATTTTATTTATCATTAATAAAGGAAAAATGGCTGAATATAAACAAATTACTTATTATAATATAAAAGAAGATATGGTAAAATTGTTTAAAAATAGTGGAATATTAAATGAAGAAAATATTAATTAAAATAATAGAATTTTATAAAAAATCTATTTCACCATGGCTAGAAAATTTAGGTGTACATTGTAAATATGAGCCAACATGCTCAGAATATGCGAAACAAGCTATAGAAAAATATGGTGCAATAAAAGGAACCCTTTTAGGAATAAAGCGTGTTTTAAAGTGCAATCCATTTTCAAAAGGTGGATATGATCCTTTAAAATAGGGAAAGGGAGGACAAACAACAATGTTTAAATTTTTTGCTAGAATTTTTGGCTATGTTTTAAATTTCATTTATAATCTTGTAAATAACTATGGTTTAGCGATTGTTATATTTACAATTTTATTAAGATTGATATTGCTTCCAAGTAATATAAAACAACAAAAAACAATGAAAAAAACAGCTAAAATTCAGAAAAAAATGAAAGAAATTCAGGATAAATATTCGAATGATCCTGTTAGATTAAATCAGGAGGTTAGGGATTTATATGCTGAAGAACACATGAGTCCATTTAGTGGTTGTTTGAGCTCTATTTTACAAATAATAATAATTATTTCAATGTTTCTTTTAGTAAGTAATCCACTTACATATATGAAACAATTATCAGCAGAAAAAATAAATGATTATACAAAACAAGTTAAAGAAGAAAATGATGGTCAAAATGTAAATTATATAGAAATTGCAATTATTAAAAGCCTTGGAAACAAAGACAAAGCGGTTAATATTAATATGGATTTCTTAGGTTTAGATTTAAGTGATGTTCCATCAAAAAATTATAAAGATCCTAAAGTATTTATAATACCTTTATTATATGTTTCAACATCAATATTATCAATGAAATTAAATACAGCAATGACTGAAAATAAAAAGAAAAAAGATGAAGAAATAGAAGCATCAAAAGAAGATGAAAAACTTGTAAAGGTTAAAGAAAAAACTGAAGAAGAGGATGCTATGGAATCAATGAATAGAAGTATGAGATATATGATGCCAGTAATGACAGTATCAATTGCTTTGATAGCTCCGTTGGGACTAGCTTTATATTGGTTTGTAAGTAATTTACTAATGATAATAGAAAGATTATTTGTAAATAAGTTCGTTAAGGAGGAAAATTAATAAATGGGAAAAGCTTATGTATTTGAAGGAAAAACAACTAACGAAGCTATAGAAAACGGTTTAAAAGAATTAAAAGTATCAAAAAATAAAGTAGAAATAAAAGTCTTAGAATCAGAAGAAAAAAGAAGTTTCTTTAGTATTTTAACTCCTAGAGTTGTTAAAGTTGAAATGACTTTAAAAGATAATGTTAAAGATGAACCAGAGGAAAGACCAGAAAGAACTGAAAAACCTCATAAAAAGATAGAAAAAGTAATAGAATTTGATAAAGATTTAGTAAAAGAAAAAATAACTAATTTTCTAGATGAATTTATTAAAAATCTTTCACAAAATAATATTACTTATAAAATAGAAATTATTGAAAATGATGTACATGTTGATATAGACGGAGATGATACAGGATATTTAATAGGATATAGGGGAGAAGTACTAAATAGTCTTCAAACTATATTAACAAATATAGCTAGCAAAGATTTAAATTGCAAAGTAAAAGTTCTATTAAATATAAATGGTTATAGAGAAAAAAGAGAAAAAGATTTAGAAAACTTAGCTGGTAAAATAGCTGGAACAGTTATTAAAACTAAAAAATCAATAACATTAGAGCCAATGACAGCTTATGAAAGAAAAATAATTCATTTGAAATTACAAGATAGTGACAAAGTAGAGACTTACAGCATAGGAGAAGAGCCATACAGAAAAATAGTTGTTGCTTTAAAAAAATAAATAAATAATAAAAATCTGAAGTCAAAGTGAGGATTTAATTTTAATAAAATTATTAAACTCATTTTGACTTTTTTATTTATTAAAATAATTAAAAATAATTATTTTTTAATTAAATTTAATTATTTTTGATTATTTTATTGTCCAATAGACTAAAAATAAAGGAGGAAATTTTAAGTGAAAACAATAGCTGCAATATCTACAGCTCCAGGAACTGGAGGAATTGGAATTGTTAGAATTAGTGGTGAAAAAACATTTGAAATTTTAGAAAAAATATTTATTCCAAAAAATAAAGAAAAAATTGAAAATATAAAAGGCTATACAATAAAATATGGAAATATTATAGATGAAAAAAACGA
This sequence comes from uncultured Clostridia bacterium, assembly GCA_947627595.1. Lineage (GTDB taxonomy): Bacteria > Bacillota > Clostridia > TANB77 > CAG-508 > Scatovivens. The sequence goes on from CANQWQ010000010.1 coordinate 50,262, forward strand.
CATAGTTGACGAAGTATTAGTTTCATATTTTAAAGCTCCAAAAAGCTACACAACTGAAAATATGTGTGAAATAAATTCACATGGTGGAATGGTAATAATGAATAAAATATTAGAATTGTGCTTAAATAATGGAGCTGTTTTAGCAGAACCTGGTGAATTTACTAAAAGAGCGTTCTTAAATGGAAGAATAGATTTAACACAAGCAGAAGCTGTAATTGACATTATAAATAGTAAAACAGATAAAGAGGCTAAAGTTTCAATCTCTCAGCTAGAAGGATCTCTTTCAAAAAATATAGGGGATATAAGAAAAGATATACTTTCTATAATGGCAGATATAGAAGCTTCAATAGACTATCCAGAATATGACATTGAGGAGACCACAAATGGCAAAATTTTGACTTTTTTAGACGAGGTAGATAAAAAGTTATTATCATTAGAAAAAAGCTTTTATAATGGCAAAATTTTAAGAGATGGAATTTCAACTGTTATATTAGGAAGACCTAATGCTGGGAAATCTTCATTATTAAATTTAATTTTAAATGAAGAAAGGGCAATAGTTACAGACATTGAAGGAACAACTAGAGACACAATAGAAGAATTTATACAAATAGATGGTATTCCTTTAAAAATAATAGATACAGCAGGAATTAGAGATGCACGTGATGAAGTAGAAAAGATAGGAGTTAAAAAAGCTATAGAAATAGCCGAGAAAAGTGATGTAATAATTGCAATATTTGATATTTCTAGAGAATTAAATAATGAAGATTTAGATATCTTAAATATTATAAAAGATAAAAATTCAATAATAATATTAAATAAAATTGATTTAGAAAATAAAATAAATTATGAAAAAATAAAAGAGATAAATAAGCCAATCATTGAAATGTCAGCAAAAACAGGCGAAGGAAAAGAAAAATTATTTGATGAAATTTCAAAAATGTTTAAATTAAATGAAATTGCAACAGATGGAGAAATTATAGTTTCAAACCAAAGACATAAACAATTAATTAAAAATGCTAGGAAAAATGTAGAATTATCTAGAGATGCAATTAATAATAATATGCCAATTGATATTATTTCAACGTCTATAAGACAGATATTAGAAGACTTAGGAGAAATAACAGGGGAGACTGTTACAGAAGATATAATAAGTGAAATATTTTCTAAATTTTGTTTAGGAAAATAGAAAAGGAAGGAAAAATAAAATGATATATGATGCAGGAAACTACGATATTGCAGTTATTGGAGCAGGTCATAGTGGATGTGAAGCAGCGCTTGCAGCTGCAAGATTAGGAATGAAAACTTTATTATTTTCTATAAGCTTAGAATGTGTTGCAAATATGCCATGTAATCCACATATAGGTGGATCTTCAAAAGGTCATCTTGTTAGAGAAATAGATGCTCTTGGCGGAGAAATGGGAAGAAATATTGATAAAACACTAATTCAATTAAAAATGTTAAATACTTCAAAAGGTCCAGCTGTTCACTCTTTAAGGGCACAAGCGGATAGAAAAAGATATCAAATGGAAATGAAACACACATTAGAAAAACAACCAAATCTTTCAATTAAACAAGCTGAAATAGTTGATATCGAGTTTGAAGATGGAAAAGTAAAAAGTTTAACTACAAATATTGGAGCAAAATATGGGGTAAAGGCGATAATTGTTGCGACAGGTACATATTTAAAAGGAAAAATATTTATAGGTGAAAATTCTTTTGAAAGTGGTCCAGATGGAGTGTTTCCAGCAAATAAATTATCTGAGTGTTTGAAAAAAGCAGGAATTAAGATTCAAAGATTTAAGACAGGAACACCTGCTAGAATTAACAAAAACACGATAGATTTTTCAAAAATGGAAATACAATATGGTGAATCAGAAGTAGAAGCTTTTTCATTTGAAGATGGTGTTGTAAAAGGTGACCAAGTGCCTTGCTGGCTTACATACACGAACGAGGAAACACATAAAATTATTAGAGCAAATTTACATAGATCACCTTTATATGCCGGAATGATTGAAGGAACAGGGCCTAGATATTGCCCATCAATTGAAGATAAAGTTGTTAGATTTGCAGATAAAGAACGTCATCAACTATTTGTTGAGCCAATAGGCTTAAATACAGATGAAATGTATATCCAAGGAATGAGCTCATCACTTCCAGAAGATGTTCAAATAGCTATGTATAGAACTATTCCAGGCTTAGAACATTGTGAATTTACTAGACCTGCTTATGCAATAGAATATGACTGTATAGAACCAGCACAATTAAAGAGTTCATTAGAAATTAAAAATATATCTGGATTATATTTTGCAGGTCAAGTAAATGGAACTTCAGGATATGAAGAAGCTGCTTGTCAAGGCTTAATTGCAGGAATTAATGCAACTAGAAAAATTCAAGGAAAAGATCCAATAATATTAGATAGAACACAAGCATATATTGGTGTTTTAATAGATGATATAGTTACAAAAAGTACACAAGAACCATATAGAATGATGACTTCAAGAGCTGAATACAGACTTTTATTAAGACAAGATAATGCAGATATTAGATTAACTGAAATTGGACATGAAGTTGGCTTAATTTCAGATGAAAGATATGAAAAGTTTTTAAATAAAAAGAAACAAATTGAAGAAGAAGTAGAAAGACTTAAAACTACTAACATTAAACCAACAGACGAGCTTAACGAATTCTTAACTAAATATGGAACAAATACCGTTACAGGTGGAGTTAAACTTGCTGAGCTTCTAAAAAGAACAGAATTAGATTATGAAAAATTAGCAGAAATCGATAAAGATAGACCAATTTTAGATAAAGCAATTTGGAAAGAAGCTGAAATTATGATAAAATATGATGGATATATTAAACTAGAAGAAAAGCAAGTTGAGAGTTTTAAAAAGATGGAAGAAAAACTACTTTCAGAAGATATTGATTATAATGAGATAAAAGGATTAAGATTAGAGGCGAGACAAAAGTTGAATGCTGTGAAACCTTATTCAATAGGACAGGCATCTAGAATTTCAGGGGTCTCACCAGCAGATATATCTGTATTATTGATATATTTACAAAGTAGAAAATAGGATTTTACTTAATGGTCCGCTCCCAGGGTGTAATATATATTGTTTTTCATTCGCTCTCCCCATCTAACAGACTGTAATTCAACCTTCTGTTTCATAACAGTCTGTAACGCGGTCGCCCCGGAGCCGCTCAGAAAAAAATATACATTCACCCTTCGCGCTACTTGAGAGAAATATTATAAAGGAGTTTTTTATATGGAATATAAGGAGTTTGAGAAAATGTTCCACGAGGAACTTTTGAAAAATAACATTAGTGGTGTAACAAATGAAGAAAAGTTTTTTAAGTACATGAAACTTTTATTGGAATGGAATGAGAAAATAAATTTAACAGCAATCAAAGATGAAAAAGAATTTGTTATTAAACATTTTGTCGATAGTTTAACTATAAATAAATATATAAAAGATGAAGATAATTTAATTGATGTTGGAACAGGAGCAGGTTTTCCTGGACTTCCTATAAAATTGTTCCACAAGGAACAAAACATTACATTGCTTGATTCTGTAAGAAAAAAGGTAGATGTTTTACAAGATATTGTGGAAAAGTTAGAGCTAAAAAATGTAAAATGTGTACACTCAAGAGCGGAAGATTTCGCAAAAGAAAATAGAGAAAAATTTGATATTGCAGTTTCAAGAGCTGTTGCAAACATGTCTACTTTAGTGGAATACCTTCTTCCATTTGTTAAAATAGGTGGAAAAGTTATTTGTATGAAAGGACCAAATTTTGAAGAAGAATTAAATTGTGCACAAAATGCGATTAACATACTTGGTGGAAAAATAGAAATTGTGGAAAGTTTTTATATTGATGAAGAATTAGAAAGAAATATTATCATCATTAAAAAGGTGAAAGAAACGCCAAAAAAATATCCAAGAGGACAAGCAAAACCTTTAAACGAGCCAATTAGATAGAATTGTTCTTTGAGGAACATTTTTTAGAACTAATTAAAAAATTAGTTCTTTTTTATTTGGAAAATATATTGACATATTATTTAAATTTTTATATTATATTACATATAAAAAAGGGGGACGTGTCATGGGAAAAGTTATAGCAGTAGCAAACCAAAAAGGTGGCGTAGGAAAGACTACAACAGCAGTAAATTTAGCAACTATTATGGCAAAAAAAGGCAATAAAGTTATTTTAATAGATGCTGATCCGCAAGGCAATGCAACAAGTGGATTAGGAATAGATAAAGATGTAGAAAACTCAACATATGATTTATTAATAGATGAAGTTGACATAATGACAATTTTACAAGGAACATCTATAAAAACTTTAAAAGTATGTCCTTCGAATGTAAGTCTTGCTGGAGCTGAAGTTGAGCTTGTTTTACAAATGTCCAGAGAGCAAAGATTAAAAGAAAAAATAGATCCAATTAGAGATGAAATTGATTTTATTATAATAGATTGCCCACCTTCACTTGGATTAATAACATTAAATGCATTAACTGCGGCAGATTCTGTTTTAATACCTGTCCAATGCGAATATTATGCGCTAGAAGGGTTAGGCCAACTTATAAATACTATAAATCTTGTAAAAAAACATCTTAATAAAAATTTAGAGATTGAAGGTGCTGTTCTTACAATGTATGATATGAGAACAAACCTTTCAAATCAAGTGGTTAGAGAAGTTAAGAGATATTTTGACGATAAAGTTTATAAAACTGTAATTCCTAGAAATGTTAAACTTAGCGAGGCTCCAAGTTATGGAATGCCAATTTCACTATATGATCCAAAATCTAAAGGTGCTAGATGTTATGAAAAACTTGCAAGAGAAGTAATAGCTAATAATAAAAAAGAATAGGGGGAAAAACAAATGACAGTCAAGAAAACAGGTTTAGGAAAAGGGTTAGATGCTTTATTTGGAGGAGCAATTGCTGAAGAAGAAAAGCAAAAAGAAAATCAAGAATTAGTTCAAAATATTAAATTAATTGAAATTGAGCCAAATTCTAAACAAGCTAGAAAAACATTTAATGATGAATCAATAAATGAATTATCAGAATCAATAAAAAAATATGGAGTAATTCAACCTATAATAGTAACTCAAAAAGATAATTATTATCAAATAATTGCCGGAGAACGTAGATGGAGAGCTTCAAAAAAAGCTGGACTTGTTGAAATACCAGCGATTGTCAGAAATGACGATGAAAGAAAAAATAAAGAAGTATCATTAATAGAAAATATTCAAAGAGAAGATTTAAATCCTATTGATAAAGCTAGAGGAATTAAAACATTAATGGATGAATATTCTTTAACACAACAAGAAGTTGCAGAAGTTCTTGGAAAAGCTAGAAGTAGTGTTGCAAACAGTGTAAGATTATTAAATTTGGACGAAAGAGTTATAGATTTAGTTTTACAGGGTAAACTAACTGAAGGACATTGTAAAGCTCTATTATCAATTGATGATAATGAAAAACAATATAAAACAGCTTTAAATATAATAGAAAGAGGAGATACAGTTAGCGAATCTGCTCAAAAAGCTAAAAATGCTAAAAAAATTAAAAAGACAGAAATCAAATATGAAGCTATTTACAGAGATATTGAAGATAGATTTCAAGGCTTTTTTGGAACAAAAGTTAAATTAGATGCTGGTCCAAAAAGAGGAAAAATAATTATACAATATAATTCAAATGATGATTTAGAGCGAATTTTAGATTTAATAAAATAGTTTATACAAAAGATAATAAAATTAAATATAGATAGGATTGATTTTATGGATAATTTATTAGAATTTGTAAAAACTGATAATTTTTTAATAATTATATTTTTCTTAAATATAATATTTGCAATTCTAATATTATTTCTAATTTATAGAATTAGAAAAATAAAAAAAGATTATTTATTATTTGTAAAAAGAATTGGGAATGGAACAGATTTAGATAGAGTTTTAAAAGAATATTTAAGAGATGTTAGAGAAATTAAAAAAGATAATTCAGAAATTAAGGCATATTATACAAAACTTGATCATGATGTTAATTCTTGTATACAAAAAATAGGTTTAGTTAGATATAATGCCTTTAAGGATGTAGGAAGCGATTTAAGCTTTGCAATAGCATTATTAGATAACAATAACAATGGAGTAGTTTTAAATGGATTATATGGTTCAGAATCTTCAAATATATTTGCAAAGCCTATAAAAGATGGAGATTCAAGTTATCAATTATCAAGTGAAGAAAAATATGCAATAGAAATTGCGGAGCAAAATAAAAATTTTATGGCAAGACATAAAAATAATAAATTATATAAAGAAAAATAAATAAAAATAAAATAATAAAAAAATAATAATTAAAATTAGAAATAATTTTAATTATTTTTTTTATAAATAAATAATAATAAAATTAATTAATAATTAAATAATAAAAATTAATTAAAATAAAAATTAAAAATAAATAAATAAAATAAATTAAAAATAAATAAATTAAAAATAAAATAAATATTAATTAATTAAAATTAAATAAAGAAAAAATAAAATAAAAAATATTTAAAAATAAAAATAAATAATTAAAATAATAATAAAAAAGTAGTAAATAAAATAATAAAGAATAAAAAGAAGAATAAAAAAAGAAAAACTTTCTTGCCAATGAGACAATAAAAAAGAGTAAAAAATTAAAAGGTAAAAAAACCGGAAAAATTTTTTAAAAAACCGAAAAAATGAAAAAGGGCGAAGAAACGTTTGGTAGTTCAAAAAAGTGACGAAAAAGACAAAGAAGAAGAGAGAAAAATAATAAAAGAAATAAAAAGTGAAAAATGAGGAAAAAAGTAAAAAATAGAAAATTTCACTTTAAAAAAGTAGAGGAAATAGAAGGAAAAGAAAACATAAGGTAAAATAAAAAAGTGTTAACATAAAAAGTAACTTAAGAGCCAAAAAAGATTAAGAAAAAATCTTAAAAAATGACCTAAAAAAGAGAACTTTTGTTTAAAGAGAAAGGAAAAAATAAATGAAGAAATGAAACTAAAAAATCAATTACGAGATTTCGCAGGAGAACAAATGATCTAAAAAATGAGAGGATAAATTTTTTT
>CANQWQ010000011.1 GCA_947627595.1 uncultured Clostridia bacterium
GATAAGATGCGGAATTATAATGGTTTTATTAATTATAATAATTTCGATTATAGAACTTTATATATTTACTAGACAAACGGCAAAATCTAATCTTGATACTCTATTAAATGGTGCAGAAGTTGATTATGAACAGTTTGTTAAACTTCACGAATTGGAAGAAAAAGTAAATGAGCTAGAAGAAAAAATATCAGTAAATGAATAATATAAAAATGAGAAAAGGGGACAGTCCCTTTTTCTCATTTTTTATGTAACACTAGATGTTGACAATTGTACTACAAATATTGTATAATATTTTTGAGGTGATTAATATGAAATTTTACACAGTTAGAGATTTAAGAACTACTCCAAAAACGCTTTGGGATAATTTAGCAAATGATGGTGAGGTTGTTATAACTAATAACGGAAAACCTACGGCTCTTCTTTTTGACATAGCAAATGATGATTTGGAAGAAGTTTTAAAGGCAGTTAGACAAGCTAAAGCGATGATAGCTTTTAATTCATTGCAAGCTAAAGCTGCTAAAAAAGGATATATAAGTGATGAAGAAATAGAAGATGAAATTAAAAAGGCTCGTAAGGGGGAATAATTATGGACGTTGTAATTGACACTAATGTTTTAGTATCAGCGTTTTGGTCAAAAGACGGTTCTCCAGCAGTAATTATGAGCTTGGTTTTGGGTGGCGAATTAATACCATGTTATGATTATAGAATTTTAGAGGAATATAAAAAAGTCCTTATGAGAGCAAAATTTGAATTTCCAAAATCTCAAGTTGATTCTTTAATAAATTGGATTGAAATTTATGGAAAATCAGTTGTAGTATCACCGTTAAATATTAAATTTAATGATGAAGACGATAAAAAGTTTTATGAGGTTGCAAAATATTGTAATGCAAAATTAATTACAGGTAATTTAAAACATTTTCCAAAAGGTAATAATGTAATGTCTGTTGGAGAATTTTTAGAAAAATATAATAAAAAGAAAAGATTATAATGGGAAAAGGGGACTGTCCCCTTTTCTCATTTTTTAATCGATAAAATAGCACTTGAAACTCTTTCGATTTTGTTATATAATAGAAAAGTTCGGACAATTCAATTACAATCGAAAGGAGTTATATTACGTTGGAAAGTAAAGAAGAAAACATCTTAGGAACAGAAAAAATAGGAAAATTAATTAGAAAATTTTCAATTCCATGTATTATATCAATGTTAGTAAATTCATTATATAATATAGTTGACCAAATCTTTATTGGTTGGGGCGTTGGATATCTAGGAAATGGAGCAACTAATGTTGTTTTCCCAATAACAATGATTTGTTTAGCTTTTGCTTTAATGATAGGTGATGGATCATCTGCTTACCTTAGCTTAAAGCTTGGAGAAAAGAAAAAAGAAGAGGCAACAAAAGGTGTAGCTAATGGAATAGTTTTATCAGTAATATTATCAATCTGTTTTTGCTTAATCGCACTTATATTTTTGACACCATTACTAAATATTTTTGGGTGCACAGATGCATTAAGAGATTATGCAATATCTTATGGAAGAATAATTGCAATGGGTATACCATTTATGGTAATAGGAACATCTCTAAACTCAATCATAAGAGCAGATGGAAGTCCTAAATTTGCGATGACTTCAATGGTATTAGGAGCTATTTTAAATATAATTTTAGATCCTATATTTATATTTGTATTTAAAATGGGGGTTGCTGGAGCAGCTATTGCTACAATATTTAGCCAATTTATAACATTTGTTTTAAATGTATTTTATTTAAGAAAAACTAAATCAGTTAAACTAAGATTAAAAGAGTTTAAACCTATATTTAGTGTAATGAGAAAAGTTTTAGTTTTGGGAATAAGTAGTTTTATAACACAAATGAGCTTTGTGCTTGTTGTAGCTGTTCAAAATAATTTATTTACAAAATATGGTAAATTAAGCAAATATGGACCAGAAATACCTATAACTGTAACTGGTATAGTAATGAAAATAAATCAAATATTAAATAGTGTTATTATAGGAATTGCAGTAGGTGCTCAACCTATATTTGGATATAATTATGGTGCAAGAAAATTTGATAGAGTTAAAAAGACTTTAAAAATAGTATTAACAACAAGTTTAATTATCAGTACAATAGCTTTTCTATTATTCCAATTAATACCAGATGTATTGATTTCTATATTTGGTAGTGGTGATGCACTTTATATGGAATTTGCTTGTATTACATTTAGAACATTTTTAATGCTTTGCATTTGTAATGGTGTTCAAATACCTTCAGGAATTTTCTTCCAAGCGATTGGAAAAAGCTCAAGAAGTATTATTCTATCACTTTCAAGACAAGTTATATTCTTAGTTCCTGCTATGTTAATATTAGGCCATGCGGTGGGACTTTTAGGAGTTCTTTATGCAGGACCTGTTGCTGATGGTATGGCTTTTGTAATGGCAGTAATTCTTTTAATTTTAGAAATGAGAAAATTAAAAGTTGGAAAAGAAGAAAATGTTGATGATGATAGCAATATAGTTAAAGCAATTACAGAAGGTAAGAAAGTAGTAATTGCAATAGCTAGAGAATATGGCTCTGGAGGAAGATATATAGGAAGATTAGTTGCTGAAAAATTAGGAATTGGTTTTTATGATAATGAGTTCATAACTAAAATGGCAAAAGAAACAGGTTTATCTTCAGAATATATTGAAGAAATAGAGCAAAGAAGAACTAATTTAGAAGATATAAGCAACTATACTGGAACACTTTCTAATAGTGATGAGCTATTTATAAAAGAATCAGAGTTTATAAAGAAATTAGCAAAAAATGAATCTTGTGTAATTATCGGAAGATGCGCAGATTTTGTTTTAAAAGACAATAAAAATGTAATTAAAGTATTTGTATATAATTCTATGGAAAATAAGATTAAAAGGGCTACAAAGTATTATGGTTTAGATAAAGTAAATGCAGAAAAAGAGATAAAGAAAATAAACAAACAAAGAGCAACACATTATAGCCATTATGCTGAAAGAGAGTGGAATGAGCCATCAAATTACGATTTATGTATAAATAGTGATTCTTTTGGAGTAGAAGAATCTGCGGAAATGATATGCGAGTATTATAATAAAAAGGCAGGTTTACTTGCTTTAAAGTAAATAATAAAAGCAAATGATTTACATTCATTTGCTTTTTTGATATAATCCTTTTTGGAAAATAAAATTTTTGAAAAAGGAGGAAATTTTATGTGCACAGCGGTAACTTATTATACAAAAGACCACTATTTTGGCAGAAATTTAGATTTAGAATATTCATATAAAGAAACAGTTACTATTACTCCTAGAAATTATGAATTTAAATTTAGACAAGTAGAAGAAATAAAAAATCATTATGCAATGATTGGAATGGCTTATGTTGCTAACAATTACCCACTTTATTATGATGCGATAAATGAAAAAGGTTTAGGAATGGCTGGACTTAACTTTCCTGGAAATGCTGATTACAAAGAAATAGAAGAGGGAAAAGCAAATATTGCACCATTCGAATTTATTCCTTATGTTTTAGCACAATGCTCAAATGTTGATGAAGCTAAGAATTTATTGAAAAATATTAATATTGCCAAAATCAATTTTAGTGACGAGCTACCAGCTTCACCACTTCATTGGATAATTTCAGATAAAGAAAAGTCAATTACAGTTGAAAGCGTTAAAGATGGTTTAAAAGTTTATGATAACCCTGTTGGAGTTTTAACAAATAACCCAACTTTCGATATTCATATGTTTAATTTAAATAACTATATGGCTTTATCAACAGAGCAACCTGAAAATAATTTTTCAAAGGCTTTAAATCTAGATAAATATAGTCGTGGAATGGGCGGACTTGGCTTGCCAGGCGATTTATCATCAGCTTCTAGGTTTGTAAAAGCTACATTTACTAGAATGAACTCAAAGTCAGGTGATTCTGAATCAGAATCTATAAGCCAATTTTTCCATATACTAGGATCTGTATATCAACAAAGAGGCTTAGTTCACATGGGTGAAGGTCAATATGAAATTACAATTTATAGTTCTTGCTGCAATCTAGATAAAGGAATTTATTATTATATAACTTATGAAAACACTCAAGTTACTGGAGTTGACATGTATAAAGAAAATTTGGATTCTAGTGATTTAGTTAATTATGATCTAATAAAAGGTCAAAAAATATTTATGCAAAATTAAATAAATTTAGGAGGTTTAATTATGAAAGAATTAGTTATTAGAAAATGCAAATCATGTGGAGCAGTTGTTAATGTTTTAGAAGAATGCAATTGCAAATGTGGAATTCAATGTTGTGGTGAAGAAATGGAAAAATTAGTTCCAAATTCAGTTGATGCAGCAGTTGAAAAACATGTTCCAACTTATGAAAAAGATGGAGATAAGATTTTAGTAAAAGTAAATCATGTTATGGAAGATGAACACTATATTGAGTGGGTTTGCTTAGTAACAGATAAAAAACAATGTATGGTTACATTTAAACCAGGAGAGACAGCAGAAGCTAGATTTTGCTATGTTCCAGGTTCAGCTTTATATGGATATTGCAACAAGCATGGCTTATGGAAAAAAGATGTTGAATAATTAGGAGAATTATCTATGAGTGAGCAAAATAAAAAAACTGTTGAAGTATATGAGAAAAATGCGAGTTCATATTTAAAATCAAGTGAACTTCATGATAGTCTTGATGTAGAAAAAGCTAAACGTAAATGTGAAAAATTGCAAAATTTTATAAAGAAAAATATTGAGAATTTTCCTAAAGGTTCAAAAGGTTTTGAGATTGGATGTGGAGATGGCTCTAATTCAGAATATATTAAAAGTTTAGGTTATGATATTACTGCAAGTGATGTCGCAGACGATTTTATAAATTCTGCAAAATCTAAAGGTGTAAAAACAATTAAATTTAATGTTTTAGAGAATGAATTTCCTGACAAATATTCTTTTGTTTTTTGCTGGAGAGTATTTGTGCATTTTACAAAAGAAGATACTCTAGAAATTATTAAAAAAGTTTATGATGCTCTAGATGATGGTGGAATATTTATATTTAACGCAATCAATCGTGAAACAAGAGATGTTGATGATGAATGGGTTGATTTTCCAAACGAATATCACATGGGAGTGGAACGTTATTATAAATATTTTTCTAAAGAAGAATTAGATGAAAATATTTCTAAAACTAATTTCCAAATTCAAGATTTTCATAAAGAAGGCGGAGATAATAGCAATAAATGGCTAGTTTATGTGTTAAAGAAATAAATTAGGTTTGAATAATCTGTTGAAAATAAATTCTTTATATGATATTATTTAGTAAATTAAAATCATAAGGAGGTTTTATTATGAAAGTATCAGGAACTAAGGCTAGCAGAATAGGTTCATTAGTTTTAATTGCTTTTGTGTTAATCTTGTCTGGAGCAATTGTATTTTTAATTGCTAGATATAAAGATTTAGACGAAAGATATGAGAAGTTATATAATAGCGAAGTAAAAAGCGAAACCAAAACCTCAGCTAGTGATGGGACTACTATTGTTGAGAAAGAATATCTTTCAAAAGACGAAGCTTTAGATGTAGTATTAAAAGATTTGAATGTAAAAAAAGAAGATTTATATGATTTAGACATCGAAATAGAAAATAAGATGAAATATGAAAATACAATTTTTGAAATAAGTTTTGATTATGACCGTTATGAATATGAATACTATGTTGATGCTGTAACTGGAAAGATTTTAGATTCATTCCAATCAAGAGATTAATAATATTTAGGATATAAAAAGAAAGTGATTTTTAAATGAAATCACTTTCTTTATTTTTTATTTATTTTACATAATTTTGAAATTATGTTAAAATAAAAGAGGAAAGGAGGTTTCTATAATGAGAAACCGGATATTAATCGTAGCAGTCATTGTACTGCTGGCCTTAGCCTGTTTGGGCTTTGCGCCAAAAGTCGTTGCCGTTCGCAATGACTACGTAGCTAACACCACCGCGTCCACGTCCAATGAGCCCTATAGCTTTTTCCTCGATGATGCTGAAGGTCGCCTTATGAAAATAGACATTTGGCCTGATGATCCGAAATTCCTTGAATGGTTTGAAGAGGGTGATAAAATCCTCGAGAACTATCTTGGCGACGATTACATAAAGTATGATGTCGTACCGATGACTGTCGGTGAAATCTACTCTGGTGATGCCAGGATCCCCAAAGGAATGTCTTACAATGGTAAGGTGTGGGTCAACATCGACGACAGCATGTATGATGGTGACACCCGCCCCATGGTTGTGACGTATGTGCATGAGCAGCTCCACATGAATGGCACGTTTAAATTCTCTTTCCTGAGTGAAGAGAACAATGTCAAACTAGCGGAGTATGTTGTGTACAGATTGTCTGAAAAGGCATGTCTGGCATATGACGAGGAGAAGTATTCTGGTCTTGATTATGGCGATGCTCCATGGCTTGACCTGGATGAACATCTTGACGAACTGTGTCAGGTGTTCCTGGGAAATCAGAAAGCCGATAAGGAGCTGAAAGCGGCGGTGGAAGCAGCCTTTCAATGAGAGTAACGGGTGGCGGAGAAATCCAGCCGCCCGGCTCTTTTTTTATTTCTTGTAAATACTTAGGTTTTGTGATATATTATTAATATTAACTTTGAAAGAGAGAAAAAATATGGAATTAGAAAAAGTCGGAGAAAAAACATATTATATTAAAAATCCTACAAACATTGGAATATATAAGATTGATGACGAAAATGTTTATCTTATAGATAGTGGAAATGATAAAGAAGCTGGAAAAAAGATATTAAAAATAGTTGATGAGCAAGGTTGGAAAGTTAAAGGTGTAATTACAACACATGCAAATGCAGATCACAACGGTGGAAATAAAGTTATTCAAGATAGAACTGGTTGTGAAATTTTTGCTTGTAAAATTGAAAAAGCAATTACTGAAAATCCTATTTTAGAGCCAGCTCTTTTATATGGTGGACGTCCTTTTAAAGATATTCAAAATAAATTTTTACTCGCTAAAGAAAGCTCTGTTACACCAATTGAAGACAATCTTCCAGAAGGTTTAGAATATTTCATGTTAAGAGGTCACTTCTTTGATATGATTGGAATAAAAACTTCAGATGATGTTTATTTTCTAGCTGATTCATTATTTTCAGAAGAAACAATTTCAAAATATCATTTATTTTTTATTTATGATGTTAAAGAATATTTGAATGCTTTGGAATTTTTAAAAACATTAAATGGAAAGCTTTATATTCCTTCACATTGTGAAGCAACAACAGATATTTCTTCTTTAATTGAAATAAATAAAACTAAAATTGAAGAAATATGTAATAAGATTTGTGAAGCTTGCAAAACAGAAAAAACTTTTGAAGAAATTTTAAAATTTATTTTTGATGAATATAATTTAGTAATGAATCCAAATCAATATGTTTTGATAGGAAGCACAGTTAGATCATATTTGTCATATCTTTTAGATGAAAATAGATTAGCTTACGAATTTAAAGAAAATAGAATGGTATGGAAAAATGAGTAAATTAGAGGAATATGTTGAAAAAGTAAAACAATATGTTCAGCAACATCCTGATATGTCTGAACTTGAAGTAATTAGATATGTTTATTTAGATTTAGGTAAAAGATTTTCTTTTAACTTAGATTTTATGTTTGGAAATTCTAGAACTAAAAAGCAAATATATAGAGATAGTAAAACTTTATATGATTTAGATGAAAGTATGGAAACAAATACAATAATTTGTAGGTCATTAGCCTATATATTAGAGTATGTTTTAAGAGAGTTAGGAACAACTATTATTACTGTTACATCTGCTAATGATGATAAAGCTTGCCCACATGTTTATAGTGCTATAAATCTTAAAGGTGGAAGAAGATTTAGTGTTGATTTACAAAATGATTTGCCAAATATTCAATCACATTCATTTACAACTTTTTTCGGATTAGAAGCTGGTTTTGAAACTGGAAATCGAGTTATTCCTAGATTTGAAATAGAACAAATGGATAGAAAACTTGGATATGTTTCAAATGAAAATTATTATTCAGATGACTATTTATATTTGATAAAATCAGATATTGGTTATTTTGAAAATTTGCCAGAAAAAGTTAAATTTGTCTTAGAAAATATAGATATTCATGAAAATAGAGAAATGGGATATTTTGAAAGAAAAAGACATCATGAAAATATGTTAGCAGAATTATTTACACAAAGAGAACTTTCTGATATTCATGTTATTGACTGTTATAAAGAAGATGGAGACAAGAAAGATTATAAAAATTGTATAGCAGTTGATAAGAAAAAAGATGGAATAGATATTTATATGTATTCTGTAGATGAGTGTAGATATAAAGCTGTAAGTTTAGAGCAATTTTTAAAAATGACAGATAGCGGACTTAGAAGTCCAAGTCAATATCCAAGATTAAATCAGATGATTAGAGATTTTAAAAGAAGTGAAGGAGAGAGATAGTTGTTTATAATATAAAAAGCAGAACGGGGAATAATCCTCGTTCTGCTTGATTTTTAGCACTTATAAATTAGTCACCAATTTGAATGTATTTTTTCTCTGGAATTGCTTTTTTCTCTTCAACTTTTGGTATTTCTAATCTTAATGTTCCGTTTCTAAATGAAGCTTTAATATCTTCTTCTTTAACTTGATCTCCGATATAGAAACTTCTAGAACATTCGCCATAATATCTTTCTTTTCTTAAGAAAGTTCCTTCTTCTTTTTCTTCATTTTCTGAATTTGTTTTAGCAACAATGTTTAAATATCCATCTTCAATATGAACTTTGATATCTTCTTTTTCATATCCTGGTAAGTCAATATCAATTAAATATTTGTCTTTCTTTTCTTTAATATCTGTTTTCATAACTTTGCTTCCTTCTTCTGAAAAGAATGGATCAATTTTAAACATGTCCTCCAATAAATCAAAATCATTTCTTCTTCTAGGTATCATCAACATAGTAATCTACTTCCTTTCTTTTAAATCAATTTATGTGTTGACACCAGTGTTTTCGTGGCTAAGCACATTTATTGTATTGGGTTTATTATTTCCCTTTACGTAATATATTATACCACCATTTTTAGCAATGTCAATAGGAGAGTGCTAAAAAATTTAAAAATTTTTAAAATTTTTTTGAAACCAATTATTATCTTAAAATGTCTTATAAATAGATAGGAGGCTGATAATATGAAAAGAACTATAATATTTGTTGTTTTAATAATTTGTTTAGTGGTAAGTATAATTTTATTTTGGATAAAAGTTGGAAGTCAAGAAATAGTCGATGGTGGAGATAATGTTGAAAAGACTAATATAGAAGAAATAGATGAAGATAAAAAGTCTGATACCGAAGAAGTAGCTCAAGATAAAGTTGCAATGATTAAAGATGGAAAGATATATAGCGAAGAAATAATAGATAATTTTCTTGAATCTGAAAAAGTAGATGGAATGGAATTAAATATTGTTTATGAAGGAAAAAATGTCTCATTAAAATATATAGCACCAACAGAGCCTCAAAGTGGTGAAAATGGTTATGATATTGGTGATGGAACAGGAGAGACTAAAAAGAAAATTTTTGGTTATTATATGTTTTGATGCTCCTTTAATTGAATATGTTTCAAATGATTATCTTGAAGTTTGTAGATATGATTTAAGTTCATCAAATCTTTCTAAATAATTTGTAAAATTTTTAAAGCAAGTATTGATTTAATACTTGCTTTTATGTTATGATTTTGTTAGAAAATTTTATATTTAGATTTATTGGAGGTTTTCAATGAATAAAACTGCTGGTTCTGTAATATTAGGTTTAATAATATTTATAGCTGCAATTGCACTTGTTGCTATAATGAACAACGTAATAAGTATAGAAGACAGCCATGGAAATACACGAATGATATATGATTTTAAAGAGGCTGATAAAGTTAAAGAAATTCTACAAAAGTATACTTATGACGAGAAAATTGAAAGTGAAAATGTTTTTAGAGATGAATGTGATTATCAATTAACTGTTTCAAGTAAGGTTTATTTACTTAAAGCTGAAAGCGGTCATGTTGAAACAGGCGGAAAACAAACTCAACTTGAAAAAGAAGATTTAGAAGATCTTTTAGCAATAATTGAAAAAGGTAATTAAAATAAAAAATTGGGAAAAAGGGCAGTCCCCTTTTTCCATTTTTGTTTTTTAGGGCTTTACAGAAGTGAATAAACGTGATAAAACAAAGGTGACAGGAGGATGAAATTTATGAAAAATATATTAGTTGTTGAAGATGATATTGATATTCATAATTTAATAAAAGAAATTCTAGAAAAAGAGCAATATAAAGTGTTTGACAGTTATTCTGGAACAGAGTGTCTTCTTCTAGAAAAAGAAAAAATAGATTTAATTTTGCTTGATTTGATGCTTCCTGGATTAAATGGAGAAGAAGTTATAAAAAGAGTTAAAAATATTCCGATAATTGTTTTAAGCGCTAAAAGTTCTTATGATAGTAAAGTAAATGTTTTATTAAGTGGTGCAAATGATTATATTACAAAGCCTTTTAATAAAGATGAACTTTTGGCTAGAATTAAAGTTCAGTTAAGGCTTTCAGAAAATAAAATGGAAGATTCGTTAGAATTAAAATATAAAGATTTGAATTTAAATTTAGATACTAGAAATCTTTCTTTAAAAGATAAAAGTGTTCAACTTACAAAAACAGAATTTGCGATAATGAAACAACTCTTGATAAATTCTGGCTCTGTTGTTACAAAATCAAGATTGCTCGATTTAATAAATATTGATACAGAAGATTGTGATGAAAATTCGCTAAAGGTTCATATAAGTAATATTAGAAGAAAAATTAGAAAATTAACAGATGTTGAATATATTGAAGCTGTATGGGGAATAGGTTTTAAAATGTGCGACTAAATTTTAACAAAATCTTAAGCTTTTCTTAACCATTTTCTTAACTTTTATATTTTAAAATAAACTCGAAAGGAGAAGCTTATGGAATATATTTTAGAAACAAATAACCTTACTAAAAAATATAAGAATTTTAAGGTTTTGAATGGACTTAATATGAAAGTTGAAAAAGGCGCAATTTATGGACTTATTGGTAAAAATGGCGCTGGAAAAACAACTTTGATTAGACTTATTTGTGGACTTCAAAATCCAACTTCACGGAAATTATTTGCTTTTTGGAACATCAAATGAGAATAAAAAAATAATAGATGTTAGAAAAAGAGTTGGAGCGATAGTAGAAACTCCATCTATTTATTTAAGTTTTACAGCTAGAGAAAATATGATAGAACAGTTTAAACTAGTTGGAAACCCTAACTTTGACGAAATTGATGAACTATTAAAATTAGTGAATTTGGAGAATACTGGAAAAAAGAAAGTTAAAAACTTTTCACTTGGAATGAAACAAAGATTGGGAATTGCTATGACACTAGCTAGTCATCCTGATTTTATAATATTGGACGAGCCAATAAATGGCTTAGATCCAGAAGGAATTATAGATATAAGAGAACTTGTTTTAAAACTAAATAAAGAAACTGGAATAACATTTTTAATTTCTAGTCATTATTTAGACGAACTTTCAAGAATTGCTACACATTATGGTTTTCTTGATAATGGAATTATTATAAAAGAGATAAGTGGTACTGAGCTTGCTAAAAAATTAGAACACAGAATTGAATTAAAAGTGGATAAACCACAGAGCTTTATAAAGTTTTTTGAGGATAACGATATTTCTTATGAAGTTATTGATGACAAAACCATAAATATTTATGGAAACCAAAATTTGACAAAACTAATAACTAAAGCTTCCAAAGAAAATTTAATAATAGAAGATGCACATGAATTTGAAGAGACCTTAGAGAACTATTATATGAATTTAATTGGAGGTGATAAAAATGATTAATTTATTAAAAGTAAATATTGACAGACTTATGAAAAGTAAATTATTTATAATTTTTATTGTTTTTGTTGTAGGCTTGTCAGCTGTTTTAATTTATAATAATTATAGTTATATGAAAAAATATGAAAGTGGTGGAGATAGAAATGTTCATCAATTAATCTTAAACTATTCTCAAATATCTGGATTTATAGCTGCGATTTTTGCTTGTCTATATTTGGGGAGCGAGTATTCAGAAGGTGGAATAAGAAATAAAGTTATTACAGGCCATAAGAGAACAAAAATATATTTATCAAATTTAATTATAATTGCTGGTTTTAATATAATTTTGTATCTTTTATTTGTTGGAATAAGCTTAGCTGTTGGAACTCCTTTGCTTTCAAAAGCAGATTCTGTTATTAAAGAATTTCCAAAGTACTTAATTTATATTTTTCTTTTAATAATTGCTTATTCTAGCATAATTACATTTCTTGGAATGACAATTTCTAATTCTACAGTTGTGGTTTTAACAATAATGATAGTAACTGTTGGCTCATTTGTTTTTGGATTTTATAGTCATAGTAAGGCTGAAAAGATAAAGAATCCTTATTATGTTTATCAAGATGAGTCAGGAGAAATTATAACTGAAGCTATGGATAGTGAGTATAATAGATATCCTGGTGATTTTTTAGTAAATTTGTATGATAAGTTATTAAAAATAAATCCATTAGGACAAGCTTTAACTATGTGTCAAGACGCTGTTACTATTTATAGCGGAGTTGAGCCATACCAAGTCTACGGTTCATTTACTACAAAGGATATTGATATGTCAAAATTTCCAATATATTCAATAGCTGATGTTGTTGTGTTTACTGCACTTGGACTAATTATATTTAACAAAAAAGAATTAAAATAGAAAGGAAAAATTATGAGTATCTGGTTTTATTTATTTTTAGCAATGATAGTAGTTTCGGTGATTTTGATTATAAAAATAATTATTACTAAAAACGAAATTAAAAATATAGAAGAATCATTTTCAAAAATTATAGAACTAGATACGAATAATTTGATTACAATTGGGACAGGCTCAAAAGAGATAAGAGATTTAGTTAATTCTCTAAATAGAAACTTGAAAAATTTAAGAAAGTTAGAGCTCGAGTATAAAAACGGAAATCAAGACTTAAAATCTTCTATTACTAATATTTCACATGATATGAGAACTCCGCTTACAGCGATTAATGGCTATATTGATTTATTAAAAGAAGAAAAAAGCGAAGAAAAGAAAAAAGAATATTTAGAAGTTATTGAAAGAAAAACTAAAGATTTAATATCTTTAACAGAGAACTTATTTGATTTTGCTAAAACCGTTGATATTGGTGAAAATCTTGAGAAAGAAAATTGCGTTTTAAACGAGATTTTAGAAGAGGCTTTAGCAAATTATTATACAATTTTTAAAGAGAAAAATATTACTCCAGAAATTGATATTTGTGAAGAGAAAATTTATAGAAATATAAATAGAAATTCGATGATAAGAGTTTTTGAAAACATTCTTTCAAATGCTGGCAAATATAGTGATGGAGATTTAAAAATAAAGTTAGAAGAAAATGGAAAAATTACTTTTTCTAACAAAGCTAGTTTATTAGATATTGCTAGTGTACAAAGAATTTTTAATAGATATTTTACTTTAGAAAATGGAAAAGAAAAGTCAAATGGACTTGGACTTTCAATTGCAAAACAACTGGTTGAGCTCAATGGTGGAACCATTTCGGCTAATTACTTAAACAATATTTTAATTATTGAAATAGAGATTTAGAAAAGCCCCGAGAGCATGGTTTGTTTGCGAGTGAGAAAGCGAGGATATTGGGCAGGGTACCCAATAGGCGTAAGCCGTCCGAGCGTCGACATCGAGTAAATAAACCATGGTAGGCGGGGCAATTTTATATTAATATCTTTACAAAATATTAAATTATATATATAATTAGCAAAAATGGAGGAGTGCGTTTATGAACGAATTAAAAATTAATAGAATTTATAGACATTTTAAAGGTGACTATTATTTAGTTGTAGATGTTGCAAAACATTCTGAAACAAAAGAAGAATATGTTGTATATAGAAGACTTTATGGAGATGGTGGCCTTTGGATAAGACCAAAAGATATGTTTTTAAGCGAAGTTGACCATCAAAAATATCCAGATGTTAAACAAAAATATAGATTTGAACTTCAAGACATTGAAAGTGTTGTAAAATAAATTTTGAAAGGAGAAAATTTTATGGAAAAATCTAAAGTTTACTTTTGCAAAGAAATTACTCCAGAAAACATTGTTAAAATGTACGAAGTTTTAGGAAGAAAGCTTCCTGGAAAAGTTGCAGTAAAACTTCATTCAGGAGAAAGAGGAAACCAAAACTATATTAGACCTGAGATGGTTAAAGCTATGGTTGAACATGTTAATGGAACTGTTGTTGAATGTAATACAGCTTATGATGGTGCTAGAGATACAACTGAAAAACATATTGAACTTATGAAAGAACATGGTTGGTCAGATTACTTTACTGTTGACATTTTAGATAGTGAGGGAGATGACAAAGTTCTAGAAATTCCAAATGGAAAAATAATTAAGAAAAATTATGTTGGAAAACATATAGATAATTATGATTCAATGCTTGTTTTATCACACTTTAAAGGACATCCAATGGGTGGATATGGCGGAGCTTTAAAACAATTATCAATTGGTGTTGCTTCAGGAAAAGGAAAGAGATATATTCACTGTGCTGGTAAAGAAGGCGGAAGTTATGATGATATGTTTACAACAGATCAAATTAAATTCCTAGAATCTATGGCAGATGCTGCTTCTAGCGTTACAAAATATTTTGGAGATAAAATCGCTTATATAAATGTTATGTGTAATATGAGCGTTGATTGTGACTGCTGCAATGTTGCAGAAGATCCATGTATGAAAGATATTGGAATCTTAGCTTCTTTAGATCCAGTTGCAATCGATCAAGCTTGTATAGATTTAGTTGAAAAATCAGATGATCCAGGAAAAGATCATTTTATGGAAAGAGTTAACTCAAGACATGGAAAACATACAATAGATGCTGCAGTAGAGCTTGGAATTGGTTCAAAAGAATATGAATTAGTTGAAGTAGAATAGCTAGTTTATAATTAATATTGGTTTTAAAATTTTTATAATATATAAAAAACTAAGGGGGATACTAAAGAAATGTCAAACAAGAAAAATTCAGGAATTACTTTAGTAGCTGTTATAATAACTGTAATAATTTTATTAATTATAACAGGTGTTTCTGTTTCAGTACTACTTGGAAGAAACGGAACAATTAAAGAATCTACAGTTGCCAAAGATAAAACCAATAAGGCATATGCTGAAGAATGTGTTATGACAGAAGTTAGCGGAAGCTACGATAAGTTCGGTAGAATAAATCTAGATGAATTAAATTCAAATTTGAGAAAAAATCTAGAAAATATTGAATTAAAAGCTGAAGACGGAACTTACTCAGCTTTAACCGAAGAAAACAGAATAACAAAATTACCATCAACTGTAAAATACAGAGGTTATGATGTAGAAATAACTGGAGAAGCTAGTGTTACATTAGCTGAAGAAGATGATGGTGAAGATGTTGATCCTGTAGATCCAGAAGTTAATGAGCCTGAGCCTGAAAAGGAGAAATTAACTCTTGAAAAACTTGATCAAGCAATAACAGATTATTCTTATTTCAGCAAAGATGATGATAATTACTATTTTATCTATGATGAGTATTTAGCAAAAGAAAAAATACCAACAAGCGGAAATATAGTAACTGACAAAACGTATAATGTAAAAATGAACAAATTAGATAAAAATGCAAAAGAAAACTTTGTTAGATGGCTAAGAGGAGAAGAACCATATGAAGGTGTTTGGGACAGCCTAGAAGAAGAAATTAAAAATAACTTAGCAAGCCAAGGTATATCTAAAGATTCTTTAGATAAAATGAAATTAACTGGTGGACCAACACCAAAGCAATTTGAAGATGCATATAATGAAAGATATGGAACAAATGGGAAATTAGCAATTTCAGGTAGTGATTCAGAAGGTTACTTATACAATTTAGGTTGGGAAAAAGATAAAACTACTATCAATTTATCAGGTAAAGAAGTATATAATAATAAATTATTTTTCCCACATACTGGAAGTGAACAATATAATGGATGTAGTGGATACTGGTTAGCATTTGCGCCAAACTATAATGAGACAGTATGTTGTTTAATATTTACTGGAGATTTGACTAATCGTAACATTGGAGAAAGTTATGTAGGTGTACGTCCAATATTCTCAGTTCCTAGAGAATTAATTGACGAATAAACTGAAGAATAATAAAAAATAATCCTCAACTTAAAAGTTGAGGATTTATTTTTTTATTTTAATCTTTAATTTCAATTCCGCCTGGATTCATAGCTTCTTCTCTAGTTTCATAGATATTTCCTTCTAAGTCAAAAAATATTTCAGAAGATTCATTTTCCCAATCTTTGTTAACTTTTTCATATCCATTTTCTTCATCTTCATAAAGATAATAAACAAATTGATTATCATAAAGACGAGCTTCACCAGTAGGGATTCTAGCAGATTTTCTAAAAGCATTTACAATTCTAGGTTTAATTTCACTATTAAATAAAGATTTGGTTGTTTCACATTTGTATGTGTTAGTATTTAATGAATAATAATTGTCTCCTTCATGTCTAGCTAAGAAATAAGAAGTATTATAAATATAAAACTTTCCATTATTTCCCAATGATTTTACACTTTCTGCATCTGAATTTATATAATTTAAAACTGCATTTAAAACTTTTTCATCTACATTATCATCAAAAATAGATTTTTCTAGATTAAAATCTATATAGTAATTCTCACCTTCATCTAAAATTTGACGATATGAATTATATCTTTTTGTTAAAACTGGAAGATTGTGAATTCCTTGATATCTTCCGTCAAAGATTGATTCTTGAGTTTTATATTTGTTATATATAGCAACAAAATCTAAATGATCTTCATAAAATATTCTAGCATAATAGTTTGGGAAAGTAATTTCTTGCTCGCTAAAGTAAAATGGAATATCTTGATCTGAATCGAATTTTAAAATATAATCTAGCATTTTTTCTTCAATATCTTTGTAATCTTTAACTAGCATATTATATTCTTCTTCGTCTAAGTCAGTATCTGTATAACCTTTAATTAATTCATTATAAAATGTACTGTCGAAAATATCTGAACCTCTAGTATCATCTGTGAATATATCTTGAATCTTTATTCTATTTCCAGTTGTTAAATCATAATTTTCGCAAATAGATTTTTCCCAATAATAAGTATATTCATAAGTCTTTTGATCTATAATATAAGAATCTAAAGAATATAAAATAGATAATGTATTTGCAAAACTAGAAGAATAAAGGCTACTAACATAGCACTCTCCTTTAATTGATCCATCAGCTTTAGCTTGAGAAACAGCTTCTTTTAAATCATTTTTCAAATTATTATTTATAGAATCTTGAATAGATTTATCTTTTAATCCATCAATTTGAAAATATCTTACTTTATATCCTTCGAAATTATCGCTAATTTCATTTACTTCCAAATCATTACAATCAAAAGTATCTGTATCATAATTAATTAAAGATTTGTGATTTTCTCTAGCAGGAACTGTAGGAACTTCATTATCTAAAGCTAATTCTTCAGATTCATTTTTAGTTTCTTTTTCAGGCTTATTTTTAATTACAAAATAAGTTGTAGTTCCTCCAATTATAATAGCAAAAATTAATATGAATATAAATCTTCTCATAAAAAGAGTTTTAAAAGTAGCTGGCTTTTTTTCTTTTTTTACTTTTTTATTTTCTTCGTCCATATTTTTTTTCCTCCACGAAGTAAGATACTAATTAACTGGTACATAGCCGGCATCTTCAACGACTTTTTGACCTCTAGGTGAAAGCATAGCTTCTAGTAATTTTTCAGTTTTGCTATCACTTTCATCAGGTGTAGCTGAATCTGTAATATCTGATTTTCTGGTTACTGCGTAATAAGAAGTCATAATTGGATATTGTCCAGCTTGGATAGTTGAATTATTTGGAGCAATTCCTTCAACTTTAAGCATTTTAACATTTTCACCTAAATACATAGTGTTTGCAAAATAATAATAAGAATATCCAATTGAATTTACACCATTATCATAATCTGATATAACATCAATTATATCAAACATTGAATCAGCCAATGTTTCAGTTTTTGCTGGCATTAACTCTACATCTTTCATAACTAGATTTTCCATAGCTGTTTGGCTACCTGAATTTACTGGTCTCTGATATGCAATAATTTCTTCATCATTTCCGCCAACATCTTTCCAGTTAGTGATTTCACCACTATAGATTTTTTGAATTTGCTCAATAGTTAAGCTATCAACAGGATTATCTTTATTTACGAAAAATACAAATCCCTCGTTTGTAACTTTATCATATTGAAGTTCAACATTTTTGCTTTCAGCGTAAGCTTTATCATCTTCAGCTGGTTCAACAACTAATATTAAATCACAACCGCCATCAACTAAATTTAAGTATGCTTCATGTGTCATAGAGTGATTTATTTCAACATCTGTTTTTCCTGTAAAGTTTTCTTCAAAAGCTTTTGCAAGAGGAATTGTAGCAGTTGAACCATCAACTATTGGGTAATCTTCTTCAGTAAAGATTGGTTCGGCAGATATAACAACTTCTTTTTCAGAAGTTTTTGATTCTTCTTTTGGTTTATTCTCTTTAGTAAAATATTTGTAAGCAAAATAGCAGCCTACAACGATTCCAGCACATATTAATAATGTTAATATGTTTAAAAAAATTTTTTTACCTTTCATAAAAATCCCCTTTCATTTTATTAAATTCCATAAAGATATTTTATAATATGATACATAAAATTTCAACAATTCATATTGAAATATTGAAATTTTTCTTGTATAATATTTTGCGAAAGGAAGAGAGAATTATGGAATGTGTTATTAAAGATTTTTTTCAAAATCCAGAAAAATATTACTCAAAAGATGTTACAATTTCTGGATGGATAAGAACTGTTAGAGATTCAAAAACATTTGGATTTTTAGAAGTTAATGATGGAAGTTATTTTAAAAATGTTCAAGTTGTTTTTAATAATGATTTAGAAAACTTTGAAAATATATGTAAACTTACAATAGCTTCAAGCGTTGAAATTACTGGAGAATTTGTTAAAACAGAAAATGCAAAACAAGCTTTTGAAATTCATGCTAAAGAAGTAAAAATTTTAGGAGAAGCTGACCCAGATTACCCACTTCAAAAGAAACGTCACAGTTTTGAATATTTAAGAACTATTGCTTATCTTCGTCCTAGAACAAATACTTTTAGTGCAATATTTAGAATAAGAAGTGTTGCTGCTTTTGCAATACATGAATATTTCCAAAATAATGGATATGTTTATGTTCATACTCCAATAATTACTTGTGCAGACTGTGAAGGTTCTGCTGAAATGTTTAAACTTACAACATTAGATTTAAAAAAAGAACTTCCAAAAACAGAAGATGGACAAACTGATTTCTCAGGTGATTTGTTTGGAAAAGAAACTTATATAACAGGTTCTGGTCAATTACATGTTGAGACTTTTGCTCCAGCTTTTAGAAAAGTTTATACTTTTGGACCAACACTTCGTTCAGAAAATTCAAATACAAAAACACATGCAAACGAGTTTTGGATGATTGAGCCAGAGATTTCTTTCTGTGACTTAGAAGGTTTAATGAATATTGAGGAAGATTGCTTAAAATATATAGTTACAAAAGTTTTAGAAAGATGCCCAGAAGAAATCGACTTTTGTGATCAATTTATAGAAAAAGGTTTAAAAGACAAGCTTCATAAATTAATAAATTCATCATTTGTTAGAATTGACCATAAAGAAGCAATTGATATTTTGAAAAAAGCTGATAGAGAGTGGGAATTTAAACCAGAATATGGTGAAGATTTAGCAAAAGAACACGAAAAATATATTACAGAATATTTTAATGGACCAGTTTTTGTTAAAAATTGGCCAAAAGATATAAAATCATATTATATGAAACTTAACCCAGATGGAAAAACTGTTGCTGCAGTCGACCTAGAAGTTCCTGGAGCAGGTGAAATTATGGGTGGATCTCAAAGAGAAGATGATTTAGAAACTTTGAGAAAAATTATGAAAGAAAAAGGAATTAATGAAGATCAATTATATTGGTACATGGATTTAAGAAGATATGGAACTAACGTACACAGCGGTTTTGGACTTGGTTTCGAAAGACTATTAATGTACTTAACAGGAATGGAAAATATTAGAGATGTAATTCCATTCCCAAGAACTCCAAATAATTGTGATTTCTAAAATTATGTTTAAAAGACAACTTTGAAAAGTTGTCTTTTTATTTGTAATAAATATTTATAGGAGAAATAAAATTTATCATGGACATTTTAGAAATAGGAATGATAGGAATTGGCCTTGCAATGGACGCATTTGCAGTCTCAATTTGCAAAGGCCTTTCTATGAAAAAATTGAATTTTAAAAAGATGATAATTATAGCCTTATATTTTGGCTTTTTTCAGTTTTTGATGCCAATAATTGGCTATTTTTTAGGAAACTCTTTTTCAGAAATAGTTAAAAATATAGATCATTGGTTAGCTTTTATTTTACTTGCAATAATAGGTGGGGAAATGATTAAAGAAAGTTTTGATGATGAAGATGAAAAGAGAAATGATAATGTTGATTTTAAAACAATGATAATTCTTGCTATTGCTACAAGTATAGACGCTTTAGCAGTTGGAGTTACATTTTCATTTTATAAAGTAAATATATTACTTTCATCAATTTTTATTGGAATAATTACTTTTATATTATCAAATATAGGTGTTTTTATAGGTTTTAAATTTGGAGACAAATTCCAAAATAAAGCAGAGCTTGCCCGGTGGAATTATTTTAATTTTGATAGGTTTAAAAATTTTATTAGAAGATTTAGGAATTCTTACATTGTCATTTTTTTGATAAATTTTCCATTTTCTCTTTTAATTTCTAAGAAATGTGATAAAATAGTTGTATCAATATTTAAGTTAAAATTTTAATTTATTTATTAGGTTAACCAAGTCCTTTCGAAAAGAGGATAAATATGAAACTAAAAGACATTTTAAAAGATGTAGAAGTCTTAGAAACAAAGGGAGATTTAGAGGTTGATATAACAAACCTTGGATCTGATTCTAGAAATCTTTCTTATGGCGGATTATTTTTTGCTATAAAAGGTTTCACACTAGATGGAACAAAATTTATTGAAACAGCTGTAAAAGATAGAGGTGCTGTTGCAGTTGTTGTCGAAAGTGATTTTGATATGTCTACTTGTTTAAGTGATGTTACTTATGTAAAAGTAGAAAATATCAGAAGAACTTTAGCTTTAACGGCTAAAAATTTTTATGGTAATCCATCAGAAAAACTAAAAGTAATTGGAGTTACAGGAACAAAAGGAAAAACAACTTCAACTTTTATGATTAAATCAATTTTAGAAAAACATGGTTATAAAGTTGGTTTAATCGGAAGTATAGCTGTTTATATCGGTGACGAAGAACTTGAAATTACTGACAGAACTACACCAGAAAGCTTTGTTATTTATAAATATTTAGCAAAGATGGTTGAAGAAAAAGTTGATATCGCAATTTTAGAGGTATCATCACAAGCAATGGTTTTAGATAGAGTTACAGGAATAAAATTTGATGCAACACTATTTACAAATCTTACAGAGGACCACATAAGTCCTAAAGAACACAAAGATATGGAAGATTATTTTAATGCCAAACTTTCATTAATGAAAAAATCTCCATATATAGTTACAACTCTTGATAATGACTATACAGCGAGAATTCCAAAACTTATTGAAAATACTCCAATAGTTACATTTGGTTTAACTTCAAAAAATGAAATAACTGCTAAAGATTTAAAACCAACAAATTCATCAACAACATTTACACTATGTGATGAAGGAAAAGAAAGCGAGATAACAGTTTCAATTCCAGGTGACTATATGGTTATGAATGCTTTAGGTGCAATTGGAATCACAAAACATTTTGGAGCAGAAGTAAAAGATTTTCAAAATGGTTTAAAAGATGTTAAAGTTTTTGGTAGAAGTGAGATGGTTCCTAATAAATTAGGACTTACAATAATGATTGATTATGCTCACACACCATCAAGCTTAGAGTCAATTTTATCTACTGTTAAGCCTTATACAAAAGGTAGAGTTATTTGTGTATGGGGTGTAGGTGGAGATAGAGACGCTAAAAAGAGACCTATAATGGGCGAAATCTCTGGCCGTTTAGCAGATTATACAGTTTTAACTTCAGACCAAGTTAGAACTGAAGAGCCAATCAAAATTTTAAGAGAAATTGAAGTTGGACTAAAAACTGCTACAAACCAATATAGCATTATTTTAAATAGAACAGAAGCAATAAGATTTGCCATAAACATGGCAAATGAAGATGATATAATTGTTATTCCAGGTCTTGGAAATGATTTATATATAGAAAAAGATCATGTAAAACACCCATATAATGAAAGAACTGTAATACATGATATTATTGAAGAAAAGATTAAAAATAAAGATCAAATTTTTTAATAGGAAATAAGTAATTTCAATTTTAATAATTTAATTTGAATATCAGATTCCTAAATTGAAAGGAAAAGATATGTTTTATATTAACGAAAATTTTTTGAATTTACAAGATAGCTATTTATTTTCTACAATAGCTAAAAAAGTTGCTGAATTTCAGCAAAATAACCCAGACAAAAAAGTTATTAAATTAGGAATTGGTGATGTTACAAAACCAATAGTTCCAGCAGTTTGTGATGCTATGAAAAAAGCAGTTGATGAGATAGGAACTGCTGAAGGTTTTAAAGGTTATGGACCTGAACAAGGCTATGACTTTTTAAGAAAAGTAATTGCTGAAAATGATTATAAAGGTTTAGGAATAGAGCCTGATGAAATTTTTGTATCAGATGGTGCAAAATGTGACTGTGGTAATATTGTAGATCTTTTTGATAGTGAAAGTAAAATTGCTATAACAGATCCAGTTTATCCAGTTTATTTAGACACAAATGTTATGGGAGGAAGAAGTGGAAAGTTTAATAAAGACACCGGAAAATATGAAAATATAATTTATATGCCAGTTTCTAGTGAAAATAATTTTGTTCCAGAACTTCCACTAATTACACCTGATGTTATATATTTGTGTTTTCCAAATAACCCAACTGGAACAGTTTTAACAAAACAGCAATTAAAGAAATTTGTTGATTATGCAAAAGAAAATAAATCAATAATTCTTTTTGATGCCGCTTATGAAGCTTTTATTCAAGATGAAAATATTCCACATTCAATTTATGAGGTTGAAGGCGCAAAAGATGTTGCTATAGAATTTAGAAGCTTTTCTAAAACAGCTGGATTTACAGGAGTTAGATGTGCTTTTGCAGTTGTTCCAAAAACTGTTTATGGACTTTCTAAATCAGAAGAAAAGATTTCTTTAAATAAACTTTGGAATAGAAGAACAACAACTAAATTTAATGGTGCAAGTTATATTGTTCAACGTGGTGCAGAAGCTGTTTATAGTGAAGAAGGAAGAAAACAAATTAGAGAAAATATAGAATATTATAGAGAAAATGCTAAAATCATAAAAGAAGGTTTAGAGAAAGCTGGATTTACAGTTTTCGGTGGAGTTAATTCACCATACATCTGGCTTAAAGTTCCAGAAGGTTTAACATCATGGGAATTCTTTGATGAATTATTATCAAAGGCCAATGTAGTTGGAACTCCTGGAAGTGGTTTTGGACCATCTGGAGAAGGCTATTTTAGGCTTACTTCATTTGGAACAAAAGAAAATTCAATTGAAGCAATTAGAAGAATAACAGAAGTTTTTGGAGGATAAATGAAAGAAGAATTTTTAAAATTATTAAGAAGTACTAATAGAGAAGGAATGGAAGATGTAATTAATTTTCTAGAAAAATCAGATTTTTTCCAAGCCCCAGCTAGTACTCGTTATCATGGAAATTATGAAGGCGGACTTTTAGAGCACAGTATGAAAGTGTATGAGATTTTCAAAAACAAAGTAGAAAAAGCTGAAATAGAAATCAATACGCCAAAAGAATCTTTAATTATAATGGCTTTGCTTCATGATATTTGTAAAGCAAATTTTTATAAAGTAGATTATAGAAATTCTAAAAACCAAACAACAGGCGAATGGGAGAAAGTTCCATATTATACTATTGATGATACTATTCCATATGGACATGGTGAAAAAAGTGTAATGATGCTTACTGAGTACATAAAACTTACAAATGAAGAAAAGTACGCTATTCGCTGGCACATGGGCTTTACAGAACCTAAAGAAAACTATCAATATTTATCTGGAGCCTATAAAAAATATCCAATTGCACTTTTGCTACATGAGGCTGATTTAGAAGCTACATATTTATTTGATATTTAAACAATTTTAAAAATTAAGAATAAAATTACTATAGAGAAATTTAATTAAATTCTTTATACAAAAAATAATAAGTGAGTGATTTTTATGAAAGAATATAGATTAGCGCTAGTAGGCGCAACAGGAGTTGTTGGAAGAGAAGCAAGAAAAGTTTTAGAAGAGATGAATCTTCCAATTTCAAAATATGTGTTTTTAGCATCAAGTAGATCTGCTGGAACAAAAATAGAATTTATGGGAAAAGAATATGAAATTCAAGAGTTAAAAGAAGACTCTTTTGATGAAGGTTTTGATTTTGCTGTATTTAGTGCAGGTGGAGAAACTTCAAAAAAGTTTTCACCAATAGCTGCTTCAAAAGGTGCAGTTGTTGTTGATAATAGTAGTGCTTTTAGAATGGATAAAGATGTTCCATTAGTTGTTCCAGAAGTCAACCCACAAGCTATTTCTCAAAATCATGGAATTATAGCAAACCCAAATTGTTCTACAATTCAAGCAGTTGTTCCGTTAAAAGTTTTAGATGATAAATATAAAATTAAGAGAATTGTTTATTCAACATATCAAGCTGTTTCAGGTGCTGGAAAAGCTGGAATCGAAGATTTAGAAAATGGAATTGATGAATATTCAAATGGAGTAAATTATGATCTTCACAAATTTGCTCATCCAATTTTTAATAATTGTTTGCCAGATATAGATATTGCAATGGAAAGCGGTTATACAAAAGAAGAAGAGAAAATGATAAACGAAACTAGAAAAATCTTAGAAAGACCTAATTTACCAGTTACTGCTACATGTGTTAGAGTTCCAGTTTTTAACTCACATAGTGAATCAATAAATGTTGAATTTGAAAATGAATTTGATTTAGATGAATTGATAAAAGCTCTTAAAGATTCAGAAGGAATTATTGTTGAAAATAATCTAGAAAATCATGAATATCCTTTAGCTACTAATGCTACAGGACATAATGAAGTTTATGTTGGAAGAATAAGAAGAGATTTTAGTGTTAAGAATGGCTTGAACTTCTGGTGTGTAGCTGATAATATTAGAAAAGGTGCTGCAACAAACGCACTTCAAATAGTAAAATATATGATTGAAAATAATTAAAAACTAGAGTGCTTATTAGGGAAAATAAGCACTCTTAAATTTTGTAAAAAATTTGTAAAATTTTTTGATAAATTTGTATACAAAAAAATAATTAAGATATATAATGTTAGGGAAATAGAAATTTTAAGGGGGTTAATATGAATAGAAATTTAAAGAGAATTAGCATTTTGTTTATATTATTCTTTGCTTTTTTTCTAGTACATAATGTATATGGTGCTAATTATATGACAGTTAATGAATCTCGTCCTTTTAATCAAGTTGGTGCTTATGAAGTTTTATCATTAGTAAATCAACAAAGACAAGCTAATGGAAAAGCTCCACTTGTTTGGGACGGAGACTTAGAGGCAGTAGCTATGCAAAGAGCTATTGAAGCTGATGGCTTTTTTGCACACACTAGACCATCTGGTGAAGATTGTTATACTGCTTTTAATATGATACAAAACAATAGTTATTATACAAAAGGTGAAAATATTTATTGGGCACTTGGATACCCAAATACTGCAGCTTCTGCTATGAATAGTTGGATGAATTCAGATGGACACAGAGCTAATATTTTAAATGATTCTTTTACATCAATTGGTGTTGCAAATTGTGGAACTACTTGGGTTCAAGTATTTGGCGCTACATCAAATACTTCAAATCAATCACATACAGATTTTCAAGGTAATAAATCATATGATATAGTAGTAAAAGATCCTATTATCCAATCAAATCTTGATTCAGTTGAATTTAGTTATGGTGAAAGTTATGATAATTTTTTTAATACTAATTCAAAAACACGTGGAAATGCTATAATTTTTTATGTAACTACTACTGATACTGATCTAGCTTATCAAAGTATATATTATGATTTTTCAATTAATAAATATGATGTAACTATGGAGAGCTCAAATCCTAATGCTTTACAAGTTAATGGTAGAGGTCTTACAGCTAGAGATGCAGGAACAGGAACTTTAACTTTTAGATATCAAAATGCTGTACCATATACAATTAATTTCAAAGTCTTAGGTCCAGATATGACAAATTATCTATTTAATGCTCAATATTATGCAGATAAAAATCCTGATTTAAAGGCTGCATATGGATATGATGCAGGTGCTTTAAAAAACCATTATGAAGTTTTTGGTAAAGCCGAAGGTAGACAAGCATCTCCAGTTTTTGATCCAATTTGGTATTTAGATAAAAACTCAGATTTAAAAGCAGCATTTGGAAATGATTACGTTTCAGCATATAATCATTTCGTATCAAGCGGAATATCAGAATTAAGAAATTCATCTTCAGAATATTGGGGAAAATATTATAAAGAACACAATTCAGATTTAAGTAGTTTCTCAGGAACACAATTATTAATACATTATATGGAAAATGGTAGAAAAGAAGGTAGAAAGGCAAATGATGCTTCATCTTCATCAGTACCATCTCAACCATCAAATCCAACAGGACCATCAACTGTGCCACAACAACCACAAACACCAAAAGTTCAAAATGCAGAAAGATTTGTTTTTGATTATAGATTTTATGCAGATGTAAACCAAGATTTATTAGCAACATTTGGATATAATGAATCAGCACTTAGAAATCACTGGAACACTTTTGGTAAAAGAGAGGGAAGAATTGCTTCTCCAGTATTTAGTGTAAAAGATTATATTGAATATAATAGTGACTTAAAAGCTACTTATGGAAATAACTATGAAGAAGCAATAAATCATTTTATAGCATTCGGAGTAAATGAAGAAAGAAGAACTGCTAAATGGTTTGATATAAAATATTATGTTGATAATAATAGTGATTTAAAGAAAGCTTTCGGAGATAATTATGGAAATGCATTTGAACATTTCGTTAATTTAGGAATAAATGAATTTCGTACAACATCAAGTGAGTTTAATGTAGAAACTTATAAAAATTCAAATAATGACTTAGTTACAGCATTTGGAAAAGATGGAAGAAGTTATTACACTCACTATGTTAGAGTAGGTTTTTCAGAAGGAAGAAAATGTATATAGTAATAGGAGAAAAATAAAATGTATAGTGAAAAAAGCTTTAAAAATTATATCTTTTGGGTACAAGTTAAAAGAGTATTTATAATAATTTTACTTAGCTGTATCGGTGCAGCTCTTGGAATTTTAATTGGAAAAATTTTAGAAAGTGCAGTTCAAGTTTCAAAATATAATAATATGATAATTGCTATTTCAACAATAATATTCTTTTTAATTTCACTATTGCTTACAGTAGGAACAGGAGAAAAAGTTCAAGATGGTTATTGGAAAATTGCTGTTTTAAGAAAACTTACTGTAATTCAAAAAAATCTTGAATTAAATAATAGATTAATGAAAACCTCACCTGAAAGAACTAATCTTTCTTCAGTTA
Organism: uncultured Clostridia bacterium; assembly: GCA_947627595.1. Lineage (GTDB taxonomy): Bacteria > Bacillota > Clostridia > TANB77 > CAG-508 > Scatovivens. The sequence goes on from CANQWQ010000011.1 coordinate 27,862, forward strand.
CGGCTGATTTAGAGGATGAAACACTATATGATGGTGAAGCAACAGATGATGACGAAGAAGATAAAAAATAGAATTTGATTTTTAAAAACCTAGAAAATTTTCTAGGTTTTTTTGTTTTTTAGGAATAATTTAAATTTTGCCTGAATATATATTAAATAAATACTGTTGCAAAGGATGTTTTTATATGCAAACAAAAGCTAAAGAGATTTTAAATTATTTTCCTGAAGAACTTGAAAAAGCGTTAGTAATTGATGTCACAGAAAATTTTGATAAACTCGAAGAAATTAGATTAAGAGCTTTAAGACCAGTTATTTTAAAGCTAAGAGATGATGAAAAAATAATTAAATATAATGTTTCAACAGAAGAAATTTTAAATACAATGTCTAGAGTTTGCGAAAATTCGATATATTCTTATCAAAATGAAATTGCAAATGGATTTGTAACTATAAAAGGTGGCCATAGAGTAGGAATATCTGGTTCATGTGTGATAGAAAATTTTAAAGTTATAAATATAAATTATATTTATAGCTTAAATTTTAGAATTGCAAGAGAAATTTTAGGTTGTTCTCAAAGTATATTAAAAGAAATAATAGATTTAGAATTAAACACTATTTATAATACTTTAATTGTATCTCCGCCTGGAGCTGGTAAAACTACTGTACTTCGAGACTTGATAAGAATTTTATCATCAGGAATAAAAGATTATAGATTTAAAGCTATAAATGTTGGAGTTGTTGATGAAAGAGGAGAAATATCAGCACTTTTTAGGGGAATTCCTCAAAATGATATTGGAATAAAAGTTGATATTTTAGAAAATGTTTCAAAAGATGTTGGAATGAAGATGTTAGTAAGAAGTTTGGCACCTAAAGTTATAGTTGCAGATGAAATTGGAAGCATTCAAGACGTCGAAGCTATAAATTATGCAATTTGTTCAGGTGTTAAAGGAATTTTTACTTCACATGGCGAAACAATGCAAGATTTAAGATTAAACCCTGTAATTAAAGATTTAATTACGTTAAATATAATAGACAGAATAATTTTTCTTGATGAAAACAAAAAAGGTTCTATTCGAGAAGTTTATTATTTGGACAAGAAAAATAGAGAATATTTTTTAAATGAAAAAGGAAATAAAACAATATGATTTTTATAAAAATAGTTTTAATTTCTTTAATTTTTATGACAACAAGTTTAATTGGAAATATTAAATCAAAGAGCTTTGAAAAACGATATTTAGAGCTTAAAAATTTTAAAAGCGGACTTGCGATTTTTAAAAGTAAGCTAGAATTTACTTATGAACCGATTAATGAAGTTTTTAAAGATATTTCAAAAATTGTTTATGATGATAAAGAAAATGTTTTTAAAAATTTTATAGAAAATAATGACTGGAATTTAGCGGTTGAATCTCAAGAAAATTTTGAAAATGATGATAAAGAAGTTATAAAAAGCTTTGGAAAAATGCTCGGAAAACTTGATAAATCAGGACAATTAAGCGAAATAAATTTGGCAGATGAATTTTTAGATAAACAAATTGAAAATGCATTTAATATTAAAGAAAAAAATGAAAAATTATATAAAGTTTTAGGAAGAAGTGTAGGAATAGCGATAGCAATTATTTTTATTTGATATAAGGAGGCTTTATGAATATAGATCTTTTATTTAAAATTGCTGGAATAGGAATAATTATTGCTGTTTTACACCAAATATTAACTAAAGCTGGTCGTGAAGACCAAGCAATGATGATGAGTTTAGCCGGAATGGTAATTGTTCTTACTGTAATAATAAAAGAAATTAGTGAACTATTTCTAACAGTAAGGACGGTGTTTAATTTGTGATTGATATTATAAAAATTATTGGAATTGGGTTTATAAGTTTAATTATAATCGTAATTTTAAAAGAATATAAAAGAGATTTTGCGGTTTATGCTGAATTAATTGGCGGAGCAATAATTTTATATTTTTGCATTGATTATATAAAAGGAATTATAGATTTTATAAATGGTTTATCTGTAACAGGAATCAGTAATAGTTTTATTTTACTTTTAATTAAAATTACTGGAATTTCAATACTTACAGAATTTTCAGTTTCAGTTTGTAGAGATATGGGGGAAAATGCTATTGCTAGCAAAGTTGACTTAGGAGGAAAATTGTTAATTGTTTCACTATCAATACCAATTATCACGGCTACCTTAAGTGGATTATTAGGACTTTTGGAATAGCTGTAATTTTATTGTTTTTTATTTCTCCTATTTCTAATGGGACAAGCGAGTTAATAGATTCTCAAAAAGAAAATTTTGGAATTTCTGCTTTTTTAGAAAAGTCTAAAGAATATACAAAAAACTCATTTCCAGATTTAGATTTAAATAGTGTTTTTGATTCTGGAATTCAAGGAAAGTTAAATATTTCTGGCTTTTGGGGATTTATAGTAGAACTATTTGGAGAAGAACTAAAAAGCGGAATTTCAGGAGCTATTGCAATTCTTATAGTAATCATAATACATAGTGTTTTGAAGGCAATAATAGAAAATTTATCAGATAATAATACAGGACAAATTGCATATTTTGTGGAATATTTAGCCATTATTTCAATAATTACAGCAAATTTTGGAGACATTTTATTAGTAACGAAAAATGCTATAAATGAACTCATAAATTTTATGAGATTATTTATACCAATACTTATTGCACTTATGTTTACAACAGGAAAACTAGCATCATCAAGCGGTTTAGGAAGTGTAATAATTATTTTTATAAATATAATTGGAACAATAATAAGTTCAGTTTTAATACCATTAATTATGTGTTCAACAGTACTTGGAATAGTTAATTCATTTTCAGATAAAACTCAAACTTTAGAATTATCAAGATTTATAAAATCAGTCGTATTATGGATATTAGGAATAATTTTAACGGTTTTTGTTTGTAGTTTAACATTTCAAGGAATTTTATCTTCATCTGTTGATGGCTTAACTTCTAAAACTGCAAAAGCGGCTGTATCTAATTTTATTCCGTTTGTTGGAAAAATAATGGGAGATACGATTGACACTGTTATAGGGTGTACAAATATTTTAAAGAACACCTTTGGAATCATTGGAGTTGTGATATTAATAGGAATTTCAATTGCTCCTATAATTAAAATTTCGATAATTTGGTTTTTGATAAAACTTATTTGTGCAGTCTGTGAAACAATTGCAGATCCTAAAATAGTGAAACTTTTAGCTGGAATAAGTGAAAGCTATAAATTGCTTTTCGGAATTCTTATGTCTTGCTCGATAATGTTTATTGTTGGAATTACAGTGGTTTTAAGAATGACAAGCATAGCGGTTTAGGTGGTTTTATGATTAATAATATAAATTCTTGGACAAGTAAAATCATAATTGCAACTGTTATAACAATTATAATTCAAATGATTTTACCAAATGGAAAAAATAAAAAATATATTGAAATTGTAAGTTCTCTTTATATTTTATATGTGATTTTAAATCCGATTTTAAATATAGATAAAAATGTTTCGATTTTAGATATTAAAGCTACAATAGCTGGAATGGCTAGTGGAGAATATGTTTCAAAAGACGATATTGCAAGAAGTTATATTTTAGGAATGGAAAATAGCTTGAAAGCGAAGATTGAAGAACTTGGTTATAAAGTAGATTATATTCAATTTTATATAACTGCTGATTATACTGCTATTGCTAAGATTGAAGTTAAAATGATAAAAGATTCAGAGTTTGATAAAAATAAAATAATTAATTTAATTTTAGATAATTTTCAATTAGATAAATCAAATATTATTATTTCTTGAAAGGAGAAAAATTAAGTGCTTGAAAAAATTAAAAATCTTTTTAAAGAAAAAGATGATAAAAAGAAAATGGAAAATTTGATAGTTTTTTTAATTATTTTAGTCGTAACTTTGATTTTGGTTAATAAAATATTAAAAGATGAGCCAGACTCAAAAACTGATTTTGTTCAAAATCAAGTTGATGCTCAACTAGTAAATTCTGAAATTAGCAATTCTACCTTAATTGATAAAAGTAATGAATCTGGAATCGAAGAAAGGCTTGAAAATATTCTCTCGGGAATAAATGGCGTTGGAAAAACTGAAGTTCTTATAACTTATAAAGATTCAAGTCAAGAGATTGAGGGAGCGATTGTGATTGCAGAAGGTGCGCGGTGTAACTACAATAAAACAAAATATAGTTTCAGCAGTAGAGGCTGCAACTCGGACTTTTGAGCCATGAAGTTCAAGTTTTTGAAATGAAAAAAGAATAGAGAGGAGAGGCTATGCTTAAGAAATTTATAGATAAATTCATTGATAGAATTAAATATATAAAGTTTAATAAAAGTGGTGATAAAAGTAAGAACAAAAATCTTCATAAAATAAAAGAGGTTCGGGCTTTTATTAACAGCAGTAATTTTAGTGGGAATTGGCTATGCAAATTTTTCTAATAATTCTTCAAATATTATGTCAAACTCAGTTCCTACAAGTGTAACAAATAATATAGGTGATGTTCAACTTGTAAGTAGTTCATCAGCTATTGTTGAAAATGATGAATCACTAGAAGCGCCATTAGTAGAAAATACCGTTGGTCTTGTTGAAAACGAAAATGTAAATCAAAATAATGAGAATTTACAAAATAGTGAAACTGTTCAGACAAGTAATTCTGATAATAGTAATTATTTTGCGGAACTTAAGATGCAAAGAAATGAAATGTTTTCTAAAAATATTGAGACATATCAAAAAATAGTAGATAGTGAAACAATTTCAAGTGAACAGAAATCAATTGCAGTTCAAGAGATTGAGAAAATTAATAATTTGCAAAATTCAATGAAAACTGCAGAAGAACTTATTAAACTTAAAGGATTTGAAGATGTTGTAATTCTTTCTTCAAATGAGAAAATCAGTGTAATTGTAAGAATTGCTGTTTTATCAGATTCTCAGGTTGCTCAAATTCAGAATATTGTATCAAAAGAGTTTAACACCGAAATTTCCAACATCACAATTTCAAACAAATAAAATTGGAAAAGGGGACTGTCCCCTTTTCCAATTTTTATCTTGACAAAGATGAGAAATGATAGTAAAATAGTTCTATCAATTGAATTTAACATTAGACGTTGAAAAAGAAGAAATCTTTAGATAGTGTTTTTTAGAGAAGAAGTGGTTGGTGAAAACTTTAAACATTAAAAAGGTTTTGGAGCTTTGGAGTCTATTTTAATTAAGTGGATTATTTTAAATAATCAAATAGGGTGGAACCGCGTGAGCTTGCTTGCGTCCCTACAGTATAAGCTGGAGGGACACAAGTTTTTTGTTTTCTTCCAGAAGTAATGAAGGGAGGAATTTTTATGTCAGTTGATTCAATGGAAAAAATCGTTAATTTATGTAAGGCTAGAGGATATATTTATCCAGGTTCAGAAATTTATGGAGGTTTGGCTAATTCTTGGGATTACGGTCCACTAGGAACTGAACTAAAAAATAACATCAAAAAATTATGGTTTCAAAAATTTGTTCAAGAATCAAGATATAACGTAAAATTAGATGCTGCGATTCTTATGAACCCTGAAACTTGGGTTGCATCAGGACACGTTGGTGGATTCTCCGATCCATTAATAGATTGTAAAGAATGTAAAACCCGTCACAGAGCTGATAAATTAATTGAAGAGTGGGCACATGACAATGGAAAAGATATGATTGCAGATGGAATGACAGATGAAGCTATGATTAACTTTATCAATGATAACAACATAGTGTGTCCAAATTGTGGAAAAAGAAACTTTACATCAATTAGAAAGTTCAATCTTATGTTTAAAACATTTCAGGGTGTTACAGAAGATTCTACAGCTCAATTATATTTGAGACCAGAAACAGCTCAAGGTATTTTTGTTAACTTCAAAAATGTTCAAAGAACTACTAGAAGAAAGATGCCAATGGGAATTGCTCAAATTGGTAAAGCTTTTAGAAATGAAATTACACCAGGAAACTTTACTTTTAGAACTAGAGAGTTCGAGCAAATGGAACTTGAATTTTTCTGCAAACCAGGAACAGATAAAGAGTGGTTTGAATATTGGAGAACTTTCTGCAAAAATTGGTTATTAAATTTAGGAATGAAAGAAGGAAATATTAGATTAAGAGATCACTCTCCAGAAGAACTTGTATTTTACAGTAAAGGAACAACAGATATTGAGTTTGCTTTCCCATTTGGATGGGGTGAACTTTGGGGAATTGCTGATAGAACTGATTATGATTTATCAAGACATCAAGAGCACTCAAAACAAGATTTAACATATCTTGATCCTGAAACAAATGAAAGATATATTCCATATGTTATTGAGCCTTCATTAGGTGCTGATAGAGTTGCTCTTGCTTTCCTTTGTAACGCTTATGATGAAGAAAAAATTGCTGAAGATGATACAAGAGTTGTTTTACACTTGCATCCAGCTTTAGCACCATATAAAGCTGCAGTTTTACCACTTTCTAAGAAATTAAGTGATAAAGCTTTAGAAGTTTATGATTTGTTATCAAAGAACTTCATGTGTGATTATGATGAAGCAGGTTCAATTGGAAAGAGATATAGAAGAGAAGATGAGATTGGAACACCATATTCTGTAACAGTTGATTTTGATACAGAAAATGATGGATGTGTTACAGTTAGAGATAGAGATACAATGGAACAAGTTAGAATTAAGATTGAAGAAGTTTCAAAATATATTGAAGATAAAATGAAATTTTAAGATTTAGATTTTGGGAAAAGGGGACAGTCCCTTTTTCTCATTTTTTATTAAAAAATATTTTAAAAAATTTTCTAAAACTGCTTGACCAAAATATGATTTTAAAGGATAATATAATATATAATTATGGGTCATACTGCGCCCAAAAATTGCTAAAGATTATTAAAAAATACAAAGGAGGAATATATATATGTATATATTCAATAGAGTTACAGTTGTTCCACAATTGCCTGATAGAATTGCAAAATTACCAGAAATTGCTAATAATTTATGGTGGTCTTGGAATTCAGAATTTTTAAGATTATTTCAAGAGATTGATAATAATTTGTGGGAAAAAGTTGAAAAAAACCCAGTTAAATTTCTAAAATTAGTTGGCCAAGATAAAATCGAAAAAATGGCCGAAGATCTTAATTTCCTTAAGAAATATGATAAGATAGTTGAAAATTTTGAAAACTATATGGAAAGCAAAGATACTTGGTTTTCTGAAACATATCCAAAAAATAGTAAAGATTTAGTTGCATATTTTTCAGCTGAATATGGTTTAGATGAAATTCTACCAATTTATTCAGGTGGTTTAGGACTTTTATCTGGCGATCATGTTAAGTCAGCTAGTGATTTAGGTGTCCCATTTGTTGCAATTGGTTTACTATATAAAAATGGATATTTCCATCAAAAGATTAATGTTCGCGGAGAGCAATGCTCTGAATATCATAATATAGATTTATATAATCTTCCTATTACTCCTGTAAAAGATCAAGATAATAATGATGTTATAATTGATGTTGATATGGGAGATAGAGTAATATTTGTTAAATTATGGCAAATTAATGTTGGTAGAGTAAAAGTTTATTTAATGGATACTGATATTGATCAAAACCCAGAAGATTTAAAAGATACCACTTTAAGACTATATGGTGGTGATAGAGATATGAGAATTCGCCAAGAAATAGTTCTTGGAATGGGTGGTGTCAAAGCTTTAAAAACTTTAGGTTATGAACCAAAAGTTTATCATATGAATGAAGGACATTCATCATTCTTAATTTTAGAAGTAATTAAGAATTTAATGAATGAACATCAAATTTCATTTGAAATTGCTAAAGAAATTGCAACTTCTCAAGCTGTATTTACAACTCATACCCCTGTACCTGCTGGAAATGATATATTTAGTATAGATTTAGTTGAGAAATATTTTGGAAAATTCTGGCCAAAACTTGGAATTTCTCGTGAAGAGTTCTTAAGACTTGGAATGAAAGAAACAGAAGGCTTCTCACAAGGCTTCGATATGGGAATTTTGGCTTTAAAACTTTCTGGAAAGAAAAATGGAGTTAGTAAACTTCATGGTGAAGTTTCTAGAGAAATATTTAGTGATGTTTGGCCAAATATTGCTCAAGATGAATCACCAATTGATTATGTAACAAATGGTGTTCATACTTGCTCATGGCTTTCTCCAAAAATTAAAGAGCTTTATAATGATTATTTGCCGCCATATTGGCAAGATAAAATTCATTTACAATCTACATGGGATAAAGTAGATAGTATTCCAGATGAAAAACTTTGGGAAGCTCATGTTGCTAGAAAACAAAGATTAATTAAATTAATAAAAGAAAATGTTACAACTAGATTTTTAAATAATGGTGTTGGTTATGATCAAATTTCTGAAGTAGTAAATTCACTTAATCCAAAAGCTTTGATTATAGGCTTTGCTAGACGTTTTGCTACTTATAAGAGAGCAACTTTAATATTTAAAGATATAGCAAGACTTACTCAAATATTATGTGATGAAAATAGACCAGTTCAGCTTGTGTTTGCTGGAAAAGCTCACCCAGCTGACAAAGAAGGTCAAGATTTAATAAAAACAATTCATGAAATCTCATTAATGCCACAATTTAAAGGTAAGATTTTCTTACTAGAAAATTATAATATTGGAATTAGTAGATATATTATAAGTGGTGTTGATGTTTGGCTAAATAACCCACGTAGGCCAATGGAAGCTTCTGGAACTTCTGGCGAAAAAGCTTCTGTAAACGGTGTTGTAAACTTTAGTATTCTAGATGGTTGGTGGGCTGAAGGTTATGATGGTACAAACGGTTGGGCCATTGGAACCGAAAATGATTATGAAAATGAAGAAGAACAAGATAAAGCTGATAGCAACAGTATTTATCATATTTTAGAAAATCAAATAATTCCAACTTATTATAACCAAGATAGAAATGGAATTTCTAGAGATTGGATTAAACTTATGAAAAATTCAATCAGAACTACTGGTGGTCAATATAGCATGGCTAGACAAGTTGTTGACTATGTTAATAAATTCTATATTCCATTGATTAATTTAAATACTAAATATTTCAAAGATATTGGAAAAGTTATAGAATATGCAGAGTGGAAGAAAGATGTTTCAAGTAAATGGGAATCAATTAGAATTGATCAACCAGAAAATATTGATAATGCTAAACTTGTTGCCGGAAGCAAAATAAAAGCTAAATGTTATATTGATTTAGCTGGAATTTCTGAGAATAATGCTAATATCCAGATTTATTTCGGACAATTCTTAGAAAATGGAAGTGTTAAAAACGTATATACTAGTGAAATGAAAAAAATAGGTGAAGAGAACGGAATGAGTGTATATGAAGGAACAATTGAACTTCCAACTGGCGGAAATTATGGATATACATTTAGAGTTATGCCAAAACACGAAATGTTATTAGATGCTGAAAATATGAATTTAATTAAGTGGTTGGTAAAATAAATTATAATTATAAATAGGGAAAAGATTAATGATTATAAAAAGCAAAGGCCTAATTTCATATTTTGGAACTAGAATTGTTACCAAGAAAACAATTATGAAGCATTACTATCATTTAACCGTTAGTTATAATGCTGGTCCAATTGATTTAGGTGAGGTAACTGCGCTCATTAATGCTTTTCCCGATTTAATAAGTATTTCTGTTATTTCAGATGATTCTGAAGTAATTAGGAATACTTTATTAGCTTTTCCTGAAAATAAAATTTCAAGAGTTTTTATATGTCCAACTGGAAACTTTGAATTAAAAGTAGAAGACTTAGAAAAATTTCCAGAAGTAAAAATATTAAAAATAGTTGGAAAATCTAGAAGTTCTTTGAAAAAACTCGAAGTTCCAAAAAGCGTTAAAAACTTATTTATTTCAAATTTTGATGAAATTGATGATATAGATTTAAGTAATAATCCAAATAATCCTACAATAAAACTAAATGAAGTTAGAAAAAAATTATTTTACTCATTAGATCCCAAAATTGCAGAATTAATTCAAGAAATTGGATTTGATGTTGATGATAGAACTGTTGATACAATAGCAATTGGTGATATATTTAAAAAGTTTCCAAATTTAAGCTTGATAGAAGATCCGCCTTATTTAGATAAAAATGTCTCTGATTTAAGTGATGTTACAGAGTTTCTTAAAAGATGCGAAGTTGTAGATATGTCAGCAGATTTAATAGAAAGATATAAGAAGTATTATGATGAAAATAATATTGCTGGGGAGTTTAAAGTCTATTTAGGAAAAACTCAAGCAATTACAGAATCATATATAAAGCGCCTTGATGGTTTAGATGATTCATGTGTACATTATCCTGCATCTCAAATAAAGAGTTCAGAAGATTGTTTAGAGTATGTTGAAATATCAAAGGAAAAAGAAATAGTCTTTTGCGCACAAAATATGGCAGACTTGCCATTAGAAATTGTTAATGAGTTAAAAAGATTAGGAATTAATTGTAAAATAAGATTTAACTCTCATGATAATACAGATAATCAAAATTCTGTGTATACTTTAGATGAATATATCGCTATTTTTAGAAAAATTAATGAATTAATAGACGATATAGATATTGATTTACCTGAACAAGAGCGATTTGGAAAAATATATAGACGTATAGTTGATAATATAGAATATGACTATATTTCAGCTTATCCTATAACAGCAATAGAAAGAAAATATGCTGAAGCAAATTCAATTGATTCTAGAAACTTAACAAATGGATTATTACACGGAAAATGTGTATGTTCTGGTTATGCAGATATTTTGAAAAACGCATGCCTTTTAAAAGGATTAGAATGTGAATTTGTTGCAGGACCTGTTGATACAATAAGGAGTAAAGTAGACCATGATTTAGATTTAACGTCTGATGATGGAGAAGAAATTATACAAATTTATGATTCAGATGTTGTTGCTAGAGAATATCATGCTTGGAACAAGGTAAAAATTAATGGAGCTTGGTATAATTGTGATCCTACAAATGATAAAATATATTTATCAAAAGGAAAAATTCCTAAATATGCTCTTTTATCAGATGATTTAATGGTAAAAATGGGAAGACCTACTTCTAGAATAGAAAGGTGTCCATGTGATAGAACAGCTACAGCATCAGAGAAAAGAGAGATTTTTCCAGGACTAGAGCCATCAGGTCAAATAGTTACAAAACAGAGATTAATTGATTTTGAAAAAACACTTGATGAATATGGAAATCCAAAACAACTTCCTATAGTTAGAAAAAGAACGTTTTGGGAACTATTATTAAGACGTCTTAAAATTTATGCAAGATATGTCAAAGATACTTTTTCAGATGCAATTAGTTCATTTAGAGAAAAATCTGATAATAAGACATATGATGATAATGATGACGTAATTCTTGATGGAGAAAATATTATAAATGACTATAATTCAAAACGTGAGTCGTGGCAACTTACAGATGAACAATTAAAAAATGTACAAAATAAATCTAAAAATAAATTAGAACCTAAAACTGATTCAAAAAAGATAACAGAAGTAGATGAAAAAGATATTGACTAAAGAAAATTCGAAAGATTGAGGAGAACATATGAAATTAACAGATAAAGGGTTAATTGAATCATTTGGTAAAGATGAAATTACAGAACAAGATATTTCTGGAAAATTTATATATGTTAAAGCATCAGATGAGCCTACAAATATTAGTGAATTAGAGACTCTTTTTGCAACATTTCCAAATACAATTCCAAATATTTCTGTACAAGGAAAAACAATGGAAGATATAAACAAATATCTTGCTATATTACCGCAAAGCAAATTAACTGGACTACAGATATTAATAGATAGTGATGAAATTGAAATTGATGGAAGCCAGTTAAAAAATTTTACAAGTCTAAGTCATTTTCATATTACTTCACTTCATAATGGACGTGCTTCTGTTAAAAGCCTTTATGTTCCAGCTTCAGTTCAATTTTTACACTGCTATTGGTTAAATGATTTGCAAAATGTTAATAGTGAATCTGATATTTCACAAAAAAGTTTATTTCTTCATCATACTACAAAGAAGACTCTTGAAACTTTAAGCCCAAAATTAGCAAGTATAGTATATTCTATAGATATTAATCAAGATGATCCTTCTTGGGAACCTTCAGATATTTCTTTATTACTTAGTAAATTGCCTAAATCAACTATAATAGAAAATATGATGTATCTTGATGATAGAGTTCCTGATTTATTAGTAGTTGATGAAGCAATGAAAAGAGTCGGAAAACTAGATATGTCTCCAGATTTATTAGAGGATTATAAAAGTTATGTTGAAATACATAGACGAGATTCAATCGGAAAAAGTATTTTCTTTAGTTCATCTGAAGCAATTTCTGGGATATATTTAGGTAGATTAGATCAAAAAAGTAATTATCAAAGAATTCATTATCCAGCTTGTGATTTGGCTAATTTACAAAGTTTTTCAAAATTTAATAATCCAAATGTCATATATACTTTTTGTGCACAAAATATGACAGATTTACCATTAGAAGTTGCTCAAAGGCTTAAAGCTGAAGAAATTAAATGTGAGATACTTATGGATTCTCATGATAATGGCCAAAATCAAAATATTGCATACTCATTAGATCAATATATTCAAATATGTCAGAAAATGAATGAATTTATAGAAGATATTGATGATTCAGCATCTGATAAAGAAAAACTTGCACAAATATATCTTAGAATTTCTAGGAATATTGTTTATGATTATCCAGTATTTTATCCAAAAACAGAAGAAGATAGAAAATATTCTCGAGAAAATGTAAATACTTCTAGAAATTTAGTTAATGGTTTATTATATGGAAAATGTGTCTGCGCTGGATATGCGGATATTTTGAAAAATGCGTGTCTTTTAAAAGGAATAGAATGTGAATATGTTCAAGGTCCTGTAGATAGAATTATGAGTAGAGAAGCTTACATTGCTGAAAAATGTGATGATGAGATTCTTCATGAAGATGGTGATACACTTATTGTAAGATCATATCATGCTTGGAATAAAATAAAAATTGATGGCGTATGGTACAATTTTGATCCTACATGGGACCATGATGAAATATCACAATTAAGAGCACCTAAATTTACTTTCTTGTCAGACGCAGATATGAAGAAAATGGGAAGACCTACATGTGAGTATTCTAGACATCCATGTACTGTTACTTCAAGAGAAAAAGTCGTTTCAACATTTAATGGGTTAAATCAGCCAGGTCAGATTTATTTTTATCCTGAAATGTTTCAACAATTTGAAGCATCTCTTGATACTTTTGGAGCACCACCACGTCCTAGTGAAATTAGTAAAACTCAAGGACAAACAATTGAAAATTCAGGACCTCCAGCAGTTGTAAAAAATAGTTTCTGGAAAAAAATTGTTGATAGGCTTAAAAATTTTAGAGATAGATTATTTAATAGAAATAATAAAAGTATAGAAGATACACAGCCATTGCCAGTAATTAAAGATGTCCCAGAGAAAGATACAAAGAAAGAATTTAATCTCGATGATACAGAGCCTCTTCCAATTATTCAAAATGATCAACTTTTAATTAATCAAAGCCCTAATAAAGAACAAGAAAATGATAATCCTTGGAAATTAACAAATGAAGAATTACAAGCTGTTAAAGTTGTAGAAAATAGAACACCAGAAAAGAAATTAGAAGATAATATTAAACAAGATGAGATAGGAGATAAGTAAATGTTTAGTGATAAAGAACTTGATACTAAAGTTAAATTTAAATTAGGAATCTTTGATGGAAGAGAACCAACGGAAGAAGAATTAGAAAATGTCAGAGACATATTTTTAACTAATTTAAATGCTAGAGGAGAAAAAATGAATACTGATATTTCTGAGCTTGTAAGACTTAAAAAACTAAGAAATCTTGATTTAAAAGGATTTGATTTGACACCAGAAGTTTTAGAAGTAATTAGAAATATGAAAGGACTTACAGGATTAAAATTTTATGAATGTAATTCTGAAGAACCTATTTCTATAGATTTAGAGCAATTAAAAAGTTTAATTTTAGATGCTTGCAAAGTAGAATTTGGAAGTGGAATTGATTCACTAGAGACTTTATTGGTTGTAAATAGTGGTACAGTAGATGTATCAAGATTACCACTTGGAAAAAAATTGAAAGACTTAGGTATAAAAAATTCTGAAATAGTTAATTCTGGAAAACTTTCAGAAATCGAAAGCTTGAAAAGTCTTAATATAGATGGTTCTGCTCTAGATAATGAAGAAGTTTTAAAAGCACTATTAGCTAATAAAGTAGCAGTTTCACATGAATATGAGTATCATCCAATAAAATAAAAATAAAAGTCGAGATTTTTTCTCGGCTTTTATTTTTGAAATTCATCAATTGATTTAAATTTATAGCCCATTTTTTGAGTTTGTTTTATAACTGAATCTAAAATATTGCAATTGTCTTTGCTTGTTGCATGTAAAAGAAGAACACTTCCGATTATGAAGATTGTCTAGTATTTTAGCCTTTCCATATTCTTCACGTCCTTGATTATTTTCATTCCAATCATCATAAGCAAAAGACCATAAAACTGCTTTATAATTCAATTCTTTTGCAATTTTTATGACTCTTTCTGAAAATTCTCCTTTAGGTGGTCTAAAATATTTCATTTCATATCCAAATTTTTCATATAATGCTTTATGTAAGTTCATAATTTCTTCTTTAATTTCAGAATCGCTTAGAGTTGATAATGACTTATGATTTACTGTATGATTTCCAACAATATGGCCTTCTTCAAGCATTCTTTTTACTAAATCTTCCTGAGTATTTAAATAATGACCTGTTATAAAAAATATTGCTTTAACTTTATTTTCTTTTAATATATCTAAAATTTTTTCTGTGTAGCCTGCTTCATATCCCATATCAAAAGTTAAATAAACATAAGGCTTTTCACTATTTCCAATAGCAATTCCATCATATTTTTCTAATATTCTTAAAGATGAATCATCTAATTCTGGTTGTTTGTGATTTTGAGATCTTTTTAATCCCCATGAAATTAAATCATTTGAAATATTTTCTGTGGCTCTAGCAAGAATTGTAAACTGGAATATAACAATTGCAATAATTAGAAGTGAAAAAAAGGCTCGACAAATTTTTTCTTTCATTATTTATATCCTTTCAAATTGTTTTTTAAAAGAATATTCGTAAAAGAAGAAAATATGCAAAAAAATAAACTCGGTAAACGAGTTTATTTTAGCTATATGAAATTATTTTTTTGAATTTCTTTTGTTCTTGTAGTTTTCAATTAATTTTTTCTCTTCAGGATCTAAATTTTCTAAAGAATATTTAAATAGCAATATTGCTATTTGATTTAAAGAGGTCTGCTTAATTTCTGATAGGGCCTCAATATCTTCAATAATATCTGCAGGAATTCTTAATGTTTTACTAATTCCAGTATGCCCTTGTGGTATTTTTAAACTTCCCATTCTTAAAACCCCCTTTTATTTAATTGTTAACCTTGATTGTAGCAATTATATACTAATTAATTTATAAAATCAATTGTTTTTTTGTAAATATTTTGGCGAAAATGTCGAAGAAAAGTGAATAAATCACTTCAATTTGTCTTTTTGTTATCAATAACTTCTGATTTTATGCTTTTGATAAAAAAGTATTAAAAAAGCTTGACTTTTCAAAGCAAATGTATTAAAATAATTAAGCGTTGTATGAATATATATTTGTTCGTTGGCTTTTCCCGGTAATTTTGAGTCATATGAATGAATCTTATATTATATATAATTTTATTTTAGAATGGAGGGTATTTAATACCATGAATAATACTACATACAGCCCTAAAGCTGGAGAAATCGAAAGAAAATGGTATATAATAGATGCAGCAAATAGACCTTTAGGTAGAACTGCTACTGAAGCTGCAAAATTATTAAGAGGAAAACATAAGCCAACATTTACACCAAATATGGATATGGGTGATTTTGTTATTGTTATAAATTGTAAAGACGCAGTATTAACTGGAAGAAAGTTAGATTCAAAAATGTATAGAAGACACTCTGGATATATTGGAGGAATGAAAGAAACTCCTGCTAGAGTTATGATGGAAAACAAACCAGAAGAAGCTATGTATTTAGCAATTAAAGGAATGTTACCTCATACAAAACTTGGAAGACAAATGATTAAAAAAGTTAGAGTATATAGCGGAAGCGAACATGAAAATGCAGCTCAAAAACCAGAAGTTTGGGAGGTAAAATAGAACATGGCTAAGAAAGAAAGTATAGTATATCAAGGAACTGGAAGAAGAAAAAGCTCTATTGCTAGAGTTAGATTATTTGAAGGTGGTAGCGGAAAAGTTACTGTAAATGGTGAAGATTTAAATGATTATTTCGGAACTGAGATATTAAAAGTTATAGTAAACCAACCATTTAGCGTTACAAATACAACTGGAAAATATGATGTTATTTGTAAAGTTGAAGGTGGCGGATTTACTGGTCAAGCTGGAGCTATCCGTCATGGAATAGCTAGAGCTTTAAATGAAGCAAACGCTGAATATAGACCAGCTTTAAAACAAAATGGATTCTTAACTAGAGATCCAAGAATGAAAGAGAGAAAGAAATATGGTTTGAAAAAAGCCAGAAAAGCTCCTCAATTTTCAAAGAGATAGAATTAAGATTTCAAAATGCTACAATTTTTGTAGCATTTTTTGTTTTTTATTTGACAAGTAAACAACAAATATATAAAATAGTATAAATTTTATGATATCATTATTGGTAATGAAGGGGAAAATTAATGATTATAATTTACGACTTTGATGGAACTTTAACTCCATATACTTTGCCACAATATAAGATAGTTAAAGATTGTGGTTATACAGATTCAAAAATAAATAATAGAGTAAAAAGAGAAATGGAAGAAAATAAGCTCGATTTATATGAAGCTTATTGGAAAGTATATATAAATATTTTCTTAGAAAATGGAATTATTATGTCTAAAGAAAATATTTGCTATGGAGCTAAAGATACACAATTTAATTTAGGTGTTATAGATTATTTTAAAAGATTTCAAAGTTCAAACACTGGAATTAAGCATTATATCGTTACATCTGGAATAAAAGACTATATTGAAGAAACACCTATTGTTGAGTTTATTGACGGAATTTTTGGAGTTGAGTTTAAGAAAGAAAACGGTGTTTATACGTCTGTTTCAAATTTATTATCAGACAAGAAAAAAGTTGATATTATAAAGAAAATTAGAGAAGAAAATAATGATACAAGTGATATTGTATATTTTGGAGATGGTTTAACAGATAGATTTGCTTTTGAATATGTACACGAAATTGGCGGAACTAATGTATTTGTTTCAACTAATAAAAATTCAGAAACAAATTATAACAAAATTAATTCTGAAAAAATCATTGATAAATATTTTGAAGGAGATTATAGTGAAAATTCACAAATAAGTAAATTTGTAGAAAGTTTGAAAATTCAAGACAAATAGCGGAGGAATTTATATATGTTATTAGCATTAGTTGGAGTTACAGGAGTTCGGAAAAACTTTTTTTACTAATGAAATATGTGAAAAATTAAATTTTAAAAAAGTAAATACAATTAGAACTAGATTACCAAGAGCTGGAGAAAATCCAAAATATTTTATGACTAATGAAGAATTAAATAAAATGTATGATGATGGAAAAATAGCCTATAAATTCGAAGTTTTTGGTGGCCAGTATGGATATTTAAAAGATGAGATATTTTCTAAAGATAATATGGTTTTTGAAATGCATTATACTACTATCTATGATTGGAAAAAGGTTAGACCTGATTTAAAAACAATTTATATAATGCCAACAGATTTAGAGCTTGCTAAAGAACAAACTAAAAAAAGAAACTTATCTAAAGAAAAAGAAATTGAGCGTTTAGATGAAATTGATGAACATTATAATAATATTATGAATGACGAAAATTTGCGTAATCAATTTGACTATTTCTTTTATAATAATTATGATGAAGAATCTGAAGTTAAATTTTTAAAATTAGTTTCAGAAATTATGGAGAATAATAACTAAATAAGCTGTTTTATTAAAAAATGCTTGCAAAATTGAAAAAACTGTGTTAAAATAGTCTGCGTGAATTAAGAGAATTTTTCTTAATCCTTACTCATAATCAGAGAATTATGGGTTTTATATCCAAGAGGAGGTGAAAATAATGAATAAATACGAAACTATATTCATTGTTAATCCAGAAGTTGCTGAAGAGGGAATTAAAGCTTTAATTCAAAAATTTTCAGATATAATTAACAATGATGGAAAAGTTCTTGAAGTTGAAGAAATGGGCAAAAAGAAATTAGCTTATGAAATCAAGAAAAATAAAGAAGGATATTATGTTGTAATAAACTTCGAAGCAAATCCAGAATTAATTAAAGAACTTGAAAGAGTATATAGAATAACAGATGATGTTATCAAATTCTTAACTATTAGTAAAGAAGAAAAATAGTTCTAGAAAGGCGGAAAATATGAACAAAGTTATTTTAATGGGAAGACTTACTAAAGATCCAGAAGTTAGATATACTCAAACTAATAATACTTTAGTTGCTAGTTTTTCTTTAGCAGTAAATAGAAGATTTGCTGCTCAAGGTGCTGAAAGACAAGCAGACTTTATTAATATTGTAGCATGGAACAAAACTGGAGAATTTTGTAGTAAGTATTTCAAAAAAGGGCAACAAGTTGGAATAGTTGGTAGAATTCAAACAAGAAATTGGGATGATGACCAAGGAAACAAACATTACATAACAGAAGTTGTTGCTGAAGAGGCATATTTCGCAGATTCAAAAAGAGAAAATGGAGATTCATCAAATTTTGAAAATACTTTTGGAACTAATTTATCTGATAACACAGAGTTTCAAGTAAATTCTTCTGATGATGATTTACCATTTTAAATTATAAGATTTAAATGGGAGGTAAATAAAAATGGCAGATAAAAAACAAGCTAAAAGAAAAAATACTAATCAAGATGATGATTTTAACCCAAAGTTTAGAAAAGCTAAAAGAAAAGTTTGTCAATTATGTAGTGATAAAAACTTTGTATTAGATTACAAAAATGCAGAACAATTAAAGAAGTTTATAAATGAAAAAGGTAAAATCTTACCAAGAAGAGCTACAGGTGCTTGTGCTAGACATCAAAGACTTATTACTTTAACTGTAAAAAGAGCTAGACATATTGCAATTATACCATACACTCAAGATTAATATTTATAAAATCGAGGATGAAAACATCCTCGATTTTTTGTTAAATTCTATTGAAATATTTTTAATTTATTATATAATAAAACTGAATTTTATATTGGAGGAAAATAATATGAGAACTAGAGGATTTGAAATTGCAAAGGGATATGAAGATAAAGATATACATATTCCTGTTAGAAAAACAGCACATTCTGCTGGATATGATGTTGAAGCAGCAGAAGATATTACAATACCAATGTATAAGCCAGGAATTAAACCAACTCTAATTCCAACAGGATTAAAAGCATATTGCGAACCAGATGAATGTTATTTACTATTAAATAGAAGCAGTGGTCCAAAAAAAGGTTTTTTAATGGCAAATTCAGTTGGACTAATTGATTCTGATTATTACGGAAACTCTGATAATGACGGACATTTTTACTTTGCATATTTCAATTGTTCAGATCATGATATAGAAGTAAAAAAGGGAGATATAATTGGCCAAGTTGTATTTATGAAATTTTTAATTACAGACGGTGATAGTGCTACTGGAGAAAGAATGGGAGGCTTTGGCTCAACAGATAAATAGATATTTCTGGATAGAAAAAATTGGATGTTTTCAATTGACTTTTTCCATATTTTGTAGTATAATACGTAATGTAGTGATTTTTAAATACTACTTGGAAGGAGTGACGAAAATGTTTAATATAGGTGATAAAGTAGTTTATCCATTACATGGAGCAGGCATTATAGAATCAATCGAAGAAAAAGCTATATTAGATGAAAAACAATCTTACTACATAATCAAGATGCCAGGCGAGGTTAAAGTTATGGTTCCAACCAGCAAGGCAGAAGATATTGGAGTTAGAAGTATCATTGACCAAGAAGGTGCTTTAAAAGTTATTAAAGTTTTAGAAGAAGAAAGTACTGAAATGTCAACAAATTGGAACAAAAGATATAGAGA
>CANQWQ010000012.1 GCA_947627595.1 uncultured Clostridia bacterium
TGGTCGAGGTGACAGGGATCGAACCTGCGACCTCATGGTCCCAAACCACGCGCTCTACCAACTGAGCCACACCTCGAAAATATAATCCATTATTTCTAATGGATTATGGTGATGCAGAAGAGATTCGAACTCCCGACCCACGGCTTAGAAGGCCGTTGCTCTATCCAACTGAGCTACTGCACCAGGAACTTATCGAAAAGTACTCATATATAATAGCACAGTTATTTGCTAATTTCAAGTGTTTTTTTGAAAAAATTAAAAATTTTTAAAAAATAAAATTTTTTGAGAATGTTGAAATAAAAATCAGTTTAGTGTATAATTATATTAGAGTGGATAACTTTGTAGAAAAATAGACTAAAATTAAAGTCTAAGGGGAAAAAAGATGAAAATAAATTTTAAATTAAAATTTTTAATTACAATAATTTTATTTACATTACTAACTGTTACAGTTATGCCGTTAGTTACTTCAGCTGTCAGCATTAACGAATATATGAAACCTGACCAATTTGATCAGTCATATACTCAATTAGCTGATGCAGATATAGCTGGTGGTTTTAGCATTGGAAATTTTTTGAAAAATGGTTTAGGAGCGGTATTATCTGTTGTTAGAATTATTGCTTTAGCTTGGGCAGTTGTAATGGCTGTTTCAATAGCGATTAAATATATGACAGGTGGACCTATAGCTAAAGGTCAGTTAAAAACTGACTTGCCTACATATTTAATTGGTGCGATTATACTATTTGGAGCTACAGGTGTACTTACTTTAGTTCAATATTTAGTAAATGATGTATTTTAGAGTGCGATTAGGAGGTAATGTATATGAAAATAAATAAAAAAATTATTAAAGCTATAATCTCTATTCTAATTTTGATAATGGTTGGAATGATTTTAACTAACACAGTACTTGCCTGGGATATGACTGGAACATTAGGAGAGTTAGAAAACAAACATGCTGAAAATGCTGAAGGAAAAGTTACAGATATAATGGGTGCTGTTGTTAATCTAATTTCTACAATTGGTGCCGGAGTTGCAATTATCATGTTAGTTGCCATTGGAATTAAATATGTTACTGCAGGTTCTGAAGGAAAAGCAGATGCAAAGAAAGATTTAACAGGTTATGTTTTTGGTGCAGTAATTTTATTTGGAATTTCTGGAATTTTAAAGATTATGCAAATGTTTATAGATGCTAATATCAATAATGTATAAAAGGAGAAAGTAATATGAAATTTTTCTTAGGTGGAGCCCTTTCTAACGCAAATACTCAATTTGTTGATAAAATTGTAGGTTATGAGCGTTCAATTATAGGTAATGTCCTTAATGTTGTAAGAATATTTGGAACAGGTATAGCCTTGATAATGCTTACATGGATGTCAATTAGTTACTTTACTGCTGATGGTAGAAGTTTCCGTGGAGCTATTGAGAGAAAAGCGGCTATTAAAGGTACACAATTGGTTAACTTTGCGATAGGTGTAATTATATTTATTGGTGCAAGTAACATTTTATATTTCATAGCTACATTTATTGAAGATATATTTAGAAGTACAACATAGATTGGAGAAGATGGATATGGTTAAAAAATTTTTGAAATTAATTTATGTATTATTAATTATATTTGTATTAACTAATGTTTTAATTGTTTCACAATCCTTTGCAATTAGCGCAAATACACAATTACAACCTGTTAGTAGAGGTGCTGCAACAATTACTAAACTTTTATTTGCTCTTGCCCAAGTTACTGCTTCAGGATATTTTATCTTTAGATTTACAATGGACGGTATAGCTTACTTTACAGTAACAGCTGCTCAAGATAAAGCAGCATCTAAGAAAAGAATTGAATGGACTATATTTTATGCAGTTATAACATATGTTTCTATCTTCTTATTTGCAAAAATTTTAGGTGTTTAAAAGTTATTAATAAAACCCTTTTAAAAAGGGTTTTATTTTTTTGTCTAAAAATGTTACAAATATATTAAAAATGAAAAATATAATTAAATTATGTTGAAATAATTTTGATTTTTTATTATAATTATTATAAGTAGGTATATTATCGGATAAATAGGAGTGATGTATATGAAAATAATGAAAAGAATATTTGATGTAATAACAATTTTTGCAATTTTGCAAATGGTTGCACTAGTACTTACATTTAGTGTTTCATATGGAATACTTGATAATGCTGTTCAAAGTAGTATAACTTGGGAGAATATGGGCGGAGATGCTTCTCAAGGAATTACAGACAATGCTACTGAACTTACTTCATCAGTAGATGAAATTTATAATACAGTTAGAGCTATAGGTGCTGGTTTAATTATGGTTGCTATAGTTGTAACGCTTGTTACATTAAGTATAAAAACAAAAAGTGGAGCAGATATTGCTGGTGCAAAGATTACTATTGCATTTTTAGCTGTATTAGCTGTTTTATTCATATTTGCTAAACCAATTATGGATAAATTGATAGAACTTGCAAATGACTTTAAAGGTTCTTTAGTATAATTCTATTTAATTATATACAATGGAGGAAAAATTATGGGAACTTATTACATACCTCGTAATTATAAGGGTGAAACAAGATTATTATATATATTTTCAATCAAATCATTAATTACAACAGCATTAGGTGCATTTATAGGATTCTTTTTCTATTTAATGTGCTCAATGATGGGACTAAAAATGGTTGGAATAATTATATTAGCAACTTTTGCTGTAATTGGCTATTGCATAGGAGCTCTAAAAATTCCGACAATTGTTGGATTGCCTGTTACAAAAAAGATTGGTGGAGAATCAATAAGTGACATAATTATAAGATATTTTAAATTTAAAAAAAGCAGAAAAATATATACATATGTTAATACAATAAATACTGACGTAGTTGATACTAGTACAAAGGAGGAAAAATAAAATGGGTGGAAATACAGACGGAAGAGTTCTTATATTTCAAATTATTATCTTTGCTGTAATCGTAGTTTTATTTATTTTAATAGGTATGTTTGTTTATATATCTAGAAAAAAAGATGATGATGACAAAGAAAAAGATATGATTTTAGATACTACTGGCTCTAATGATGATACACCAAAAGTTTCAGTTGGTTCTGATTTTGGAAAATTTCAAGGGGTTCTTAATGTAGAATCAATGAATGATTTTATCGAGTTTGATGAAATTGTTGATAATATGATAGCTAGAAAAAACAGAACTCAATTTGTAATGATAATCCAATGTAATGGTGTTAACTACGATTTAATGAGTCAAGATGAGAAAATAGCTGTTGAAGAAGGATTTGTTCAATTCTTAAATACTTTAAGATTTCCAATTCAATTATATGTTCAAAGTAGAACACTTAATTTAAAAAATATAATTGATGAATATAAAGAAAGAGTAGATGTTGTTACAGAAGATTTAAGAAAGATTGATCAAAAATTAAGACAAGCTATTGCTACTGGAAATAAAGCAATGGCAGAAAAATTAGATTTTGAGAAAAGAAGAAAAACTAGTATATTAGAATATGGTCAAAATATTACAGAATATGTTGAGAGATTAAGTTTAAATAAAAATATTTTACAACAAAAAACATATGTTGTTTTATCATACTATACAGCAGAAATTGGAGGAAATGTTTCTAATTACTCCAAAGACGAAATAAATAACATATGTTTTTCTGAGTTATATACAAGAAGCCAAAACTTAATTAGTTCTTTAGGAACATCACAAGTTACAGGTAGAATATTAGATTCACAAGAATTAGCTGAACTTTTATATGTTGCTTATAATAGAGATGATTCAGAATTATATCAAATAAGTGAAATGTTAGATGCTCAATATGATCGTCTATATTCAACTGCTAAAGATGTTTTAGAGAAGAGACAAGAAAAACTTGATGAAGAAATAAATATTGCAGCAATAGACTTAACAACAGATAGTATATTAAAAGCTGATAAACGTAGACAAGCTGAAGAAAGACAAAAAGAAATGGAAAAGAGCCAAAAGATTAAAGAAAAAGCTCTTAACTTATTAAATCAATATGAAGATCAATTAGATCCAAGAATATTTGATATGGCTTCAGATGAAATAAAAACAGCTGATTTATCAGATGTAGATGAAAAACCAGATGCAAAAGATGAAGTTGAAAAAGAACCAAAAGAAGTAGAAAAGCCAAAATCTAGTTTTGCTGCTAGAAGAATAATTAGGAAAAGAAAAGTAGATACAGAAGATTAGGAGGAATAGGGATATGTTAGGAAAAAAGAGTTCAGAAACAACTTCAAATGAAGCTGTTAGAGTTAAAGATAGCAATACTTTACTTAGAAGAAATCAAAATACAATAAAAGATATCATAGCACCTGGTGGAATTGATGCTAGTTACACAAACCATATCGCTATAATGTCATCTAGAACACGTTTAGCTAGGTCAATGGTGGTATCAACACTTCCTAGAATGTGTACTTTCCCAGAGTTCTTAAGAGGAATGTATACATTTGGAGATATAAATGTTTCAGTTTTTATAGCTCCAGTAAATGAATCAACTTCACAAACAGACTTAAACAGAACAATCAATGAATTAGAGTCTGAAAGAATTGTCGCTCAAGATAGAGGAGATATAAACAGAGAAAGAGTAATCTTACAAAAAAGAATGGAAGCTGAAGAGCTAAGAGATACAATTGCATCTCGGATTAAATAGATTGTTTAGTTCTACTATAGTTGCAACAATTTTTGCTTATAGTATGGACGAACTAGACAAATATACAGAATTATTAACAAACGAGATGGCAAAGAACTTAATAGATATTAAACCAGCTTGGGCAATACAAGATGCAGCTTTTAGAACAAATATGCCTTACAATGACAATAAGTTAAATAAATCACATACTTTTGATAGAAGGGCAATGTCTACAGTATTCCCATTCTTTACATCAGATATTGGACATGATAATGGAATTCCTTTAGGATTTAATAAACAAACAGGACTTCCAATATTGTATGATAACTTCAGTTCAAAATTAACAAATTATAACATGGTTATATTTGGTAAATCTGGTGCTGGTAAATCTGTTACAGTTAAAATGTTGTCAGCTCGTTCTTCTATTTTAATGGGAATTGATAGTTTAGCACTAGATGCTGAAGGTGAGTACGGAATAGTTGCTGAAAGTCTTGGTGGAGTTAATGTTGTTATAAGTCCAAACTCATCTACAATTATAAATATATTTGATATTGAACCTGAAATCGTTAAAGATGAAATTACAGGTAAGGAAAGAACAATGTTAAACATTGAAAATAAAGTTGAAGACGTTACGCAAGGTTTACTTACAATGGCTAGAGGTAGTACAAAATCAGAAGAGGTTAACGAGCTTACAAAACAAATTATTTCTGAATCTGTTTTGGAAGAATATACTGCTTTAGGTATAACAAATAACGTTGAAAGCTTATATGTTTCAGAAGGAAATAATATAAATGTTTCTCAAAACTATTTAGGTAGAACAAAGAAAGATATGCCAACAATTGGATCTTGGTATAGGAGAATTTGTAAAAAAGCTCAAGAAAATGACAACCCTGATTACAGATTCCATTACAGCTACTTAGTAAAAGTTATGAAACAATATGTTAGAGAACTTCAAGGACAAATGGCTTACTTTGATGGACAATCAACATTCGAATTGTTAGAAGGAATGCCATTTATAAATCTAGATATTTCTCAATTAGAGGAAAGATTCGCAAGACCTCTTGCTCAACAAGTTTTACTTTCTTGGGTTTGGGAGAAATATGTTAAGAAAAATAGTGAAGATAAATCAAAAGCTATGAAGAAAAGGGTTATCATCGACGAAGCATGGATGTTACTTCCATTCCCAGAAGCCGTTGACTTCTTAAATACAATGGCTAGACGTGCCAGAAAAAGAAATGTATCACTTCTTGTTGCTTCACAGAAATTCCAAGATTTCTATGAAAAGAAAGAAGCACAAGCAGTTCTTACATCATCAGAAACAAAATTATTCTTAGCACAAGATAAATCAGAAATTCAATATTTAAGAGAAGTATTTAAGTTAAGTGAAGGTGAAGCTTCATTCTTAATTACTTGTAATAGAGGTGAAGGGTTACTTAAAGTTGGTGGCGATTCTGCAGTTCTTGCAATTCAACCAACACAAAAAGAGTTTGAGTTCGTTGAAACTAACCTTTCAAAACAAATCGCAATGGAGAAACAAAAACAAAGGATGCAAGCATTAAAAGATAGTTAATAGGAGTAAAATATGAAAAAAATTACGATAGTAGTAACTATTCTAATAATTGTTAATTTTATATATTCAAGTTTCTTTTCAACCATTTATGCGACAAATGAAACATCTAATACTACGTCAGAAAATCAACATATGACAATGGATCAATATAAAAGTTTAGATGAAGGTAAAGCTGAAATAAATGGTTCAGAGGTAAAGATTAGTGTAGGAGATTCTGATACAGGATCTGCTACTAGTATATTTGGAACAATTTTAGCATCATTTGCTGGTATATTTGCTAAAACAATTTCAAATGTAACAAATAGTAGTGGATATTATCGTACAGATAGCAATTTTTCTGCTAGTAAAACAGGACTATTTACAATTAATTCTTTGATTTTTGGCGAATACATGATTTTCAATTCTAAAGCATATCAAAGATCAACAGATTTAAATCCTAGTGCCACACCAAATGATGTTTTGTCAACAATAGATTCTCTTAAAGAAATGGGTGCAGGAGTAGCTCAGTTTGTTATTAAGTTTGGAATTGGAATTTCTTTACCATTAATATTGTTTTCAATTATTCGTGTATTTATGGCTAAAAAAGCGGCAGATTTAGCTGCTTGGAAAAAAGTACTTACAAGATGGGTTTTGTGTATAGTACTATTATTATTTTTTCAATATATATTTATTACGATAGATTTAACATCAGAGACTTGTGTTAATACTCTTTGGAAATTCAGAAAAGATATGGAAACGGGTGGTTATCAATCATTTGAGTATACAGTAGAAAGCGATATACTTGATTCAATAGAAAAAACTGGTGGTGTTACATCACTTGCATATTCATTTGAATTTTTAGTAATTGTAATTATGCAAGCTTTATTCTTAATAAAGTACGTAATAAGAAGTTTTGCTATACTTGTAATGTTTATAATAGCACCAATTGTAATTGTAATACATTCAGTTAATTTAATGCTAGGCAAAGAAAGTAATCTTTTGGGCGAGTTCTTAAAGATGTATATTATATTAGACTTTATGCAGCCATTTCATGCGTTAATGTATATTATTTTCTTCTTTGCACTATCAGAAATTGCAATCAATATACCAATTTTAGGTATTTTATTGATTTATGCTTTATATAGAGCTGGAAGCATTGCTAAAGCTATGTTTGGATTTGAAATTGGTTCGTCAATTACGCAAATGGTTAAGAGTTAAAATGGAGTGATTATATGGGAGCAAAAGTTAATTTTAATAATAAAAAAAATAATAAACCTAGAATAATAGGAATTGTTATCTTAATTTTATTATTAATTATGGTTGTGATAATAAATTTAAAAGGAAGAGCAAGTAATGATAATAGCAATCAACAAACTCCAACGCGAGATGCTGGCGCTCATATTGATTTCAAAACATTAGATGAATTATTAGAAAGTTATGGATGTAAATTATTAGACAGAAATGAAAGCAATGGCCTAGTAACTATTAATCTTACTTTTAAACATGATTTATATACAGGCAATACAAGTAATAAAAACTATTTTTCAAGATTGTGCAATGCTGTGGCAATTTTTGAAGATTATAGAAACATAACTATGAATGATTCTTCTAAAGATATTAAAATTGAAATAACTTGTAGTGGAAATAGAATAGCTGGAATCATAATAAATGATGATCCAAATTATTTCCAAAATCAAGATTCAATAAGAAATAAAAATTTATCTACAAATATTACAGAATTTACAATTCAATCTCAAGAATTAAATGATTTAATCAATAACAATTGGGATGAGACTAAAGTTAATTTTGGAACTAAAGACTCTACTTGTGGAGGATATAATATTTATTTTGATGAAGGAATTAAGTATAAGGTAGTTGCTAGAAATATATTTAATATAGTATTTACAGAAAATTATAAAGGTCAAGTTGCTGGAGCATTGAAAACAACATCTAATAAGAATCAAGTTGAAAATGCTTTAGGAAAGCCTACTTTTTCAGATGATTCAGAAACAATATATGGTTATAAAGGAGAAAATAATTATTTATTTTTTGATTTTAATGATAAACAAATTTCTATTTATCCAGTTTTAGAAATAAGTAAAGATGATGAAAATAAATTGAAAGAACTTATAGAAAAGATGAACGAAACATCTGATGTAAAACAGTTTGTATCAGATTTACTTGTTTATTGGCCTGATTATGATGTTTATGATTATGATTCAAACTATGTTGATTTAAGATATACTTTAAAAGGATTTTCTGTTTCAATAGATAGTAGAGTATTACAAAATGGTATTTATATCTATCAAAATTATAGTGGAAACAGAAATATTACGGATTTAAAAACAGTTTACTTAAAAGAAACAGATTTTGTATTTGATGAAGAAGTTGCTAGAATACAAAATGAGTTTTTAAATAGAGTTGATCAAGGAGAAATCAGTGATGATCAAGAAAATTCAATTGGAGAAAAATTTTCAGTTAGAGCAACTTATATGAATGATGATGGACTAAGAGGTGTTCAATTTTATTCAAGAAATTATGAATATCCTGATGTAGAATTGGATAAGAGTATAGAAATTTCTAGTTGGAAATGGTTTGACGAATATAATTTTGTTTATGCAGTTAATGGTGAAGGAGTATATGCATTTAACTGCTATTCTCAAGAGACTGTAAAATTAGTTGATAATGACGCAGAAACAATTACGATAAATCGTATAGAGGATAATAAAATTATCTATAATGACACAGAAGAAATAGAAATATATAAATAGCTTATAAATCGAAAAATGCTTGAAAATATGCTATAATATATATAATAGGGAATTTTATTAAACGAGGAATAAGATTTATGAAAAAAATGATTAAAAATTTCATTAAATGTGTAATTGTATATATAGTTATTAGTATGACAATACTTTCTACCATTTCATGCGGTTATTCATCAGCTGAAGTAGGTGATGCTGTAGCAGGTTATACATTAAATGTTTTAACATGGGGTAATAAGAGGGAGAATTATTGTGATGGTTTAGGAGGATATGGACCAGCTCTTAGATATAATCAATTAGGAACTCAAGGAAAAAACAGATCTTCACATCCAACTTTGAGTGATCCAAATCCTGAAACACCATGGTTTTATGATTGTTCTTCATTTACTGCTGCTATGTATAATATGGTTTGTAATAAAGAAATTCTTCCTTGGGGATCAACTTGTAGTACAATTGCTGCTGCTACAAGCGTGGTAGAATATATTGGACCAGTTGGAGATGGAAGTTCATGTAAACCAGGAGATATAATTTGTGATCCAAGTTCGCATGTTGAAATTTTTATAAGTCAAGAATTAGGAACTGGTGGAGCTCATACAAATAACCTTCATGGAGATGTTAATGGCTACTCAAATTCAGATGGACAAGTTAATTGTAGAGCAGTTGATAACGGATATAAGTCAATATCTCCTTCTAATGGTGGTATATATAGAATAAAAGAAACTGCTGCTTCTCAGATAACCGATCTTAATACTGAGTTTTCAATGGGAACTGCTAGTTCACTTAATGGAGAAGCGATAGATTATTCAAACTTTTTCTTTAATGGAATACCAGATGGAAAGTATTCATTAGCAAGTAGAAAAAGTATATTCCAAATAATAGTAGATGCATTGAGTGCATTACTAGACTTCTTTGTAGGATTATTAACATATTTAATAAGAGGAGTAATAATAAGCTTCATATCAGTATTTGATAGATTAATAAATAATACAATAGGATCAATGAATGGAGAAGTAAAAACATTAAAAGAAGCAGGAATAGATGCAAATGACGCAGATGATCCAACAAGTATAAATAGACATGTAACAATAGAAGGATTAGTATTTGGAGATGAAGATATGGACGTATTTGATGTAAATATCTTTAGAGTTGATTAATTATTGGAGGATGAAAGAAGAGTATGGGACAAAAAATTAATTTCAGCGCAAAAAAAACTAATAAATTAAAAGTTTTAATAATTATAGTTTTAGTAATTCTTGTCACAGTTGTTTTATTTAGAAGCATTAAAAATGTTTTAAATAATAGACAGCTCTTAAATGGCGATGATTCCAATAAAGCTGGAACTTCTACAGTTAATAAGAAATTTTCAACTTTAGAAGAGTTATTAAAAAACTATGAGTGTAGATTAATTAGTAAAAATGAAACAAATGAATTATTAACAGCTGAAATTGATTTTAAGTGCAATTTATATACAGATGATATAAGTAATGAAAATTTCTTTCTAAACCTTTGTAAAGCAATAGTTGAATTTGAAGATTATAGAAATTTAAAATTAACTGATGAAAATAAAGATATAACTATTGAAGTAACTTGCGAAAATAAAAGCATTATAGAATTTAAAATTAATGGAGATGTAAATTATTATTTAAATAACGATTCTAGATTAAATCGTGATAAAACATATAAAATTACTGAATTTAGTATTCAGTCAGAAGAATTAAAAACTTTAATTGACAACAATTGGGATGAAACAAAAGTAGAATTTGGAACAAAAGAAAGTACATATTCAGATTATAATATATATTTTGATGAAGGAATCAAATATAAAACAGTAGGTAAAAACATTTATAATATTGTATTTACAGAAAATTATAAACAAGAAGTTGCTGCAAAACTAAATGCAACAGCTACTCTTAAACAAGTAACAAATGCATTAGGAGAGCCAACATTTTCTAATGGAGAATTACTATATGGTTATGTTGGAGAAAATGTTTATTTATTCTTTGATTTCTTAAATAAACAAGTTTCAGTTTATCCTGTAGTTAAAGTTAGCAAAGATGATGAAACAAAGTTAAAAGAATTAATTGGAGAAATGAATGATTCATTAGATATAAAAACATTCGCATCAAAAATTGCGTTATATTGGACTGATTTTGATGTTTATAATTTTGACTCAAACTATGTCGACTTAAAATACACATTAAAAGGCGTAGAATTATCTATATATAGCGGTTCTTTGAAAAATGGAATTTATATTTATCAAAATTATTCTGGTGATAGATCAATTGCAGATTTGGAAAACGTTTATATAAAAGAAACTGATGCTGTATATGATTCAGAATATGCTAGATCAATGGGTGAAGCAGAAAAGGCTTATAAGGCTTCTCAACAGAATAATGTCGAAAGTGAGCTATACCACGTAGAATTGATAACTGACCAAAATGGTGATATAATTAAAGTAGGGTTTATATCTGTTGATGGGACTAGACCTGACGTCGAATTAAACGATAGAGTTTACACATATGTTTGGTTAAATGAGAGCCAAATTTTATATAGTGTTCAAAATAAAGGAATCTATTACTATGACTTAGATACACTTACAAAACGAATATTAGTAGAAGGAGAAGATAACTATGAAATAAAGTCATATGAAAATGATATATTGACATATGACGATACTTCAGTAAGAGTAGAAGAATAATAAGGAAAAGGAGGTAATAATTATGAATTATTTTAAATTGCAAAAAAGAATTGCAATATTATGTTTAATTTTATTAATAATTACCCCTTTTACTTCAGCTTATGCTGCTAGTGTAGAAGAATGTGGAGAGGCTTTAGCTTCTTATGCGCAAAGCTTTGCACAAGAAACTACAGCTGAAAGCAGTACGGTAAAAACACATTATTATGTAGCTAGCTTTGATGAAAGAGAATATGCTTATAAAGATCAACAATGTCCTACATGTACACATAATACATTTGGAAGTAGTGTAACTGACTTAGGTATGGACTGCGTTGGCTGGGTTAGTTATGCAGTACATCATTGCTATGGAATAGGCGGTTCTGAATTTACATATTTTGCTACTCCACAAAATAACGCATGTAATGAAGCATATCAAAATGTTAGTTATAGTGGTGAAAGTTCCGCTAAAATAGGTGATATTTTAATATCTTCACATCACGTAATGATTTATGTTGGAAATGGAAAGATTGTTGACTGTGCTAATGCTAGTGGACAGCACCCTGGAGTTGCTTTAAGAAATGTCCCAAGTGATGTTGGATTAATTGCTAGACTTAAAGATTCAGCAGCTAGCTCAATAACACAATTAGTAACAAGTTATAATGGTGTTGCAGTTAGTGCAAATGGAAGTTCTGGAGAAGCGATAGATTATTCAAACTTTTTCTTTAATGGAATACCAGATGGAAAGTATTCATTAGCAAGTAGAAAAAGTATATTCCAAATAATAGTAGATGCATTGAGTGCATTACTAGACTTCTTTGTAGGATTATTAACATATTTAATAAGAGGAGTAATAATAAGCTTCATATCAGTATTTGATAGATTAATAAATAATACAATAGGATCAATGAATGGAGAAGTAAAAACATTAAAAGAAGCAGGAATAGATGCAAATGACGCAGATGATCCAACAAGTATAAATAGACATGTAACAATAGAAGGATTAGTATTTGGAGATGAAGATATGGACGTATTTGATGTAAATATCTTTAGAGTTGATTAATTATTGGAGGGTAGGTAATGGCTAATAATATGAGTAAAGAATTAAGAAAAAAACTTAGATTAATAGTAATAGTTATTGCTGGACTTGCAGCATGTATTATTTCAGTAATAATTAACATAGTTGGCTTAAGACAAGCTGCAACAAATTCGCCTAGCACCTCTGGAATGGTTGGTCTCTCTACAAGAGCTGCCAAACCAAATAACCAAACACAAAAAGAAGAAAAGGACGAGAAAATTAAAGAAGAAAGTATTTTAGTTAATGCTTTACCTGTTATAAAATTAAATAATAACAGTTGGGATAGAATGAATTCAAATTTTTCAGATTATCAAACAGATGAAAATGGAAATTTATATTTTACTGAAGGCTATACAATTTACTGTAATAAAAGAAGTGTAACTAAGGTTGTTTTTGACGAAACTTATACTGGTGAAACAGTAGGACGTATAAAAGTTGGAACAGATTTAAAAGATATCCAAAAAACTTTAGGAACTCCAACATTTAAATTAAAAGATTGTATTGGTTATAAAACAAGAGAAGTATATGTATTTTACAAAAAAGATGAAATTAGCGTATATCCAAATATGAAAATATCAAATCAAAAATTTGAAGAATTACTAAATAGCTATTTTGAAAAAACATATGGAAAAGATAGAACATATTTCTTAGTAGATATTAGAAACAACTTTGATGATTTTGAAATAGAAATGGATGAAGAAAATGATATAGTTACAATAAAATCTCTTAAAAGACAAGTTATTGCTGAATTAGGAAGTCTCGGAGATATAGAAGTTGAATTTTATAATGGATATCAAGTTGCATTAGATTCAACACAAGAGCATATAGATTCAAATGATTATAGAACAAATGAAAAAGATTTAATTAATATTACTGAAAGTGAAAGGATAAAAGAAGAGTAGATGAAGAAAAAATTATTAAATTTAAAAAATTTAATAATTGTTATAGGACTAGTAGTTATAGCAACAATGCTATTTTTGACTACTAGCTCTTATGCTGCTACTGGTACTGCTCAAAGTCTTGGAACTTTGATGAGACAAACTGTTAGTAGTTGGTACAGATTCATAGTTAGACTTAGCCTTTCAATCTTTGCAATAGTGTATTTAATAACTATTGTAAAATTATTAAGTGATAGAATACCTGATAGAATGGCTACTTTAAAGAGATCTATTTTTAAATTTTTATTTATGTTTTTATTAATAACATTTTTACACTTTATTATGATATTAATATTACAATTTAACCAAGCAGGTGTAAATATTGCTAAAAGATTAGGTGCTAGTCTTTCAGGAATTAATGGAGAAACGGATGAATATGATTTATACGAGACAGCATTATCAAAAGCTTATGAGATTTCTGCTGTTCCTGGTTTCGTTGGCTTATTAATGTATTTACTACTTGTATTTTATACATATAAATTTGTATTAGTTTATGCAAAAAGATATATAAACATTATAGTTTTGATGTTGATAGCTCCTATAATGTTTACAGTTTCTGCGACTAAAGATATTATAATGGGTATAAAAGATAATAGTGTAAAAAAATGGTTTAAAGAATATATATTTAATGTTATTGTTCAAACATTACATGCTATCTTTTATGCCACACTTATAGGATTTACTTTGAAACTTTCAGTTGATAATGACAACTTGCTTGGAGGATTATTAGCATTAATTTTATTTGGATTTATATTTAAAATTGATGGACTTTTCAGAAAGATATTCAATTTTGTTGGAGGAAGTACAAATATTTCTACTTCAAAAACTGCTTCATCAATCTTGGATACTACTGATAAGTTAACTAATGCTATTGGAGGAAAGATCGATAGTGGTGCTGGAAAACTAGAAGGCGGAATGGATAAATTAGGTGGAAAAATTGACGCATATAAAGATAAAATGAATGCAAATGGAGGTTTCTTTAAGACTTTTGGAGAAGATGCTAAAAATGCATGGGGTAATGCTAAAACAGGAGCAGCAACTACATTTAGCAATATTCAATCTAAATTCAAAGAAATTCCAGATATAGCTTCATCTGCTTTAGACAGTGCAAAACAGTTACCAGGAAAAGCTTGGGAAGGTGCAAAACAATTGCCAGGAAAGGCATGGGAAGGAACCAAAAATGTTAGCAAAAAAGCTTGGGCTGGTGCTAAACAATTACCTGGAAAAACAATTAAAGGTGTAAAAACTCTTAGCGGAAAAGCTTTAAAAGGCGCAAAAGGTGGTGCAAAAATACTATCTAAAAAGGCTAAAGAAGGTTATAGATTAGGAAAATATGCTTTAAGTGGCGAAGGCGCAAAAAGTACTTTAACTGAAGCTGAAATTATTGAACAATATCATATTATGCAAGATGCAAAAGGTCTAGAAGGATTAAGACAAGGAATACAAGCAGCAGGATTATCAATCGCTGGTAAAGCAGGAAGATTTGGAAAATATACTGATAAAAAATTAAAAGAAATTTATAGTAGAGCAAGTGTTCCTGTAAAGAAAAGAATTAGAGAAATACAAAACGAATATAATCGTTCTGTTTCTGAAATAAAAAATGATATTAGAACTGTAAAAAGAATACCATCAACTATAAGAAAAATTAAAAAGAAACAAAAATATGTTAAAACAGCAGATGGATTAAATGCTGATGTTTCAAACATTATGGCATTAGTAGCTG
Source organism: uncultured Clostridia bacterium (assembly GCA_947627595.1). GTDB lineage: Bacteria > Bacillota > Clostridia > TANB77 > CAG-508 > Scatovivens. Next base: position 15,377 of record CANQWQ010000012.1, read on the forward strand.
ATATTAATCCTGATAATTTAGATGAAGTATTAAAAGAAATTGCAGAAAAAGCTGGACCAGGAGTTGACGTTTCAGTTCTTGCATATGATAAAATTGGTCCACAGATGTTCCTAGATTCAGTGACAGGTTCATCTATTATGGGATTGTCAGTTCTTGCAGAAGCTAGATATGGAGAATTAGCTGAGCGTCAAATAGATGAAACTTTAGGAAACAAACATGAGAAAAGAAAATTGAAAAAAGCTAGCAGAAGATTATCTAGAAAAACTTTGAAAAAAGCAGCTAAAGCTACTAAAAAGGGTGCCGGCGATAGTGAATATATAAATAAAGTTTATAAATTTAGTAGATTTAATCCAGATACAGTTAGAAAATTAAATAACTTAATACTTAAAAAAGGTAGAGAGCAAAATAGATATTTAATTGTATTAAATAAAACTTATGAAGACGTTCAACTTCAAAGATTAACTGTCAGAGGTATGATAAAGAGTACTTCATCAGCAGTTAAAAGAAAAATTAAAATTACAAGAAAAGATAAGAAACGTTCTGTTGTAGAAATGAAATTTGAGCAGATGAAAGCTGTACATAATTACAATAAGATGAAGAGAAGAGCTAAACGTGCTGAATTTGCTAATAATGTGGCAGACAGAGCTATATCAACTAAAAATACAATTAAGATTGGATTCCAAAGAATTGCACAAATGACACCAGGTAAAGTTGCTCTAAATAGAATAATTCAAAGTGGCTTAGCTTATCATATTAATGATGATATTGTAGTTATGAAACAAAGTAATCAAGAGAGAAAAGTTAGAGCTACAGGAATAGTTAAACCAGAAGAAGATAGAGTTATGCAATTAGTAATGACTAAAACTGGTGAATTAGTAAAACAAGTTGTTACTACAGATGGAAAAATTGTGGAACCTGCTGTTGATAAAAGTGGTGAAATGGTTGCACATGAAAAGAAATTTGTAGAAGTAGTTGAACATGTTGCTACAAATGAGCCTAGAGCAGAAGAGACTACTGAAGATCAAGAAGTTGTAACTGATGAAGCTAAACCAGAAGAAGCAAGAACACATATAGAAGAAAAGACTGTTCAACGTGTAGTTACAATGGATGGAAAAGTTGTAGAACAAGTTATAAATGATAAAAACGAAATAGAATCTGAAAGTTATGTAGTTTTAGATGAAACTGTAGATACAGAACAAATTTTAGGAGCTATTTCTAATGATGATTTAGGATTAGAAGAAACTGCTACAACCGAAACAAAAATGCAAAAATTTGAAGATTTATTACAAGACTTAAATACACAACCATTATTAGATCAAGTTTTACAAGAAGCAGATGAAGAGCCTGAAATGGAATTAGTAGAAGTTGCTGCTCCTAAAAAAGAAGAAGATAAAAAATATTTAGATTCTGAAGAAGGTAAAATTGATAATCTAGATAGAAAAGTTGCAGCTTTAAGTACTTCACTTGAAAGTGAAGTAGAAAATGAATTTAATGAAACTGTATCTACAAGCATAGCTGAAGGAGACTATGATGTAGATGAAACTACAGGTGATGTTAATGTATTTAGTGTTAAAGAAGGATTAAAGAACTTTTCAACTAGAGCGTGGGATATAGCTCAAGAATTAGCTGAAACTAGAGTAGCTGCATCAATCATTAGCGAAACTGTAAGTTCAATGCAGACTGTTTTAGAAAATGCAGCTGAAGGTACATTAACACCTGAAGAAGTTTTATATGAAAAAGAATTAGAAAAAGCTGAAAAGAAATGGGCTAAAAGAACTGGTACTCAAGCTGAAAAGAATATAGCAGAGAACGTAAGAAAACAAGGCGAAAGCGAAAATGATGAAGGCGAAGCTGTAAAAATCACTTTAAAATTCTATGGCGCTGTTGAAACTCAAGGACAATCAATTTCACTATCAAATAGATATTCAATAAAAGATTATTATGATAGAGTTATGAAACTTGATGAAGCTAATTTAGAAGAAACACAGAAAAAATTCTTAGCTACATATGGAGATAAACTTAAAGAAATGCAATTAAATGATTTTACATTTGCGAAATCTCCTGTTGAAGATATGGATGGATGGGCTATTTATGTAGTATCAGATCGTGATGTTCAACTTACAAGAGAAGAAGTTACTACTAAAAAAGCCGATGAAGATATTGATGAAGAGTCTCGAGAATTACTTGATAAATACTTTAAAGATTTTAAAGATAGATTTGTTAAATTTGTGGAAGAATTTAATATTGATTCATTTGATGATTTACATACTGATGGAAATAATGTTTTAAAACTTACTGAAAGATTTAAAATAATATTGCTTAGAAAAGGTGAATCAAATGCACAAGAGAAAGCAGAAAGATTAGTTAAAAATCTTCATAAAGATATTAGATTTAAAGAAATTGAAAAAGAAATGAAAGCTAAGAAGATTCTAGAAACAAAAGAAAAACAAGTTAAAGATACACATAAAGTTAAAACTACTAAAAAGGCTGAAGAAGATGCCGCAGTTGGAATTACATCTGAAGAAGTAGAACAAGAAAAAGAAAGACAAAGAAATGATTTAATGTCTGATATTTTGGAAGCAGCTGCTAAAGAACAAGAAGAAGAGGCTGGTGCAAGTGAAGACATAAGAGAATTACTTGGACAACTAGAAGATACAAAATTATATATTGAAGTTGATAATCCAACTGGTTCTAGAAATAGTAGAAAAAATAGTAAGATAATACAATTTCCATTTTAAATAGGATGCAATCGAAAGGAAGGGATGCTATGAAAACAAAAAATATTTTAAATAAGTTTATAGTAAGTTTATTATTAATAGTAACCTTATTTAGTTTCATAAGTCCAGCAAATTGTTTAGCAGGAACTGATCCAATTAGTGCTGGTGATCAGAGGGTAAATGAACAATTAGATACTGGAATGAGTGGTTTTGGTGCTGCTGTAATGAACTTCGTAAAAGGAATTATTATTGCACCGATTAGAGCTATGAGAAACTTAAACTATACACTTGCATCAGTTGGAGGAACAACTGGTGGTATTTCAACTAATGAAATCACACCTTTCGATATATTCTTTAATAGATTTACACTTTTAGATGCAAATATATTTTCTACAACAGATAGAGATGGAAATCAAATACCTAATGATAATATAGTTTATAAAATAAGAGTTAATACATCAACATGGTATTATGCAATAAGAACTATAGCTATAGCAATTGTATCAATTATGTTGATTTGGAACTTAATTAGATCAGTTTCTAGAAATGTTACTGCTGAACAAAAAACAGTTGCAAAAAATGCTTTGATAGATTGGTTGATAAGTTTCGTACTGATAATGTTTATGCATATTATCATAATATTAATTTTAGCATTCAATGATATGATTTTAAATGCTGTAAAAAACTTTACAGCTTCTGCAGCCACAACTGATTTCATTGATTCACTTGAAAATGTTATATTCTCACAAAGTTTGACTTTAAGTGTTGCAGCAATAGCTGTATATGCAATAATGGAATTTCAAACATTTAAATACATATTAGTATATGTACAACGTTTATTGACAATTGTAGTATTAACAATGATTTCACCTATAGTGCCTGTTACTTATTCTACAGATAGAATGAAAGGTGGTAGAGGTTTAGCTTTAAATAGCTGGATTAGAGAATTATTATATAATGTTTTTGTTCAATCAATACATGCTCTTATATATGCGGCACTTGTAGGAACTGCAATGGATGCTTTAACTAGTGTTAGAGTTACGACAACAGGAGACTTAGGAATTGCTTTAGTAGCAGTAGCTTCAATGATGTTTATTAAATATGCAGAGAGAATGATTAAGACAATTTTCGGATTTAATAATTCACAAATGATTACTAATAATATGTTCTCTGATACAGCAAATGTTATTGGCGGAGGTGTACGTACTATTGGAAGAGCTACAATGAGAGCTGCTACTGGTGGACCATTCATCTCATTTGGCCAAAATTTAGATGGAAGCCATATTGGTATTGGACAAGTTGCTTCTGGATTAGGAAATAGTTTAACAAGAACAGGAGTTGGAATTAAAGAAAATGTTAGTGCAGCTCGTTCAGCTGCAGCTAATGGAATACATGCTGCTGGTTCAAAACTTAGCGCAGCTGGAAATAGAGTAAAAGGTTGGTTAGGAGTAGGAGATCAACAGGTAATGGATGCAGAATATACTCCACTTGATGATGAAGAATCAGAAGAACCAATCAAGAGTGCTGATGGACAAGAAGTTGATAACAGCTCAGATAGAGGAGAAAAGGGAGCAAATGGAAACAATGGATTGGACGGAGCTAATGGAACTAATGGAGCCGACGGAAACGATGGTGCAAATGGTGGTGTAGCTGTAGTAGGAGGAGTTGTTCCTGTAGCAGGTGATCCTGAAGGTAAAATTGCTAGTGCTGTAGAAAAAGTCGCAAAAGAAACTGCTGAAAGCACTGAAACTAATAAAGAAAATGTTACAAATAAAGAAAATGTCAAAGAAGAGCATATTACAACTGAAAATACAGTTACAAATGAAGCTGAAAATCCTGCTGATGAAGGGGCAGTTGATGCTGACGAAGGATCAGCTGGTGCTATAGCTGGAGAAACATTATCTACAGAACAATTAGCAACACAGTTAGCTATGAAACTTAGAGATATTATGACTGGAGCAGATAGAGAAAGAGAGCAAGCTAGACAAACAGAACTTGAAGGAAAATTAGAAGAACTTAGAGATAAATTAGGTCCAGATGTTGCTAAAGAAATTGAAAATAATCTTCAAAATAATTTCAATGATGCAGATCAGCTAGGTGAATATATAAACTCATTAGGTGAAGGAACAGAAGAAAGAGAATATGCAGAAACTTTAGCTGAGTTAATGTCATTAGATGAGAGATCAGATCTTTCTGATGAAGATAGATTTAAGTCAGCATTAGCTGAGGCTCAAGCTCAAGGATTAGATATTAGCAAATTAGATTTTAAAGATCTTGCAAACTCTGATAATGTTGAGGGTTATATTGATGAAAAAGTTCTTGGAAAAGCAAGACCAAAGATTATAGATTTAAATGCTGAAAGAGCTAAGAGAGGAATGCCTCCAGCAGTTGATATAGATGCTGAAGATGCTTCTGAAACAGAAACAGAATATAATGTTAATGTAATTAATAGTAGAGTAAATACTTCAAATGCTGAAGACGCTGTTAATGATGCTATGAGACAAATGGAAGAAAATTCAGATGATGAGGCTAAGGCTAATGATAAAGTAGTTAAAGAATTAGAAAGAGTAGGAAATCTTGAAGGTTATGATGTAACTGTTGGAAGAACTACTACAAAAACTACTCCTAATATTGAAGCAACAATTGAAGGTGCTGATGGAAATATTACTCAAGTTAAAACAGATAGTGTAACTGAAGTTGTTAAAAAGATAAAAGAAGATGCTGGAAAAACAATAAGCTTAGATGAAGTTAGAGCTAGAAGAGAAAATATGAGAAGAAGAAAAGGTGCTTAAAATATACAAAAGTTAAACAGGAGGGAAATATATGGCTAATAGGAAAAAATCATCAAGAAAAATAATATTAGTTGCAATTTTAATTCTGATTATTGTAATAGTTGTGATGATGTTTGCTTTAAAAGGAATGAAAGGTAATAATACTGGAACAGCTACAGATCAACAAATTTCAGAATTATCTGCACAGCATAAAGAAGAGCAATTTCAAGAAGAGGTAAAAGATTTATCTGAAATGTCTGAACAACAAAGAATGCAGTTTTATTGTGCAAAGTTTTTTAAAGCAGTAGACAATGAAAGATATGAAGATGCTTATGGAATGCTTTATGATGAATACAAAGAAAATTATTTCCCTAATATAAGTAATTTTAAAAAGTACTTCCAAGATTATTTCCCTTCAGATTTTAGTTTATCTTATTCTAATTTTGAAAGATTAGGAGACATATATGTTTTAATGGTAAACTTATCTGATACTGTAAATGGCTCATATGGACATAATTTTAGCTTATATGTTGTAATTCAAGAAACTGCTTTAAATGAATATGTACTTTCATTTAGCAGAAATAGTGCAGTAGGGGAGGAAGTGTAATATGGCAATAAGTCCTGATTTTAAAATTAAAGTTAGACATTTCTTTAAAGATCATTATAGAGTAATAGTGCTTGTTATAGTTATTGCACTTATTCTAATTTTATTTAATAGATATTTAATTGGAAAAAGATATACTGGAACACCTCCTACAACTTATAGACCAAATCAGTCAGTATTAGATAGTCAAGAATCTACTGTTCCAAAAAAAGTTGCTACAGAATTTGAAGATTTTATTGCAGATTATATTGGATATTGTAATAATAGAAATTATGTAGCTGCATGGAACTTGATATCAGAAGATTGTAAAGAAAACTTTTTCGGAAATAGTTATAATTTGTTTGTACAATATGTGCAACAAAAATTTGATGGAAATACAAAAAGATATGCTATTCAAAATTATTCAAATGTAGATGGAAAATATATTTATAATGTAAAAATATTTGATGATTTTTTGGCAACAGGTTTAACAAATCAAAAATATACTTTTCAAGAAGAAAAATTAGTAGCTAGTTATGATGAAGATAAAAACGTAGTATTCTCTGTAGGTAACTATATGGGATCACAAAAGTTAAATTATATGGGATCAAATGATTACTTAATAGTAAAAGTATCTGAAGTAATAGAGAAATATAGTTTTGCTATATATAAGGTTAATTTCGTAAATAGAACAAATAACACTATAGTTATTAAAGACGGATTATCTGGTGGTTGGGAAGTAGGACTTGCTCTTAAAAATGATGTAAGATATGCACTAGATGATACAAATATTGTTTTAGCTCCAGGAGAATCAAAGACAGTAGTATTATCATTTGAAAAATTCTTTGATTCATCTGAAGCACCTGAAGGTTTAGTATTTAATGCTGTAAGAGTTATGGATAATTACACAGGTAATCCAGAAACAGCGGAAGCTGAAATAGAAAATGCTATTGACAAATTTAGTATGACAATTGCATTCTAAAGAAAGGAGGCATAGATATGGCAAAATTTGGGTTTGGAAAAAATAAAGGCGGAAACACAGGCGGAAAAGATTATGATGTTATGAATCCTGAAGCTGTAAATCCAAATGCTAAAAAAGCTGGACAACAACTTGGAAAACTCGCAAAAAAATTAGCTAAAGCAATTGGAAAACTTATTAAAAAATTATTTCAGCTTTTGTTAAAACTAGGTTGGGTTGGAATCATAATAATTCTTATAATAATTATAATTTTAGTTATTGTAGCATTTCAACACATGCCAGGTATGATGAAGGATAAATTATTAAGTTTATTTAAGATAGACCCATCTAAATGGTTTGCTAATGGTGCTGTATCTAGTCTTGATGAAGATTATCAAGATATTATAGATGTTTCAAATTATTTGGAACAAATGGATTATAATTTAATTGGTGATGGCTTTGTAAGACCAAAACTTAGAACTGGAAATGATGATATCTTTACTAGATCTGAAACTCAAAATAATCATCCAGAATATGAATATAGGGCAGATGATGAAGGTGTTGGCCACTTCTATGATGGAAATAATATAGTACAAGATTTAAAATATTATGACTTTTTAGGTAGAACTATAGACAACGCTACAGGTGAACCTATATCAGATGATACTTATATAGATGAATATGGAATTGAAAGATCTATGGAAGAAACAAATGGTATGGAAGGCGATTCAACTGATTCAAGAGGAAAAGTTGCTAATATTGAAAAAGAAGATTTAAAAAATTATAAATTAATTAGAACTTATCTTTTATCAAATTATAGAATATATACTTTAAGAAACAGTGATGAAGATATGTTAACAAAGATATATAACGCAATTTGTACTGTTTCTGGAAATGACGATGCATGGGCTAAAGGCTTAATTAAATTATATAATGCAACTGGTGGAATTGCTACTGACCACTGGTGGTGGGGTAGAGGCCTTTTAGGAGAGAGTGTTTCATTAACTGATACAACTTTAAGTTTGAAAAAAGGTTGGTTCAATAACGCAATGAACTTCTCAATTGAAGGTTGGGCACCTAGATATGGAATGAGTCTAGAATTTTTACTATCACTACATTTAGGAACAGGAGCACCTGATTTAACAACAGCTATGCTTCAAAACTTTGATACAGAAGTTCAAGTATATCTTGACGGATCTGGAGAGGCACAAGTAAATGCTTCATTTGTTGATCCTCATAAGGTAGTATCTCCAGAAGCTGGTGATACTATAGATAAAGTTGAAAGAGTACTAGAAGAAACAGGACATGATTTTGTTTCTTGGATGGTTACTGATCAGGCTGCATTAGAGTGGTTTGCTAATGATATATCATTAACTAAAGAAGCATGCCAAGACTTGTTAAGATCAAAAGAAACATTTAAAGTTAGCAATCCAGAATTATGTTTAACACTAACAAGTCCAGATAATTGTATGGGTGTTGGACAAGCATATAAGATTTTAGACAGTGCATATCAAACAAGTTCATTCTTATGGTTTGATACAAGCTCTAATAATTTAACTAGTTATGGAATTACATCAGCTGTTGATGAAGAAGTATATGACGAGTTTACATCATATGAGCATTATGAATTTAAAGATGATGATGGAGGTGATGTTCCTTTTGATATGGAACATTGTACTCAAGGATTAGGAACAGATCATCCAGAAGCATTAAATGATGACTTTTCATGGATTTCTGGTGTAGCAGTAGATAATGGATTTAATATGGCTAATAGAACTGAACCACAAATTAAAGAATTTGAAATTAATAGGCAAACGGGTGGTTATGGAACTTTACAAGCAAAAGGAAAAGTTTATAAAGTTAAAAGAGTTAAAAATATTAATAGTTGGACTTCTGGTGTTGATAGTACTGATCCAGATACTGGAGTAACTGAGCCAGAAGAAGTAGGATTTGATTGGGTTAATTATAAATATCTAATTTATGAAGCTGGAACATATACTCAAGATGCTGATGAATATACTTCATATGCTTATGAGGGGGTTACTTCATATTTTGTATCAACTTGGAAAGACCCTGTAGTAACTTATAGTGATGAAGAAAAATGGGTAGATACAGTTATTGTTGAATTTGTAATAAGAGAGAAAACAACTCAAGAAGCAATAGAATCTGGTATATTGGTTAAAGATGAAACGACAGGTAATTATCATTATGATTTATCAAAAGGAAAATGTGATCAACAAGATATTTCAAAATGTTGTTCAGCTTGTCAAAAATATGTAAAAGCTGCTGTAAAAGCAATGGCTAGTGTTTCTGATCAAGACTACGAAGCATATACACCATATATTGCTAGAGTTGTTGGAAGTTGGTTTAGAGATACATATTTTATAATTCCTAGGTCAAAAGGTGAAGAGGGAAATGATAGATATAAAACTGAAGATGTAGCAATAAATGAATATGCTGGAAAAATTTCTGTTAAACCAAGATCATATACTGAAAATAGTACAACTGAAACTGAAAATGTTGTTCAAGGAGCAAAACATCCAGAGTTTGATTATTTAAATTCTTTTGGAACAGATGCAACTTATGTAAGAGTTGATACAGCTTACTTGGAAGATACAGGAGAGTATTGGACAGCTTATGATATGAAAGATGGTACAGAAGAATATCAACTATATGTTTTAAATGGTGATGGTACAACATCAGATGTTACACTTGAAGATTTCTTGGAAAATGGCTTCACATATGAAGGAGAACAATTAGTTGCGCCAGGACAATTTAAAGATAAAGATGAAGCTGAAGCAGCTGGTTGGGCTTTTGTTAAAAAAGCACAACTTGAAAAATTTGTAGTTAATACTGATATGGCTGGAGACAGAGTTGATGATAGAGTTCTATGGTCAGCATATGGTTTCGATTCAAATGGTTCAACAACAAATTGGGAAAAAGTAAAAAGAGAAGATAAAAATACTGATGTAAACAATCTATATAATATAATTTATGGTGGAGATTCTGAAGGCGATGATTCTTCTGGAGTTTTCTATCAAATAACTCAAACTAACAACGTAACTCAAGCAGAAGATGCACAAAGAGGTCAAACTAATCCATTAGTAAAATATCTATTTAAATATAGAAAATTTTATATTTATGATGGTGGAGAAACTAGAGGATTAGCAATTGAGCATGATAAACAGAGAGTTTTATATGGATATAACTATTATTGTAATCAACAATATGATTATAATAATGAATTCTATAACGAAAAAGTAATAGCTGATCCAGATTCATTTAAAGAAGAAGGATACGAAACTTATATAACAGATAATAATTTCTATCATTTCATTGGCTTGCTAGATAATGATTATAATGGTAATAATGGTTTAATACATCAACTTTATAAGTCACCTTATTGGAGAAGTATAGTTATAACTGAGTTGAACAACTATGGAAGAAGTGCAATAAGAGAATCATACTCATGGGCTACTAACGAAGATTTCGTAGATGATGAAGATTTAGCAATGCAATGGTTAGATTGGCAATTAGATATGTTATATATGCACAGATTTGGTGTAGATATAAATAAATATTATGATACTGATGATGAACTACTAGTATTAAATTTTGATCCTAGAGATCCAGATTTAATTGGAACAGTTCAAATTACAAAAAGTTCATTAAGCGTATTTTCAATATTAGAAAATGCAGGAACTTTAGATGCAGATTATGCATACAGAGATTTTAAAGAATTAATAGTTGAATTAGATTATTTTGATAAAGAGGAATTATCAGATAAAATTCCATCAATATTCACATGGGTTTTACCAGAACATGATCCTCCTATTGGATGGCCAGTAAGACCTTTTGATAAAGCTGATGTAGATTATGGAACAATGATACATTCTAAAGCAACATATGATGCTCTAGAATCTTATGTTACAGGAAAAAAATTAGATGAACTAACAGCATCATCACAAACCAATGCAGGAACAGGTGATCCACAAACAGGAACTACAGAGCCACAGACTGGAACAACTGAACCACAAACGGGAACTACAGAGCCACAAACTGGAGGAGATTCAGAACCACAGAATAGTAGTTCAAAGAAAATAGATTCTTCAAAGATATTCTGGATTGGTGATTCATGGATTGCAGGATTAGGAGTTTCAGGAGCTGCTGATTCACCAGCTGGTTCATTATCAGATGGTGCAATAACATCAGGATACTTTTTCTGTAAAGGTGGAATGAATGCAGATTGGGTTTTAAGTAATTATTCATCAATGTCAATTCCAAGTGATGCAAGTGCAATTGTTGTAGAATTTGGACTAAATGGTGTTACTAATTGGTCAAGAACGCAAGAATTAATTGATAAACTAAAAGCTGATCATGGTAATATAGAAGTATTTGTATTACAAACTTCTCACATATGTTCAGGCTATCCATATGATTCACCTAAAAATTCTGAAATAGATACATATAATGAAAACATGAAGAATTATGCTGATTCAAAAGATGGTGTTACATATATAGATCCAACAGGAAATATACAAGGTAGTGATGGGTATTTAAAAAATGAATATGCACAAAATCCAAATGATACTAACAGAGGTGGAGGAAAGATTCACTTAAATTCTGATGGATATAAAGTATGGTATCAAGATATAATCGATGCTATGGGTAATACTTCTTCAACAACTAAATTAGAGAAATTTGAAGGTTATGAAGCTGGAGAATTAGTTTCTTCACCAGTAACTGGTAAAATCCTTGAAGTTGGAAAACATCAAAGAATGAATCTTTATACTCAACAAATGGAAGAAGTAGAGTATATTATAATTGAAGCAATGAAAGGCGAAGATTACTTTACACCTGAAATGTTTGAAGGTTATGAATATGAAACAACATCTGTGTATTTTGATACACCAGATAAAGCATTAAACATTTTTGGTGAAGAATATGAAAATGTATGTGCTGGTTATACAATTATGATTGATGGTATAGATGTAGATTTAAGTTTGACAAGTGCTGATTCTGGTACTAGTGATGAACCAACAGATCCAGCAGAACCAACTACAGATCCAGAACCATCTACAGAACCTCAAGGAGGAGACAATGAAAATCAAAATAGCATAAATGGTTCTTTCAAGAAAAGAGAGGAAGAAGATCTTCGTGGATTAGCTTTATATAATACAACAGAATGGGATACACTTGTAGATAAGGAACAAGCTAAAGAAGATGCTCCATGTTTTATAAATTACGGAGAAGATAAAGCATATCCAACTCCTGAAGATAATTACAAAGCTGAGGATGGACTTGTTGGATATTATGTAAAAGAAGGAAAATTTATAGGAAAAACTATAGAAAATGAAGTAGTTGAGACTACAACTCCAACAGCAGATCCTGAACCAGAACCAGAGCCAGAACCAACTGCAGAACCTAATCCAGATAATCCAACATCAGATTCAGAGGATGCTGAAAAATTAACTTATACATATTATGATTATACTGGACCTGCTGATTATATAAGAATTATAATTAAAGATCTTGATTATGCTATAGTAGACAATGTAGAAGATTTCTTCTATATTCCAGAAGTTGCTGGAACGGAACCATTTAACGGAGAATATTCAGAAGAGTTCCTATATTGGATGTTGGTACTATGTGAAGGATTAAAACAAGAAGAGGTTAGACAAGGCTATTCAGTAGCTCAAGATATTGGTGATGGTACAGTAACTGTTGCTATGGGTGTTACAAACTGGTGTAATGGATATTTCTGGAACTTAGGATACGGAGAATATATGCACGGAAGTCATGCTTCAAATACAGGTATGAATGTAGGAGATCATGTCCCTCTAGACGTAATTAGAGACGTTGCAATAGCATTTATAGATGATAAAGTAGCATCAATTCAACAAGTATTCCCAGGAATGGAATTTGACGAATATCAAACAGCAGCCATTTTGTCTGTAATGTATAATTTTGGTTCAGTACCAGATTCATTACAAACTGCAATAAAAAGTGGAGATGAAGCTAATATAAGAAATGTATGGGAGAATTTAGGAAGTTCACAATGGGATGACTACCCAGGCTTAGAAAAGAGAAGAAAAGCAGAAAGTGTTATGTTCTTGGATAAAAAATGGACTGCTCCTTATAGTGGTGTAGAATTACAGTTTAGCACAGATACACCATTCTCAGATTACTTCTCAGGTAAGAACTTTAATGTAGCAAGTGAATAATAGGAAGTGAGGATAATATGGGTCAAAAGATAAAAATTGAAAATAAAAGAAATAAAAAGCTTAAAATGGCTATTAAAATATTGATTATTATATTAGTTATTGTAATAGTTGCATTTGCTATATATTTAAGACAACCTGAGAAGCCTGCATCAGCAGATGAATTACCAGATTTTGAAGCTGCCGAACGACGTACTAGGGAATATCTTTCAGACAAGTTAATTCCTCAGCATATATATGATTTTACTAAAGAATATAAGGGAAAATTAGATAGAAATAACTTGTATGAACATTTATATACAATTTCAAAATATTTACCTGATTTATGTGAAGATTTAAAGAAAAATGATGCAAAAAGTTATTATGCTGAGAATAAAGAAGAAATTAAAAAATATCTTGGAATTGGAAATGAAGAAGACTTTATAAAATTTTCAGAATTTTGTAAAGAAAATGATGTTTCAGGATTAAATATTGAATATTGTGCATATCATCAAGAGAGTGCAGATATGAGAGGACAATATACAAATATACTGATGGATTTTAAATATGAAGGTATGGACGCAATAACAATTACTTTAGGAGTTATAAATGAACCTAGAACATATATCTCTGAAGTTAAAGTAATACCTTAAAAATAAATCTCCGAGATTTACTCGGAGATTTATTTATATCACCATTCCTAAAACTAAGATTCCTATGTTGTCGCGGTAGATTTCATCAAATTGAGAAATAGGGAGAGGGTTAATTCCTTCTCCTGATTCGATTGTAAAGCCTGGTCTTGAATAATTTTGAATAAACCAGTCTTTGTAGCCTGCGAAGCTTGAGTTATAAGGCGTATCTTCTAGTGAATATCCTGAAACTTCACTAAAGGTTTTTGCGATATTTTTACTGATTTCAGGCGTATAATTTTGATATTGCCAATAAATTACTTTTCCTTGAGTGTGATAACTAATTACTAAACTAAAATTATATGAAAGTGTAAAGTTATAAATCGATATTGCTTCAGGTGCTGTAAGTGGTCCTGGACCAACATAATCTCGTGGAGCTGGCTTATTATAGCCTTGATCAAATTTAATCCTTTTAGCTTCTTCCCAATCAGCTGGGAACTGAAGATTTAAGTCTGTTCCGAACTATATTTGCCTTCCAGCCACTTGGATATGAAATGCTTGGAAAATTATTAGAAATTATTTTTGTGTTTCTAATAATTTCAGAATCTTCTGGATAATTTCCTGTTACTAAATCAACTCCATCAGGATTAACCATTGGAACTAGATATAATGAAGTGTTTTCAAATAAATATTTTGCAGGATAGCCAAAAACACTTAAATTATTGACATAAGATTTACATAAAATTTCAAGAAATTTCATAAGCAATGGAGAATTAATCCATTCATTTGCGTGAAAACTTGCATTATAAAATACTTGTTTTTTACCAGTGCCAAACCTAATATATCTTAATGGTTTTCCAAGAACACTTTGACCTATTGTTCCAAACTCTAAAAACGGGTAAATTGCTTGCATTGAAAGAATATTTAAATCCAAAATATCTGATGTATAACTAACATTTGTAGGTACAATATTTGAAAACGGAATAGTTATTGTATCACCGATTTTTAAAGTGGTCGCATTAAGCCCAGGATTGGCTGTAAGGATTGCATTTACCGTTGTTGAAAAGTTATTAGCTAGATGCCACAAAGTGTCTCCAGATTTAATTTTATAGATTGTATAGCCATTTATATATGGAGTTAATGCGTCCCAAGTGAGTGGACCTACAATTCCATCAGGATTTAAGCCAAACTCTTTTTGAAAGCTTCTAACTGCGGTTTGTGTAAGATTGCCAAAAATTCCGTCAATTTTTGATGTAAAAAATCCTATTTTTTTGAGTGTGCTTTGTAAGAATTCTACCCAAGGACCTCTTGAATTTAATTTTAAAGTTTCCATTTTAACCTCCTAAAAAATTATATGAAAAATATTTTTTTTAGTTAATGATTGACGAAAAAAGTAGAAATGTGGTAAACTTGATTTATAAGGGAAAATATGCTATAATGAAATAGATTATGTAAATCTATTTTGGGAGGAAAGAGATTTGAGTAAAGAGATTAAAGTAACTGTTGATTATGCTAATGGTTGTTATAATGTCACAGGTTTAAGAGATGGAAAACCTTACACATTAAGTAAACCTATTAGAGGTAGAGATGTTGACGGAATATATAGAGAAAATTTTAGTACAATGCTAAGACTAGAAAGAGAAGAGAGAATAAGAGCTGAAATCCGTAATTTACTTATTACTGATAGAGAATTTAGATTTTCTAGAAAAGCTTTTAGTGAAGTTGACACTACTATGTATGCAGCTTTAAGTGACTGGGATAGAATGAACAAAACAAATTATGCTAGAAGATATTTAAAAAGTATTGTAGAAGAATATGGACATGGCAAAGATAAAAAGCTTTCAAAAGATGAACTTAGAATTGCTAGAAAAATGACTTTAGAAAATAGAGGAATTGAAATTACATATAATGTAGGTATATTTAATACTGATAAAAAAATGAGACTTATAGATAAGCTTAAAGGAATTATTATGGCCTTTAAACAAAGAAATTCTATTGGTGCAAACGTTTATAGTTCTTTTAGATTAAATGATACATTATATTTAAATGATCCAGAAGAAATATTAGGAATAGATGGTTTTGATGATGAAGAATCACATGATCAAGGCTTAGATGAAGAACAACCACACACAGAGACTCGAACACAATCTCAATCACAATCAAGATCTACATATAGAGGAGATCGTATTTACTGGGAAAGACCAACTAAAGCAAAAGATGCTGAAGAGCCTAAAAAGCCAGAACCTGCTAAAAAACCAGAACCAGCTTCAGAGCCAAAGAAAGTAGAACCTACTAAACAACCAGATTCAACTTCAGAACCTACCAAAAAGCAAGATTCTCAAAAAAGAACTGTTAAAGATTCAGCTAAAACAATGAAGAATCCTAACAGACTTCCTAGACATAAAAGAATTCAAGCTCAAAAGAAAAAGATGAGATCTGAAACACCACAACAAAGAAATGCTAGGTTAACTGCTGAAAAAAATAAACGTAAAGAACAAATACATAAAGCTCAAGCAGCTAAAGCTGAAAGAGAAAGAAAAGAAGCAGAGGCTCAAGCTAAACTTTTAGAGGAAGAAGAAAGAAGAAGACAACAAGAAGAGGCTAGAGCTGAAGAAGATAGAAAAAGATTTGAAGATGCTGAAAGAGCAGTTCAAAAAATTGTAGAAGATGAACAAAGATTTATAGAAGAATCTCAAGCTAGGGCTGAGCAAGAAAGACAAGAAAAAGAAGCAAAAGCAAAACGTGAAGCAGAGGCTAGAGCTAAAAGAGAGGAACAAGCTGAAAAACCAGCTAAACAATCAGAAGAAGCTAAAAGACAATTTGAAAGTGGAGCACTTGCAAAAGCTGTTGCAGCACTTAGCGGAGCTGTTGTAGCTGCAAGAGGAAAATTTAAAGGAATTTTTTCAGATAAATTAAAAGCTAGAAAAAGTGATAGAGAAGATTCAGGATTTATCTTTGATGAAGAAGATTTAGAAGGCGATATAGAAGAACCTAAAAAGCCAGCTGTTAAGAGAACAAGAAAACCAGTTCCTAAGATTGAAAAACCTAAGACAGAGAAATCTAAAAAAGTAGAAAAAGTTAAAAAAGAGCCAAAAGATAAGAAAAAATTATCATTAAATATAAAAGATAGCTTAAATAAAACTAAAACAGGAAGAAGAATTAACGCTGGAATAAGACATTATAAGAGAAAACTTCGTGGTGTTAAAGATTCAATTAAAAACTTTAAATTTAAACCAAATGAAAGATTTAAAAAAATAGTAATAAGAGGAGCAGTTGGAATTGCAGCTGCAGCAATACTTTTCTCAGCAGTTTATCCATTTGGAAAAACTCCTAGTAAAGCTCCTTCTGATCCAGGTTATACAATTGAAGAAACTACTCCAGGAACAACTGATAATCCAACTGTTGATATAGAAATTGATCCTAATGGACAACCAGGTGGAACAGAAACTACTAGTCCAGAAGAAACAAAACCAAGTGAAACAGAAACTGAGAAACCAGGCGAGACGGAGACTCAGAAACCTGGAGAAACCGAAACTCAAAAACCTAACGTAGATGAATCACAAAAGCCAAGTACAGAAACCCCTGGTATAGTTTCACCAGGAGAAACTGAGCAGCCAGGTGGTCAAGAGACTGAACAACCGGGCGAAACTGAAACACAACAACCAGGAGAAACTGAGACTGAGCAACCAGGTGAGACTGAAACTGGAAAAACTGACGAAGAAAAATTAGAAGAATTTAGACAAGAAGCTACTCAAAAATATATGGAAGAATTTGTTATTGGTGAAAAACCTGAGGTTGGCGATATGTTACAAGATAAAGTATATTGGGAAAAACCAGACGGTACTGGAAAATTTGGATATTTTGAATCACATCCAGATTATACAATAAGCCATATTAATATTATTCAAGAGAGTGGTTGGACAGTTGTAAGAGCTGATGGAAGAAGCTTAACAGAATTGTTAGCCGAATATCCAGAATGTATAGATTATAATGTTCACTTTGTAAATTCAAAAACAGGTGGCGGACTTGGATTCGTTACAAAAGCTCAATTAGAGAGTATGATTAAAGATAAAGTAGATTCAATTATTCAATCTAGAACAGTTCAAAATAATCCAACACAAAATCAAGAGAATCCAGATATTGAAAGATAAAAAATTGAGAAATGGGGGACTGTCCCCATTTCTCATTTTTTAGTTATTATATAGTGGAAATTGTTTTGTTAATTTATCAACTTCTTCAATTATATGAGATTTGTTTGATAAGAATTTTTCTTCAGGTTCTGCACATAAATTAATTAAATCGGCGATGATTTTCATTTGTTCTTCTTTCATTCCACGAGTAGTTAAAGCAGGTGTTCCAAGTCTTATTCCAGAAGTAACTTTTTTATTTTCTGTATCAAATGGAACTGCGTTTTTATTAGCTGTAATTCTAACAGAGTCTAATCTTTGTTCTAGGTCTAGACCTGTTATTTTTTTGTTTCTTAAATCTAATAAAACTAAATGATTGTCAGTTCCACCTGTTAAAACATTAAATCCATTTTTGATTAGGTTTTCTGCTAGTGCTGAGGCATTTTTAACAACTTGCTTTTGATATTCTTTAAAAGCTGGTTCTAAAGCTTCTTTAAATGCAACAGCTTTAGCTGAGATAACGTGTTCTAAAGGTCCACCTTGAGTTCTAGGAAATACAGCTAAATCAATCTTCTTAGCCCATTCTTCTTTACAAAGGATTATTCCTCCTCTAGGGCCTCTTAAAGTTTTATGAGTTGTGCTTGTAACGAAATCTGCATAAGGAACTGGACTTGGGTGAACTCCAGCTGCAACTAATCCTGCAATGTGAGCCATATCGACCATTAATAAACTTCCAGCTTTATCTGCAATTTCTCTAAATCTTTTAAAATCAATTATTCTAGGATATGCGCTAGCACCTGTAATAATTAATTTTGGCTTGTGTTCTAGAGCTAATCTTTCAACTTCATCATAGTCAATTGTGTAAGTTTCAGGATTTACATCATAATAGATAGCTTCGTAAAATCTAGATTGTGCAGTAGCTTTTGACATATGAGAAATATGTCCACCTGAATTTAAAGTCATTGTTAAAACTTTATCACCAGGCTCTAAACAAGCTGTGTAAACGGCTTCATTAGCTTGAGCACCACTATGTGGTTGAACATTAGCATGTTCTGCACCAAATAATTTTTTCAATCTCTCACGTGCAATATTTTCAACTATGTCAACATTTTGACAACCAGCATAATATCTGTTTCCAGGGTAACCTTCGGCATATTTGTTAGTCATATATGATCCCATAGCTTCCATAACTGCTTCAGATGTGAAATTTTCACTAGCAATCATTTCAAGATTATCTTGCTGACGTTTTTTCTCTTTTTGAATCGCCTCATATACCTCAGGATCAGTGTTTTTTAAATGGTCAAAATTAATCATAACATTTTCTCCTTTATTTAACTTTGATTGTATTATATATTGTTTTAAAATATAAATCAATATAAAAATTTTTTTACACAATGTTCACAAAAACAACACTATTAAAAAACAAAGTTTTAATAGAATATATAAAAATAAAAAGGAGGCAAAGATATGGTAGATACTCAAAAAACTAAAGTTAAGAACTTTATCAGATATTATAATGATGAAGAAATCCAATCAATGAATTTCCTTTTCGGAAAAAATGATACAAATACTTGGTTTACTCAAGAGGAACTTTCTTTTGCTTGCGATGTTGATTTATATAATAAAGAAAACTTAGAGATTGCAAAAAATAATTGGATAAATATTAATTTTGAATAATGAAAAAAATCTTCTTTTTATTAAATTTATGTGATATAATACATATAGTTTATTTAAAGGAGATTTTTTATGAAAGAAGAAAAAAGTTGTGGCTGTATAATAGTAGAAAACAATAAAGTACTAGTAGTTCAAGAAGCTGAAGGACACTGGGGTTTACCAAAAGGACATGTTGAAGGTGATGAAACAGAAGTTGAAACAGCCAAAAGAGAAGTAAAAGAAGAAACAAATTTAGATGTTGAAATTGATTCTTCAAAAAGATTTGAAATCAAGTATATTGTTAAAGGAGATGTAGAAAAAACAGCTTGCTTTTTCCCAGCAAAGGTGATTAGTGGCGAAATTATAAGACAAGAGTCAGAAATAAATCAGATAAAGTGGCTACCTTTTGAAGAAGCAATTGATACTGTAAGCTATGATAATGCGAAAAAGATGCTGAAAGACGCATTAGAAGAATTAGGATATATTAAGTAAATAATGGTAAAACAGGTTGTGTTAATATTACAATCTGTTTTATTTTTTGAAATAATTTTGTAAATGTGATTTACAATAAAATTGCTATATGATATAATTTTATTGTGTAATATTTATGAGGTGAAAAAGAATGAATCAGATATTAGATTATGGTGGCGGAAGCAACGATAATATTGGAAAATCAAATAAAAATAATAATTTTGGAGGCGGATATAAAGAGCCAAAAGGTGGCGGATCTAAGCTTCCAATATCAGATAAAATAGTTAAAGTTTTTGCGTTAGTTATGGTTATTTTAGCAATCGGCTTAATTATTAGCGGTGTTACAAGTATCCTAAACAACAAGAAAGAAAGCGACACTCAACAAAAGAACACATCTACTACAGATACAAAAGTTGAAGCAGAAATTGCAGCAGAATTAGATGAAATTTCTGGAAAAGTTATTATTACTGTTGATAGCCCAGTTACTATTTCAAAAGTTAAATATAGTTGGGATAAAGAACATGAAAATGTTGTAGCTGGCGAAAAACAAACTCATTTAGAGATTGAAGCAGTCTCTTCATATGGTGTTCACGTTCTACATGTTCAAGTTATTGATGAACAAAATAATAAAACTACTAAAGACTTTACATTTGATTCACCAACAGGAATTGATAAAACTCAACCAGAGATTATTCTAAAAACTGTAGGAAATAAATTAAGAGTTACTGTTACAGATGATACCTCAATCGGATATGTTACTTATAAATGGACAGATGAAGCTGGAAATGAAAGTGAAACTGTTACAATGACACCAGATGAAGAAGGAACAGCAGAATATGAGTTTGAAATAGATATTCCAGAAGGAAAGAATACAGTTGTAGTATTTGCTATAGACGGAAGCGAGGCAGCTAACGTTAGAACAGCTTCAAAAGTAATAGAAGCATTCAAGATACCTGAAATAGCTTATGGATGGAATGATGTAACTGGAGTTCTACAAATTCAATGTAAACATGAACATGGAATTAAATCAATAAAATATATATTCAATGGAGTTGAATCTAACTGGGATGTTCCAGAAGGCGAAGTATGGCCAGATGCATTATTTGAAGTTCATTCTGAACCAGGTCATAATGAGATAGAAATTGTAGTTACTAGTGTTGATGATACTGAAGCTACTTGGTCTACACCTTGGGAATTTAATCCTCCAGAAGAACAACCTGCCGATGAAGAAGGCGGAGAAGAAGTTCCTGATGAAGAAATTTTAGGATCTGATGAGACAGAATATCAAGATGGAGAAGAAGACACAAATAACTAAAGAATAGGAGAAACTTATGCAACACGAGATCTATATTATTGATGATACTACACAATTATTAGAACAGCTAAGAGAGATGTTTAAAGATGAAAAAGACTTTCACTTTTTATCAACACCTTCTGATAATGTTGAAGTAGTATTGAAAAATATTCCAACAATGATAATAATTGATGATGATAATACAGCACTTACTGCGGTTGAAATCTGTAAAAAGATTAGAACTAACGAAGATAACAGCATAACTCCAATTCTTATTACTTCATCAAACGTAGACCATGATTATAGAATGGAAATATTGAAATTATCTGTTCAATATTATATTGTTAAACCAATTAATAATGATTATTTTTACTTTACAATAAAAAATATGATTGATTTTGTTACTACAAATAGAAGAGTTAGCCCACTAACTGGCCTTCCTGGAAATGTTCAAATTCAAGCGGAAATTAAGAAAAGAATTTTATCTAAAGAAGAATTTGCAGTTGTATATTTTGATTTAGATAATTTTAAAGCATATAATGATGTTTATGGATTTTCAAATGGAGATGAAATAATAAAATTTACAGCAAAAACGATTGTAAAACATATTCATGAAATTCCTGAAGGGGACAATTTTGTCGGACATATTGGTGGAGACGATTTTGTAGCTGTAATTACAAAATATGATTATGATAAACTTTGTAGAGATATAATAAATGATTTTGATAAAAGTATAATAGACTATTATACAGAAGAAGATGTTGAAAGAGGCTTTGTTGAAGTTGCTAATAGAAGAGGAATTATCGAACAATTTCCAATTGTTTCAATTTCAATAGGTGTTGTCGAAATTCAAGAAGGAAGATTTACTACAGCCTTAGAAATCGGCGAAGTTAGTGCTCAAGTTAAGCATAAAGCTAAACAAAGTCTTGGAAGCACATATGTTGTAAATCATAGAAAATTTTAAAAAATAATGCGATGCTTAATTTCAAGCATCGTTTTTTAATTTATTTATCTTTTTATTAATTCTTTTTAACTGGAAATCAGCGAAAAACCCATTTTTTTCAATGATTTCTCTTTTTTTATTTAAAAGCTCTTTTGCAAGTTCTTTATCTTCTGGTTTAACAGAATGAAGTAACTTGTCGAGTTCTATTTGATTTGTAACTAAATTCAAATAATCTTCGTTTTCCATTTAAGACACCTTATAATCTTCATCATTATCTACAAATGTTATTAACTCATCAAATGAACATTCTAGATATTTACAAAAACCTTCCAAATATTTAAAAGATATAGCTTTTGTGTTACCGTGAATAGCTTTGTTCAAGTTGTAGTGAGAAATATCCATCTGGTCACATAGCCATGTCTTAGTTTTTCCTTTTCTTTTAAGCAATTCTTCTACATTTAATAATATCATAATCAATACCTCTCTATCTAAATTGTATTTTACAATATTATTACTTGTAGAAGTAGCACCTACAAGTGCGTATTCAATTAAAATAAAAGTATTGAAATGAATTTCAATACTTTTATGGAGGCGGCTATCGGAGTCGGACCGATCATCAGAGTTTTGCAGACTCGTGCCTTACCGCTTGGCTAAGCCGCCATCTATTTTAATTGTATTCGATTAAATCTTTTTTATTAAAAAAATCAAATCTTAAAAAGACTTGATAAAAAATTGGAGCGGGAAACGGGGCTCAAACCCGCGACCTTCGCCTTGGCAAGGCGACGCTCTATCAACTGAGCTATTCCCGCATCAACAGCATAACTATAATACCAAAATTTTTGCGAAAAGTCAATAGCTTGTTATGAATTTTTTGTTTACTACAAAAAATAAAATAATTAGTTTATACTATTGAAAAAGAATTTGCTATATTATATATTATTATTGGAAAAAATAGAGGTATAATATGACAATTACTTTTACAGATTTTTTAAATAATTTAATATCTATGCCAAACTTTTTGATTGTGACAATTTTGATTTCTGGGGTAATGTTTGTAAATGGCGGAACAGATGCTCCAAACTCTATTGCAACTTGCATTTCAACGAGATGTTTAAGTCCTAATAAAGCTTTAGGATTAGCGGTTGTTTTTGATTTGCTCGGGATTTTAATAATGACATTTATAAATTCAACTGTTGCAGAAACAATTTTTAATATAGTTGATTTTGGAGATAATTCACACTATGCACTAATTACGCTATGTGCAGCTTTAGTTGCGATTGTGGTATGGTCAGTTGTTGCGTGGTTTTTTGGAATTCCTACGAGTGAATCACATTCACTAATCGCTGGACTTTCAGGAGCAGCAATAGCGCTTCAACATGGAATTTCAGGAATCAATTTTGATGAATGGAAAAAAGTTTTATTTGGACTTTTAGTAGTTAATGTTTTAGGCTTTGTTGTAGGTTTATTAATTACAAAGTTAATCGAAAAAATTTGCAAAAATATGGATAGAAGAAAGACAAATAAATTTTTTACAAAGCTACAAATTGTTAGTTCTGCTTCAACAGCGTTTATGCATGGAGCACAAGACGGTCAAAAGTTTATGGGTGTATTTTTATTAGGTGCAATGCTTGCAACTGGTAGTAAAACTCAATTTTCAATTCCACTTTGGCTTACGATTTACTGTGCAACACTTATGATTTTAGGTGTAATAATAGGTGGAAAGAAAATTATTAAAACAGTTGGAATGAAAATGGCAAAACTTGAGAAATATCAAGGCTCTGCAGCAGATATTGCGACTAGCTTGTGCTTACTTGGATCATCAGTTTTAGGAATTCCACTTAGTACGACACATATTAAAACTACAGCAATAATGGGAGTTGGCGCTTCAAGAGGACTTTCTAGAGTTAATTGGAATGTTGCTAAAAACATGGTTTTAACTTGGATATTTACTTTCCCAGGATGCGGACTTATAGGCTATTTTGCAACATTATTATTTATAAATATTTTCTAGATGAAAGGAATTTGAAATATGAGTAAGAAAGAAAATTACAATTATTTTGATGAATTTATAAAACTAACAGAATATATAGTGAGTTCAGCTGAGACTTTAAAAGACGTTTTTATGAATTTTAACAAAGACGAGCTTAAAGAGAAAACGATGGAAGTTCATAAGCTAGAAAATGAGGCAGATCAGATTATTCATAATATGACAAGTTATTTAATTAGAGACTTTTTACCACCGATAGATAGAGAAGATATAGCTAAGATTGGACATAGTCTTGATAACATCGAGGATGGAATTGACGAGATTTTAATTAACTTAAAGATATTTAATGTGACTGAAATAAAAAGTGAAGTAAAAGAGATTATAGACGTTTTGATATTATCTACTAAAGCTGTTAGAGAGATGTTTTTGGAATTTAAGCAATTTAAAAAGCCAGACTTAGTTAAAGAAAAAGTTATTGAAGTTAATGACTTAGAGGAGAAGGGCGATAGAGCTTATGAAAAAGCAATGACAGAGCTTTATAAAAATGAGAAAGATGCGATAACTTTGGTTAAATGGACAAATATTTATAATTGTTTAGAAAGTGTAATGGATTGTTGCGAGCAAGTTAGTGACTGTGTAGAAGACGTAATTTTAACAAATTCTTAAAAATAAACAACCCCAAAAGTTTAAATTTACATAACTTTTGGGGTTTTATTTTAAATTAATTTATTTTGTTTCGTTTGTAGATTTAGTTTCTTCAGTTTCATTTATGTAATTTTGACATTCTTCTAAAAGATCTAAAGTTTGATTTTCATAAGCTTCGAAGAATGAAATTCTATTTATCATTTTAGATTCTCCTGGAATCACTTCTGATTTTAAATTGTCAGTGTTAAATTCAGCAAGTTTTACAGCATAAGCAATCATATCTTCTTTTGATAAGTCTGTTACTAGGTTGTCTGAAACGGTGTTTATAATATCTTTGATTTTTGGAATATTTTTAACTGTTATAGTTTGCTTAACTGTAGCTTTCATAAATTCTCGAGTCGTTCTCATTCTACCAAAATCGTTGTCACCATAAGAAGCAGGGTATGAAGTTCCATTGTTATTATGTCTAAATCTTAGAAGTTGCTCGGCTTTGTCACCATCAATGGTTTGAAGACCTTTTTTAAGATTTATATGTAAGTCTTGTGTTGGGTCATCATATTTCATATCGATTGGAACGTCAAACTGAACTCCACCAATAAGATCTACGATTTCAATTAACATAGAATTTTTAACTACAATATAATTATCAATCTCGATATTTGTTAATTTTTCAACCGCTTCGATGGTTTGATTAACATCTTTTTGATATTTTGCGTTAATTTTGTCAAAGGCAGTTGCACGAGTTTTGCTATCACCAACAAAAGTATCTCTAGGAATAGAAACCATGAAAGCCTTCTGAGTCATAGGGTTATACCCGCCTAGAATAATAGTATCAGTAAGTTCTGCACTAATATCTTCACTAACTCCAAGAACTAGAACATAGCGAGTTTCGACTTCTTCGGTAAAATTAGAAACGAAGCTAAGAAGGGCAGATTTAACGTTTCCGTCATATTTAGCAAGTGCTATTCCATAGATAGTTCCAGCCAAAACGACGAGAACGATAATAATTAGCATAAAAAGTTTTTTAATTAGGTTAAAAATAAATTTAATCTTGATCACTTCCTTTGCTTGAAATTTCGATTGTTTTTATAGAATATCATAAAATTCGAAATTTTTCAAATTTCGGAGGAATCTTGTTGTATAAGAGGCCAAAATGTGGTATAAATTGGGTATAAACTAAAAGAGTATTGGACCGATATTATTATATATAGGAGGAAAAACAAATGAAAATTTATAATAAGTTAGTAAGAGATAAAATCGTTGAAATTATTGAGGCAGACGAAAGAACACCTAAATACAGAATTTTAGATGACGAAGAGTTTAGAAAGGAGTTAAACAAAAAGCTTCAAGAAGAGGTAAACGAATACTTAGAGGACAACAATGTCGAAGAATTAGCAGACATTGTCGAGGTCATTTATGGAATCTTAGACTCAATGAGCGTTTCAAAAGACGAGTTTGAAAAAGTAAGACTTGGAAAAAGAGAAAAACGTGGTGGATTCGAAAAGAAAATATTTTTGGAGGGGGAAGAATAGAGAGAAGAAGGAAAGAAAACGGAAAGTTAAAGAAAAATAATTGATACGAAAGAGTATTCAGGAAATTTAAAAAGAAATGATATAAAATTGAGTAAAACGTAAAACAGCAAAAATTGAGAGTGGAGAAGGAGAGAAGAGGAAGATAAAAATAAAAAGTAAATAATAGAGGCAAATAACCTTGTGCAATGGTACAGGGTTATTTGTGGTGGGGAAAGTAAATTTTGGAAAGGATATTGAGAAAAATGGGATTTTGTGATATAAATAATATAAATTTTAAAATAAACATTGGGGGACAAATAGATGGATCAAAACGTTGTAACAATGATTTTGAAAAATGGGACATCAACAGGAATTGTACAATGCAATTTAGATGAATGGATAGGTGTAAGTTATAAAATTCCTAGAAATAGATTAAATGAAGCAAAAGAACTTAAAAATATCAATAATACAGGTGTATATATATTATTCGGAGTTGATGAAGATACAGGTGATGATAGAGCATATATAGGTGAAGCAGAAAATATCTATAAGAGATTATCACAACATAATAAAACAAAAGATTTTTGGAATTGCTGCTTAGTTTTTGTTAGTCAAGATAATTCTTTAAATAAAGCTCATATAAAATTTATTGAAAATGAATTATATAATAAAGCAAAAGAAGTAGGAAGAATTATTATTGAAAATGATACAAAACCAACGAAATCTTCTTTAGATGGTGCGGATGAAATAAGAGCTATAAAATTTTATGAAAAAATAATTTTATTGACAGCTGTATATGGGTATCATATTTTTGATAAAGTTTTAACAGAACAAGATGTAAAGGATGATGAGATTTATTATATAGATTCTATCGGATTGAAAGCATCTGGTACACAAACAGAAGAAGGTTTTATAGTTTTTAAGTGTTCACAAAGCAATGAGGAATTCAAGAAAGCTAGTACACAATCATTAAGAAATAAATGGAATGAATTAAGAACTCAAAAAGTAGTAGATAATGGAATATTTTTAAAAGATATGATTTTTCATTCTCCATCTACAGCTGCAGCTATGGTGTTAGGAAGAAATGCAAACGGACTTACTGAATGGAAAAATAAAGATGGAAAGAGTTTAAAAGAAATAATGAATAAAGAATAGCATATTATGCTATTCTTTTTTATGATTATTTTATTACAATTGTCCATGGTAAATTCAAATGACAATTATTTTTTGTTCTAAATAAAAAATAACAGCGAATAATTTACAAAAATACTTGACTTTTATTTAAAAATATGATAAAACTTTCTTAGAACAGAAAAAGTCTTCAGCAATGGTACTTGCTAAAGACTTAAAACATAATGATATATGTTTGATTAATAATATAATTATAACATTATGATTATAAAAAAGCAATAATTATTATGTGCTTTTCTGTTCAATTTAAAAGAAAGGAGCAGAAAAAGATGGCAAGATACTATGTAAATAGAAATGCACAGTCAACTGGAGAACATGAAGTTCATAAAGAAGGATGCTATAGAATGCCAGAGCCACAAAATAGGAGATATTTAGGATATTTTTCAAATGCAAAAGAAGCTGTAAGAGTAGCTAGAATATTTTTTAATAATGTGGACGGTTGCTATTATTGTGCGAGTGAAGCACATAAGAGATGATAAAAGGCAAGTTAATAACTTGCCTTTTTGTCTAAGGAGGTATAGATGTATTTAGAAGATATTACTCAAATTACGATTGGTGTTGTTTTAAAAAGAAAAGAAGCTAGATATCCAGCAGCAAATACATATAAATATGAAGTTTTTAATTTGAGAAGCTATGAAGAAAAAATAGAGTATGACTCATTTTATAGTGAAGAAAATCTTGAGAGTTTTATTGCTAGAAAAGGAGATATTTTATTTAGATTATCATTTCCAATGAAAGTAATTGAAGTTGATGATGAAATAGAAGGAAAATTAGTTAATAATCAATATTGTATTATTAGAATGATGAGTCTGTTTGATTTGACTTATAATATAGATTTTGTAAAATGGTTTTTGGAAAGTAATTTAGCTAAAAGTCAATTTGATAAAATACTAATTGGGACAACAATAAAAAGTATACCTGTTATGGAATTAAGAAAATTAGAAATACCTGAATTAGATTCTAAAGAACAAGAACAAATATCAAAAATAGTTAATACATGGAATAAACAAAAAAACTTGTATAAAAAAATGTTAAAAGAAAAAGATAAGTATTATGATTCGGTGATAAACAAATTAATAAATGGAGGTAATAAATAAAATGAATGAGAAACAATTACAAGACAAAATCAATGGAACAATTTGGGCTGCCTGTGATACACTAAGATCAAGTATACCAGGTGGAAACTATAAAGATTATGCTTTAACAATGTTATTTTTAAAATATTTAAGTGATACATATAAAGAAGAAAAAGAAAAAGCTGAAGAAAAGTATCAAGGAGATAAAGAAAGAATAGAAAGAGCATTATCAAGAAGTAAATTTGTTTTAGAAGACGAATGCACATTTGATTATCTTTATGGAAGTAGAAATGACAATAATATTGGAGAAAAAATTAACAAAGCGTTAGAAAGGATTACAACTTTAAATGGAGTAAAGCTTTTAAATTTGTTTGCAGGAGTTGACTTTAATAGTGAAGTAATATTTGGAAAAACAAAAGAAAAAAACGCAATATTAAGAACATTATTAGAAGACTTTAATAAACCAGAAATAGACTTAAAACCATCTAAAATAGGAAATTTAGATGTAATCGGAAATGCGTATGAATATTTAATAGCAAGATTTGCTGGAGACTCTGGAAAAAAAGGTGGAGAATTTTATACTCCTGCTGAAGTTTCTATTTTACTTGCAAAGTTAGTTGAACCAAAAGAAAATGATAGAATTTATGATCCTGCATGTGGCTCTGGCTCACTATTATTAAAGGCTTCTAAAGAAGTAAATAGTGAAAGATTTAGTATTTATGGGCAAGAGAGCAATAGTTCAACATATAATTTATGTAGAATGAATATGTTTTTACATGGTGTTAATGATGCACATATTGAGTGGGGAGACACTTTAGCAAATCCGCTACATTTAGAAAATGATAAATTGATGAAATTCAATGTAATAGTTTCAAATCCACCTTTTTCATTAGATAAATGGGCAAAAGGCTTTGAAAATACTAATACAATAATAGAAGATGGTAAAAAAAGAAATACTTTCAAAATGGAAGCATCAATGGATCCATATAATAGATTTGAATACGGAATACCTCCTAAAAGCATAGGAGACTACGCTTTTATACAACATATGTTAAAGAGTTTAGCAGATGACGGAAGGATGGCAGTTGTATTGCCTCATGGAGCATTATTTAGAGGAGCATCAGAAGGAATAATAAGACAAAGAATATTAGAAGATAATTTAATAGATGCAGTAATAGGATTACCGGAAAATTTATTTTATGGAGTAACAATTCCTGCAACAATAGTTGTATTCAAAAAGAATAGAAATAGAGATGGAGTTTTGTTTATAGAAGCAAGTAGAGAATATGAAAAGGGTAAAAATCAAAACACTTTAACAAGAGAAAATATAGAAAAGATATTAAATACATATAAAAATTATGAAGAAATTGAAAAATATTCTCATATAGCTACAATAGATGAAATAAAAGAAAATGAATATAACTTAAATATTAAAAGATATGTTGATACTTTCGAAGAAGAGAAAGAAATTGATATAGAAGAAACCAAAAAGAATATTATAGAAATTGAAAAAGAATTACAAATACTAGAAAAAGAATTACAAGAATCATTAAAAGAATTAGGACTATAAGGAGATTGTGGAATATGGAAGAGAATCAAAAAGATAAAGAAATAGAATTAAAATTAGATCAAAATGGTGCTAGTATAAAACTTAAAAATCAAGATAATAGAGTTTTAGCCACAATAGGAGATATTATAATTGATAAGTTATCATTTTATAGATGGAATAATGCATTAAAATTTATGGACAAATATAAAGCCAAAAAAGCTCAAAGGAATATAGAAGGAAAAGAGACACCACTTCCTCCTAAATTTATAATAGAAATATTAGAAAATGCTTTTAATGAAGACGATGATAAAATTCAGAATGAATGGAATAACCTTCTATTAAATTGGCAAGACCCTGATAAAAATTGCGATAAAAAATATATGTACATAGATTTATTGAAAAATTTAGATTCGTATGAGATAAAATTATTAAAAAGTATAAGTAATGATCCAAACTTTGAAATCATTCTTGGTAATAAGAATGCCTACTATAATAAAGATATGATTAAAAAATTTTTAAATTTATCTGATGACGAGTACGAGATAGTAATGCTAAATTTATTTAGGCTTGGAATTTGCGAAAGCCTAAAATCAGTAGGAAATGCTATTGCTATAGGAAATTTACCAGTAAAAGCAGATGCAGGAATAGATAAAATAAGAATTACGAGGTTAGGATATAATTTAATAAAAAATTGTGAGGAATAAAATGGAAAATTGGAAAAGAGTAAAATTAGGTGAATACATAAAAGAAATTAATGAAAGAACAACCGTAAATAATCAA
Organism: uncultured Clostridia bacterium; assembly: GCA_947627595.1. Classification (GTDB taxonomy): domain Bacteria; phylum Bacillota; class Clostridia; order TANB77; family CAG-508; genus Scatovivens. Next base: position 46,462 of record CANQWQ010000012.1, read on the forward strand.
TATGAGTTACT
>CANQWQ010000013.1 GCA_947627595.1 uncultured Clostridia bacterium
ATTTTTATACTCATTTCTTCTGATACTGTTGTTAATATATTATCAAAATCCTTCGTATCACTCGTTCGTGGGAAGTTTATGTCTTTTAAAGGTGTAGCAAAGAAAACGAAGTCTAAATCTATATCATTTGACTCAAATTCGTCTTTAGCCAAAGTTATAACTTTAAATTTATAAATACCCTTTCCATTTACTGTAAGTCTAATTCTTGTTGATCCTTCTTTACATTCTACAATTTGGAAATCTTCTATTTTTTGTGGGGCTGAATAACTACCATTAGCATTTTCTTGTGTTTTAAAATAATAATATATTTCAGAAATATCTTCAACTTTTCTAGCTATAACTAGCTCTAAGTTTAACTGTGTTCCATAATTTCCTATTTCAATAACAGAGAATTTTTTATTGTTAGGTCTAGTTGTATAATCAACTTTTGGGTCATTATCCCATTCAGCTTGTTGATGATAAATTTTTCCATTATCAGGATCTTTTATTCCTTTAACTGAATAAACTGTTCTTGTTGTAAAATCAACTACAACATCATTTATTCCTTTTAAATTAAAATATTTGTTAAGGTCTTGTGTTGTAAATAAAAATGCACTATCACTAGTAGACAAATTAGGGTAAGCTTCCATAAGTGCTTCTAATTCAGAACTACGATTTGTCATGTTTTTTAAAACTACGAAATCAGCATTATATCTCTCTTTAAAATATGATTGATATGTTCCTGTAGATGCATCACCTTTTATCTCTATAGCATAAGTATCATAATCTGAAGCTATTTCATCTACTAATTTTTGTACTTCGTCAATTTCAGCTTTTGCAGAATTAAATTTCATTTGATTAAATGAATTAACACTAGTAGTAATCGTAATTCCAGCAATGATGAAAATTAGCATGATTGACGCAACTAATGAAATTAGTGTTATACCTTTTTCATTTCTCATAGCACATCCCTTTCCAAACTTTATCATAAGTATTTATAAAAATTATTGGTTATTATAATAATATTGCATGATTAAATCTGACATATATTGATTATAATCAAAAGCTTCTTGATATTCTGGCATTCCATAATCAACGCCATAAGTTTCAACAGTAGCTTTTGTAATTACTGGTAATGAATCAACTGCAAATTTGTTAATTTTTTGATTATTAGATAATGTTCCTGTTTCATCTGATGAAGTATCTTCACTATCTGTTTGCTCTAAAGGTAATGATAACATTTTTTCGATTAAGTCCATTCCTTCAATAACTTTACCAAATGCAGCATATTGGCCATTTAAAGTACTATCTTCATCTGTTGAAATAAAGAATAATGCTTTTCCTGAATTATAACTTTCAGCTTCTAGACCAGTTCCAGCATAATTAGATCTATAAAGACCTACTGTTCCTTTTTCAAATCTAATTGTATTATCTTCAAAGTCAGCTGCTACAAATTCTCCAGGAATTGAGATTTCATAGTCATCAGCTTCTTTAATATTTTTATTTAAATCACTAGCTTTTAGTGGTTCTTCCTTAGCTACTTTAGTAGTTGCTGGTGTAGCTGTTTCACCTTCTGGTTGTTCAGTTGTAGTATCTTCACCTTCTTCAGCTTCTACCTCTTCTTCTGTTAAACTCATTCCAGCTGTAACTGCTCTAGTATCTGTTCCATAAAATACTTTTCCATCATAATATCCGTTTTGTGCAAGTTTTATAATTGTTGCAACAGTATTTGGAGCATAATCTGGTTCAAGTTCTATTTTAACTTCGCCATATCCTTCAACATCTAATGTTAAGACTGGATTTTTAGCATTTTTATTGTGGTCTACGCTTTTTACAGCTCTAAAAATTAAAAAGCCTATACCAACAGCTGCTGCGATAATTAAAACGATTAAAATAATTACAAATAATTTTTTTAGTAAGTTTTTCATTTTGTCAAACACTCCTTGTTATTCTTAAAATTGCTAAAACTTAAGCTAAGTCTAACGCCTTTAAAGCTTCGCTCAAATTTTTCACACCTATTATATCTAATTTATACGTATCTTTCAAGTATTTTTTATTACTTTCTGGAATTATACACTTTTTATATCCTAATTTTTCAGCTTCATTAATTCTTTTATCAATTAAATTAACATTTCTAACTTCGCCTGTTAAACCAACTTCACCAATTACAACAGTTTTTTTATCAATAGGAATATTTTTTAAACTTGAAACTATTGCAACACAAATTCCTAAATCTATTGCAGGCTCATTAATTTTAATTCCGCTTACAACATTTAAATAAATATCTTGATTTCCAAGTGATACCCTAGATTTTTTCTCTAAAACTGCAGATAAAAGTGTTAATCTATTATAGTCAATTCCAATTGAATTTCTTCTAGGTAATCCGAAAAAGCTCTGTGTAACTAAAGCTTGAAGCTCAATCAAAAGTGGTCTTGAACCTTCAATAGAAACAATTATAACTGTTCCACTTGAACCTGCACTTTCTTTATTTGAAATTAATATTGATGATGGATCTAAAATTTCTACTAAACCTTCATTTTCCATCTCAAACATTCCGATTTCGTTTGTTGAGCCAAATCTATTTTTAACTCCACGCAAAATTCTATATGAAAAATATTTTTCACCTTCTAGATATAAAACTGTATCTACCATGTGCTCTAAAACTCTAGGTCCAGCTATTGTTCCGTCTTTTGTTACATGTCCGATAATAATTGTTGTTATTCCTTTATATTTACAAGTTTTCATGATTCTAGCTGTAATCTCTCTAACTTGTGAAACACTGCCTGCGCTAGATGTTATATCATCTGAATAAATAGTTTGAATAGAATCAATTATAACAAATTCTGGATCATGTTTTTCAATCTGTGCTTCAATATTATCAATATCTGTTTCTGCTAAAAATAGTAAATTATCTTTATCAACTTTTAATCTATCTGCTCTTAGTTTAATTTGCTCAGCAGATTCCTCGCCAGAAACATATAACATTTTTCCTTCAAGATTTATACTATTGCAAATTTGAAGAATTAATGTTGATTTTCCAATTCCTGGTTCACCACCAATTAAAGTTAATGATCCTTTAACAAAACCACCGCCTAAAACTCTGTCTAGCTCACCTATTCCAGTTTTAATTCTAGTTGTAGTTTTATTCATTACTACTTCATTTAGTTTTACTGCATCTGTCGATTCTTTTCTAGAAGCTGTTCCCTTTTTTTCTACATCTTTTTCTTCATAAAAACTGTTCCAGCTACCACAAGATGGACATTTTCCAAGCCATTTTGGTGATTCATAACCGACAATCACTACAAACAAAAATCGTTTTTGTTTTCATTACAACATCCCTTTTTCTAATAATTTTTGTAAAGTAATAATAAACATCGCATGGCTCCAAGATAAGCCTAAAACCCATTTTGGTTTTAATGTGACATTATCAATTTGCTCTGCTAAAAGTCCATTATCACAAGCTGTATTTACGACAAAATTAAAACATTGTAAAGCGTCATCTTTTCTGTTAGTTTCTATATAATATAGAGCCATCCATAATGTAGCTATTACCCATGGATTTCCTCCAACATATGTGTCATTTTCATATCTCATAAATCCGCCTGTATATGTTCTAATTGTAATTTCCATCTTTTGTACTGTATTTAACATTTCTCGAGAATCTGGTTCTAACATTCCAAATGGTATACAAGGTGCTAAAAGACTAATATCCATTCTAGAATCGTCAAGACTTCTGACAAATGTCTTTAAATCTTCATTAAAGAAAGTTTCTAATATATATTGTTTTAATTTTAAACTATATTCATCTAGTTCCATATTTTCTCTACCATTAGCTGGCAAAACTACTACATTTAGTTTCATCGCAGCTCTAAAAGCAGAATAAATATTAACTAATGAATAAAGTGAAATTCCTTCATATTCTTCCCATAAATTATAGCTTTTTCTAAATTTAAACTCTTTTGATAAAATATCATCAACATAAAGTTTTAAATATTCAATAGCTTTATTTATCATTGTTGTATTTTTCTTTAGAAAATCCATATCTTTAATTCTTAAATAATGATCATAAATTCCAACAATAACAGCAGCTGTTTCATCAATTTGATATCCCCAAGAAGGTGCGAGTCTTCCATCTGTATAAAATCTCTGCTCCCATCTTCCTGTTTCGCTTTGAGTCATTCTGCAAAAATCACTGTAAAATTTAGAAGTTTCTTCTTCCATTCCAATTATATCTTGTGCTTTTGTAATAAAAACAGAATCTCTAGGCCAGCAATAAGAATATCTTCCGCATTTTGTTTTATATTCGTCTATTTCGATTCCTGCTGACATTCCACCTGTTTCTTTGTTTTGTAAAAGTGGATATAGAAGAATTGTTCTAGAATAAATTTCTTTTATTTTTTCATCTAATTTAGAATTTAAAATATTTAATTTATCATGATTTACAACAAATTTTTTCCAATAGTCAATTGTTTGTGTAAATAATTCATTAACATCTAAAGATTTAATTCTTTCGATATCTTTTCCCAAAGTTTCAAAATTTGTTTCTTTTACCACAATGAATATGGAAATTCTATATTCATCATTCGGATGAAGGGTTCCAATATCGTAAGAAATGGCTGAATTATTAGATAAACCAACATAATCTTTACCTCCTATATTTCCTGTCCAGATAGTACTTTCTACATCATTTATTTGATAAGAATATAAATTTTGACTAGAAAATACTGAAAAAGTATAATCATGATTATATTGAATTAGACTATTATATTTTATAAGTCCTGATGTATCATTATTGATATCTGACAATAATTTTGAATTTGCCAATAAATTTACATTTAAATCAACTGGACTTTCATTTTTAATTAAATAATTTCTAACAAGCACATTTTCATCTAATGGAACAAAGTCTGTTTGCAAAATTCTTAATGAAAAATAAGTATTAAAAATTTCAGTTTGCAAAATATTAGTATTTTGAATATATCTCTGCATATATGTATTATTTACATCATCATGTAGAGAAATATTTAAAGAATCATTTATTTTAACGCTCATTTTGAAAAAGTCTACAAACTGCTTAAAATCTGGTTGCGGATAGAATAATCTTAATATTTCTCCTGTTTTAGAAAATGTAGCAGTAATTTTTCCATTTCCGAATTACCGCATCATTATAATATTTATCCATATTTACTCCCCAATAATTTTATTTATATGTGCTTGTAATTCTTTGATTCTTTCACTTAAACTTATAATATCTTCATCATCTGTTTCTAATTTAGAATCTTTGATGTCTTCTCCAATATCTGCCATTGATTCAATCAAGTTTTCAATATTATCAAGCACCTCAAATTTTCTAGCAAGTTTTCTATATTCAATTTCTTCGTTTTCATTATATTCACAAGGTGGATTTGTTGAGCCATCTAATGTATAAGTCTCTCCGAAACTTGGAATTGTAACTTTAACTTCAGAAGTTGATTCAATTTTATTTTTTAATTCTATTTGGCTTTCTTCTTCACCATGAACTAAAAAGATATGTTTTGGTGGATTTGTAAATGAATATACAAAGTTTAAAAGCCACTCTTGATCAGCATGTCCAGAATAACCTTCAATATATTCAATTCTAGCATTTACCGCAATTTCTTCGCCAAATAGTTTTACCTTTTTAGCTCCATTAACAATTGAATGTCCTAGAGTTCCAGGAACTTGGTATCCAACAAAAAGGATTGTTGAATTTTCTTTCCAAAGGTTATGTTTTAAATGATGTTTAATTCTACCAACATCACACATTCCGGCTTGCTGATAAAATTATACATGGTTCTTCTCTTTCGTTTAATTCTTTAGATTCTTCAGCTGTAACTGTAAACTTAAGTCCAGGAAATTCTAGAGGATGATCTCCTGATTTAATCTTTTCTTGAATTTCATCTTCAAAAAGTTCTGTATTTTTCTTAAATATTTCAGTAGCTGAAATCGCTAGAGGGCTATCTACAAACACATCTGCTTTCATAAGTTTTTCATATTTTTTGAAAAACTCTTCATCTTGAGCTCCTCTTTCTTCTTTTAATTTATCAATTTCATATAAAATTTCTTGTGTTCTTCCGAACAGCAAATGAAGGAATTACAACTGTTCCACCTTTATCTAGAGTTTCAGAAACTATATCTAGGAATGCTTCAGCTTTTGTATCATTTCTAATATGAAGTCTATTTCCATAAGTAGATTCCATTACAACATAATCAGCATTTGAAATCATTGTAGGTGAATCTAAAAGTGGTAAATCGTTATTTCCTAAGTCACCTGTAAATACAGCTTTTGTAGTTTTTCCATCTTCTTGAACCCAAATCTCAATTATTGCAGAACCTAACATATGACCAGCATCATTAAACCTAACACTAATATTGTCGTCAATATCAATTATGTCATCATAATCAACAGGTCTAAAAATTTCTTGACATTTAATTGCTTCTTCTGCTGTATATAATGGAGGAAGTGGAGCTTTTCCTTCACGAATTCTCTTTCTATTTCTCCATTCAATTTCAGTTTCTTGAATATGACCACTATCTGGAAGCATTATAGAACATAAGTCACATGTAGCTTTTGTAGCATAAATAGGATTTCTATAGCCTTCATTATATAGTTTTGGAATTCTACCAGAGTGATCTATATGAGCATGTGTTAATAAAACAAAATCAATTTCATTTATGTCATATGGAAATGGATCAGAATTATCATATTCTTCTGTAATTTTTCCTTGGTACATTCCACAATCAACTAAAAATTTCTTACCAGCAGCTTCAACCAAATGGTTAGAACCTGTAACTGTTTTAGCAGCTCCATAAAAAGATATTTTCATCTGTACTCCTTCTTTACTTTATATCTTAAGTAAATAATTTATAAATTTTTCCTTGTTTTACATCAAAGTTCTTCTTTGAAAAAGTTCCTTTAATTTCAAATTCTTTTTCAAAAACTTCACTTTCATAAGTTTTTATTTTTACTGAATCTTCTTTTATATCAATTTCAAATTTTAGCGATTTTAAATCTATTATTTTTGTATCTAAAATAGTATTTATGATTTCTTCGTTTAAATTATCATCTATAGCAATTCTCTTAATATTTTCAAGTAAAACTAATTTATGAATAGCTTGTTTTGTAACTACATCTAAAAGCCCTCTTAAATTATCAACATCTCTAATTTGAAGTTCTTCAGTAATATATAAATATCTATAATATCTCATTTTGAAAATCAAATTTTCTAAACCTTCAGTATCATCTGTTTCATAGCAATTATCTTTTAAAACTTTTATAAATTCTTCTTGAAGTTTTATAATTGTTTCATCTTTATCTTGAGGATTTTCAGTATTTATCTCAATAAATTTTTCTAGTTCTCTTTTATAATTCATATAATTTATAGGATTCATATTTGCTGTAAGTCTAGAAATCTCTGTAACTACTTTTTCTTTTCGAGCCTCAAGCATTTTTTTATAAACACCGATTGTAGCATATTTCTTTGATTCTTCGACTTTCTTATTTCTCTCAAGATATTCTTTTCTCATTAATTCTTTATTATTTAAAATAAGAGTTAGTTTTTCTAATTCTTTTAAATACTTAAGTTTAACGTTTTTTATATTTTCAAAATAAGAAATTTTATCAGAAATTGTTTCTAATTCTTTTTTCTTTAATTCTAGTTCTTTATTTGTCTTCGTTTTTTCTTTTGAATTTAATCTTATAACTAGATATTTGCATAAAACATCAAAATAGCCTGTTTTACCAAAATATTTTTTTATCTCATGTAGTGAGCTATTATCTTTAGAATCTTCAGCTCTCCACTGTTCCATAAATAAATTTCCAAACATTATAACAAAGTTTTGATAAATAAGATTATCTTTAATATAACTTTTTTGTTTAGAATTTACGTCCCATGACCAACCGCTAAAATCAGTTAATATCTCTAAAATATTAGCAATATAGCCATTTGCCAAAGTTCTTTGAAATGAAGTTTTATATTCAAAATTGTCTGGCATATAAAAATATTTTGGCATTATATCTGAAATTCCATATAATAATGACATTTCTGTAGGATAACAAAGTAAGCTTCTTTCTTTCTCATTTGTTAAAGCTAAAACTTTATTTTTCTTTAAAACATCATTTTCTTCAGGCTCAATAAGTTTTATATTGTCACAATATTTTTTTATTGTATCTAAGATTAGATTTAAAAACTCATCTTTTGTTGTATCTATATTTTTAATAGTTGCATAATCATCATAAAACTCTTCTATTTTGTAAATCATACTAAATAGCAAGCTTTTTGAATTTGAAGAAAAATATTTAGAATCTAAGATTTTTTCTAATATTAAATTATAATCAGCGTCTGCCTTAAATAATTTCATTAATCCTCTTCACTTTCTTCTTGGTCTTCATCATCTGTATTTGTATTAGTAACTGTAGCAGTATTGTTGACAGAAGGGCTCATATTTAACTCTTGCCAACGTTCTTTAGAAATTAAAACTTCTCTTGGTTTGCTTCCAGCATAACCAGAAATAATTCCTCTTGCTTCCATCTGGTCGATTATTCTACCGAGCTCTCGCATATCCAACTTTAAATCTTCTTTGAATAAATGATGTTGAAGCTTGACCTATTTCAATAACGCTTTCAATTGCTTCATTTAAAAGTGGATCCATGTCATCTTCATCATCCATTTCTTCATCTTTCTCTTTATCAGATTTATTAGAATTTTCGATTTGTTCGATAATATCTTGATTATAAGTAACAGTACCGTTTGACTTAATAAATCCAACGATATTTTCAACTTCATCATCTGAAACAAATGCACCTTGAATTCTAGTAGGTTTTGAAGCACCTATTGGATAAAATAACATATCGCCTTTTCCTAAAAGTTTTTCAGCTCCAGCCATGTCTAAGATTGTTCTAGAATCTATTTGAGAAGATACTGCAAAAGCAATTCTTGAAGGAACATTTGCTTTAATAAGACCTGTGATTACATCAACAGAAGGTCTTTGTGTTGCAATAACTAAATGCATTCCAGCAGCTCTAGCTTTTTGAGCTAATCTACAAATTGCATCTTCGACATCTTTTGCAGCAACCATCATTAAATCTGCAAGCTCGTCTACGATTATTACAATTTGAGGTAATGGTCTATGTTCAGTTCCTTCAACTGAATGATTATATCCTTTTAAATCTCTAACACCTTGTTTTGCAAATAATGTATATCTATTTTCCATTTCTTGAACAGCCCATGCAAGTGCACCTGCGGCTTTTTTAGGATCTGTTACAACTGGAATTAATAAATGTGGAATTCCATTATAAACAGAAAGCTCAACAACTTTTGGGTCAACCATTAAAAGTTTAACTTCACTAGGTTTTGATTTATATAAAATACTTGTAATTAAAGAATTTACACATACAGATTTTCCAGAACCTGTAGAACCAGCGATTAACATGTGAGGCATCTTAGCGATATCAGCAACAACTGGTTCACCAGCTATATCTTTTCCAAGTGCCATTGATACTTTTGATGATGCACTTTGGAAAGCATCTGATTCTAGAACATCACGAAGTGGAACAATATCTCTTTGACTATTTGGAATTTCAATTCCAACTGCTTGCTTTCCAGGAATTGGAGCTTCGATTCTTATAGTTTCAGCAGCTAAATTTAAAGCTATATCATCTGCAAGTTTAGCTATTTTACTAACTCTAACACCTTCAGCAGGTTTTAGTTCAAATCTAGTAATTGCAGGACCAACAGAGTAATTTTCAACTTTAGCAGCAACACCAAAACTATGTAAAGTTTTTTGTAATTTTAAAGCAGTTTCTGATAAAGCTTTGTTTCCGCCTCTAGAGGCTTTAGAATTTCCCTCTTTCATAAGTTCTAGTGGTGGGAATTCATAAACATCATCTTCTTCAGATGTTGTATTATGTTCTAATTGTAAAATCTCTTGAGTTTTCTCTTCTTTTTCAACAGCTTGTTTTACAAATAGTCCACTTAATTCATTAGGATTAGCAGCTGGAGCTGATTCTTGAGTTGTTTTACCATTCTCAACAATTTCTCCACTTCCATCTCCATGTCTAAATAAGCCTTTAATTTTTCCTTCTTTTTTAGGCTCAGGTTCAGCAAATTCGCCTAAGTTCATTTTTATTTGATCATCTTGAAGTTGAATATCTTCAAGTTTTTGACGTTTTCCTTTTGGCTCGTCATCTATTGAAATATTAGCAACTCTAGTTTTTCTCTTTTCTTCTCTAACTAATCTTCTAGCTTCTAATTCTTCAATACGAGCTTCTTTATTTTCTTCCATCTTATCTTGTAAATCTAATAACCAATTTGATGGACTAAATCCAAATGTAAATATTGCTAATAATGAAGTTAAGCCTAATGAAACGACTGCAGCTCCAAAATAATCAAATAAACTAACTAATGGATATGCGATAACTGCTCCAATTGTTCCTCCACCTTTATTTAAAACACCTAAATTATAGGCAGCTTGTGTAACTGTTTCAAATCCTTTAGTTTTATCAATATTTCCGAGTGACATCTGATAAATTGTAAAACATGATGAAACAAATCCTAATAAAAGCAAAATCTGAAAAATCTTTGACTTTATAAATTTTCCATTATCTTTTGTAACTGCAAAAGCAGCTCCAAAAATGGCAACTGGAATTATATATTTAATTATTCCAAAACATCCTCCTAAAAATGGTCCTAATGTCTCTCCCATTGAACCAGCATTACCATATATAATAACACATGAAAGTATTCCCAAAATTATCAATAATACTACAGCAATATCAGGATCCATTCCTTTTGAAGCGGTAGTAGCTTTTCTTCTAGTAGATTTTCTCTTTCTAGCCATAATTAACCCCTTTTCTTAAATTTATCTATATAAATGAATGCAGAATTATCTAATATATCACATTAAAATTTTATATATAATTTTAAAAAAAGTCAATGAATATGAGGTAAAAAAGGTCAAAAAAAATCTACTCTTTAAAGTAGATTTTCTTATTATTTCATTTGTTTACGATCTTCTTGAATTGACTCTATTTTACCTTGTAAATTAACCTCAACACTATTTAAATTTTCAACTAATTTAATCATTGTTTCTTCAACATCTTTTAGCATATCATCAATGTAAGCTTTTGTGTTATTTTCATATTCTCTAAACATATCGTTTGCTGTAGTAATAATCTCATTTTTACGTTCATTAGCTTGTTTTGTTATTTCATGTTCATCTATCATAGATATTATTCTATTTTCAGCTTCTTTAACAATATCATCTGCATCTTTTTCGGCTTCTTTAATGATTCTTTCTCTTTCTTCTTTAATCCATTTAGCCTGTTTTAACTCATCTGGTAATTTTAACCTGATTTCTTTAATGATATCTAATATTTCATTTTTACTTACAACACTCTTATCAGTAAATGGTACTGTTTTACTTTTATCTAATATGTCTTCTAATGTTTCTAATAAAGTAAAGATTTCCATACTTACCCCTTTCGTCGAATGAATATAAGAGTAACCCTCCCATATTTTTTGACATCTATTATGTCTAACTCCAATTGCTCAAGCTCAGGCAAAACGCTCTCTTCGATATCTGTCTCAATAACTATATTACCTGTAGTTTTTAATATATCATTTTCCAAAATATATTTCGTTGATTTTATTGTAAAATCTGTTTTATATGGTGGATCTAAAAATATAAAATCAAATTTTTGATTATTTGTTTTAAATTTTTCTAAAGCTTTTAAATAATCAGTTTTTATAACTGTAACTTTATCATTAAATCCAGTTTTTTCAACATTTTTATTTATAATTTTAATAGCATCAATTGAATTATCAACTAAATAAGCTTTTTTTGCTCCTCTACTTATAGATTCTAATCCTAAAGCTCCAGAACCTGAAAATAAATCTAAAACTTCACTATCAATTAAGTCAAAATTTATTTTACTAAATAGCGCTTCTTTAACTCTATCTAAAGTAGGTCTAGTAGTTTCATATCCATCTAAAGTGTAAAGTTTTGTGCCTCTTTTATTACCAGCTATTATCCTCATAATACACCTCTATATCCTACCATATAACTATTTTATTCCAAATAATCAATATGTCAATGGTATTTACAAAATTGTAATACTAACTTATTTCGATTGTAATAAAAATTATATTCTTGTAAATTTCAAACAAGCGCAAAAAAAGATTGTATAAACTACAATCTTTTATCATTCGTTAAAACTAATTTTCATCATTTCCATCATCTTTTAATAACTCTAATTGTGAAATAAGTAATGCTTCCATTTTTGCTCTATACATATCAAATTTTTTCTTTGTTTCTTCGATTTTAACTCTTAATTCAAATTCTTGACGGCTTAAATCTTCAGTTTGAGATTTTGCTTGAAGTCTAGCATCTTGTAAAATCTGATCTGCTTCTCCGTTTAGCCATTTTCTTTATATCTTCAGCTGTAGTCTGAGCCATTACTAAAGTATTTTGTAAAGTATGTTCAACATTTCTATAATGCTCTAAATCTGTTTGATTTTTTTCTATTTTTTCTTTAAGTTCTGCATTTTCTTTATATAATTTTTCATACTCAACTGTCAATTCATCAAGGAAATCATCAACTTCACTAACATTATAACCTTTTAAAGATCTTCCGGAATTTTTTATTCTCAATGTCTAACGGTGTTAGCATATCTATTATTCCTCCTATTTATTCTGCTTATTTCATCCAAGGAGCTTGTGTTCTCTCACTCTTCTCCCTAGTGATAGGTTCATTAACTATATCATAATTATAAGGAGCGACAACAAATATAGAATTAGAAACTTTCTCAATTCTTCCATCAAGCGCAGTAACAGCACCACTAACAGTATCAATTATTCTTCTAGCTACATCTTTATTAACATATTCCAAATTCATAACTATTCCATTTTTTACTTTTAACTCACTAATTATTTCATTAACATCTGGATCATAATTAGTTGGTTTTATAATTTTCATTCTAACTGCTTGAGCTTGAGGCATTGGAACAACTTTATTTTTATTCCAAAAACCTACTTTTCTTTCACTTCCTGAATCTATTTCTTCATCTTCATCATTAACATCATATGCATTTTCTAAGATTTCATCTTCTTCCTCTAGTTCGCTCTCATCTCCAGTTAAAAAATCCCATATTTTTCTAAATGCAGCTACTGCCATCTTTCGCCCTCCTAATAATTTACTTTTCATTCGTAATCATATCTATAGTATCTAACTTTTTCCACATATTGTCAATAGTTTTTTAGAAATGTAAACAAATTTTGCACAAAATGTAATATTTTTGTAAATATTTTATTTTTGTGTTAAAAAGTTATCAACAATTCTATTATTATATTCTATTTCAATTCACATTTTCCTCTTTTTTATTTAGGAACTACAATTTCATCATATAATTTTATTTTTGGAAACTCTATAACTTCCTCTTGTGAAAATCCTAAGTCTAAAAGTTCTTCATCTGTGTAATTTTCAACGATTGAATATGTGTCATTTTGTCTTAAAACTTTAACTGGAATTTCTTCTTTATTTCCAGCTCTATTTCTAACAATATATGTCAAATCATCCTTTACAGTTAATGCACTATTACTAACTTTCCAGCCATCAAATTTCCACCAAATAATATCTAATGAAATTTTTCTATATTCAACAAGCTCTTCAACATTTTCTTTTATTTTGAAAATAATAACTCTTTTTCCTTCTTCTTCATTTATAGCATAAATTTCACTAGAAACTTCAGCTCCATCAGGTAATCTTAAAGTAACTTCATCTCCAACTTCAGCAACTTCACTATTTTCAGTGTTCATTGGACAAGCAATATAACAATAATAATTATTTATAATTTTTCCTGTCTCTTTACTTTCAGGAATTGATGAACAACTATTTAATTCAAGTCCATCTAATAGTGTTGACGTAACATATTTCAAATCACCATTATTTATAGTGATTGTCTCTTCAAGTCCATCAACTTTGTATGAGATCATTCCTGGTTTTGGAGCATTTATTGTTTTTGAATTTTGAGTTAAAACATTGCTTAAATTTTTTCTTTGCTCAACTAGTGTTTTTATATATGAACCTTCTGGGCTAAGTTCACCAGCTATCTCACTTTTTTTAACAATATAATTATTTATTCTTTTTTGATATTCTCTAATATTTCTAAGATTGTTTTGTTTAAACATTTGATCAAGTTCTTGTTTTATCTCTTGTTCAATATTAATTATTTCTGGTGAATATCCGATATTTTGCTCTTGAGCTAAAGCTTTATCTATTTCTATATCAAGCTCTTGAATCTGTTTTGTTATTTCATCTTCTTCAGCAGAATAATATCTAAAAACCGGCTCTCCTGTAGAAACCCTGGTTCCTTCAGATACAATTTGTGTAAGCCCATTTGAAGAATTGTCGCCTTTTAAAATTTCTTCTTCACGAATAATATAACCGCTCAGCTTCTTCTTCATAAGAAAGGCTACCATTTTCTATCATAAAAGCACCAGTTCCCTGTTTTATTAAATTAGTCATAGTAAATACAAAATAAATCAAAAATCCGAATAAGTATAACTAATAAAATAAGTTTAATTATTCTAGATCTTGAGCCTCTTCTGTCCACTTATTTTCTCCAATCTTCTAAAATAATATCAACATTTTTCTCATTTCCGTCTTCGCCATTTAACCATGTGTAATCATTATTTTTTCTAAACCAAGTTAGCTGTCTTTTAGCATAATGTCTAGTTTCTTGTTTTATTTTTTCAACCATTTCTTCATAAGAAATTTTTTCATCTAAATATTCTATAACTTCTTTATATCCTATTGCTTGCATAGCTGTAGGAAACTTTTCATATTTTTCTCTCCAAGCCTTAACTTCATCAATCAAGCCTTGTTTTAGCATTATATCTACTCTTAAATTTATTCTTTCATATAATTTTTCTCTATCCCAAGTAATAATAAATTTTCTAAAATCATATTTTATTCCATTTTCACGAGATTTTAAATCTTGCTCTGTTTTAGTCATTCCAGTCTCTTTGAAAATTTCTAAAATTCTAGTAATTCTTTTTTTATCATTTTGGCTTATAGTTTTCATTGCTTCAGAATCTATTTTCATAGCTTCTTCATACAATTCTTTTAAACCTTCTTCTGTTTCAGCCTTTTCCATTAAAGAATTTCTATAATCTAAATCAAAATCCATTTCAGGATAATCTATTCCATATATAAGAGAATTAATATATAAACCAGTTCCACCAACAACTATAGGAGTTTTACCTTTTGATAAAATTTCTTCTATTGCAGATTCACTATCTGATTTAAAATTTGAAACAGAATATCTTTTATCAGGAGTAACAAAATCGACTAAATAATGCTTTATTCCTTGAGCTTCTTCTGGTGTAACTTTAGCAGTTCCTATTTCCATATCTTTATAAATTTGCATAGAATCTGCAGAAACAACTTCTCCATCCACTTTCTTTGCAAGTTCAATTGATAATGATGTTTTTCCGTGATGCTGTAGGACCAGCTATTACAATAACTTTAGGCTTATTTTCCATTTATTATCTCCTACTAAATTTTTTCTCCATATTTGCTTTAGTAATTTTAACTGCTGTAAGCCTTCCATTTGGATACATAAATGGACTATCAAGTTCTAGTAATCTCTTAATTAAATCTTCTAATTCTTTTTCAGTTAAAACAGTTTCTGCAAGTTCAACATATTTACTAGCAACAGTAGCTATAAATTTTTCTTCTTTTTCTTCAGTAGCAGTAACAGCAACTGTATCCATTTCTCTTAAAATTTCCAAGAATAATTTTTTTGTATTTAGCTCTTCAGCCCAACTTGGAACTTTTGTTAATTTTATAGTATATTCGCCAAATTCTTCATAATCAAAACCTGATTTTTGAAACATTGGTAAAAGATCTCTAGACATTGTCATTTCTTTTTGTGATAATGTAACAATATCAGCTAAAAGAAGTGAAACTGAATCATTTACTTCATCATTGTAGAAATTCTTTTTAACTACTTCATACATAAGTCTTTCTTCAGCAGCACTTTTTTCAATCATATACATTTCATCTTTAACTTCAATTACTGCATAATTCTCGAAAATTGTTCCAACATATTTATAATCAATTTTTGGCTTATCTTCTGATTTATCTTTAAAAACTGTCTCATTTTTTATATCTTGAACAAATTGAATATTGCTAGACAAATCAAGTTTTGCATCATTTTCTTCTTTAGTTTTTCTAACAGCTTGTACTTCTGTTCCAAAAACTTTTTTATACATATTTGCAAATTCATTTGTCATTGGAACTTCTTCTTCATCTTTTGAATCTTTATACAATTCTTGACGAACTTTTCCTGTATCAATAAATTGAGTATCTTCCATGTTGCTCTTAACTTTTTGCTCAATTATTCTTTCAGTAATAAAGTCTCCGCTTTCTTCAACTTCAATTTCTTCAACTTTAGGTTCTTCATTTTTTTCGCTTGTTCCATTGTTTTCAACTTTTTCAATGTTTCCTATAACTGCAGTTTCTCTATTTTTTTCTTCTTCAACTTCTTTTAAAGATTTTATAACTTCTGTTTTTGAATCATTAGCTGAAAACATTTTTCCCATATCAACTTCGATTGTTTCGCTTTTAGCTTTAATTAAATCAGTAACATCATAATCTGATTCTCTAGTATCACTAGAAATTATAGTGTTTCCTAATTTAACTTCACGAGGTTTTTCAACTTCTTTTTTATCAGGAATATTTAATTTTTCAGGAGCTTCAGGTGTCTCAGAGATTTTTAATTCTGATTTTTCTTCAGACTTTGGTTCTTCTTCATTTTCTTTATCTAGATCTGCTTCAAAGTTATCCCAATTTAATCCACCTTTTCTTCTCGCTTCAAATATATCCTCTATAAGTGTAGGCTTGTCTTCTTCATCAAATTCGTTCACTTCAGGCTCTTTTTCACTCATAAATTTTTTAAAGAAACCAGAAAAAGTACCTGTTCTTGGTTTATATTCATCTTTTTCTTCGACATCATTATCCACAATTTCTTCACTATTTTGTGGATTATTCTCAGAGCTTTCTACCTTCTCTTCTATTTTTTCTTGATTTTCAATCTCAGAATATTTTGGAGTTTTAACTGAGATCTCTTCACTTCTAGATTTTATAGCATGATAAATTGCTCTAAATACTTTTTGTTCATCTTCAAATCTAACTTCTAATTTTGCAGGATGAACATTACAATCAACTTTAGATTGATCAATTTCAAGATTTAAAACAACAAATCCATATCTTCCAGATGGCAATATATCACTATAAGCTTGGTCTACAGCTGATGTTAAAGTTTTATCTTTAACATATCTATTATTTATGAAGTATATTTGACCATTTCTATTTGAACGTGCAATAGAAGAATTACCAACAACACCAGTAACTCTTATATCTTCATAAGTATAGTCAATTTCTGTAACTCCACTTGATACATCTTTTCCATAAATACTATAAATAACTGATTTAATATCACCATTTCCAATTGTTTGGATAGCTGTTTTTCCAGTATTTATAAGTTTAAATGAAACATCTTTATTAATTAATGCTAAACGAGTAATTGCATCTTCTATATATCCAGATTCAGTAAAATCTTTTTTCAAAAATTTATATCTAACAGGGGTATTGAAAAATAGATTTTTAACAGTTATGGTAGTTCCATTTGGACTAGCACATTCGCCTTCTTCTAAGACTTTTCCACCTTCAACAACAATTCTATGGCCGATTTCATCTTCAGGTCTTTTTGAGACCATTTCAACATTGCTAATTGCAGCAATACTAGCTAGAGCCTCACCTCTAAATCCCATTGTTTTAACACTTAGCAAATCATCTGCATTTCTGATTTTGCTAGTTGCGTGACGCTCAAAAGCAATTTTCATATCATCTTCTGCAATTCCTGAACCATCATCAATAATTCTTATTAAAGAAATTCCGCCGTTTTTAATTTCAACTGTAACATTTTTTGCTCCACTATCTATTGAATTTTCGCACATTTCTTTAACAGCTGATGCAGGTCTTTCTATAACTTCACCTGCAGCAATTTTATTTATTGTTAAATCGTCCAAAAGCACTATTTTTCCCATATTTCAAACCCCTTCTATTTCAAAAGATAATTTTCAAAAGTATTATATCATTAAATATTTTTTTTGTGTAGCATTTTTTAGAAAAAAATAAATTTCCTTTGGCTTAAAATTTCAAAGGAAATCTATTTTATTTTTTAAAAATATAATTTAACTTCTATATCTTCTTTTACTAATTTTTTAAAAAGTTCTGCATCATCATGTGTTCCAATTATATCACCATAATGAGTTGGAATTGCAATCTGCGGTTCAATAGTATTTACAAGTGAAGCAGCTTCTTTTGCATTCATCGTAAATCTACCACCTATTGGAAGAAGTGCAACATCACATGAAACAGACTTTGTTTCTGGAGTTAAATCAGTATCACCTGCTATATAATAGTGAATTCCGTCAATTTCTACATTATATCCAACCCAACCATTTTCTTTTGGATGATACTGTTTTTCTATATTATATGCTGGAATTGTTTCAAATTTTATACCCAAAAGTTCATAAATATTTCCTGGCTCAACAATTTTTATTTTTTCTTCTGCAAATCCAAGCTTCATAACTTTAACATAGCTATCTTCTGTACCAATAAAAATTGTTCTATCATTTTTTACTTTTAAAATATCTTCTTCTGAAAAATGATCTGAGTGTGTATGTGTGCAAAAAATGATATCAGCATCATGTACTTCTTCACTTATTTTATATGGATCAAAATACATTACTAGATGCTTATCAATTCTAATACTACTGTGGCATAAAACCTCAACCCCTGATAACATATAACATCCCCCTTTTACTTATCTTTTCTTTCTACGATAGTTCCAAATAACAATTCCTATAATTATTATTAAAACTGGAATTCCAAATATAATTAATTTAACAACTCTATCCTCTGTTTCAGTATTTTGAAATTCTAATATATTTTCAGCTTTTCTAATAGTTAATAGATTTTCTTCTTCACCTAATTCTGCAAAAGTATTTAAAATCAAGTTAATATTTCCAGAATTTTGCATAACAGGAATTTGTACTAATGAATTTTGATATGAATCAGCAAAAAATGTTGTATTTGCATAAACTACAAGTTTTGATTCTACTTTATTTTCTCCGTTTGTCATTGTTCTAGTAATTTCAGAACCAATAGTATACTGAGTTTTTTCTAATCCATCTAAACTTTGGCTAGTTATACCTGTTTCATAATTAGTTAAATTATAGCAATTTGCAGATGTCATTACAATATCAGATGAATCAATAGTAACGTTTTCTTCAGTAACTTCATTTATTGTTATAGATTGTGACCAAGGCATTATAATATTTTGTTCACTTCTACCACTTTCAAATTTTGAAGTTATAGGATTATATGAAGAATATTGTGGTACTAAAATATAATTTAAATTTGGAACATCTCTTGAAGCTAGATATCTGCTAGTATCATTTTCATATAAAAGTCCTTTATTTATTGTAACTCCATATAAGTTCAAAACGCTTTGTAAATTTGTAAATTCTCCATCATTTGGTGTTAATGCACAAACAAGTAAATTTCCACCGTTGTTAACATAATTTTTGATGATTTCAGCTTGTTCTGCTGTAATATCTTGTTCAGGTGATAAAATTGATAAAATATCGCAATCAGCTGGAATTTCAGTAACTGTAGAAAGATTTAAATCTTCTGCTTCATAAACTTGATATTCCAAAAAGCTAGTTAATGTAGATACATTATCTTTTCCATATTCTCCACTTCCAGTAGCAAAATAAACTTTAACTGGATCATCTGTTGAAACTTTTAAAATAGCATTTGTAATAGTTTCTTCAGCAACATTTAAACTATCTCCTGTAGCTTCATCTGAAGTATAAAATTCAAGTTCTGGATAAATTATTTTATCTTTATCTCCACAAGTAACAATTAAAGCTTTATAAGTTCCTAAACCATATTTTGAAACAAGTTCATAATTATTACTTTCTGTGATTATCTCATTTTTTATATTTTTATTAAGTGCATTATATTGTTGTAAAAATTGAACATAATCATCTGTTTTTTGATAACCATAAACATAAATCATAATCTCTTTATCTAAATTTTTAAGTTGATCTTTTGAAGTATTTGTTAAAGAATATAATTTATTTTTAGTAACATCAATTTGAGCTAAATTCTTGCTATCAGCCCATATATTAATTCCTACAATTAAAGCAACTAATAAAACTACTAATACTAATGTACGGAATTTACTAGCAATTAATTTTTTTCTAAATTTTAAAGATAGTCTTTCACCAAAGCTAGCTTTCTTAGTTTCGTCAGTTTCTTCTGTTTCAGTTTCAACTTTTTCTAAAGCTTCTTCTTTTTTGATTTTTTCTTCAACCTCTTTAACTTTTTTCTCTTTTTTATTTTTACTCATTTTATTCTCCCTCCTATTTAACGCTCTTTCTTCTTTGTAATACTATAACAGTAAGAAGAATAAATAATACAGCAAATGACACAAATCTAACAACTTCATTTAATGCAATAACACCTTCTGGGAAGTGATCAAACATATACATTAATGATAAATTGTAGAAGTTTTGTGAAACTCCTGGTAAAAACCACATTAAAATAAATACACCAATTGTTAAAACAGAAGCAACTATTTGATTTTCTGTAATACTTGATGCAAACATTCCAAAAGAAACATATGCAGCACAAAGTAAGAAAAATCCTAACATTGTGCAAAGGGCAACTCTAATATCTGGTGCACCAAAATGTTGTAAAATTAAGAAATGTATAAATGTTCCTAAAATTGTTACTAAAACAACTATCATAGCTGCTAAAAATTTTCCCATAACAACTGAAAATAAACTTCTTGGTGAAGTAAGTAATAATTGTTCTGTTCCGTTTTTTCTTTCTTCTGAAAACATTCTCATTGTTAAAACTGGAATTAAGAATGTCATTATTGTTGATGCATCATAAAATGCGTATTCAAAATATGCTACTCCACTAGAAAAAATTGAATTATAGAATAATATACTAAACATTAATAAGAATAATCCAATAAATATATATCCTATTGGAGATAATAAATAACTTTTTAACTCTTTTTTAATAACCGCAAGCATTATTCTTCTCCTCCTTTGCTGTCTTCATTTTTATCGTCATCTTCATCTTCTTTTGAATCTGTTTCAGATTTTTCTTTTTTCTCTAGCTTTTCAGCTTTTTTCTGTTCTTTTAATTCTTGTCTTTTTTCTTTAACAAATTCTTTTCTTTCTTTTTTCTCTTGTTTTGCTTGTCTTAAATCATCAAGCTCTCTTTGATATTGAATTTCGTTTATTTCATCATTTGAAAGCTCTTGTCTATCTTCAATTATCTTAATGAACGCATCTTCTAAGCTTGCTTCTTCTTTATTAATTCCAAGATTTAAGATATTATTTTCAGCGCATTTTATAGCAAAGTTCTTTCTAAATTCTTTATCATCTGATAAATTCTCTTTTAATTCAACTTGATAAACATAAGTATTATCTTCGTTTTCTTTAATTTTTTCTATACTCTTAATTTGCTCATCTGATTTGAAAACATCTTCGAATTTATTTTCTGTATCTTCAATAGTAACGATATAAACTTGTTTAGTTTCAACACTTTTCTCTAAATTCTCAGGTGTATCAACAGCAATTATTTCGCCTTTATCAATTATTATAACTTTCTCGCAAATTTGACTAACTTCAGTTAAAATATGTGAGCTTAAAATAACTGTATGTTCTTTTCTAAATGATTTTATAAGTTCTCTGATCTCTTTAACTTGTTTTGGATCTAGACCTACAGTTGGTTCGTCTAAAATTAAAATCTCAGGATCTCCAACCAAAGCACCAGCAAGACTTACTCTTTGTTTAAAACCTCTAGATAGATTACGAGTTAATCTATTTCTAACTTTATCAAGACCTGTTTCCATAATGGCTTTTTCAACAGCTTCTTTCTTTTCTTTATGTGGAATGCATTTTAAATCAGCCATATATGAAATAAACTCTTTAACAGTCAAATCAGTATAAAGTGGTGTTCCTTCTGGCATATATCCAATAAGTTTTTTAACTTTTTTTGGTTTTGAATCAACATCAATTCCATTTACAATTATTTGTCCAATTGTTGGTTCAATAAAACCTGTGATCATATTCATTGTAGTTGTTTTTCCAGCACCATTACGACCAAGAAAACCTACAATTTCGCCATCTTGGACATCAAAGCTGATGTTTCTGACGGCATAAGTGTCTCCGTATTTTTTGCTAACATTTCTAACTTCTATCAAAGTCTTTCCCTCCCGTAAATTATTATAGATTTAATATATATTATATAGCTTAAATAAAACTTAAAGTTGGAAGATTCCTGCTTTAATTTTTATACCTTGCTCTGAAAACATCTTTTCATGCTCAGTTTCAATATTATCAAAAATTACTTCGTTGTGAAGGTCATAAGTCTTTTTGATTTCTTTGAAACCGGCATCTTTAAAGTATTCTAAGCTTTCTTCAAAAAGTTCATCATTATCTGTTTTAAAATAGATTTCACTATTTTCTGCTAAAAATTTTTTATAATTTTCGAGTTGTCTTATATGTGTTAATCTTCTCTTTTTGTGCTTCTTTCGAGGCCATGGATTGCAAAAATTTATGTAAATTCGATTTACTTTATCTTCTTCTCCAAAAACATCTAAAATTCTTTCTGCATTAGCTCTTATCAAAAATAAATTTGAAACTTCTTCATCTTTGTAGCTTTGTTCAATATTTCTTTTTGAAACTCCAAGCATTGCTTCAATCATATCTATTGCAATATAATTAATATTTGGATTAGCTTTAGCTAGAGTTGAAATAAAAATTCCTTTACCACATCCAATCTCAATGTGAAGCGGATTTTCAGGATTTTTAAATCTTTCTCTCCAAGTATTTCTATATCCAATTTCTGGATTATTTATATAAAATTTTGCTTCTTTTAATTCTTTTTCAGCCCATTTCTTTCTTCGTATTCTCAAAATTAACATCCTTTCTTAGTGAGCAGAATAAGTATCACGAGAAATTTTTTCTCTAGAAATTACAACTCCATTTTGTCTAACAACTCTAAATGAATCTACAACATAGCCTGTTGATCCACCAGAAGTCTTTTTCTTCATTGTTTTTATAATATTTGTTTCAATAGAAACATCAACTTCATTATCTGTTTTTAAACCATAAATTGAAACTGTGCAATATCCACCTTGAACACTAGCAACTATTTTTACTGGATAATCTCTAGAGTTTTTGAATTTAAAATCTTGACTTCCATAAACAACAGTAGCATCATAACCAGGTTCAGCGTAACTTGGCAAAAATGAATGGTTTCTTCTTTCTGTAATATCCATATTAGCTTTAATTGCAGCATTATATAGAGTTGTTACAACTTGACAAATTCCACCACCAGTATCATTTACAACAGTTCCATCAGAATAAATCGCAGCATCTTTATATCCACGAGATTTAGTTCTTGGTCCAACTACTGAGTTAAATGAAAATGTGCCACCAGGAACAATAACTGTTCCATTCATTTTTGAAGCAGCAATTCTAAGATTTGTAGTTCTGTCAGCATTATTAACATATGCTGTTCTATATGTAGCTAACAAATCAGGAAATGCGTCCATTCCAAAATCAGAAACTTTAACTTCAGGTTCTGTATAAATCAAGTCAAATCTATATTCTTCGTTTGTTCCAACTCCGGCAATCGTATTCATTACTTCATCAACTGAAAAATCTACACCTGTTTCTTCAACAACAAATGAATATGGATTTGTTGTGTAACTAGCATTAACCATTGGTTTATAAAGTTCTTCACGAATAAGCCCAACATCTAGACTTTCAGGATATGTGGTGAATGTTGGAATAACAAAAACCTGTGATTTATAAGTAACATCTTGAAGTGATGAAAGCAAAATCTCTTTTAAATCATCTCTTTCAATTCCAACACCGTTTGAACCAGTAGTTATAACTAACTCATCATCTTCAACATAATATCCTGGCTGTTCAACTTGCTCTGGAAGTGAAACTTCAAGAAAATCTATATAATCATTTAAAGCATTATCATTATAAACAAAAGATGGCTCAATATCTATCGTATGCATTAAAAGTGAAACATAATCTTTTACATTTCCAATAACATTTTTATTTCTAGCAAGTTGATATGCCTCTTCTACTGCAGAATCTATATCAAACTTTGCTTCAAATTGTTCAACTTCAGCATCAAACTGATAGTTCTTAAATGAAAATGTAAGATGGTCTGATGTATTTTCATCTAAATATTTCTGGACAGCTGCTTTTGCTTCTTTTTTAGTCATTCCGAGAAACATTTACACCTTTAATAAAAACACCACTTGCTATTTTTCCGCCATTTTCAAATGTGATATAAAATGCTATAAAACTAGCAATAATAATTGCTAAGACAATTGCTAATAAAATTATAAAAATTAGTAAAAAACTATTTTTTATTTTTTTCATAAAATTAAAACCTCGATTAGTTTAATTTATTATCTACAACTGTGTGATCTCCATCATCTGAATCATCTTTAGTTAGTATAAAAGCACTAACTATAAGTCTTGAACGACCATCGCCATCTTTAGATGTTGGGTTATTAACTAGCCTATCTCCAACTGTCATACAAGTTGAAGTTCCACCATCCAAGTTAGCAGCATTTATAGCTCCATATCTTTGAAGAATTTTTATTTCATCTTGATAAGTAGCACCTCTACCTAAAGTTCTACTTCCGTCTATGACTAAAAATAAAACTTTTCCGTCAGCTCTTTGGCCAATAGCAGTTCTAGGAGCTCTACCCGCTCCGCCATTTCCAAGAGTTTTTGAAACTTCACCGTTTAATATAAAGAATGGATAAAATGTAACTCCATCACGGATTCCCTCTTTATTTAATTTTGAATCAAGAACTAAAACATTTTCTGAGTTAAAGCCAATTAGTCCTCCAATATTTTGATTGTAAGGCAATTCTGAAACGACTTTTCCTTTAGAAATTATAGTTCCGATTCCTGTAGAGCCTGTACCTTCTCCACCTTCGTCTTCAAAGCCACCAGCATTTATAGCAACTAAACTATCATGTTTTTTAGAAATCTCAGATAGATATTCTCCTGAAACTCCAAGCTTTGAAGTTGTAACTAATTTAACTCTAGATGGATCATATATAACTGTTAAATAACCTGTAAATTTATCTTCTTTAATTGGAATTATTTTATAATCATTATTTTTATCACTTCTTTTTAAAACCGCTTCTTCATATTCATTAGCAAATGGAACTTTATTATCATCTACTGTAAACTCAACTTTTGAAGCATCTGTAGTTCCACTAACTTCAATTATTTTATTTCTAGATAAACAATCATCAACTGTTTCTTTATCATAAAACATCTCAGCTAAATATTGATGTCTCATTGTTCCCATCGCAGTAGAAATGTACCAATCTCTAAAACCACTATATGGACCATATAATAGGAATAATCCTGAAAAACAACAAATTATTCCTACCCATAATATAAAAATCAAAAATCTTTTAAATATCGAATGATTTGTAGATACTTTTGTTGAACTTTTACTACGTCTAGCTTCTCTATCTAATCTTGTTTGTCTTCTCAATTTTTTCCTCCGTAATTATCTATTTTTTGTATTTTGTTTTAAATAGCTTTCCATAAATCCATTTAAATCTCCGTTCATAACTGCCTCAACATTTCCTGTTTCATAATTTGTTCTATGATCTTTAACAAGAGTATATGGACAAAAAACATATGAACGAATTTGACTTCCGCCAAGCTATATCTTTTTGGACACCTTTTAAATCTTCTATTTTCTCTTTATTTTCTTTTTCTTTTAAATCTAATAATCTTGATTTTAACATTCTCATAGCAGTTTCTTTATTCATTGTTTGTGAACGTTCTGATTGGCACGAAACAACAACACCTGTTGGAATATGTGTTATTCTAACAGCTGAATCTGTTTTATTAATATGTTGGCCACCAGCTCCGAGAGGCTCTATATGTATCAATTCTCAAATCATCTGGATTAATATTAATTTCAACATCATCTGTAATCTCTGGTAAAACTTCAACAGAAGCAAAAGAAGTATGTCTTCTTCCTCCACTATCAAATGGAGAAATTCTAACTAATCTATGAACTCCCATTTCACTCTTTAAATAGCCATAAGCGTTTTCTCCAGAAACTTCAAATGTAACACTTTTTATTCCAGCTTCATCACCTTCTAAATAGTCGAGTTCTTTAACTGAAAATCCGTTTGAATTTGCCCATTTAGTATACATTCTATATAACATTTGAACCCAATCTTGTGATTCTGTTCCCCCAGCACCTGGGTGAAGTGTTAAAATTGCATTATTTGAATCATATTTTCCAGATAATAATGTTTCAAGTTCTAAATTTTCAATTTTTTTGCTTAAAGAATCTGTTTGATTAATTAAATCTTTTCCTAAATCTTCATCAAATTCAACTTGTAGCAAGTTATTCATATCTAACAAACTTTTTAAATTATTTTTAATAGAATCAAAGCTTTCAATCTTTCTTTCTATCTTTTTAATTTTTGAAAAAACTTCATTAGATTTTTCTTTATCTTCCCAAAAGCCTTCTTTTGAAGAGATTTCACGCAAATCTTCTAACTCTTTTTTTAAATCAGAAATGTTTAAAGCTTCTTCTAAACTATTTAATTTTTCAAGTAATTCTTTTAAAGCTCTCAAGTTTTCTTCAAGCTCTAACATATTTCCTCCTTTAAAATTATAGGTTTTTCGCCATCTTTTTCAATGGAATTTTTTGTTTTTAAAAACCTTCTAATATGTTGTACATTATATATGATTTTATAAAAATTATCAATATAAAATTACAATAAAATTTCAAATTTGTAACAATTGTAAAAAATAGTTTTTAAAGCAAAAATAACTGTGATTCTAGTCACAGTCATTTAAAAATCAAATCTATTAAATTTTGTTTTTGCTATTGTGAAAACACAAATCTCATTACAATTATTTTCTTTTAAAATTTTTGAAGCTGAATTTGCGGTAGAACCTGTTGTAAAAATATCATCAACTAAAATTATATTTTTACCAGTTAATTTCAAGTTTTCTGAAATCTTAAAAGCATGTTTTGCATTTTCTTCTCTTTCCTTTTCATTTAAAGAACTTTGGACTTTTATATTTTCTTCTTTTTCTAAAGTTTTTACAACAGTTTTATTAAGATTTTTTCCAAGCTCATCTGCTAGAAGTTTTGATTGATTATAACCTCTTTTTAATTCTTTATTTTTACTCATTGGAATATATGTTATAAAATCAAATTTCTCTAAAAATTTTATAAGTCTTTCATCTTTTAAACTAAGCTCTATAAAATATTTATATAAATAAGATTTTTCGTGAAATTTGAAATTATGGATTTGTCTTTTTAAATTACCAGTATAAAAAGAACTAAAAATTAAATAATCAAAATATCTTCCAAGTGTTTTTTGAAAAGTACATTTAAAATTTAATTTTTTATAACATTCGTCACAAATATATTTTCCTTGTTTTTGGCAATATAAGCACTTTTCAGGAAACATAATATCTAATAGTTTTAGCATATAATTTTGCTTTTAAAATATCAAGTTATTTTATTTGAGTATATTCAGTTAAATCAGGTAATTTAACATCTTCTTCTGTTACACTATTTTCTTTAAAATCTTCGATACCTTCTTCAAATTTATCGCCCTCTTCTAAGCTTTTCACCCTTAAAACTAAACCATTATTCTTATCAAAAGTTATTTTATAATTATCTTTAGTTGTTATTTCATAACAATTATTTTTAGTATCTTTTATTTTCCAGTCAAATACTAGTTTTAATTTATTCTTAAATGAAAAGTCTAAAGTTAGATAGTTGTAAAAAGGAAATTCTAAATATCTATTATCTGAATCTGAAATTTTTCTTATGATATATGTTTTTGAGATATTATTAATATGATAAACCATTTTACTATTAAAATTATAATAATCTAAATTTTTTTGAATTGATATTTGATTTTCATATGTTGTAATATTTTCAATATGGTTTATAAAAACAATATTAACATTCTCATTAAAATCTTTTTCAAAATAACTATAATTTTGCTTATTTAAATTAATTTTCATTAAATCAATTATTTTATTTACTTTATAAAATTTTATAAAGAATAAAATTGATAAAACAACAATTACTAATAATAAAATTAAAGTTAAAATAAATACAATCTTTTTCTTCATAATTTTCCTCTTTTAAAAACTCAATAGCAGGAGCCTGGGTTTTACCCCAGGCTCCAAAGGGAACATATTCCCTTGTCTTGGGAGCTAAAATTAGTTTAATTGTTACAATTTAAATTTTAAAGATTTCTTTACTTACGACCAACAATCACGATATTATATGGATTATTTTGATCTAAAACGGAAACTGTTAAAGCAAGCGTGGTTCCACCAGGGATTCCTAAGTTTTCATCACTTACTCTATACCATTGTCCTGTGCTTCTAGCAATATATGTAGTACCAGAAGTACCTCCTATATAAATGGTTGAAATAATACCGTTTTCGTTTCTGGCTATACAATACAACCGATTTAGTGTGGTATCTTCAGGAACTCTTATAACAAATGTTGCCCCACTTGTTACAACTTGCCCTGCTTGGCCTGCCATTGTCCCTGTTGGGCTGTCGACAAGAATAGGTCCCTTTGCCATAAGGCTGAACTCGCCGTCAACATTTTCCACAGACACAAGCTCAAGCCCATCAGTAGTTACTTCCCACTGATTATCTTCGGGCTCGGCCGCAAAGGCTACAGTGGCTGTTCCGGTCATAGTAGTTGCTAAAAGTAAAAGACTCATGATGATTGATAATATTTTTTTCATATAGACATCTCCTTATGTTTGCTCCCAAAACAATAAGAATATAAATAATTATATCACAAAACTCTTGATTCAAAAGAAAAGTTTAAAAATGTCCCCAAACGTATGAGCGCCAATCGTTCTAAAACAGTATATGTATTGATATCAGGAATATCTGATTCATCTATTTTATCTATTAAAATATTTCCATATTCTACGCCATTAACACTTAAGATAAAGCCTGTATTTCTGTCAAATACTATTTTATCGCTATTTTCAGCGGTTATCTCATATTTGTCATTATCAAAATCTTTTATTTTCCATTTAAAAACTAACTTAAATTCATTTTTAAGAGAAAAATCTTTTGTTAAATATGAATAAAGCGGAAATTCTAAAACACTTTTATCAGAGTTTTCTATCTCTTCTTCGTAATAAGTTTTATTATCTTCATCAATTATATAGACTTTTCCAAGTTTAAAATTATAGTAATAATAAAAATCTAAATGTGAACCAGGAATAATATAAACTATGTCTTTATATCTTTTAATAATCATGTCACTATTTTCAAAGTAATAATTGTCAATCTCTGAATTTATTTTCATTAGATTAATTATTTCGTTAATTTTATTGAATTTTGCTACAAATAAACTTATCAAAACTATTGAAATTAAAGCAATTATTAAGATCAAAATTTTCATAAATTTATTCATAACTTCCTCCAATTAATTTAAAACTAAATTTGATATTATAATTTGTAATATCTTTCTTAAGCTCATATCAGTTGGATCTAAGTCAAGATAATTAATTAACTTGCTTTTACTATATTCATTAGAAAGTAATATTCCTAATGTGTAATTAACATCACCTTTAATAGCAGATCTCTTAACTTTATGTACCCTACCAAGATGAGCATAACACTCTTTTAAAGTAAAATCATAATAATTATTTTCTTCAATTATAAACAATATAATTTCTTTAAGATATCTAAAGCCTTTATAACTTGGTTTAAATCCTGCATTTCTTAGTTCATTTATAATTTTACGTTCCATATAAAAAATCCTCCTATAAATTAAGAGGATTTTTTAGTCACTTTTGGGTGCAAATTTTTAATTTTTTAACAAAATTGTAACACTCTCTCCTTTAGACGTCAGTATATGTACAGATGCCTCCTCAGCTAATTTTATCTTATTGCAATTGAACTTAATTTCAAAAATATCATCTTGCAACCAATTAGCTTCTGTAGGATATATTACTTTTTTGTTTTCATTTATATTTGTTAGATAAATAAATTTATCATTCAAATATGGTTCAAAATCGTTTTTATTTATTTTGCTTTCACAAAAATCAATTTTTAATGTAAGTTCATTATTTTCTATATTATATTCTACATTTTCAATTTGTTCAGAATTATAGTGAACTTCATAGTTTCTATTTTCTCTAATTTTATTAGTAATAATTGTTCCTGCAATTGCAATTCCAGAAGAAAAGATAATCAAAATCAAAATTATTGGGATAAACTTATTTAACTTTTTATTTGTTTTTAACTTTTCTTTAGCTCTTCTAAATCTACTTTTTACAGTATTTAAATTTTCATCAAGGTCATTTGAAATCTTACTAATAGTAGATTCAGATAAAACATAAGGTCTAATAACTTCTTTCTCCTCTTCAGTTAAATCTTTTATCAAATCTTCAAAATTTTCTTTGCTTTCTAGTTTTTCTAATGAATAATCTTCATATTCTTCACTAGTAAAAGGTTTTATCTTTTCTATTAATAAGTCATCATCTTCAGATCTTTTATAAAACTTAATACATTCTCTATTTAAAATTGATAAAATCCAATATTTAAATTTTTCTTTATCTTTTAATTTATCTATATTTTTGAAAGCTAAATATTCTGTTTCTGCAACTGCATCTTCAGCATCATTTTTGTTTTTTAATTTAAAAAGTGCTATTTTACAAAGTAAACCATGAATCTTCACTAATTCTTCTTCCAATTCATTTTCACTCATAAATAATAAACTTTCTATTTTTTCAAACCGTTTAGTCTTTCTTCTACACTTTCAAGCATTTGCTTGTAATTGTTTAATTTTTCTTTTTCTTCTAAGACTTTTTTCTCAGGAGCTTTATTAACAAATCCTGGATTTGATAGCATTTTTTCTCCTCTTTCAACTTCTGAAACTAGTCTTGCTTTTTCATTTTCTAGTCTAGCTATTTCTTCTTTTATATCAACTAATTCATCAAAAGGAATAAATGCCTTAATATTGTCAACAACGATTGAAACTGCGTTTTCTGGAATATTCTTCTCATCTTTTTGAATTACGATTTCATCACTAAATCCAAGTTTTTCTAAGAATGATTTTGATTCTTCCAATTCTTCAAAATCGCTGTCTGTAACTAAAATTAATTTTGCTTTTTTAGAAGGGTGAACATTCATTTTTGCTCTAACATTTCTAATTTCAACAATTAATTTTTTCAATTTTTCAACTAAGTTTTCTTCTTTATCAAATACAAATTTTTCTCTTATATCAGGCCATTTAGCAGCAATTAAATCTTCTGTTCCAAAAACTATTAAATGTGGGTAAATCTCAGCTGTTATAAATGGCATAAATGGATGTAATAATTTTAATGAAGAAGCTAAAACATGACTTAAAACATCTGAAACTTGAACTTTTGTAGCTTCATCATCACTATAAATTCTAGATTTTACCATCTCGATATACCAATCACAGAATTCATTCCAAATAAAGTTATAAATCTTGTCTAAAGCAATTCCAATGTCGTAATTATCAATATTTTTGCTAACTTCAACAACTAATTTATCTAATTTATTTAAAATCCATTTATCTTCTAATTTGAACATTTTTGGATCATAAGCTTTGTTTTTCTCAAAAGCTTCATGGCAAAAATCTCTAACCTTTTGTTCATCAGCCAAATTAGATGAAACAAATTTTGCTGCATTCCAAATTTTATTAGCAAAGTTTGAAGCTTGATCTAATTTTTCTGGCATAAATCTAATGTCATTACCCATTGTAGTTCCTGAAATTACTGAAAATCTTAATGCGTCTGCACCATATTTTTCAATAACATCTAATGGATCAATTCCATTTCCAAGAGTCTTTGACATTTTTCTTCCTTGGCTATCTCTAACAATTCCATGTATTAAAACATCTTTAAATGGTTCAGTATCTGTTAGCTCTAGGCCTTGTGACATCATTCTAGATATCCAGAATGTTATAATATCAAAACCTGTAACTAATGTTGATGTAGGATAAAATGTTTTATAATCTTCGTTTTCAGTGTTTGGCCAACCTAAAGTTGAGAATGGCCATAAAGCAGAACTAAACCATGTATCTAGTGTATCTGGATCTTGTTCTAGATTTTTAGAACCACATTTCTTACATTTATCTGGGCAAGTTTTTGCAACATGAATTTCGCCACAGTCTTTACAATAATAAGCTGGTATTCTATGGCCCCACCATAATTGACGGGAAATACACCAATCTTGAATATTATCTAACCAATTAAAATATTGTTTCTCATATCTTTTTGGAACAAATCTAACTTTATCAGCTCTAACACTATCTGCAGCTCTCTTTCCTAAATCTTTCATTGAAACGAACCATTGTGTAGAAACTTTTGGCTCGATAGTTGTTTTACATCTTTCACATTTTGCAACATTATGTGTATAATCTTCTGTTTCAACTAAATTTCCTAATTTTTCAAGCTTTTTAACTATTTCTTTTCTGGCTTCTAATAAGTCCATTCCTTTAAGTTCTGGAACTAAATTACCCATTTTAAAGTTTTCATCAAAAACTTCAACCATTTCTAGATTATGTCTTAAACCACAGGCATAATCATTTGGATCATGACAAGGTGTAATTTTAACAGCACCTGAGCCAAAGTCCATCTCAACGAAATCATCTGCAATAATTGGAATTTCTTTATTCATAATTGGTAAAATACAAGTTTTTCCAACTAAATTTTTATATCTTTTATCATCTGGGTGAACAGCTACAGCAGTATCTCCAAGCATTGTTTCAGGTCTAGTTGTAGCAACTTCTATATACTCATTTTCAGTTCCAGTAATTTTATAACGAATATGCCATAAATGTGATGGTTCTTCTTTATATTCAACTTCTGCATCTGAAATTGATGTATTACAGCTTGGACACCAGTTTACCATTCTCTTTCCTTTATAAATTAAACCTTTATTATAAAGTCTGATAAATTGCTCTAAAACTGCGTCACTCATTCCGTCATCTAAAGTAAATCTAGTTCTTTCCCAATCACATGAACAACCTAATTTTCTTTGTTGTTCTTGAATGATTCCACCATATTTATGTGTCCAATCCCAAGCTTCTTCTAGGAATTTTTCTCTTCCTAAATCTTGTTTAATTTTTCCTTCTTCTTTAAGCTTTTGAACAACTTTCATTTCAGTTGAAATTGCAGCATGATCTGTTCCAGGAAGCCATAAAGTATTAAAACCATTCATTCTTTTATATCTAATTAAAATATCTTGAATTGTGTCATCTAAAGCATGACCCATATGTAGTTTTCCTGTGACGTTTGGAGGAGGCATCATTACACAATAAGCTTCTTTAGTCTTATCCATTGAAGGTCTAAAATAACCTTTATTTTCCCACTCTTTGTATAATTTTTCTTCAAATTCTTTTGGAAAATATTTGTCTTGCATTTTCTCTTTTTTCATAAAATTCCCTCCTTACAAATAAAAAACAAAAACTTCGCCATCTAAGGGCGAAGTATAACGCGGTACCACCTTAATTATTTTAAATTTTTAAAATTTAAAATATCTCAAAACTTTTAACGCAAGTTATTCGGGTAAACTTAAAGTTATTTTCGGTTTACCAGCTCCAAAGCTACCTTCAGTTTATCTTATTATAAGAAGCTCTCAGCAGACTACTTCTTTTCTCTTTCTAACAGTTTTAAACTTACTCCTCTTCTTCATCGCTTTTAAAATATTATGTTAATGATAGCACATAATAATCTTGTTGTCAACAGTTTTATTTTGTTTTCTTATTTAACTCTTCTGCTCTCTTCTTTTGATCATCAAGTGAAATCCACCCAAAATAAGTTGGAACAAATTCTCCTATATTTTTCTCATTTTCATATTTTTTATCATCTTTCATAATAGACTTTAAACTCCTTTCAAAAGTTTATAGTCTTATTATTTCTTTAAAATATGATTTTTATTATTTTTTTAAACTTCATTTTTATTTGCTAAATTTCTCTTTTCTCTGTCTTCTTGATTTCCATACATTATGATAATATTATCAATCAATAATTCATAAATCATTCTAGGAACATCTATTATTAAGAAATATTTTTCTAGCATATTGTAGTTAACACTACTTTTAAATGTTGGTGGTTCAAAAATATCTCCAACATCAATTCTAAAGTAAATCATATCTCTATCGACTTTGATATTTAAGATTGTTTTAAAAATATTTCTAATTTTAACTAACTCTTCAATTGCTTCTGGTGTTAGGATTTCCATAGCATTTTGTCTTATTCCATTATCTCTAGAACCTGAAAAAACGTCATAATATTTTTCAAATTCAGCTGATTCCATTTCAATTCTATTTTTATTAAATTTTGAAAATGCAGAATTATTTAAAATAGCAAATTGAGCTCTTGTAGGAGTTTTTAATTTAATCATTCCATATAAGCCCAAAAATGTTGTTACATAAGTTGTTTGAGTATGTCCTTGGGAATCAACAGATTCATGTCTTTCTTGTGTATGAACTTGTGACATTTTTAAAAGCGATCCATCTTCTAAAGTACCATCAATTTCATCTTCTGAAGAATAGGTGTCCCAACCTCTATCAAATTCACCTCTAGCATAGTCTGTAGAAGAAATTCCAATATTAGCATTATATTTAAATGATGGGTTACTTTGTTTAACAATTTCATTTATAACATTTTCCTTAAAATAACGTTTATATTCTTTAGTTATTTTTGCAATATAAATTATTAAAAATATAGCAGTTGCAAGGAATATAAGTATAAATAAAACTGCAAATCTGCTTATTCCTGCTACAATAACTAATGCCCAAATAGCACCAGTTACTAAGAATCCTAAAATTGTTTTCTTAAGAGCTTCTTTTCTCTTTTTTTCTACAATTTCACCACAATTTTGGTAAATTTTATCATAAATTTCTTTAAAATTCCTTTGTTTCATGACTCAAATTCCTCTTAAATTTGTACTTTTACATTCTTTTTAGCTTGTTCTTCAGCTTCAAAGAATACTTCAGCTTTTGCACCCATTAAGTTTGCTAAAATACTTGATGGAAAACTTTGAACTTTAGTATTATATACAGTTACGTCACTATTATATAGACGTCTAGCAGCTGATAATCCACTTTCTGTTCTTTCAAGTTGTGCTTGTAATTCTAAGAATTGGCTACTAGCTTTTAAAGCTGGATATTTCTCAGCTAAAAGTAAAACATCACTACATTTATTATCAGCATCTTCACCTGCTTTTAGATTTTTGTTAGAAAGATATTCTGTTCTAGCTTTTGTAACTTCTTCTAGAACTTTTTCTTCGTGTTCACAATATCCTTTAACACATTCAACTAAATTTGGAATTAAATCAAATCTTTTTGTTAAAGCTACATCAATTCCACTTCTAGATTGTTTTACTTTATTTTGTAAGCTTTTAATTGAGTTATAGTCTAAAATAATAGCTATAACAATAATTAGTACTACTACGAATATTGCTATTCCCATGTTAAACCTCCTGAAAAATGAGGTAGTTACCAGCTACCTCATCTTAAGTAAAATTAAATTAATCCTAAACTTGTTATAAGTAAGACTATTGTAGATGCAATTCCGGTAACAAATAAAGGAATTGCCCACAATTTTATTACTGGTATATATTTATTAAACTTTGTAAAATTTGTTTCATCTCTTTCAAGAGAATTTTTCAAAACTGCATCCATGAAAAATACAAATAATACTGCACACATTGTACATGAATAATTTTTTGAGCCTACCATATAAGATATTATAAAAATTATCTGAAATGGTAGAACACAGCTAAATAAGTCATACCAGAAAAACAAATTTCTAACATCTCTTCTGGTTATTCCTTCATTAGCAACAGCAACGTTTGCAAATAAATCATTAGCTCTTGCCATATTTTTCTCCTTTATCATTTGTCATAATAATATAATCTTATTATATCTATAATATTAGGCTTTATCAATATTTTTTATATTAAATTTCTATTACAATTAATTCATTTGAACAGAATTTATGATTGAATTTACATCATCAATTTTGTGTTTTTTCATAAAATCTTCAACTTCTGAAATAATTCTAGTTGAAGCTGTTGGATCAACTAAATTTGCTGAACCCACTGATACGCAAGTAGCTCCTGCCATCATAAATTCAACAACATCTTCACCTGTCATTATTCCACCGAAGTCCCATAACTGGAATTTTTACTGCATGTGATGCTTGGTAAACCATTCTAACTGCAACTGGTTTAATTGCAGGACCTGAAAGTCCACCTGTGTTTATACTTAAAATTGGTTTTCTTGTTTCAATATCTATTTTCATTGCAGTCAAAGTATTAATCAATGAAATTGCATCTGCTCCAGCATCTTCAGCGCCTTTTGCAGGAAGAGTTATATCAGTTACATTTGGAGTAAGTTTAACAATTAGAGGTTTACTTGTCAAAACTTTTCTACATTGTGATGTAATCTCTTTTACGCCTTCATAAGTTGTTCCATAAGCCAAACAACCTGCTTTAACATTTGGGCAACTTAAATTAATTTCAACACCATCAATATCCATATCATTTAATTGTCTACAAATTTCGACATAATTTTCAATAGTTCCGCTCAGCCCCACCAAAGCAATTTACAATTATTTTTGTATCATATTGTCTTAAAAATGGTAAATCAACTGTTGCAAAATATTCTAAACCAGGATTTTCTAATCCAATACAATTCATCATTCCACTAGATGTTTCAGCAATTCTAGGTGGTTTATTTCCTTGTTTTGGTTTCAAAGAAGTTCCTTTTGTAATTATCGCACCCAACTTATTCAAATCTATAAAATCTTTATGATTTCTCCCATAACCAAAAGTGCCGTGATGCGACAGTCACTGGATTCTTCATCTTAATTCCTGCAAAATTTATCTCTGTATTCATATATATCTCCTTTCAACAAAAACATTTACTATTCAAAATATTAAATAACAAAAATTGAGGAAGGTACGAATGTGTTCGAGAGTATGGTTTGTTTTCGAATGAGAAAGCGAGGATATTGGGCAGGGTACCCAATAGGCGTAAGCCGTCCGAGCGTCGACACTGAGAAAATAAACCATGGTAGGCGAACACTATTATATAATAACTTCCTTTGAATTGAAGACAGGTCCGTGTTGACATACATATTTATATTTTTGGTTGCCTTCAGAATCTTGTGTAAGGACTGCGCATCCAACGCACGCTCCTATTCCACACCCCATTCTCTCTTCTAAAGAAATCTCAGCAACAATTCCAGCTTCTTTTGCAAAAGCTTGAACAGCTTTTAACATTGGAAGTGGTCCACAAGCATAAATTCTATCGAACTTCTCTTTTTCGCAATCTTTTTTCATAAAATCAATTGCAAAGCCTTTTTCTTTATAACTTCCATCATCTGTTGTAATTACAAGTTTATCAGAAACTTCGCTAAATTCATCTTCTAAAGTAACTAAATCTTTGTTTCTAAAACCTAAATAAGTGTTAACCTCTGAATCTTTTAGATTTTTAGCAAGTTCATATAATGGATAAATTCCAATTCCTCCACCGATTATTGCAACTTTTTTATATGGTTTAACTGAAAAAGTTCCATTTCCTAAAGGCCCTAAAATATTAAGGTTCTCGCCAACTTTTCTTTCAGCTAAAATCTCTGTTCCTTTTCCTTTAACTTGAAAAATAAATTCAACAACTCCGCTTTCTTTATCTATATTATAAATACTAATTGGTCTTCTTAAAAATGTTTCTAAACTATCAGAAACCTTAATTTCCAAGAAATTTCCAGGTTTAGCAAGTTCAGCTATCTCTTTTGTTTTAACTGAAAATTTATAAATTTTATCAGCAATTTTTTCTTTTCCAACAATTTGGCAATCCGCTTGTATTGGCATATTTTTCCCTCCTCTTTATTTATTTTTTATCGCATTCATAATTTCGTCTCTCATTCTAATTGCTTCTAATTTTGTAGCTTCTTTATAATCTTTTCCAGCCCATAATTCTGATTTATAAGCAGACATTAAACTTCTAGAAGCATTAACAATTCCACCAAATCCATTTTCATCAAAAGCTAAAGCAATATCTTCTGCTTTTCCTCCGCTGTGCTCCATAACCTGGAATCAAGAAAAATGTATGTGGCATTTTTTCTCTTAGTTCTTTTAGTTGAACCCTTTGAGTTGCACCAATAACAGCTGCTACATCAGAATAGCCATATTTTCCACGAAGATTTTCTCCCCATTTTTCAACTAATTCTCCGACTAATTCATAAATTGTTTTTCCATTTTCCATTTTTAAATCTTGTAATTCTGATGAAGATGGATTTGAAGTTTTAACTAAAATGAAAATTCCTTTATCAAATTTTTCGCAATCTTCTATAAATGGAAGAACTCCATCAGTTCCTAAATATGGGTTTACAGTTAAAAAGTCTGCTTTAAATTCACCATCTTCTAAATATGCTTTTGAATATGCTTTACTAGTTGAACCAATGTCACCTCTTTTTGAATCTAAAATAACAATCATTCCTTTTGATTTAGCATATTCACAAGTTTCTTTTAAAACTTTCATTCCTTCTAAGCCTAGAGCTTCATAAAAAGCTGATTGAGGCTTAACAGCTGGAATTATATCAGATACACTATCAATTAAGCCTTTATTAAATTCTAAGTAAGCCTTACAAATTCCTTCATTTGAAGTATCATATTTAGTTTTAATCTCATCTGGAATCAATTCATATCTAGGATCTAGTCCCATAACTGTAGGATTCCCAAACTCTTTAATTCTTTCAATTAATTTATCAATCATTATTTTTATACCTTTCTAATTTTCTGAATAAACAACTCTTCCACCAACAACTGTATATTTAACTTTTCCAGTTAATTCTTTTCCAATCCATGGAGTATTTTTTGATTTTGAAACTATCATATCTTCTGTATAAGTGTAGGTTTCGTTTGGATCAAAAATAGTTAAATCAGCAATTTTTCCTGTTGAAATTTCTCCACGAGTTTTTAAACCTAAAAGTTCAGCAGGTCTATATGACATAAATCTAACCATGTCCATATAATCAACATATCCTGGTTTTACTAAATTTGTAATAACTGCAGCTAAAGCTGTTTCGAAACCTATGATTCCATTTGGAGCTGTAGCTAAGCCTTTAGCTTTTTCTTCTTTTGCATGTGGCGCATGATCTGTAATCAAGCAATCTATTGTTCCATCTTTTAAACCTTCTATAATAGCTTTTCTATCTTTTTCTTCTCTTAAAGGAGGATTCATTTTAGCATTTACTCCAGAAGTTAAAACCTCATCTACTGTAAAACTAAAATAGTGTGGGCAAGTTTCACAAGTAACTTTAACTCCTCTTTGTTTTGCTGAACGAATCATATCAACACTTGTTTTTGTACTTATATGACAAATGTGAGTATGAAGATTATTTGTCTCAGCTATTGTTACATCACGAGCAGCCATAATTTCTTCAGCTTCTGGTAGAACCCCTTCGACTCCTAATTTCTCAGCAACAGGACCAGCATTTATTGCACCTTTTGAAACACTTTTTTCTTCACAGTGTTCTGAAACAAAGCTTCCTAATTTATTTGTTTCAATCATTGCTTTTCTTATCATTGCTGCATTTTCAACTGGCATTCCATCATCTGAAAAAGCAATTGCTCCAGCTTCTAATTGAGATTTAAAGTCAACTAGTTCTTCTCCTTTTTCTCCAACTGTGACACTTGAAAATGGATATATGTTGCAAAGATTAACTTCTTTAGCTCTATCCAAGATTTGTTTCAAAACAATAGCGCTATCAGGAGTAGGTTTTGTATTTGGCATTGGACAAATACTAGTAAAACCACCCTTAACAGCGCTTCTTGATCCAGTTTCTATAGTTTCTTTATGTTCTCCACCTGGCTCTCTTAAATGGCAGTGCATATCAATCATTCCAGGCATGATATATAAACCATTACAATCAATAGTTTTTTCAGCTGAGTCTGTAATATCTTTAGCAACTTTAACAATTTTGTCATCTTGAACTAAAACGTCTAAAACATCTTGTGTTTTTGTAGCATAATCAATAACAGTTCCACCTTTAAATAAAACCTTCATCTCTTTCCTCCTTTAATTTAATATTTTGGGAAATGGGGACAGTCCCCATTTCCCATTTTTTATTTTGATTCTTTTTTTATTGTTGATCTACGTTTTGCATTTGAGTTGTGAGCTGGCATTTCATCAATAGTAACATCTTTAACGTGTTCGATTTTTTCCCATTTAACATCTTTTTTAAATAAACATACAAAATTTAGGATTGACCAAGAAGCCATGAAAAATGGATATAATAAAATTCCTTTCCACATTCTTTTTAATGGTCTTCTATCCATCAAAAGAATTACAACTCCTGAAAGAGCAAAGGCTGCATAACCAGCAGCAAGCATTGAAACGACTGATAATAACATTTTTCCAAGAGTCATTTTTTGCAAAGCCCACATAATAAAATTAACTATAATTAATAAAAGTGAAATTACAATTACAGGTACACACATAATATAAACTAAGCCATCAAAACTAGCCATTGTTCTATTTTTAGCAACACCTTTGGCTAAGTCCTTTGTGTAATATTTAAATATTTGAATGTGTCCTTTTGTCCATCTAGTACGTTGTTTCCAACTTTCTTTAAAACTTGTAGGTTGCTCGTCATAAACTATAGCATCTGTAGCCCAACCAAGTTTATTTCCATTTGCAATGTTCATTAAAGAAAATTCAACATCTTCTGTTAAAGTTTTTGTATTCCAACCTGTATCTCTAATTACGTCAAATTTAACTACAAACCCAGTTCCATTCATTAATGGAGAAAGACCAACTTTATATCTAGCTAAATGATAAAATCTGTGTTGGAACCAATAAAATAATGCATATCCACTAGAAATCCAAGAATCTGTAGGATTTTTAATATCTTTATATCCTTGAATAACAGTTTCGCCCTGACACAATTTTAGGTTCATAGCATTTAAGAAATTTTTATCTACAACATTATCTGCATCAATTACAGCAAAAGCATCATAATCTAGTTTTTCTTCTAAAACTTTAGCTAAAAACCAGTTTAAAGCATAACCTTTAGTTTTTTTAGTAGGATCATTACGAGTATATACTTTACAACCAAGGCTTTTAGCAATTTTACCAGTTTTATCAGTACAATTATCCTCTATAACAAAAACATCATATAATTCTTTAGGATAATCTAAACTATTTAAACTTTCTATTAAATTTTTTATAACTTTTTCTTCATTATGTGCAGGAATAATCATCATAAATTTGTGCTTTTTATCGACTTTTAAAGGTTTTTCTTTAAGTCTAATTAATGCACAAAAAGCTATAATGATATTGTATATCCAATATACAATCATAAGCCATACTAAAGCCTGCTGAAGAATATACAAATATTTCACTGTAATTTAGCCTCCAAAATTTTATTCAGCTTCATATAAATCTTTTCTAGATAAATTAATTCTTCCTTGTTCATCAATTGAAATACATTTAACTGTAACTTCATCTCCGACTTTCATATAGTCTTCTACTCTTTCAACTCTTTCTTTAGCAATTTTTGAAATATGTAGTAATCCTTCTTTTCCAGCACCTAAACTAATGAAAGCACCTAATTTATCATTTATTTTTGTAACTTTACCAGTGTAAATTCCACCTACTTCAATCTCACGAACTATGTCTTCAACCATTGCTTGAGCATTGACAGCTTTACTTATATCATCTGAATAAATATAAACTGTTCCATCTTCTTCAATATCGATTTTAACTCCAGTTTCTTCAATGATTTTATTAATAGTTTTTCCACCAGATCCAATAACATCTTTAATTTTATCAACTTCAATTTTCATTGAAATAATCTTTGGAGCATATTTTGAAATTTCTGGTCTTGGCTCGCTAATTACTGGAGCCATTATTTCATCTAATATATATGTTCTAGCTTTTAAAGTTCTATCAAAAGCTTCAGCAATTATATCATAGCTTAAACCATCAACTTTTATGTCAACTTGGATTGCTGTAATTCCGTCTCTAGTTCCACCAACTTTAAAGTCCATATCGCCAAAGAAATCTTCGATTCCTTGGATATCTGTAATAACTACATATTTTGATGGATCATTTTCATCAGTAATTAAACCTGTTGAAATACCAGCAACTGGCTTTTTAATAGGAACACCAGCATCCATTAAAGCAAGTGTTGAAGCACAAATACTTCCTTGTGAAGTTGATCCATTTGAGCTTAAAATTTCAGATACAACTCTTATTGAATATGGAAATTCTTCAACAGATGGAAGTACTGGAACTAAAGCTTTTTCAGCTAAAGCACCATGTCCAATTTCTCTTCTTCCAGGTCCACGT
The DNA here is from genome assembly GCA_947627595.1 of uncultured Clostridia bacterium. Lineage (GTDB taxonomy): Bacteria > Bacillota > Clostridia > TANB77 > CAG-508 > Scatovivens. Next base: position 42,575 of record CANQWQ010000013.1, read on the forward strand.
GAAGTTTTAGCTTCACCAACACTATAACCTGGGAAATTATATTGATGCATATATCTTTTAGAAGTTTCATTATCTAAACCATCTAAAATTTGTTCTTCACTCTTCATTCCTAAAGTAGCTATTGATAAAACTTGAGTTCTTCCTCTAGAGAATAAACCACTTCCGTGAACTCTAGGAATAATATCAACACCGCAAGAAAGTGGTCTTATGTCATAAATTCCTCTACCATCAACTCTTTTATGTTCTTCAAGAATCATTTTTCTAACAGTTTTCTTCTCTAATTTATATAAGCTATCCGCAATTTTAACTTTATCTTCTTCAAGTTTTTCTTCGCCAAACTTTTCTTTATACCATTCATTAACATCTTCTGTTAATTTATCAAGATTTTCATCTCTCTCGATTTTATCAGGAGCTTGAACATCATTATACATTCTGTCTTTAAATTCATTAGCAACTAGTTCATAAACTTCTTCGTCAACTGCAAATGAAGTATATTCAAATTTTGGTTTTCCGATTTCATCTTTCATTTTTTGAATAAATTCGCAAAGTTTTTTAATTTCAACATGAGCAGTTTTAATTGAATTTAACATTTCTTCGTTTGTTAATTCATAAGCTCCAGCTTCAATCATAGCGATTTTATCCATTGTTCCAGCAACAGTTAAGTTTAATCTTGAAACTTGTCTTTGCTCTTCAGTTGGATTTATTATAACTTGTCCATCAATATATCCAACATTAACAGCAGCAGTTGGTCCACCAAAAGGAATGTCTGAAATTGAAAGTGCAGCACTTGCACCAATCATTGCACAAACTTCTGGTGAGCAATCTTGCTCTACTGATAAAACTAAACAATCTATAACAACGTCATTTCTAAAGTCCTTTGGAAATAAAGGTCTTAAAGGTCTATCAATTGCTCTAGATGTTAAAATTGCCTTTTCTGTAGGCTTTCCTTCTCTTTTTGTAAATCCTCCTGGGATTTTTCCTACTGCATATAATCTTTCATTATATTCTACTGATAATGGGAAAAAGTCTATTCCCTCTTTTGGTTCTTTTGATGCTGTAGCATTGACTAAAACTGTAGTGTCACCATATTTTACTAAAACACTACCATTAGCTAAGCCAGCCATCATACCCGTTTCTAAAGTTAAGGTTCTTCCAGCTAATTCTGTACTATAAGTTTTTAGCATTTTTCTATCCTCCTAAATTTCTAAAAATTGTCCATTTATTTGAATAGTAACCTCGATAATAAGCTATAAATAGCCCATTATCCAAGCCACTACTCCAAATAAAATTAGACGTATACATTTTACTACAAAATGGCAAAAATTGCAACCATTTTAGAGCAAAAAAAGAAGGCCTCAAACGAAGCACTTCTTTTATATCTATCAAATTATTTTCCAACATTAAGTAATCCACTAAAATCTTCTCCAACAACTGTACTTGGAAGAACACCATTCCATTTTTGAATCATTTCTTCTTGAACTTCTAATTCTTTTAATTTTAAAGTATTTTCAGTAATTTGACTGTTTTGTAGTTCCATAACTTTTGCATCTTTTTCAGCTATTGAAACTTCTTTTTCATTTTGGATTCTTTGTTTTTCAAGTTCAGCCTGTGCTGCAACAACTTCTTGTTGTTTTACAGCTTTAGCTTCAATTGCTTGATCATATTCTTCTGAGAAATCTATATTTGTAATATTAAATTCTGTAATTGTAAATCCTTTATCAGAAATTTTATCTGTTAACATACTTCGAATTTGATTAGAAATTTCACTTCTTTTAGTAATTAATTCTTCAGCTGTATATCCAGCCATTGAAGATTTAATTGATTCCAAAATTGCAGGAGCAATTACGATATTTTCGTAGTCAACACCAATTTCTCTGTATAATTTATTTGCAGAGTCTTTATTTACATTATAGTTAACAGCTATACTAGCTGAAACTGTTTGTAAATCTTTTGTTGAAGCTTCTGAATATGTTTCAACTTTTTTAGTTCTACAGTCTAATTTTTCAATAGTTTCAACAAATGGGATATTAAAATGTAGACCTTCTTGAATTATTCCATCTTGAGCTTTTCCAAATCTTAATTTAATTCCTACGAACCCTGTTGGAATTGTTTGGAAACAATTTAAAATAGCAATTACTAAGAATAGAGCAACTATTACGATAATTGTAACTTTTAGTTTACTTACCTTATTTTCTGAATTTCTCATATTTTATGTACCTCCTATTTTCTAGTACAAAAATATTTTATCAAATAGTTATTTTATTGTCAAAGATATTCTATAGCATTTATACAGTATATATTCTAAAAATACATATTTTTATTGACTTTCATTTTTCAATAAAATATAATAGTTCTATATTATTGTTATAAGAAAGGAGTTTTAAAATGTTACAACTTAATATTGAAAAGTTATTAGAGAAAAAAGGAAAAACAAAATATTGGCTTTGGAAAAAAACAAATTTAACTTATACCAATTTTGATAATTTAGTTAAAAATAGAACAAAATCTATTAGATATGAAAATCTTGAAAAAATTTGTGCTGCTCTAGAATGTTCACCTAGTGATTTGTTCATAAGAATTGATGATGAGGAAGATGAAAAACCAAAAAATAAAAAGAAAAAGGGTAAAAAATGAAGTGAACCCAAATTGTTAGACAAAAAGTTTAACAAGGAGGGTTCATTTTTTATGTCAAAATATTCAAAAAAATT
>CANQWQ010000014.1 GCA_947627595.1 uncultured Clostridia bacterium
GTAAAATTAGAGTTATCACCATACGACCTTTCAAAAGGACGTATAACATGGAGAGCTAAATAAGAATAAAGAAAGGATGAAAGTTGAAATGAAAGTAAGACCATCAGTAAAGAAAATTTGCGACAAATGCAAAATCATCAAAAGAAAAGGTGTTATAAGAGTAATTTGCGAAAACCCTAAACATAAACAAAGACAAGGGTAATTTATTTTATTTTGATATTAACATAAATATGTGCGGCTGTTAGTTTTTTAAAACTAAATATCATATTTATGTTTATATATTATGCCCAAGAAATAGGGCAAGCTATATAGGGGACTTATAAGTTAGTAATTCTAGCCAAATTATATAAGTTATAAGGACTTATAGAGTAACATTTTAAAAAATATTGACGGAAGAGGTGTAAAAAAAGTATGGCTCGTTTAGCAGGTGTTGATTTACCTAGAGAAAAGAGAATTGAGATTGGTTTAACTTATATTTATGGTATAGGTTTAACAACTTCTCAAAAAATCTTAAAAGATGCTGGTGTAAACCCAGATACTAGAGTAAAAGATTTAACTGATGACGAAGTAGCTGCAATTAGAAAAGCTATGGACGGTTATAAAGTTGAAGGTGACTTAAGAAGAGAAGTTGCTTTAAACATCAAAAGACTTACTGAAATTGGATGCTATAGAGGAATTAGACATAGAAGAGGTCTTCCTGTAAGAGGACAAAGAACTAAGACTAATGCTCGTACTAGAAAAGGTCCAAGAAAATTAGTAAGCAAAAGTAAAGCAGCAAAATAAGATTTTAATTATAGTGTAGGAAAACCATAGTTTTCCACTGATATTATAAGGAGGAAGTTTTAAAATGGCAAAGGCAAATGCTGGTAAAAAAGCAACAGGCGTTAGAAAAAGAGAGAGAAAGAACGTAGATAAAGGTTCTGCTCATATTCATTCTAGTTTTAATAATACAATAGTATCAATTACAGATACACAAGGAAATGTTATTTCTTGGGCAAGTGCCGGAGAATTAGGATTCAAAGGTTCAAGAAAAAGCACTCCATTCGCAGCAGGTCAAGCAGCTGAAACTGCAGCTAAAACTGCAATTGAACATGGAATGAAAACAGTAGAAGTTTTTGTAAAAGGACCTGGTTCTGGTAGAGAAGCTGCAATTCGTGCACTTCAAACAGCAGGTTTAGATATTACAATGATTAAAGATGTTACTCCAATTCCACACAATGGATGCAGACCACCAAAAAGAAGAAGAGTATAGTGAATTATTAGAAAGGAAGATATAAAATGGCTAGATATAAAGATCCTGTATTGAAAAGATGCAGAAGTTTAGGAATTGATCCTACTTATCTTGGATATAACAAGAAAAGCAAGAAAAATCCTAATAGTAATAAAAGAAAAGTTAGCGAATATGGTCTTCAATTAAAAGAAAAACAAAAAGCAAAATTTGTTTATGGTGTCTTAGAAAAACAATTTAGAAATTATTTTGAAATCGCTAACAGTAAAAAAGGTATTACTGGTGAAAATTTACTTCAAATATTAGAAAGTAGATTAGATAACGTAGTATTTAGATTAGGTTTTGGAACTACAAGACCACAAGCAAGATTATTAGTAACACATGGAAATATAGAAGTTAATGGTAAAAAAGTTGATATAGCTTCTTATTTAGTAAAACCAGGTGACATTGTTGCAGTAAGAGAAATTAGAAAAGACAATAAAATTATTAAAGAAAACATGGAGAAAAATAAAGTAACTCTACCTGATTGGTTAAAATTAAACGAAAAGAATTTATCTGGTAAAGTTGTAAGATTACCAGCTAGAGAAGAAATCGACGTTCCTGTAGAAGAACACTTAATAGTTGAGTTATATTCTAAATAATATTTTATATTTGTTTATATTTTATTTAAGAATATTATACGGTTTCTTATCTAGAAATCGTGTTGCGCTTAGGATTTGTACGTAAGATGTAAAAAAATTAAAGGTTAAAAGCCGATTAGGAGGTAAAAATGATTGAATTTGAAAAACCAAATATTGTATGTAGTGAGACAGACGATAAGAGGAATTATGCAAAATTCATATGTGAACCATTAGAGCGTGGATATGGTATGACAATAGGAAATTCTTTAAGAAGAATTTTACTATCATCATTACCAGGAGCTGCTATAACAAGTATTAAATTAGATGGCGTACTACACGAATTTTCTACAATCAAAGGAATTGTAGAAGATGTCCCTGAGTTGATTGTAAATTTAAAAAATGTTAGATTAAAAGTTACAGATAATGAAGAAAAAATAATCAGAATAGTTCATAAAGGTGCTGGAGAGATTACAGCTGGAGACATTGAAACAGATGGAACAGTTGAAGTATTAAATAAAGAATTACATATTGCAACAGCATCTGCAGAAGCTGATTTACATCTTGAAATGACAGTAAACCGTGGTAGAGGTTATAATGTAGCTGACAAAAATAAAAAAGAAAACAGTCCAATAGACGTTTTACCAATAGATTCAATATTTACTCCTGTAAAGAAAGTTAATTATACAGTAGAAAATACTAGAGTTGGTCAAATGGTTGATTATGACAAACTTACAATAGAAGTTTGGACAGATGGAAGTTTAAAACCATTTGAAGCATTAAGTTTAGCTGCAAAAGTTATGGTAGGTCATTTAGAGTTATTTATAGATTTATCAGAAACTGCTAAAAATACTCAAGTTATGGTTGAAAAAGAAGAATCTAAGAAAGAAAAAGTATTGGAAATGCCAATTGAAGAACTTGAACTTTCAGTTAGATCATATAACTGCTTAAAGAGAGCCGGAATTGCTACAGTTGAAGACTTAGCAAATAAATCTCAAGAGGATATGATGAAAGTTAGAAATTTAGGAAAGAAATCTCTTGATGAAGTTACTAACAAATTAATAGCTTTAGGTTTAAGTTTTACAACTGATGAAGATTAATTAAGAATTTGATAAGAAGAGGTGAATAAAGTGGCAGGCACTAGAAAACTAGGAAGAACAACTGATCAAAGATTAGCAATGTTAAAATGCTTAACTACAGATTTAATATTAAATGGTAAGATAGTTACTACTGAAGCTAGAGCTAAAGAAGTTAAAGCTATCGCTGACTCTGTTATTAGTTTAGCAGTTAAAGAAAAAGATAACTTTGAAGAAGTTGAAGTAAAAGTTGTTAAAGCTAAGCTTGACAGCAAAGGAAAGAAAGTTACTGAAAAAGTAACAAGTAAAAATGGTAAAGAATATTTAAGAGTTGTTAAAGAAGAAACAACTGAAAAAAGACAAAAAGACATGCCTTCAAGATTAAATGCTAGAAGAAAGATTATGACTAAAGTTAATAAAGTTGAAGGTGTTGACTTAATGAATAAATTATTTAACGAAATAGCTCCAAAATATGCAGATAGAGTTGGTGGATATACTCGTATCTTAAAAATGGAAGCTAGACGTGGAGATAATGCAGACGTAGCTGTATTAACATTAATTTAGTTTTGTGTATATATAAATAATAAAAATGACACTTTGAAAAAAGTGTTATTTTTTTGTCTTGTAACAGAAAATGTAAATTTTACATAATATACAAGTAAAAGGAGATGTATATTATGTTTGTTTTACAAGTTATTAGTGTTGTGATCTTTATTTATGGAATTTTAAGCTTAATTCAAGATATATTAAATGAAATTACATATAAAAAAGTTTTTCATAATATGAAGATTGTAGTTTTTGCAAAAGATTTAGAAAAAAATATTGAACAATTTTTAATTGAACTAAGTAATATGAAAAAATCTAATTGTTATAAACAAATAATAGTTATTGATTTAAATGAAAAAGATGAGATATCAAAAATAAAATCAAGATTTTTAGATAATGAAATAAATGTTGATATTTTAAGTCTTGAAGATGGAAGAAGATATGCTTCTAATTTGCTCCAGAATGAAAATATAAGCTTTTTATAATATTGACATTATATTTCTTCTATGTTATTATAAAAAAAGTTTTTAAAAAGGAAAAATATTATGAGAAATATATTTGGTTTAATAGTTTCATTTGTTTTTATAGCAATAGTTATACTTTCTGCAAAACTTTTTGAAAAAGCTGGAAAAGAAGCTAGTAGAAAATATATACACATTGTTCTTTCAAACTGGTGGATAATAGCAATGGTATTTTTTGATAGTCCATATTGGGCTATGATATTACCAATTGTATTTGTTTTTATAAATTATGCTTCATATAAATTTAATATAATAAAATCAATGGAAAGAGACGAAAGCGAAAGAGATGGACTTGGAACAGTTTATTATGCGATAACATTATTAGTATTATCAATAGCTTTATTTGGTCCATTCAAAAATTATAAAACTGTTTGGGGACCTACAATAGGTTTAGCAGGTGTAGCTGTTATGGGATATTCAGATGCTTTAGCTGCAATAGTTGGAAGAAGTGTTAAAAGCCCATCATATACGATTTCAACAACTACAAAAACTCTAGCAGGTTCTTTAACAATGTGTGCTACGACGTTTATCATATTATCAGGATTTTTAGTTTATTGTGGAATTACAAATTGGTTTTTAAAAGCAATTGTAATTTCTGTAGTTGATACAATTTTAGAAGCAATATCAATTAAAGGAACTGATAATTTAACAGTTCCACTAGCTACAGTTGGAATGTTATTACTTATGATTTAAATATAATCCGAAAAGCCCCCGGGGTATGAAACCCGGGGGCTCGTCGTTTAGCCTACGCGCCGGTTAGGAAACTCTATGATTTTGCTGTCTTCCTTGCGCTCGAAACGCCCTTTGGTAGTCCGGTTCACCTTGGAAACGCTGCGACGGCGACGGCTGTTCTTTTTCTCATAGCGGTATACAAGATAGTACACGAATGAAGTGACTGTGCGAGCAAAGCACACACAGAACACATAGATAAGGTAAATCATGCACGCCATGCAGAAGAACAAAATCGCAACCTGCAACGCCTTGGTGAAGAAGCTTCCGTTCAGTCCACTTAAGAACTGTGCGAAGCCGTTACCTTCAATCAATTCCTCTTTGAAGGCCTTGAAGAACAGATAACGACCGCCGCTCATCCAATGGGACCAGTCGCCCTCGGACGCCCAGAGAATGCCAATGTGCTTCTCAAGAGAAGCAATGAAGTAGGCACACCCAGTGGCGATGAAAGAGCCGGAGAAAAGCTTCACGATGACACCACCAGTGATGGCGGTAGCAATCGCACCCAGAGCCGGGTAGGCACCGACCTTGAGACGTTTCCTGCACTTTCCCAGTGCTACGGCATAGGTGAACTGAATCACCTGGATGATGTCGAGCACGAAGCTCAACACCTTTTTGAGAATCTTGGACATTTTCTAATTCCTCCTTCTTTGGCACACTAGCCAAATACTAAAATAATCCCTCCGGGTTCCCCCGGGCACCGCTAAATTGCGGTTACACTTTAATTATAAGATAAAATGTAAACTCTGTCAAAATTATTAATAAAAAAAGATGCAAGATATTTGCCAAAAATGGGAAGTATAGAAATGTAACTAAAAAGTAATGTAAAGTTAAACCAATTTTTATATTACTGGATTGAATAAAAAAGCCGAGAATGATATAATTATAAATATTATTGAGGGTATGGAGAAAGATTTGATGGATGAGATTAAAAGACTTAAATTGAATAATAGATCTCTAGAAGAATTCGATAAATTAATGAATTACCATTTGGATAAGATCGAAGAGCTTGAAATTAATGAAATCAATATAAATCCAAAGCTTTATAATCTAATTGGATTATGTATAAACTTAAAACAATTAGTTATAAAAGGTGATTTAAGATCAGATGTAAATAAAATTATTTTCAATGTTTGCAAACCTGAAAATATCGAAACTTTGATTCTAGATTCAGTTAAATTGCCTACAAATAAAGTACTTTCAAAATTTACAAATATATCTACTATTTCTCTTAATAATATTAAATTTAGTAATTTAAGTTTGTTTTTTGATAACTTATCAAATCCTGAAAAACTTGTAGCTCTAAATTTGAGCAATATTGATTTTGGTAAAAAACCAATATCAATTTGCAAGAAATTTGAAAACTTGAAATATTTGAATTTAGATAATTTGAAAAACTGCGAATTTGATAGTTTTGAATTTCTTTTTGAAAATAAAAACATGTCTAGATTTGAGTTTTATAATAATCAAATTAAAATCGAAAATATAAATTCTCTATTAAGAGGAAAATATACAAAAAGAATAGAAGTTGATGTAGAAACTAGTGAAGACTGCCATATTTTAAATGGTTTAGAATTAGATGATGGCGAAATCTCACTTACTGTAAACACTTGCGATTTAGAGAAATTTATTGGAAATGTTAGTTTATATAAATTGACGAATTTATTTATAGTTTTAGGAACTGATACAGAGATTGGAAAATATATTAAGAAATTCAAGAAAATTCAAGGAAAAGTTACTATCGCAATAAATGATATTGCATATTTTAGTATTGAAGATGCAAACAAATTTCAAACAAGATTAAATGTTGAATATATAAATGTTTTACAAAGCCCAGAGCCATTAAAACTTACAGATAATATTCAATGTTACACAATTAGTGAATATAATGATTTAAGAAAAGAATTTGATTTAATAGTTAATGCTATTTCATCTCATTCTACTGAGCTTGATAGATTTAATGAATTATATAATTATTTTGAAAATAATATAGAATATACAAATGAAGATGTAAATATTAGAGATGTTTTCCTTAGAAAAAAAGCATCACACAATTATTATGCACTTGCAATGAATAGTTGTTTAAAAGCACTTGGATATGAATCTAAAATAATTAGAGGAAATATTGGTGAAGAAGCTAATCTTCTTTGGAATCAAGTTAAAATAGATGATGAGTGGTATAATTTTGATATTGCTTATGAGTTAAAAGCTAAAAGTAATAAAAAATTTTTACAATATGTATTTAAAAGCAATTTATTAAATGATGATCAATTTTATAAAACACATACACCATCATTAGAATGTAAGCCAGAGCCTTGTTATTCAAGCTTACAAGAAGCGAAAAAAGAAATAAATGGAAGCGACAAATTAGGATTTTTCAAATCAATATATTTAAAAATTCTTAGCATATTTAAATTTAATAAAGATAGAGCACTTCCAGATCCAAACGAAAATAAGAAATAGGAGGATGTTAAAATGGTACCAGAAAAATTAAAACCAGGTGATGAAGTTAGAGTTGTAGCACCATCTAGATCAATGGCAATTTTAGGAGAAGATTGTATTCAAATTGCTATAGAAAGATTAGAAAGTTTAGGACTTAAAGTTACTTTTGCAGAACATGTTAAAGATTTTGATCCAGACTATATGGCTACAAATTTTAAAGATAGGGCAGATGACCTAAACGAAGCTTTTAGAGATTCTAATGTTAAAGCAATTTTAACAGTTATTGGTGGATTTAATTCAAATCAAATTATAAAATATTTAGATTATGAAATGATTAAAAATAATCCTAAAATTTTATGCGGATTTTCAGATATAACAATTTTACTTGATACTATTTATGCAAAAACAGGTTTAGTTACTTATTATGGACCACATTTTTCAAGCTTTGGAATGAAAAAAGGGTTTGATTATACTTTCGAATATTTCAAAAAAATGCTTTTAGGAGAAGGAGAAGCAGAAGTTGTAAGTTCTGAAAATTGGAGTGATGATGCTTGGTTTTTAGATCAAGAAAATCGTGAAATGATTGAAAATAAAGGAATGTTCATAATCAACGAAGGAGAAGCTGAAGGAAAAATAGTTGGAGGAAATTTATGTACATTAAATTTACTTCAAGGAACTGAATTTATGCCAGATATAAGAGATTCTATTTTATTTTTAGAAGATGATGAAATGGCTGGAAAACTATTTTTAGTTGAGTTTGATAGAGATTTAGTTTCTTTAATTCAACAACCTGGATTTGAGACAGTTAGAGGAATTGTTATTGGAAGATGTCAAAAAGGTTCTGAAATGACTAGAGAGAAGTGGGTAAAACTTATAAAAACTAAACCAGAACTTGAGAAAATTCCAGTTATTGCAGATTGTGATTTTGGACATACAACTCCAATTATTACTTTCCCAATTGGAGGACATGCTACTTTGAAAGCAAAAGATGGAAAGATTGAGTTAAATATAAAAGGATAAAGAAAAGAAAACCCCAGTTTTAAAAACTGGGGTTTTTTGTAGCCAAAATTTAAAAGCTACTATCTGTTTAACATTGCGTTTTCAGCGTGTTCAATCATTTTTCTTACCATGTTACCACCGATTTTACCAGCATCTTTAGCTGACATATTTCCGTTATAACCGTTTTTTAGATCAACACCAACTTCTTGAGCTACTTCATATTTGAACTTATTTAAAGATTCTTTAGCTTCTGGAACTACTTTATTTGATCTGTCTGTTGCCATTTAAATTCACCTCCGAAAATATTTAGATTGTTAATTGAAATCACATCAAATTGTAATTTCATTATATATATTGCTCTTTTGAAAAAATTTTAAACATCCAATTTTTTCAAATTTTTCAATGTTTGTCGTGTGCGAGAGCATGGTAGGCGCACGCTTACACAATATTACTTGACAAAAGAACTTTTGTTTGATAAAATCGAATAACGTAAAAGTTTGAGAAAAGCGAGGAATATATGAGCAAGTTTTTTGTAAGGTCAGAAAAAATTAAAGACAGTGAAATTTTAATTGATACTGAAGATGTAAATCATATAAAAAATGTTTTAAGAAAAAATATTGGTGATGATATTATAGTTTGTGATTATGAGAAAAAAATAAACTATAATTGCAAAATAAAAGAAATTTCCAAAAGAGATATAATTTGTGAAATCATTTCACAAAGAGAGTCTGAAAGTGAAAGTAATATTAAAATTGATATTTTTCAAGGTTTGCCAAAAGCTGATAAAATGGAACTTATAATTCAAAAAGGAACAGAACTTGGTGTAAATAGCTTTATTCCAGTTGTTTTTAAAAGAAGTGTTGTAAAAATTGATGAAAAAGATAAGTCTAAAAAAATTGAAAGATGGCAGAAAATATCTGAGGTTGCTGCAAAACAAAGCGGACGTGATATGATTCCTTTAATAAAAAATATAGAAAATGTAAAAAACATCTGTAAATTATTTGAAAATTATGATATAGTTCTAGTAGCATATGAAAATGAAAATCAGAATAGTTTAAAAGAAGCTTTAAAAAGTTTAAATAAACCTGAAGTTAAAATTGCTGTTATTATAGGACCTGAAGGTGGAATTGATGAAAGTGAAATTGAACTTTTTAAAGATGCTGGTGCAAAAATAGTTACACTTGGTAAAAGAATTTTAAGAACTGAAACAGTTTGTTTAGCAATCACAGCAATAATTAATTATGAATTAGAAAGTACAGAGGATAAATAATGGAACCAGAAAAACAAGTTAGTTTAAATGATATTATTAAAGAGAAAAAAAGCTTACCAAAAGAAATAAAACAAAAAATTGTAAATAATATATTTTTCAATTGTTTAATTTATATATTAATGCTTATATTAACATTAATCGTAAATATTTCATTTTACAAATTTTCAATAAGAACTTTTGAAACATATATAGATATAATACAAATTGCTTGTTGCCTTATATCTGTGGCAGTTTTAGAAACTGCTTATAGAAAAGACTCAGGAATTCTTGGAATTTATGGAATAGAAGTTTTATTATTTAGTATTTCTGTTTTGTTTGTTCCATATTCATATATAACTAAATCAAATACTAGTTTACTTAAAAATGTAATTTTAGTTTTTGCCGTATATTATTTTTTAAAAATGTTTATAATGTCAATTCATACTAGAAATAAATATATTAGAGAAAATATGAGTGATGTTAAAGAAATAGTAAAAGAAGAAAAAGAAAGTTATATTGATGAAGAAAGTACAAAAACTCTTAAAAAACAAAAAATAGAAGCTGAAAAGAGAAAAAAGGCTAAAGAAGAAAAAGTTAAAAAAGCTAAAACTCAAAAAGTTAGTGGAGGAAATAAAAAATGATTAGAAGCATGACAGGCTTTGGAAGAGGAAAATACGAAAATAACGGTAGAGAATATCTAGTTGAAATAAAATCAATAAATCATAAATATTGTGATATTGGAATTAGATTGCCAAGAATATTTAATGGCCTTGAATATAAGATAAGACAAGAAGTTGCTAGTCGTATTTCAAGAGGAAAGATCGATGTCTATATTGAATTTAGAGATAATTCAGCAGATGAAAGCTCTATAAGTTTTAATAAAGATTTAGCAAAAGTTTATATAAAAGATTTAATAGAACTTGGAAAAGAAACAGGAATAGACTATAACTTTAATGTTATAGATGTCGTAAAAATGCCTGATGTTCTTAGAAAAGAAGATGAAGAAGACGAAGATTTAATTTTTAATGAATTAAGTGTTGCTCTAAAAGAAGCACTTGATAAATTCATTGAAATGAGAGAATTTGAAGGAAATAAATTAAAAGAAGATATTGAAAATAGATTAAATATTTTAGACTCAAAAATTCCTGAAATTATTGAAAAATCTTCTGGACTTGTAGATGAATATATAGTAAAATTAAATGAAAGAATAAAAGAAGTGCTTAATGTAGATTCTGTTGATGAAACTCGTCTAGCACAAGAAGTTGTAATATATTCAGATAAAATTTCTGTTGAAGAAGAATTAACTAGATTAAAAAGTCATATAAGCCAATTTAAAAACTTATTAAAAGAATCTTCACCTATAGGCAAAAAACTAGACTTTTTAACACAAGAAATAAACAGAGAAACAAATACAATTGGTTCAAAAACATCTAGCTTAGATGTAACTAATTTAGTTGTTGATTTAAAAACAGAAATTGAAAACATTAGAGAACAAATTCAAAATATTGAATAAAAATTAAGGAGGAAATTTATGCAACTTGTCAATATAGGTTTTGGAAATATGGTATCGCAAGATAGAATAATATCTATAATTAGCCCAGAATCAGCTCCAATAAAAAGAATGATTCAAGATGCTAGAGACAACAAAACAGCAATTGATGCTACTTACGGAAGAAGAACTAGATCAGTAATTGTTATGGATTCAGGTCACATTATTCTTTCTGCAGTTCAACCTGAAACTATTGCAAACAGAACAGATATATCTCAAGTAGTAGAAGAAGAGGAGGAATAAAATGTTAGTAATATTATCAGGAGTAGCAGGTGCAGGAAAAGATACAATAATAAAAGAGTTAACAAAAAGAGATTCAAATATAACTACAGTTCCAGCATATACAACAAGAAGTCCTAGAGCAGATGACATTCCGGGCGTTTCATATAACTTTGTTACAAAAGAAGAATTTGAAAAATTAATAGAAAATGGCGATATATATGAATATGATATACATCACAATAATTTTTATGGAACATCTAAAAAGCTAATTAATGAAAAAGCTAAAGACGGAATTGTTATTAAAGATATTGATGTAAACGGAACAGAAAAACTAAAAGTCCTTTTAAAAGATATGGGAATTAAAGTAGTTACAATCTTTTTAAGAGTCCCTAAAGCAGAACTAAAAAGAAGACTTGAAAATAGAATCGATAAATTATCACATGAAGAAATTATGTTGAGATTAAATCGTTTTGATTATGAAGAATCAAAAATGAATATTTACGATTATGTTATGAAAAATGATGATTTGGAAAAAGCCATAGAAATTATTCAAACCATTATTAGAGAAGAACGTCGTGAAGAAGAACTTGAGAAAAATAAATAATACGAAAGAAAAATATCTTTGATTTCTCAAAGATATTTTTTTTAAAGCTAAAGTAAAGAGGTTTTAGAATGTTTGCAGAAGTAATTTTAAATAATAATAGCAAAGCTTTAAATAAAATATTTGATTATGAAATACCAGTAGAACTAGAAGAAAAAGTTCATATTGGTAGTCGTGTTTTTGTGCCTTTTGGAAGATCTAAAACTCTTGAAGATGGCTTTGTTATTGGAATTAAAGAAACATCAGAATTTGCTAATAAACCAATAGCTAATTCTCAAGAACAAGATTTTATGAGTAGCGATAGAATCGAACTTGCTAAACTTATGGCAAATAAATACTTTTGTAATGTTTCTGAATGTATTAAACTAATGTTACCACCAGGAACAGCTTCAAAATTACTTAGCAACAGAATGAAAGAAAAGACAGGAAATTTTGTATATTTATTAAAAACGGAAGATGAAATAGAATTATTAATCGAAGAAAATATAATAAAAAGCGAAAAACATATAAAAATTTTAAGATTTTTATATGAAAATTCTGGAATTTACTCAAGTGATTTAGAAGTGTTTTTAGAATGTTCACATGCAATTCTTAAAACTCTAGAGAAAAAAGGATATATAGAATTTAGAAAAGAAAAGATTGAAAGAAATCCATTTATAAATAAAAATATAAAAAGAGATAAACCTAAAATTTTAACAGAAGAGCAACAAGTTTGTTTTGATGGAATAAAATATTATATAGATAATAACCAGTTCTCAAACAATTTGATTTATGGAATTACTGGTTCACGGAAAAACTGAAATTTATTTGAGGTTAATTTCTGAAGTTATTGAAAAAGGGAAAACTGCAATCGTTCTAGTTCCAGAGATTTCACTTACACCTCAAATGGTTGATAGATTTTTAGCTAGATTTGGCGAAAATAATATAGCTGTAATTCATAGCAAACTTTCTCGGAGGAGAAAGATTTGATGAATGGAATAAAATTGAAAAAGGTGAAGCAAAAATTGTTATTGGTGCTAGATCTGCTATATTTGCACCTGTTAAAAATCTTGGAATTATAATAATCGACGAAGAGCATGATATGTCTTATAAATCAGATAAAACTCCAATGTATAATGCTAAAGATTTAGCTAAGTTTTTAGCAACGCAAAATAATTGTCCACTTGTTTTAGGAAGTGCTACACCTGATATTTCAGATTATTATAATATTCAAAATACAGAAAAAAACAATCATTTATATATTTTGAGAAATAGGGCAAATAATGCTAGCCTTCCAACTATTGAAGTCATTGACTTAAGACAAGAATTAGCAAATGGAAATAGATCAATGATAAGTGATAGATTAAAATTTGAGATACAAGAAAATCTTAAAAATAAAAAACAGACAATCTTGTTTTTGAATAGAAGAGGATACTCAAGTTTTGTTATTTGTAGAGATTGCGGTTATACTGCTAAATGCAAAAATTGCAATATAACTCTTACTTATCATAAATTTGAAAATAAATTAAAGTGCCATTACTGTGGCTTTGAAATGAATAATTTAAATGTTTGTCCAGAATGTAATAGCAAAAATATTAAATATTTTGGAACAGGAACTCAAAAACTAGAAGATGAAGTTCATAAGTTATTCCCAGATTGTTCTACAATTAGAATGGATATAGACACAGTAACTTTAAAAAATTCTCATGAACAAATTTTAAACAAATTTAAAAATGAAAAAATAGATATTTTAATTGGAACTCAAATGGTTGTTAAAGGACATCATTTTCCAGATGTTACATTAGTTGGCGTTATTAGTGCTGACACAAGCTTGAATATTGAAGATTATAGAGCTACTGAAAGGACTTTTCAGACTTTGGTTCAAGTAGCTCGGTCGTGCAGGTCGTGAAAAAGATAAAGGAAGAGTTATAATTCAAACATATAACCCTGATAGTTATGCGATTATTGATAGCAAAGAACAAAATTATGATAAATTTTATAGTGAAGAAATTGAGTTTCGAAAAGTATTGAAATATCCGCCATTTTGCGATATAATATTAATCAAGTTTTCTGGAATAGATGCAAATGAAATTGTAAAATGTTCAAAGATTTTTTACAATAATTTAAGAAAATATATTAATGGTCAAAATGGAATGGTATTTAGACCAGTTCCAGCTCCAATTGATAAAATAAAAAACAAATATAGATGGAGAATAGTAATTAAAGGAAAAGTAAATTCTAGTATGTTAAAAGCAATTAATATGTCTTTCAAAGGAACAGAAAATGCTAAAAATACAATAATAACAGTTGATATAAATCCTAATAATACATAGAAAAAATAGGGGGAAAGTTAAAATGGCAATTAGAAATCTTAGATATAGTAATGATGAAATTTTGAGAAAACGTTCAAGAGAAATTGAAGTTATTGATGATAAGATAAAAGAATTAGCTAAAGATATGATGGAAACAATGCATAAATACGACGGAGTCGGTTTAGCTGGTCCACAAGTTGGAATTTTAAAAAGAATAATTGTAATTGATTTATATGAAGAAGGAACTCAATTTATTTTAATTAATCCTGTTATTGTTAAAACTAAAGGTGAACAAGTTTGTGAAGAAGGTTGTTTAAGTTTTCCAAATCAATTTGGAAAAGTTGTAAGACCTAAAGAAATTGAAGTTGTTGCTTTAGATATAGATGGAAACAAAATTAGAGTTAAAGGAAAAGATTTATTAGCACAAGCCTTAGCACACGAAATTGATCACTTAGATGGAAAATTATTTGTAGATTTCGTAGAACCAGGAACTCTAGAAACTGTTACACCTGAAAATAAAGAAACTAAAAAAGAAGAAAAAAATAATAGAAAAAAATAGGAGATTTTTAAATATATGAAAATTCTTTTTGTTGGGACACCAGATTTTGCTGTTGTTTCATTAAAAAAATTGATAGAAGAAGGAAGTCATGAAATTGTTGGAGTAATTACTGCTCCAGACAAGCCAAAAGGTAGAGGAATGGCTATGACTGAATCTGATGTAAAAATTTATGCTAAATCTCAAAATATAAAAGTTTTTGAACCAGAAAAAATCCGTAAAAATCCTGAATTTATAGAAGAAATAAAAGCCTTAAATGCTGATATTGCTTGTGTTGTAGTTTATGGAAAAATTCTTCCAAAAGAATTTTTAGATTTATTTCCAAATGGCTGTATAAATGTTCATCCATCACTTTTGCCAAAATATAGAGGAGCAGCTCCAATTCAATGGGCTATAATGAATGGAGACAAAAAAACTGGAGTTTGCACAATGTATCTTGATGTTGGAATGGATGATGGAGATGTTATTCAAAAAGAAGAAGTTGAAATAGGTGAAGATGAAACAGCTGGTGAACTTTGGGATAGATTAGCTGATTTAGGAGCTAATATGCTTGTGAAAACAGTTAATAATATATCTAAAGGAATAATCGAAAGAACTCCTCAAAAAGGTGAAGTTATTATTGCTCCAAAAATTGAAAAAGAAATATCAAAAATAGATTGGGAAAAAGAAGCTATTCAAATTAAAAATTTAATAAGAGGTCTAACGCCTGGATTAGGTGGCTTTTCTACTCTTAATGGTAAGAAAATTAAATTTTGGAAAACTAATGTAATAGACGAAATGGACTTTGAAAAAGAATATAATATAAGCTCTAATGGTGAACCAGGAGAAGTAATATTATCAAATGAAAAACAAGGTTTATTTATAAAAACCAAAAAAGGAATCCTTTCAATTTTAGAAATTCAAGGTGAAAATTCTAAGAAAATGTCAGTATATGATTTCTTAAGAGGGAACAAAATAAGTGTGGGAAGTAAATTTGAATAAAAATACTTGTAAAAAATAATATAAATTGATAAAATAAAATATATTTATAATAGGAGGGATTCTATATGGAAGAAAACAATAATGAAGAGATTAATGATGTTTCTGAAAATACAGAAGAAAATTTAGAGCCTATTAAAGAAGAAACTGTTAATTCAGTTAAAATTTCTGGCGATGCTGTTGCAATGTATGTTGGAATTGCAATTTCAGAAATCCAAGGTGTATATGGAATGAGTGGTGCTCTTGCTGGAATTACAGAGGCCATAAGTGGTAAGAAGAATTACACCAAAGGTGTAAAAGTTGATATTAATGATAAAGAAGTAAAAATAGATGTAAATATAATTGTAGAATATGGAGCTAGAATACCAGATGTTGCTTTTGAAATTCAAACTAATGTTAAGAAATCTGTTGAAACAATGACAGGTTTAAAAGTATCAGAAGTTAATGTAAATGTTCAAGGTGTTCATGCAATAACAGAAAAAGAAGAAGGAAAGGAAGAAGAATAAGATGACTTTATTTCAAAAAATCGTATCAGTTACATTTGCAGGTATAGTGCTATTTATATCAGTTGTATCAATGTTTACACTTGTTGGAGTATTAGCACCAGACTTAGGATCTAATATAATGGCAGAAATAGTTGAAGGAGAATTTTTCTCTAAAGTATTATTTGCTATATTTGCAATTTTAGCAATTTTAGCAGTAAAAGAAATTGCATTTGGAGAAAAAGTTTCTAGAGAAGGAAAAGAAGGACTTATATTAGAAAATGAAAGTGGAAAATTAATTATTTCTAAAGAAAGTTTAGAAAGCTTAGTTGCTGGTGTTGGAAAAGAAATAGAAGGAGTAGAAAACGTTTCTAGTAGAACATTTATAGACACAGAAAAAAATGTTATCGTTGAAGTAAATGTTGTAGTTGGACGTGATGTTGGATTAAAAGATATTTCTACAGAACTTCAAAAAAGAGTTAAGTTAGCATTAAAACAAACAGCAGATTTAGATGTAAAATATGTTAATATAAAAATTAAAAATATTTCAAACAAAAAGTCAAAGAAAAACGCTACCACTACAGATAAAAATACAAATGAGAGTGAGAAAAAAGGAGAAGATTTAGATGAATGAGTCTAATGGTTTCAAAAATTTTTGTTTAGAACATAAAGGAGCAATAATTGGTGGTTTAGTTGCTATAATTATTGCGTGTACAGGACTATTAAAAGTTCTATTTGTTATTTTAGCTATAATAATTGGAGTTTTAGTAGGAAATTATATTCAAAAAAATAAAGAATTTGTAAAAGAAAAACTAAAAAGTTTTATTGATAAATTTTAGGAGGAAATGATGCAAAGGTCAGCAATGAGAGAATTAGCTTTTAAGCTAATTTATGGAATCGAAGTACAAAAAGAAGTAGATAGTGATTATTTAAATTTGTTTTTAGAAGACAATGAAATAACTGAAGAAGAAGTTCAAGATTATTTGAAAGAAATTAAAGAAGGTGTTGAATCTCATAAATCAGAAATAGAAGAACTTATAACTCATAATTTAAAAGCAAATTGGAGTTTAAGTAGAATTTCAAAAATTAATTTAAGTCTACTTAAAATTGCTATTTTTGAAATGTTGTATTTTGATTTACCATACAAAATTGCTATAAATGAAGTTGTTGAGCTTGCAAAAAAATATTCAGATGACCAAGCTCCAGTTTTTATCAATGGAATTTTGGCTAGTGTAGTTAAAGAAAAAGGTTTAGAAGAGGAATAAAAGTGAAAATTGATCCTATTAGTGTTACAGAACTAAATAAATATGTAAAAAACAGGATTGACCAAGATGAATATTTAAATAATGTCCTTGTAAAGGGTGAGATTTCTAATTTTAAGCATCATTACACAGGACATTTATATTTTACTTTAAAAGATGAAAATTCTCTTATAAAATGTGTAATGTTTAAAACATATGCTGAAACTATTAATTTTGAGCCAAAAGATGGAATGAAAGTTATAGTTTTTGGAACAGTTTCAGTTTTTGAAAGAGATGGAGTTTATCAAATTTACTGTAAAGCCATTAATGAAGATGGTTTAGGAGATTTATATTTAGCTTATAATAAATTAAAAGAAAAACTTGAAAAAGAAGGCTTATTTGATGAATCACATAAAAAGAAAATTCCATTTATGCCTGAAACTATTGGAGTTTTAACATCTAACACAGGAGCTGTTATAAGAGATATAATAAATGTCAGTACAAGAAGAAATCCAAATGTTCATATAAGGTTATTACCTGTTCCAGTTCAAGGACCTGGTGCTGCTGTTGAAATTGCTAAAGCAATTAAAATTATGAATGATAAAAAATTAGCAGACGTTTTAATAATTCGGCAGAGGTGGAGGTTCTTTAGAAGATCTATGGCCATTTAATGAAGAGATTGTTGCTAGAAGTATCTATGATTCTGAAATTCCTATAATTTCAGCTGTTGGACATGAAACAGATTTTACAATAGCTGATTTTGTAGCAGATTTAAGAGCTCCAACTCCTTCTGCTGCAGCTGAACTTGCAGTTTGTAATATAGAAGATTTACAATATGATTTAGAATTAAAAAAGAGAAGATTAAAAATTGCTTTAAAATCTAAAACAGAAGTAATGAGATTAAGATTTGAAAAAGTCATGAATTCTAGAGTTTATAAAGAGCCACTTCAAAAGATAAATGAGAGAAGTTTAGTTTTAGATAAATACATAAAATCTTTAGAAAACTCTGGATTAAAAATATTAAAGAACAATAAATTTATTTTTGAAAAAAATGTTACAAAATTAGATAGTTTAAGTCCATTAAAGACATTAACTAGAGGTTATAGTATTACAACATCAAAAAATACGAAAAAAGTTATTAAAAGTTCAAAAGATGTAAAATCAGGTGATGAGCTTGAGATTAGAGTAGAAGACGGAAAGATAAATGCAGTAGTTAATTAACGAAAGAGAGGTTTCAATATGAGAAGAATTATTAAAATAGGTTTTCCAATAGTTTGTTTAGCTATAATTGCTGGTACTTTTGTTTTATTAAACAAAACTGCTGAAAAGATTAATAGAAACAAGCTTGTAGAAGAAGATGAAAGTTTTAATGAAGTTTCAAATGAAACCGAACAATTACCTGATGAAAATGTAGTAAACGAAACTGCAAATGAAAATGTTGTTACTACAACAGATCCAGAAGAGATAAAAGCTCTAGAAGCTAAAAATAGAGCACAAGCAATAGAACTTGTTAAAAAACTTGCACCACCAATGTCAAATGTTTATTATACAAATGAAGGAACTGAAAATGGTTTATACATAGTTGCTATAAGAGATAATGATACAAAGATTCCAAATATAATTTACAGTGTTGATATTGAGAGTGAAAAATTAGAAATATATGTAAAGTAGAGGAAATATTATGAGTAAAGAGTTAAATTTTGAAGAATTAATGGCTAAATTAGAAGAAATTACAAATAAACTAGAAAAAGAAAATCTAAATTTAGATGAATCTGTTGAGCTTTTCGAAGAAGGAATGAAACTTTCAAAACTAGCTAATGAAAAACTTGAAAATGCTGAAAAAAGAATAACAGTACTTTTAGATACAGAGAATTTAAAAGAAGAAAATTTTATTCCTGAAGAGTAAATTTCATAGGAGGTATTATATATGGGAGACATTGAAATTGCTAGGAGCGTTAAACTAAATAATATAGCTGAAGTTGCTAAAAAAGTTGGAATTGAAGAAGATGAGTTAGAATTATATGGAAAATATAAAGCAAAAATTTCAGATTCCGTATATAAAAGACTTTCAGATAAAAAAGATGGAAAATTAATTTTGGTTACTGCTATAAACCCAACGCCACTTGGAGAAGGAAAAACTACTGTTGCAATAGGCTTAGCAGATGGACTAAATAGAAAAAATAAAAATGCAGTTTTAGCTTTAAGAGAGCCATCTCTAGGCCCTGTGTTTGGAATAAAAGGTGGAGCGACCGGCGGAGGATATGCTCAAGTTGCTCCAATGGAAGATATAAATTTACATTTTACTGGTGATATTCATGCAATAACTGCTGCAAATAACTTATTATCTGCAATGATTGATAATCATATTTTTTCAGGTAATGAACTAAAAATCAAAAAAGTTACTTGGAAGAGAGCAGTTGATTTAAATGATAGAATTTTAAGAAAAATTGAAATTGGTTTATCTGGTGAAAAAGGAATGATATCAAGAGAAGATTCTTTTGATATTACTGTTGCCTCAGAAGTTATGGCAATTCTTTGCTTATCAGAAGACCTAAAAGATTTAAAGAGAAGATTATCTCAAATAGTTATCGGATATAATGAAGATGATAAACCTGTTTTTGCAAAAGACCTAAAAGCAGAAGGAGCAATGACAGTTTTATTAAAAGATGCTATGATGCCAAACTTAGTTCAAAGTTTGGAACATACACCAAGTGTTATTCATGGTGGACCTTTCGCAAATATTGCACATGGATGTAACTCAATTAGAGCTACTAGATTAGCTTTAAAATTAGGAGATTATGTTGTTACAGAAGCTGGTTTCGGTGCAGATTTAGGAGCTGAAAAATTCTTAGATATTAAATGTAGAAAAACTGGAATTAGACCAGACGCAGTTGTTTGTGTTGCAACATTAAAATCTTTAAAATATCATGGTGGTGCTAAAAAATCTAATTGTGATGAAGAAAATGTTGAATTATTAAAGATTGGAATTGAAAATCTTCTTCATCATGTTGATAACTTAAAAAATGTTTTCAACACAAATGTTATTGTTGCAATAAATAAATATGAAACAGATTCTGATAAAGAGATTAAAGTTTTAGAGGATAAATTAAATGAACTAAATATTCCATTAAGTTTAACCACTGTGTGGTCAAATGGTGGAAAAGGTGCTGAAGATTTAGCTGAAAAAGTGGTTAAAGCTTGTGAAAATAAAAAAGAACTTAAATTTTCTTATGATTTAAAAGATGATATTAAAACAAAAATTGAATCAATTGCTAAAAATGTTTATGGTGCTACAGGAGTAAACTTCTCAGAAGAAGCAGAGATAGAACTTAAAGAAATTGAGAAAACTGGTCTTGCTAAAGATTATCCAGTTTGCATCGCAAAAACACAATATTCTTTTTCAGATAATGCTAAAAATTTATTATGTGATGAACCATTTGAAATTACAATTAATAGTTTAGAACTTAAAAACGGCGCAGAATTTGTTGTTGCAAAAGTTGGAAAGATTGTTACAATGCCAGGCCTTCCAAAAACACCTGCAGCTGAAAAAATAGACATTGATGAAGATGGAAATATCGTTGGTATATTTTAAATAAAAAAATGGCGAGAAAATCATTCTCGTCATTTTTATGGGGTATATAAAAGTGTTATACGCTTGCCATCAACTTTAATAAAATTTTCTTCTTTTAAAGATTTTAATTCTCTAAACATAGCTGATCTGTTAGTTGCTAAGAAATCGGCTAATTGTTTAAAGTTGTTAGGCAAATATATAAATTTTGATTTACTTTTTTGATATTCATATTCAAAATAAGCTAAAAGTTTATCTCTAATTGTTTTTTTAGTAACGATATGTATTCTATCATTTCGCTCTTTTAGCTTATTATAAATGATATCAAACAAATTGTTGATAAAAGCATTATAATAAACATGTGTTGTATTATTTTTATAATTTATTACATTATTGTAATCAAAAACTACAATTTTAGTGTGTGGGGAAGTGGCTAAAATTTGACAGTCATTATCATTCATGTTTGAAATAGCTGTTCCAAAGACACTTTCAGGTTCCAAATCTTCAATTTCATTTTCATTACCTTCATAATTTATTTCAATCATTTTTGCGGAACCTTCTAACACAATACAGATAATATTTTTGTCTCTTATTGTTTGTAAAATATCCTCATTTTCCTTAAAATCATAAATATGGGCTTCTAATAATTTAAATAATTTATTTTTCTGAAGCTCAGTAATATCAGTAAATACAGAACTCATATAATCACCTCGTAACTATTATATTACATTTTGGTAACAGTTGCAAGTGCAACTTCATTTTTTATTGAATTAGTTTTTATAATCAAACTAGCAAAGGAAATTAATTTATAAAAAACTTTAGCTAAAAAATACATAAAAAGGGGAACAAAAGTCATGAAAATAGTTAAGAGAGACGGTCATATAGTTGATTATGATCCAAGCAAAATCAAAATTGCTATAAGTAAGGCTAACGCAGAAGTAAAGCCTAAAGAAAGAGCTACAAATGATGAAATTGAAGAAATAATTAAATATATAGAAGGTTTAGATAAAAAGAGAATTCTAGTTGAAGATATTCAAGACATAATCGAAGAAAAATTAATGGAATTTGATAAATATCTTTTAGCTAAAAAATATATAACATATCGTTACACTAGAGAGTTAGTTAGAAAAGCTAACACTACTGATCAATCAATAAAAGAATTGATTGAAGGTGAAAACGAATATTGGAACAGCGAAAACTCTAATAAAAATGCTACAGTTGTTACAACTCAAAGAGATTATTTAGCTGGAATTACTAGTACAGATATTACAAGAAGATTCTTACTACCAGATGAAGTAGTAAAAGCACATGATGCTGGAATTATACATTTTCATGACGCAGATTACTTTGCTCAAAACGCTCTTCATAACTGCGAATTAATCAACTTAGAAGATATGCTTCAAAATGGAACAGTTATAAATGGTGTTATGATTGAAAAACCACATAGATTTATAACAGCTGCTACTATTGCAACACAAATTATTTTAGCTGTTACATCATCAAGTTATGGTGGTGCTACTGTTACTTTAACACACTTAGCTCCATTTGTTAGAAGCAGTTACGAAAAATATTATAAAAAATATAAAGATAGAGGATTAAAAGACGAAGATTGCAAGAAATTTGCAGATCAAGATACTAGAAAAGAAATTGAAGATGGTGTTCAAACTTTCAATTATCAAGTAAATTCAATGACAAACACAAATGGTCAAGCTCCATTCCTAAGTGTTTGTATGTACTTAGGTGAAACAGACGAATATAAAGATGAGCTTGCTATGATTATAGAAGAATTTTTGAAACAAAGAATTTTAGGTTTCAAAAATGAAAAAGGTGTTTATATTACACCAGCTTTCCCTAAATTATTATATATACTTGAAGAAGATAATGTTAGAGAAGGTTCTAAATATTGGTACTTAACTAAAATTGCTGCAGAATGTACATCAAAGAGATTAGTTCCAGATTACATTTCTGAAAAAATGATGAAACAATATAAAATTGACAAAAATGGTGATGGACAATGTTATCCATGTATGGGTTGCAGAAGCTTCTTAACACCATATGTTGACCCTGAAACAAATAAACCTAAATATTACGGAAGATTTAATCAAGGTGTTGTTACAATTAACTTACCAGATGTTGCTTTATCATCAAAAGGTGATATGGATAAATTCTGGAAAATTATGGAAGAAAGAATTGAACTTTGCCATAAAGCTCTTCAAATTAGACATAAGAGATTAAGCAATGCTACATCAGATGTTGCTCCAATCTTATGGCAATATGGAGCTTTAGCAAGACTTAAGAAAGGTGAATCAATTCACGAATTATTACATCATGGATATTCTACAATATCATTAGGCTATGCTGGTCTATATGAGTGTGTTAAATATATGACTGGAAAATCTCATACAGATGGTGCTGAAGGCGAAGAATTCGCTATGAAAGTTATGCAATATCTAAATGATATGTGCAAAAAATGGAAAGCAGAAGAAGATATCGATTATTCTGTATATGGAACTCCAATTGAATCAACAACTTATAAATTTGCTAAATGTTTAAAAGAAAGATTTGGAACAGTTGAAGGAATCACAGACAGAAACTATATTACAAACTCATATCACGTTCCAGTTTTCGAAGAAATAGATGCTTTCTCTAAATTAAGAATTGAAAGCAAATTCCAAAAATTAAGTCCAGGTGGTGCAATTTCTTATATTGAAACACCAAACTTATCTAACAACTTAGATGCAATTATTGAAGTAATTCAATTTATCTATGATAATATTATGTATGCTGAGCTAAATACAAAATCGGATTATTGCCAAAAATGTGGATTTGATGGTGAAATCTTAATTGATGAAAACTTAGAATGGTATTGCCCAAACTGCGGAAATAGAGATCACAATACATTAAATGTTGCAAGACGTACATGTGGCTATATTGGAACAAACTTCTGGAATAAAGGTAGAACACAAGAGATAAAAGAAAGAGTATTACATATTGACAATAAGGTGGCTAAATAATTATGAAATATAATTTGATTAGAAAAATGGATATTGCAGATGGACCTCGGAATTAGAGTCTCAGTGTTTATGCAAGGTTGCGAATTCCATTGTAAAAACTGCTTCAATCCTGAAACATGGAATTTTGATGAAGGAAAAGATTTTGACGAAGCTACAATAACTAATGTTTTAGATTTATGCAAAGATGATTATATCAAAGGTTTATCAATTCTTGGAGGAGAGCCTATGCATCCTCGTAATCAAGAAGCTACAACAAAACTTGCTAAAGCTTTTAAAGAAAAATATCCAAACAAAACTGTTTGGATGTGGTCTGGATATAAATTTGACGAGTCTTTAAAAGACAAAGAAGCTATGAAATATGTTGATGTTTTAGTTGATGGAAGATATGTTGATGAACTTCATAATCCAAAACTAAAATGGAAAGGTTCTTCAAACCAAAGAGTTATTGATGTTCAAAATAGTTTGAAAAGTAATGAAGTCGTTTTATATGATAAATAAAGTGTAAAAAATGATTAAGAACAAGCTAAAAAAAGCTTGTTCTTTTTTACTGTTTTATATTGATTTTTGAGGCGTTTAATGATATAAATATAAGGTAAAATATTTGTTATAATGGGAGAAAAAGAAAGTATGGGATTTTTTGAAAAATTGAAGAATGGTTTAGGCAAAACTAAAAATTCTATAAATGAAAAAATTAATAATGTATTTAGTGCTTTTAGAAAAGTTGATGAAGAATTATTAGATGAATTAGAAGAAGTTTTAATAATGTCAGATATTGGAATGGACACTTCAATTAAAATTATTGATAAATTAAGAGATAGAATGAAAAAAGAAAAAATCGAAGATGAAGAAAATGTAAAAACCGCTTTAAAAGAAATTATGAAAGAGATTCTTGATGTAGAAGAACCTAGACTTAAGCTAGACACAAAACCATCTGTTATATTAGTTATTGGAGTAAATGGTGTAGGAAAAACTACTTCAATTGGAAAAATAGCTAATAATTTAGTAAGACAAGGAAAAAAAGTTGTTGTAGCTGCTGCTGATACTTTTAGAGCTGCTGCTGTTGAGCAACTTGAAATTTGGTGTGAACGTTCAAAATCACAAATAGTTAAAAAGCCAGAAGGATCTGATCCTGCTTCAGTTGTATATGATGCAATCGTAAAAACTAGAGAAGAAAATGCAGATGTTTTAATCATAGATACTGCTGGTCGTCTTCATAATAAGAAAAATTTGATGGACGAGCTTGCAAAAATAAATAAAGTCGTTGATAGAGAATTACCTGAAAGTTCAAAAGAAGTTTTACTTGTTTTAGATGCTGAAACTGGTCAAAACGCTATAATTCAAGTTAAAGCCTTTAAAGAAACTACAGATATTACAGGAATTGTTTTAACAAAATTAGATGGAACTGCTAAACGGAGGAGTTGTTATCGGAATAGTTGATGAAAATAAAATTCCTGTTAAATATATAGGAGTTGGAGAAGGAATAGAAGACATGGAAGTTTTCAATTCTAAAGATTTCTTAGATGCTATTTTATAAGAGATGGGAGAAATTTAAATGGGAAAAGAAACTAAACAAAAAGAAAAAAAGAAATGGCTTAGTTTTCGATTAATAGCAGTTACAGTAGTTTTAATAATATTCTCAATAAGTGCATATATCACTTGTAGAGCCGAATATCTTAAAATAAGAGACATTGATTTAAAATATGTTTCGGTTTTTAAAACGAACTTTTATATGAAAGTTGGAATGTTTGCTTTTGTTATGATAATAACTTATTTAATCTTTTATATAAATAATAAAGTTATAAAAAAAGGATTAAAAAAATTTTTTGATGAAGAAAATAGACAAATGCCAAAACTTCCAAATAAAAGTATAGCTTTTATTGCTGCAATTATTGCTGGAGTCACAAGTATAAAACTTGTTTATGAAAAATATATAGTTGCTATAAATGCAGCATCATTTGTATTAAAAGATCCGATTTTTAATATAGATATTGGCTTTTATATGTTTATCTTGCCATTCATAAAAACAGTTTTGATTTACTGGATTGTAGAATCACTTATAATGGTAATTTATACTGCGGTTTATTATGTGATTTCAATAAATGTTTGTTTTGATAAAGGTGTAAATATGGAATCTCTTAAGAAAAATACTTTTATCAAACAAATTAAATTTTGGGCAATTGTATTTACAATATTTGTTTGTGGCTATATTTTAATAGCTAGCCAAGACATCTTGACAGGAGATATGATAAATATAAAAGATAAAGCTGGAACTTCACTTACTGGTGCAGGTTTAGCAGATACATTTATAAAACTTTGGGGATATAGATTATTTAGTGTAGTAGTTTTAATTTCAGTTATAAATATTATTAGAAATACTAGTAGCGAAAGATTTAGAAAAGCTATAGCATCAGCATCTATAATTCCACTTTATTTAGTTGTAATGTTTGGAATTTTAATATATTTCCAAGAAATCTATGTTGGTTCTAGTGAACTTGATAAAGAAAAAGAATATATCAAATATAATATAGATGCTACAAAAGAGGCTTATGGAATTGATTTGACACCAAAATCTATTTCAAATTATGATGTTATAACTCGTGAAACAGTTGATGAAAATAAAGAAGTTATAAATAATATTCCAATCTTTGATAGTGAAGTAATTGGAAAAACTTTAGAAGATACTCAAGAAAATACAACATATTATGAGTATGATTCTAGCAATTTAGGAGTTTATTATGATAGTGACGGAACTAAACATTTAGTTTCTTTAACTCCAAGAGAAATCATTGACGATGCTGCTAGATCTTACAATAATAAGACTTTCCAATATACTCATGGATATGGTGTTGTTGTAACAGATCCAAGTCAAGTTGATAAAAATGGATATGTCACAACAATTCAATCAGGATTTAAAGAGCAAAATACTGATATTTTAAAAATTTCAGAACCTAGAATTTATTATGGTTTAAAGACAGATAGTGAAATAATTGTAAATTCTGAGTTTGGTGGAGAATTTGATTATCCGCTTACAACAATAACTTATGAAGAAAATAATTATGATGGAGATAGTGGTGAACATCTAAACATTTTAGATAGATTAGTTTTAGGAGTAGATACTGGAAATTACGGAATTGTTCTTTCAAAATATTGGAGTGAAGATTCTAAAATAATTGCTACTAGAAATATTTTAGAAAGAGTAAAATTATTGCTTCCATATATTGAATATGATGAAAATCCATATTTAGTTGTAGATGATAATGGAAAATTAATTTGGGTAATAGATGGTTATACAACTTCTAAAAATTATCCATATTCTCAAATAATTACAATTACTAAGAAAAACGGAACTAAAGAAAAAATTAATTATATTAGAAACTCTGTAAAAGTTTTAGTTGATAGTTATACAGGAGAAACTAAATTTTATATAACAGATAGAGATGACCCAATAATAATGATGTATAAAAATATGTATCCTGATTTATTTATGGACATTGAAAAAGATAAAATTCCTGAAAGTATTTCAGCAAATTTGATATATCCTAAATATTTATTTGAAGTTCAGTCAAATGTTTTAAGAACATATCACGATATTACTGAAGATACTTTGTTTAGAGCAGATGATATTTGGGATTTTACAACAGATGGTGAAGAAGAAATTCCTGCTAAATATACAATGATGAAACCAGTTAGTTTAAATAACTCAGTTTTTGGAATAGTTAAAACTTATACAAGACAAGGAAAAGAGAGCCTTACATCATATGCTGTTGGATATTATGAAAATGGAAATCCAAAATTAGCATTATACAAATTTTCAGCAGATAACAGTATTTTAGGTGCATCACAATTAAATTCTTTGATGGAAGAAGATGAAACAATTTCAAGCAACTTAGAGACAATGAATGTTTCAGGAGTTAAGATGGTTAAAGATATAATAATTGTTCCAATTGGAAATAGTCTTCTTTATGTTGAGCCGGTTTACCAAGTTAGAGCTAATGAACTTGAAACTCAAGTCTTGAAAAAAGTTATTGTAGCATCTGGAAATAAAGTTGCAATTGGTGATGATTTAAAAACAGCAATTGATAATTTGTTATCAGATAAAAACTCTGTTCAACTAGAATATATTGATATGGAAGACATTGATCAAGTTATAGATTCAATTATAGAAGCTAATGGAAATCTTAAAGATTCAATTAGTTCTGGTGATGTAGTAATGGTCGGAAAAGATTTATCAACTCTTGAGGAATTATTAGATCAATTAGAAATATTAAGAGAAAATGAAAAAGAAAATTTGGAGAAAATGGAGGAATAATTAGATGAATCTACCAAATAAGTTAACAGTATTTAGAATGATTTTAGTTCCAATATTCATTGTTATTGGATATCTTGGAATATTAGGTGTGATGGATTTAGGCATAGCTTTTATTGTAATGGATGTAATTTTTATAATAGCTTCTCTTACAGACAAGCTAGATGGAACAATTGCTAGAAAGAAAAATTTAGTTACAAACTTTGGAAAATTTTTGGATCCAATCGCAGATAAAATTTTAGTTATTTCAGCTTTAGTTATGTTAGTTGAATTTGGAAAACTTCCAGCTTGGATTCCAATTATAGTAATTGTTAGAGAGTTTTTGGTTTCAGGTTATAGATTAATAGCTGTTGAAAGCAATGGAAAAGTTATAGCCGCAAATATTTGGGGAAAACTAAAAACAGTTACACAAATGGTTGCAATAATTTTAATGTTTATTGATAAACACAATTTCTTTGATTTTGCAATAAGAACTGGAAGCAAGTCTGAGGCTTTAGTTACAGGTCTTAAGATCTACATGCCAACAGGAGAATTTGCATTTAATATTATAGTTTCTAGTATAATGTTAATTTCAGTAATTGCTACAATTTTCTCTGGAATAAGCTATTTTAAAGGTGGAAAAGATTTATTAAAGGATGCTTAAAATAAATGAAAAAAATTAAGAAAATATTTTATATTTTCAATATATTGTTAATTATATTTTTAATATTTTCTAAGAATTTAAGCAATATCGATGAAGTAATTAATTATAATTTTGGAAGATATATTGCAAATGGATATGAAATATATAAAGATTTTAATTGTATAGTATTTCCAATGTTTCCAATGATTTTAGGAGTGATTTTTAAAATCTTTGGGGAAGAGCTAATTATTTATAGAGTTTTTCAAATTTTAATTTTATTACTTATAGAATTTTACTTTATAAAGATTTTAAAAAAATTAAACTTAGACGATAGCTTTTTAGCGAACGTATTGCTTACGATTTTTATTGTTTTAATTTCAATATTTAGCTTAGTTGAATATAATATGCTTAATTGCTTGATTTTATTAATCATAATAAATGAAGAATTAAAAGAAAATAAAACAATAAAAAATTACATTTTAATAGGAGTTTTTTTAGGAATCGCGATTACTGTTAAGCAATCAGTTGGGCTAATTATTTTAATATGTTCATTAATAATTTCGCTTTTTGAAAAAGAAAGAATAAAAAAATTTCTTTTAAAAGTATTTGGAGCAGGAATCATTGTTGGACTTATGGCAATATATTTATTTGCTACAAATTCAGTTTATGATTGGTGCAACTATACACTTCTAGGGTTAAGCAGCTTTATTCCATATTTTGGAGTTTTTCTTTATGGAAATTATTTTATTGCATTACTTACAATAATTTTGATAATAGTAGAAATTTTAGCTATTATTAAAATTTTTAGAACGAAAGATAAAACTGGGATAATCTTATTTATATATGGTTTAGCTTCATTTTCAGTTATGTATCCAATTTTTGATGAAAACCATATTTTAATTGGATTTTTACCAAACTTAATTTTATATATATATTTATTTATTAAAAATAGTGAATTAAATGACAAACAAATTAATAGTTTTAAAATTACGCTTTATATTGTTATTATAGCTATTGGAATTTTAAATATTGCAAATTTCGTAAGTATGAGCTCTCAAAATGAGTTTGAACATTATAAATTTATCATGATGGATGATAATACAAAACAAGATTTAAGAACTATTATAGACTTTATGTCTAAACATGAGAATTCATATATTGTTGATACCAAAGGAATTTTCTATATGGTTCCACAAAATAGATTTAATGGAATTTTAGATTTGCCAAATGTTGGAAATACTGGAAAAGATGGAGAGCAAGCTTTAATAGAGAAAATAAATAAAATAGATGAAGGCTATTTCTTAGTACAAGATTTTTCAAAAATAAATCCTGCTCAAAATCCTTTAAAGGCTATAAAATATATTAAAGATAATTTTAAATATATTGAAACTATTAATAATTTTGAAATTTATTATAAATAAAAATAAGGAAGTTTTAAGAAAATGACAAAAGAACAAGCTAAAAAAAGAATGGAAGAGCTATATAATTTAACTGATTATTATGCTAAAAAATATTATGATGATGACGATCCAGTTGTTAGTGACTTTGAATGGGATATGAATATGGTTGAGTTAAAAGACCTAGAAAGACAATTTCCTGAATTTATTAATAAAGAGGGACAAACTCAACATGTTGGTGGACACGTAAAAGAAGGCTTTGAAAAAGTTACATTTGATGTTCCACTTCAAAGTTTGCAAGATATATTTAGTTTTGATGAATTAGAGGCTTTTGATGAAAGAGTTAAAAAGACTTTAGAAAAAGACCAAATTGACTATGTTGTTGAAACTAAAATAGATGGATTATCAGTAAATCTTGAATATGTTAAAGGAGTTTTTACAAGAGGTGCTACTCGTGGAAATGGCCTAGTTGGAGAAGATATCACAGAAAATTTAAAGACAATTCCACATATTCCAAAAACTTTAACAGAACCAGTTACAATAACTGTTAGAGGTGAAGTTTTTATTGGAAGTGAAGATTTTGAAAAATTGAATGAAGAAAGATTAGCAAATGAAGAATCATTATTTGCTAATGCTAGAAATGCTGCAGCAGGCTCTCTTCGTCAATTAGATAGTTCAATTACAGCTTCAAGACCTTTAGATATTTTTATATTTAATGTTCAAAAATCAGAAGATATTGAATTTACTTCACATTATGAATCATTGGAATATATGAAAAAACTTGGATTTAATGTAAACCCTGTTGTAGTTCCAGTTAAAAATATTCCAGATGCAATAAAAGAGATTGAAAAAATAGGTGAAAATAGATACACACTTTCTTTTGGAATTGATGGAGCAGTTATAAAAGTTGATGATTTAAGACAAAGAGAAATTTTAGGAACAAACTATAAAACACCAAAATGGGCAATTGCTTATAAATATCCACCAGAGAAAAAAGAAACAATTTTAAAAGATATAAATATTCAAGTTGGAAGAACAGGAGTATTAACTCCACTTGCAATACTAGAACCTGTTAGAGTTGCAGGTTCAACGATTTCTAAAACAACACTTCATAATGAAGATTTTATAAAAGAAAAAGATTTAAGAATTGGTGATCATGTTATAATTCAAAAAGCTGGTGACGTTATTCCTGAAATCGTTGAAGTTGCTAAAGATAAAAGAAATGGAAATGAAATAGAATTTAAGATGCCTAATAAATGTCCAATTTGCGGTGCAGATGTAATTAGAGAAGAAGGTGAAGCTGCATATCGCTGTATTGGAATCGAGTGCCCAGCTAAGCTTACAAGAAATATAATTCATTTTGCGTCAAGAGAAGCAATGAACATTTTAGGACTTGGCGAAAATATTATTGAAGAACTTTTAGATAGAGGATTAATTAAAAATATCGCTGATTTATATGAGCTTACAAATGAAGATTTTGAATCTATGAAGAAAAATGGAAAGAAATTTGCTCAAAACCTAATTGATTCTATAAATACTAGTCGTTCAAATGATTTATATAGATTAATTACAGGTCTTGGAATTAGAAATATTGGTGTTAAAGCTGCTAAAAGTTTAGCAAAACATTTTAAAACAATGGATAATCTTATGAATGCTGAAATCGAAGAACTTGTTGGAATTGATGACATGGGCGAAATTATGGCTAAAAGCGTATATGAGTTTTTCAATGAACCACAAACAATAGATTTAATTGAACGTTTTAAAATGTCTGGATTAAATATGTCAGCATATGAAGAAGAGGGTACAGATAATCGTTTTGAAGGAATGACATTTGTTCTAACAGGTACTCTAGATGGATATTCTAGAAAAGAAGCAGAAGATATAATTGAAAAATTCGGAGGAAAAGCTTCAAGTTCTGTATCTAAAAAAACAACTTATGTTCTTGCTGGAGAAGATAGTGGAAGCAAACTTGATAAAGCTCAACAACTTGGAGTTACAGTTATTACCGAAGCTCAGTTTAACGAAATGATAAAATAGAAAGGAATAAACATGGATAGAAAGGCAGACAATTATACATTTAACAAGTTCTGGGAAGACTTAAATAATGGTTTTGAAATATATTATAATTACATGGGTTGTAAATATCTTATATATAAACTTTCAAAGAATTGCTATAAAAATGAGCTTGTTGAAGCTCCTCCAAAATGTCCACATCAGAAAAACGCAATTTTAACTTTAAAAAGAGTTAAAGAAATTTTCGAGGATATGGAAAACTTAGAATATAAAAGCATAATTAATAGTTAAGGATGTAAAAGAGAGGTTAGAAATGGATAGAAATTTAGTAACATCTGAAATTGAAAATGATGAAGAAGAGCTTGAAGAGATTTCTTTAAGACCTCAAACTTTAGACGAATATATAGGCCAGACTAAAGTTAAAGAGAAAATGAAGGTCTATATTGAAGCTGCTAAAAAAAGAAATGTAAGTCTAGACCATTGTCTATTTTATGGTCCTCCTGGTTTAGGAAAAACAACACTTTCAAATATTATCGCAAATGAAATGGGAAAAAATATAAAAATTACTTCAGGTCCAGCTATTGAAAAACCTGGAGATTTAGCTGCGATTTTAACCTCACTTTCAGATGGAGATGTTCTGTTTATTGACGAAATACATAGACTTTCAAGATCTGTTGAAGAAATTTTGTATCCAGCCTTAGAGGACTTTTCTTTAGATATTGTTTTAGGAAAAGGTCCTGAAAGTAGATCAATTAGAATTGATTTACCACATTTTACATTAGTTGGCGCAACAACTAGAGCAGGTTCACTTTCAACACCACTTCGTGATAGATTTGGAATTATTGAAAGATTAGAATTATATTCTGAACAAGATTTAGCAACAATTGTTAAAAGATCAAGTCAAATTTTAAATATAGATATAAATGACGAAGCTACATTAGAAATTGCTAGACGTTCTAGGGGAACTCCAAGAATTGCTAATAGACTTTTAAAAAGAGTTAGTGATTATATATTAGTTTTAGGAAATGGAAAAGGTGATTTGAAAATTACTAGAATGGCTTTAGATAAGCTAGAAATAGATAGTCTTGGACTAGATAATATTGATAAAAGAATTTTAGAAACTATTATAAAACAATATAATGGAGGACCTGTTGGTCTTGAAACTCTAGCTGTTAGTGTTAACGAAGAAGTTGAAACTCTTGAAGATGTTTATGAACCATATCTAATGCAAATAGGTTTCTTAGCTAGAACTAAAAGAGGAAGAACAGCTACACCTAGTGCTTACGAACATTTGGGAATTGACTATTATGATTCAAAATTAAATGGACAAATGAGTTTATAAGGGGAAAATTTATGTTAAAATATCTTTTAGTTGCAATAATAATTACTTTATTACTTGTTGTAAAAATTTTTAAAAACAAAATATCTAAAAATATATTTTCTATATTAAAAATAAGTTTAATTGTTTTATTGCTAGAAACCACTTTATTTAATATAAATTCATATAGATTAGATTTTTTAAAAAGTAAGCCTATTGGATTTTTTGAAAAAGCCTTATCAAGTAGAACTAGCTTAACAACAGGTAACACACAGTACATATATTTAGATGATTTAAATTGTAAAGTAAAATCTATATACATAGAGCTTGAAGGATTAGAAGAAGATGAAGTTGTAAATTACGATATTTTCTATTCAGATGCTTCAACTTTAGATAGATATTTAGCAACTAAAACATATTGTCAAACAGTTGAAAAGACCAAATATACAGTAGTTTCACTTTCTCGGAGATTGTAAAACTATTGGAATAGATGTAAATAATAAAGATGTAAAAATTAAAGGCGTAGTTTTAAATAAACCTGTACCATTTGAAATAAATCTAATTAGAGTTATTGGATTAATAGCAATTTCTCTAGTTATTTATTCTCTAAAAAATCATGAATTTTGGAAAGAGGCTTATAGCCCTAGAAGTTTTAGACAAAATACTTGTTTAATGCTTATTATTGATATTGGAATTTTATTAGTTTATTTTATAAATAGCAGTTGTGGAACTAAGACTGAAGATATGTATGATTATTTCTTAGTAAAATCATTATCAAAAGGTCAAGTTGAAATACAAGTTCCATTAGATAATACTAAATTAGAAGAATTAAATAATCCATATGATGCTGTTGAAAGAGGAGAATTAGAAAGAGATACTGATTATGTTTGGGATGCAGCATATTATAATCAAAAATACTATGTTTATTTTGGAGTTTTACCAGCACTTTTATTAATGGTTCCATATCATTTGATAACTAAAAAATTAATGAATACATTTACTGCAACAATGATATTTAGTATACTTTCAGTTCCATTTTTAGTTTTAATTACTAAGAAAGTGTTTGAAAAATATT
Source organism: uncultured Clostridia bacterium (assembly GCA_947627595.1). Classification (GTDB taxonomy): domain Bacteria; phylum Bacillota; class Clostridia; order TANB77; family CAG-508; genus Scatovivens. Next base: position 34,641 of record CANQWQ010000014.1, read on the forward strand.
TTAAAGAAACTCCGTTTAAATATATGGCCTTAAGCTCAGTTATGATGATGTTAGGAACAATGCTTATTTTAATAAATGTTGCTCCTAGATTTTATGAATTAGTAACAGTTGCTGGATTATTTTTTGCACTTTTTGGATTTTATCTTGTTTTTGATTGTGAAAGAGAAGATAAAATCTCATATAAAAAAATGTTTTTAGGATGCTTAAGTTTATCATTAGCAGTTGCTTGTAGGCCTACACAACTTTTTGCAAGTTTACTTATAGCTCCAATTTTATTAAGAATTTTTATAAAAAATATAAAAGAAAAGAAAAATATAAAAGATATAGAAAAAAATCTTTGTGCCGTTATAATTCCTTATATTGCAGTTGGATATTTAGTTATGAGATATAATTACTTAAGATTTGGAAATGTTTTCGAATTTGGAGAAAAGTATCAATTAACTATCAATAATATGAAGGAATTAAGATTAAGATTAATTACTATTCCAACAGGAATTTTGTGTAATTTGTTTGGATTGCCAACATTTCAAGCAACATTCCCATTTATACATTTAAACGCAGACATAATAGATACTTTTGCATATTACTATGTCGAAGATATGCCTGGTGGAGTATTTTTCTTAGCGCCAATCGCATTTTTCTGTTTTGCAATATTTAAACTTTGGAAGAAAATAGAAAATAAAGAGATGAAAACTCTAGTTACAAGTTTATTGACAGTGGGATTAATTTTCGTTTGCTTCATAAGTTTAAAAGCAGGAAGCACAGGAAGATATTTATTAGATTTTGCTTGGCTTTTTGTGCTTGCAGGAATTATATTATTTATGGAAATTTTTAAAAGTTTAAAAACAGATGAAGGAAAGAAAATTTTAGAAAAAGTTTTTGGGTTTATTGTAATTTATACAGTGATTATAAATCTTTTAATAGGATTTTGTGTAGTTGGTGGTGTAAATTCAATGAGAGAAAATTCACCAGACAGATTTTTAAAAGCTGAATATACAGTAATGTTCTTAAAATAAGGAGAAAATTATGAAAAAAGTTATTATAATAGGAGCTGGACCAGCAGGTTTAACAGCAGGATATGAATTGCTAAAAGAAAAAAATAACGAATATGAAGTTATAATTTTAGAAGAAACTAATGAAATCGGCGGTATCTCTAGAACTGTTAAATATAACGGAAATAGAATGGATATAGGTGGACATAGATTCTTTTCAAAAGATGAAAATGTAATGAATTTTTGGAAAGATTTAATGCCTATTCAAGGAAAAAATTCTTTTGATGATGAAAAACTTGGAAGAGAAAAGCCTCTAGAAGAGGGCGGACCAGATCCTGAGAAAGATGATCATGTAATGTTAGTTAGAAATAGAGTTTCAAGGATTTATTTTTTGAAAAAGTTTTTTGATTACCCAATTTCTTTAAAATTACAGACTTTTACTAATATGGGACTTATTAGAACTATAAAAGCTGGATTTAGTTATTTAAAAACAATTTTTGTTAAGAAAAAAGAAGATTCACTAGAAAACTTTTATATAAACCGTTTTGGAAAAGTTTTATATGGAATGTTTTTTGAAAAATATACGGAAAAACTTTGGGGAAGACATCCTTCAAATATTTCAGCAGATTGGGGAGCTCAAAGAGTTAAAGGTGTTTCAATATCAGCTGTAATTAAGGACTTTTTCAATAAATTATTTGGAAAGAAAAATAAAGAAAATACTGATACATCACTTATTGAGCAATTTTGGTATCCTAAATTTGGTCCAGGTCAATTATGGGAAACTTTAGCAGAAGAAGTTGAAAACGAAGGCGGAACTATAAAAAAAGGATATTCTGTAAAGAAAATTAATGTAAAAGGCAATAAAATTGTTAGTGTTGAATGTGAAGTAAATGGAAAAACAGAAAAAATAGAAGGAGATATATTTATTTCTTCTATGCCAGTTAAAGATTTGGTTACTGGAATCCAAGGAGAAACTGTTCCAGAAGATGCTTTAAGAATTGCTAAAGGACTTCCTTATGTAGATTTCCAAACAGTTGGTGTTTTAGTTAAAAAGATGAAATTAGAGAATAAAACTAAAATGAAAACTTTAGGAAATATTGTTCCAGATTGTTGGGTATATGTTCAAGAACCAGAAGTTAAAATGTTAAGATTCCAGGTTTTCAATAACTGGTCACCATACTTAGTAAAAGATGCAGAAAATACAGTTTGGATTGGACTTGAATATACTTGTAGTGAAGGTGATGAATATTGGAATATGTCTGATGAAGATTTTTCAAAATTTGCTATAGATGAACTTGCAAGTATGGACATTATTGATAAAGAAGATGTTTTAGATTCACATAGAGAAAAAGTTAAAAAAGCTTATCCTGCTTATTTTGACACATATTCAGAGATTGATAAACTTATAGAATATTTAGATGGTTATGAAAATCTATATTGCATCGGTAGAAATGGTCAACACAGATATAATAACATGGATCACTCAATGGTTACAGCTTTTGAAGCTGTTAAAAATATTAAAACTGGAAAAAAGACAAAAGAAAATGTTTGGAATGTTAATACAGAAAAAGAGTATCATGAGGAGAAAAAATAATGAAATTATTGATGCACGCATGTTGTGCGCCTTGTAGTGTATATTGTGTAGATACTTTAAGAGCAGAAGGAATTGAGCCAACTCTTTATTGGTTTAACCCAAATATTCATCCTTACACAGAATATAAAGCAAGGCGAGACTGTCTAAAAGAATATAGTAAAATGATGAATCTAGAGACTATATTTGAAGAAGATTATGGGTTAGACGAGTTTTGTAAAAATGTAGTAGACGATTTAGAGGGAAGATGCACAAAATATTGCTACCCAGTTAGATTAGATAAGACTTTTAAATTTGCCAAAGAAAATGGCTATGATACAGTTACAACAACACTTTTATATAGTATCTATCAGAATCACGAGTATATAAAATTGTTATGTGAGAAATATTCAAAAGAATATGGAATTGACTTTTTATATAGAGATTTTAGAACCGGCTTTTGGGAAGGTCATGATAAAGCAAAGCAAGAGCTTGGCCTATATATGCAAAAATATTGTGGCTGTATCTTTTCTGAACAACAAATATTTATAACCCACACAAATACAAAGCCAAATTTACCAGAGGGATTCGAGTTTTTACCAGTTAAAAGAAACATTATAATTAATAAAGAAAAAAATGATAAAAAGCAATATATAAATTTATTGCTTGAAGCAGATCCAAGTGAAAAGATGATAGAGAAATATTTAAAAGACGGAGATTTATTTGTTTTAAGATATAAAGATGATGTAGCGTGTATAGCAGTAGTAACAAAATTAGATAATGATACAGTAGAATTAAAAAATATAGTAACAAAAGAAGAATTTAGAGGAAAAGGTTATGCAAAAAAAATGATAAAATATCTAGCTGATAATTATAAACAAAGATATAAAAAAATGTTAGTTGGAACAACAGAAAATAATATACCATTCTATGTAAAACAGGGATTTGATAAATATGAAAAAACAATTAAGAATTTCTTTATAGATAATTATGAAAAAGAAATATGGGATGGA
>CANQWQ010000015.1 GCA_947627595.1 uncultured Clostridia bacterium
CATTTTATCATATTTTTGGTATTTCCTATTTATTTTTTTATTTACTTTTGTGACATATCTATTTTAAACCTATAAAAATTGGAAATGGGGACTGTCCCCCTTTTCTCATTTTAAAAAAAGGAAAGCCCCACCTGTTTTACCAGGTGGAGCCTTCCCCTAAAGGAGGTGCCGAATATTGTCAGACCGTTTTACGGGTCTATGAGGCATTAGAACAGGTCATCATCGTCGTCTTCGAAATCGTGCCCCGGATCGGCATCATCGTCGTCATCTTCTTCGTAGTAGCCGTCACCATCAGCATCATCACCGCCAGACTTGGACCTCTGAATCACCGAAACAATCACTATAACTATGACGATGAGCGCCACAATCTCTATGATTGTCCAGATAATGTTGAAAAGTCCAAAAGCGTTGATGAAGTTGGCTATTGCAAGTCCATAGCAGACCATGTTGGCACGCTCAATGTTCCTGGGTTGGAACCAATCGATGTCCAGCAGTCCGCTTTTGGCCATGCAGCAAGTCAGAATGAGTGCGACTGCAATTGTGGCGAGCATGGAAACCCACCCGGATTGACAAACGACTGCAACCGCCAGTGCAGCGGCTCTTGACGGCTTAGATGTAACCGCCAACCAGAACTTTACCCAGTCCTCCTTACAGAAAGTAGGGTCATTGGAAAGCCACTTGTGGAAGCTCTCCTTTTCGACCTTGGCGATCGCGTAAGCCGCGACCAAAAGTACGAGCAACACCAGAATGTTGATCAGCATGATATCATGCTCCTTTCTTATTAATCTGGGCTAGCGTCAGCCTGCCCGATAAATTAATTATACAATTTTTTAAAAAATATGTCAAAAAATAAAAAGCAAGCCTAGTTCCAAGTATTTGCTCAATGTCGACGCTCGGACGGCTTACGCCTATTGGGTACCCTGCCCAATATCCTCGCTTTCTCATTCGCAAACACTTGAAACTCTCTTGCTAATTATAGATATTTTTTCAAAAATTTTCCGGTGATGCTATTAGGATTTTTAGCAACCTCTTCTGGAGTACCCTGTGCTATAATTTCTCCTCCATTTTCCCCACCTTCTGGTCCTAAATCTATGATGTAATCAGCAGTTTTTATTAAATCTAAATTATGTTCAATAATAATTATTGAATTTCCACCACTTGCTAATCTTTGTAAAATATCAATTAACTTTTTAACATCTTCCATATGAAGTCCTGTTGTAGGCTCATCTAAGATATATAAAGTCTTTCCTGTTGGCCTTTTTGAAAGCTCTGTAGCAAGCTTAACTCTTTGAGCTTCACCACCAGATAGTGTAGTTGATTGTTGTCCAAGTTTTATGTAACCTAAACCAACATCATATAAAGTTTGAATTTTTTGTTTAATTCTAGGAAGATTTGAGAAAAAGTCTAAAGCCTCTTCTACAGTCATGTCTAAAACATCTGAAATATTCTTTCCTTTATATTTAACTTCTAATGTCTCTCTATTATATCTTTTTCCTTTACAAACATCACAAGGAACATAAATATCTGGTAAAAAGTTCATTCCAATTCTAATTACACCATCACCTGAACAAGCCTCACATCTACCACCTTCAACATTAAAACTAAATCTACCTTTTGAATAACCTCTCATTTTAGCTTCATTTGTTCCAGCAAATAAGTCTCTAATAATATCAAAAACTCCTGTGTATGTAACTGGGTTTGAACGTGGTGTTCTACCAATTGGTGACTGATCAATATTAATTATCTTGTCAATATTTTTAATTCCTTTAATTTCTTTGCAAGCTCCAGCTTTTTCGTGTGAGCCATTTAATTCATTTGCTAGAGTTTTATATAATGTTTCATTAACAAGAGTAGATTTTCCTGAACCTGAAATTCCAGTAACACAAGTCATAACTCCAAGTGGAAATTTTACATCAATATTTTTAAGGTTGTTTTCTTTTGCACCTTTTATCTCAATATATTGTCCATTTGGTTTTCTTCTTCTCTTTGGAACTTCTATTTTTCTTTTTCCACTTAAATAATTTCCTGTAATTGATTCTTCAACTTTTGCAATTTCATCAGCTGTTCCGCTGTGCCATAATATTTCCACCATGCACACCAGCACCTGGTCCAATATCAATGATTTGATCAGCACTTCTCATAGTATCTTCATCATGTTCAACAACAATAACTGAGTTTCCAGAATCTCTTAATTTTTTAAGAGTATCAATAAGTTTTTCATTATCTCTTTGATGAAGACCTATACTTGGCTCATCTAAAATATACATAACACCTGAAAGTCCTGAACCAATCTGAGTGGCAAGTCTAATTCTTTGAGCTTCACCACCAGAAAGTGTCGCAGCACTTCTAGATAATGTTAAATAATCTAGACCAACATCAATTAAAAACTGAAATCTCTTACTTAACTCTCTAAAAATTTGATCTGCAATCATTGCATCTTTTTTATTGAGTTTTAAATTTTCAAGATATTCTTTTTCTCTTCTAATTGGCATATCTGTAAGTTCATTTATATTTTTACTTCCAACTTTTACAGCTAAAACTTCTTTCTTTAGTCTTGCTCCATTACAAGCCCAACAAGGACTTTCACTCATATACATCTCATAAAATTCTCTCATTCCCTGAGATTTAGTATCTTTATATCTTCTATCTAAAGCAGGAAGAACTCCTTCAAAGGCCTGTGAAAATTTTCTTATTCCAGCGCTTGAATGAAATTCAAAATCAATTACTTCATCACCTGTTCCATATAAGATTTTCTCTAAAAATTCTCTAGGCAACTTTTTAATTGGTTTATTTTTAATATCAACTCCATAATGTCTACCTATGCTCTCAAAATACATCTTCGCCATTGTATCGCCTTTTTTCATTGTACTAGAGCCAAAAGCTTTTACACCATCATAAAGAGTTTTATTTTTGTCTGGAATAATTAAATCTTCGTCCATTTTCATTAAATAACCAATTCCTGTACAAACAGGACAAGCTCCATAAGGGTTATTAAATGAAAACATTCTTGGAGATAATTCTTCAAAACTTATTCCACAGTCTGGGCAAGCATAATTTGTGCTAAATAATTTTGTTTCTTTACCTGGAATATCCACTTTTACTAACCCATTTGTATTTTTCAAAGCTGTTTCAATAGATTCAGCTAATCTATTTCTAATATCTTCTTTAACTACTAATCTATCAACAACTATATCTATATCATGTTTCTTAGTTTTTTCTAATTTAATTTCATCATCTAACGAATATTGCTCACCATCTATAATTGCTCTGATGAAACCTTCTTTTTGCATGTTTTCTAGAAGTTTAACATGTTCACCTTTTCCACCTCTGACAATCGGTGACAAAATTTGAATTCTTGTTCCTTCTTCTAACTCAAGAACACTATCAACAATTTGATCTATTGTTTGTTTTTCAATTTTTCTTCCACAGTTTGGACAATATGGAACTCCAATTCTCGCATATAATAATCTTAAATAATCATAGATTTCAGTAACAGTTCCAACTGTTGAACGTGGATTTTTTGAAGTAGTTTTCTGATCAATTGAAATTGCAGGTGATAAGCCTTCTATACTTTCAACATCAGGTTTTTCCATAATTCCTAAGAATTGTCTAGCATAACTTGATAAGCTTTCAACATATCTTCTTTGACCGTTCTGCATATAATGTATCAAAAGCTAAACTTGATTTTCCTGAACCAGAAAGCCCTGTTATTACAACTAATTTGTTTTTTGGAATCTCAAGACTGATATTTTTCAAGTTATGAACTTTAGCTTTTTTAATAATTATATTATCGTTCATTTGCATCTCCTAAATAATTATATTTTACTTTACATAGTAATATAATCTTAAGTTATTTTAGTTTTCTCAAAAACACGGCGATATTATATCATTTATAAGCAATAAATTCAAGACTTATTTAAAACTAAAAAAGTAAAAACTCACCTGCTGTTGGTGAGTTTTTACTTAATATTTCGACTGTTAAAAAAGAGAAAGAGTTTTTACCTTTCCCTCTGGTGCTCCATCAAGGATTCGAACCTTGGACCCACCGGTTATGAGCCGGTTGCTCTGACCAGCTGAGCTAATGGAGCAAAAAATATTGTAACAGTTCTTCCTGCTACGATTGATATTTTAACACAACATATTTTGTTTTGCAAGTACTTTATGAAAATTTTTTTAAAATATTATAAAACTCTTCAAAAGTCATTAATTTATTGACTTTCAAAGAGTTTTACAAAACCATTTTATTTAGCCCATTCTTCTAATTTATCATGATATTCAACTGATTTTTTATAATTTGCCATAACTTCTTTTTCTGATAAACCTCTACTATATAATCTTAAAACAGTAGCATCCATTTTAGAATAACGCCAAGAATCTGCCCAGTGAAAAGTTGATGCTCCAACTATAAAATATTTTGGATAATCTTTTTCTACTAAATCCTTAAAAACTTCCCAACTTTTAACATTATATTTAGCATCAATTAATTTTTCTCCATTTAAATAAATAGTATTTTTATAATAACTTTCTCCTTTTTCTGTTTTCCAAACTTTTGAAGTATCTAATGTAACAGTAAAATAACGTCTTTTTCCATCATTTAAATTTACTTTACATTGATAATCCTGATTCCATGTAAATCTTCTACCACTAGCTTCTGTTGAACTTAAATCTGATAATGCCTTTTCTCTAGGATCACCTTCTGGAGGAATACCAGCATTCCATTTTATTGTTCTACCATCATCAAAAATACCAAATCTTATTGTAGCTTGATTTTGTTTAGATCCATTCCAATAACAGAATATTCCATTATAATTATCATATGTATTTCCCCACCAACTAGAAAATTCAGAAAATAATTTATTACCTTCTTTATAACAACCTTTTCCTTTTTGTATACTTCCATAATATTCAAATGTAAAGCCTTGATTTACTAACTTTTCTCTTTGAGTTTTATCACCATAATCAATTTTTATATAATCATCTACTCCATCAAATTTAAATGAAGTAGTTGTTAAACCACTCTCACTGTTATAATTAAAATTTTCAAGAGTTACACCATCACCTAATTGAGTTTCCAATGATTCTTTATCATTTCCCAATTCATTATCAATTATTGATGAATCTACATTTAAAATTACACTATCTTTTACAGCTAACATGTCACCTGGAGACATTGATAAAAATTTATCATCTTCTAATAATATTACTTCTCCAGTTTCATAATTTATTAACCAATTATGATTTGCATTGCCAAAATCATTTAAACTATCACCTTTTCCAACAAAGCTCCAACCATCTGAGAAAGTATCAGTTTCTGTTTTTATTAAATGCCAGTCAATTGAGTTTTTAAGATTTTTTTGTTTTAGTTCTACTCCAACCTTTCCAGAACCTTGAGTTTGATATAAAACTGTATTTTTTTGAAGATATTCTCTTTCAGTTTCAATACTTTGAACTTTTTTTACTAAAGTTGTTGAATCAATTGCTCCATTTTTATTAACTAAACCAGAGACTGTAATTCCAGCTAAAATAAGCAAAATAATTACAGTTATAACTAAAATTATTAATGTTATTCCTCTTTTGTTTCTCATAATTTTCTCCTTATTATTTAATTTATCTTTTCTTTTAATTTTTCTATTCCATCTCTAATAGCAACATTCATTACAACATATTTAAAAGAACTATATTTTTTAGCCATTTTATTTAAGCAATCTAATACAGGTTCTCTGAAAGCTATTGAATGTTTTGAAGTTGGACCTAAATTTCCTATTTCTATTGTTTCCTTATTTTTATCTGCAAAATCTATTATTGACGCATTAATTATTTTACTTACTGAGCAATCATTAAATTCTAATGAAAGTTTTTCTAACTCTTCAAACAATTTATCATCTATATTTACAGTCCTTTGCACTAATTTTTCCCTAATTACAAAGCTATCTAATTTCCCCATTCAGTTTAACTCCTTATTATATATAATTATATTATATATATCTGTAACCCTATTTGTAAGACTAATCAATCATGTTATTGATAATGTTGTTAATTATTGTTTTTTAATAAAATCAGCTTATATATTATGTCCAAATTTTTGCAAATAAAAAAAGAAATAGAAAACTTAATTTCTATTTCTTTTATATGTAATAATTAAATTTTATTTACTACCAAGATTTTCTAACTTTTTATGGTATTCAACTGATTTTTTGTAATTATCCATAACTTCTTTTTCTGTTAAACCTCTACTATAAAGTCTTAAAACATATGCATTCATTTTTGAATACATCCAATAACCATTATCGTCATACATTGATGATCTTCCAACGCAGAAGTAATTTAAATTATTTAAATACTCAGTACCAACAAGTGCATCCCATTGATCTTTGCTATAATCGCCCTCATAAATTTTTTGGCCATTTACATAGCATCTTTGTGTATAATAATCTCCATTTTTCGTACTAGGATATGTAGGATTATTTTTTGAAGTAGTTCCATCTTCTGTTTCCATTTCTTGACTATTTACAGTATGAGAATTTGTTGTATCTAAAGTTACTGTTATATAAGAAATTTTACCTTTTTCAAATCCACCTTTTGATGAAATATTATAAAGTATATTCCAAGGTCTTGATTCAGCTCTTTGACACCAATCTGAAGGAGTTTTACATCCAGGATGGTGCGCAGCATTCCAGTTTATTTGAGTTTCATTTGATATTCCAAATCTAAATTCTGCTTGATTACTTTCTACACCATTCCAATAACAGAATAACCCTTTATAATTATATGCAATAGTATTTGATTTATTGACTGGTTTCCCATTTGGACCATAAGATGTTCCACCATCCCATATTCCATAAAACTCAAATGTAAAGCCATTTTTAGCCAAATCATCTTTTTGTTTTGTTTCATTATATTTTATTTTTATATAGTCATCTACTCCATCAAAATTAAATGATGTCGTTGTTAAACCACTTTCGGCATTATAGTTAAAATTTTCAAGAGTTACACCTTCACCTAATTGTTCTTCTAATGATTCTTTTGTTCCGCCTAATGTATCATCTACAATTGATGAATCTATATTAATTATAATACTATCTTTTACAGCTAACATATCACCCGGAGACATTGAAACATAGTCATCTTCTTCTAACATAATAACTTCGCCTGTCTCATAATTAACTAACCAGTGATGACTAGCTTTTCCAAAATCTGTTAAATCATCACCTTTATCAACAAAATTCCAACCTTCTGAAAAGTTACCATCTTCTGTTTTAATTATGTGCCAATCAAATGAGTTCTTTAAATTTCTAGTTTTTAAAGCTTCTCCAACCTTTTCTCCACCTTGTGTTTGATATAAAACTGTATTTTTTTGAAGATATTCTCTTTCAGTCTCAACACTTTGTATTTTTTTAGCCAAATTTGTAGAACTTATCACATTATTATCTTTAACTAATCCAGATACTGTAATTCCAGCTAAAATAAGTAAAATAATTACAGTTATAACTAAAATTATTAGTGTTACTCCTCTTTTGTTTCTCATATTTATTCCTCACTTTTTGTAATTTAAAAATCGCAAAAAAAATATAAAAGCAATAATTATCAATAACTAATTATTACTTTTATTATATAAATAAATATTATTAAAATCAATAGTTAATAATTGTTTTTTAATTATGAGATTTTTTTGCAAAATTTTAGAAAAAATAGTTGACATTTTGTTATTTAGAAGTTATAATGTTTTTGTTGCTTAACCAAGCACAATAACTTGTGGGTAGGTGGTCGAGTGGTTAATGGCACCAGACTGTAAATCTGGCGACGAGAGTCTACGTTGGTTCGAATCCAACCCTGCCCACCAAAAAGAAGAAGACATTTACGTCTTCTTCTTTTTTTATTTTATTATGGGGTTGGATTCGAAATATAAAAACCTCGAATAAAATTCGAGGTTTTTTCTTTTTTATTTTTAATCTCCTAAACAAATTCCGATTTGTCTAGCAACATGTATTAATGGATCATCCATTTCAATTGTTCTATTTTTGCTAGAAGCAGCACCAACAACACTGTCTTTTCCAACAACATCATCTAATGGAACATATGTCATTTCTCCATGTTTGTAGCTAACTAAAACATTGAAGATTCCTTGCATTGCAAGTTCAACAGCTTTTACGCCATATTTAGTTGATAAAACTCTATCATATGCGCTAGGAGTTCCACCTCTTTGAACATAACCTAAAACCGTAGCTCTAGCTCCCAAACCTGTTAATTCTTCTAAAGCACCAGCTAATTTTTCACCAGCACCTCCAAGTCTAACATTGTCAAGGCCTTTTCCTTCATCAAGTGTTCTTTTTACACTCATTTCGCCATCTTTTTCTCTAGCGCCTTCAGAAACAACTATAACACTAAATTGTTTTCCTCTAGCTTTTCTTTGATTAATTTTTTCAATAACTTTATTAATATCATAAGGAATCTCAGGAATTAAAGCACAATCTGCTCCACCTGCAATTGCTGATTCAAGAGTAATCCAACCAGCATATCTTCCCATAACTTCTAATACCATAATTCTGTGATGTGCTTCAGCTGTAGTATGTAATCTATCTAAAGCTTCTGTAGCAACTGATACAGCTGTATTATATCCAAAAGTAATATCTGTAGCAGCAACATCATTATCAATAGTTTTTGGGATTCCGATGCAGTTTACACCTTTTCTAGAAAAATCTCTACTAGATTTTTGAGTTCCATCTCCACCTAATGTAAATAAACATTCGAATCCAGCGTCTTTTATATTTTGAACACATTTATCTGAAAAATCTTTATATTCAACTTCACCATTTTCATTAACAGTTTTTAAATTGAAAACATTAGTATTATTAGATGTTCCAATAATTGTTCCACCTTTATTTAAAATTCCTGATGCATTTCCAGCTGAATCAAGCTTAACATAGTCATTGTTAAGTAATCCTTTATAACCTTCTATATATCCATAACATTCTATTCCATTATTTTCAGCTGTTTTAACAATTGCTCTAATAACAGCATTTAATCCTGGTGCATCTCCACCATTAGTAAGTATAGCAATCTTTTTCATAAGTCTTTCCTCCCAAAAAATATTTTACAACCTTTCATATTATATATATATCTTTAAACATTTGCAAGAGTTTTTTTAAAAAATGGGAAAAAGGGACTGTCCCTTTTTCCCAAAATTAATTTTTTAATTATTTAAAAATGCTTTATAAGCTTTATAAGCATTATATACATCAAATTTAGAAGTTAACTCATATGGTGAGTGCATTGATAAAACTGGAACTCCAATATCAACTGTATCAATTCCACGATTAGCAAAAGTAACAGCAATTGTTCCTCCGCCACCTTTATCAACTTTTCCTAATTCTGATGAACAATATTTAACTTTATTTTCATCAAAAACTCTTCTAATATCTGCAATATATTCTGCTGGTGCTTCACTTGCTCCGCTCTTTCCTCTAGCTCCTGTATATTTGCAAATACAAACTCCTCCACCTAATTTGCAAGAATTTCTAACATCATAATAACTTGGAAATGTTGAATCAAATCCTGCATCAACATCTGCTGAAATTGCTCTTGAATTTGAATATGTTCTTTCAACAGCTCCTACACTGTTTTCACCTTTTTTGTCTAAAAGCTCAACAACAAATCTTTCGAAACTATGAGATTCCATTCCTGTAACACCACAAAAACCAATTTCTTCTTTATCTGTTAATATGCAAATTGCAGTCTTTTTAGGATTTTCAACTTCTAGAATTGCTCTTAAAGATGTATAGCAACAAACTTTATCATCTTGTCCATATCCACCTATTAAACTCTCATCAAATCCTACACTCCTAGCTTTATAAGCAGGAACAAATTCAAGTTCAGAACTTGTAAAATCAACTTCTTTAATTCCATATTTTTCATTTAAAATTTTTAGAATATTTAATTTAACTTTTTCTGAAACTTTTTCATCATCAAAAGGCATTGTTCCAGCAACAATATTTAATTCTTCTCCATCAATTCCTTGGGTTAATTTTCTGTCATCTTGACCTCCGCGTGATAAATGTGGTGGAAGATCTGTTATATAAAATACGGGATCTGTTTCTTCTTCACCAACTGAAACCCAAACTCTTTCTCCATTAGTTTTAACAATTATTCCATGTAAAGCAAGTGGAGTTGTTGTCCATTGATATTTTTTGATTCCACCATAATAATGTGTTTTTAAAAGTCCAACACCATTTTCTTCATATAGTGGATTTTGTTTTAAATCAATTCTAGGTGAATCTCCATGAGCTCCAACCATTTGCAAACCATCTTCTAATTTTTCACTTCCAATAACTGCTATATATAAACTTCTATTTCTGTTAACCCAAAATACCTTATCACCGTGGTTTAACAGATTCTACATCTTTCAAATCTTTAAAGTCATTTTTTAATAAAATTTCTTTTGAAAAATAAACTATCTCTTTTTCAGTTTTTGCTTGATTTAAATAAAACATATATTCATCAGCAAATTTAAACACATTTCTTTTGTCTTCTTCTAAAAGTTCTCTCCAACCAGATTTTTTGTTGTTAAACAACTTCTCTTTTAAAACTTCACCTTCTGTTTTCTCCATCTATCTTTCCCCTTTGTAAAAATTTTATTTAAATTCCATACATATCTAAAACTCTATTTTTAGTTTTAACAGGTTTTGCGGAATATTCAAATGCGTCAGCTAAATTTTTAACTGCACCTTGAGCTTTATTTTCTTCATTTGTATGTACATAAGCTATAACTTCGCCGACTTTAACTTCGTCGCCGATTTTCTTAGTAATAATTAATCCTGCTGTATTATCAATTTCATTTTCCTCTTTCATTCTACCAGCACCAATATATCTAGCAATACTTCCACAAATATCTGCATCAATTTTTGAAATATATCCTGAATCTGACGCAAACACTGGCAGAACCATATTTGCTCTTGGAAATTTATCAGGATTATCAATATATTCTGGATTTCCACCGCTGTGCAACAACCATTTGTCTAAATTTTTGAAGTGCTGCTCCTGAATTTATAACATCTAATATTTTTTCTCTATTTTTATTAAAGTCCTTTTCTCTATTTGCCAAATTTAAAACTATACTAGCTAAGCTAACTACTGTATCTTCGACATCTTTAGACATTTTTCCGTTTAAAGCTTCTATTGTTTCTCTTATCTCTAAAACGTTTCCTACACTATTTCCAACAGGTTCGTCCATTGACGTAATTATGTAACCTACTTCTTTATTTAGAGCTTTTCCTATTCTAACTAATAATTTTCCAAGTCTTTTTGCATCATCTTTAGTTTGTAAATACGTTCCTCTTCCACAACTTAAATCAAAAACTATTTTATTACTTCCGAGTAGCAATTTTTAAACTCATTAAACTTATTGCAATCAAGACTATACTATCTTTACAAGAAATTTCATTTCTTAATTTATAAAATTTATTTTCAGCTGGAGCCAAATTTAACTCTTGGCTAACTATACTAATTCCAATATTTTGAACATTATTCTTAAATTCTTCTATTGAAATATTTGTGTTAAAACCTGGGATTGAGGCCAATTTATCAATTGTTCCTCCAGAAATTCCAAGACCTTTGCTAGAAATCTTAGCAACTGGAAGTCCTAGAGCAGCAATGACTGGTAGCAATATTAAAGTAACTTTATCACCAACACCACCTGTTGAATGTTTATCAACGATATTATCTGATATTTCGCTCATATCTAGAACATCACCAGAATTTCCAACTTCAATAACAAATCTAATTATTTCTTCTTCTGTTAGTCCATTTGTATAAATGTAACTCATAAGTGCTGCTGCTTGGCTATCTTTAATTTCGCCTTTAACCCATTTTCCAACGAAATATTTGATTTCATCGTTATTTAGCTCGCCCCTAACATCACCTAATCTTTTTTTGATTATTATTGAATTTATATCCATTTTTCCCTTGTTCCTTTCTTTTTATTCCTCAGTTTAACCAACTATCTTTTATAAAAGTTTTTCTATGTATTAAACATAACCCATTTTCTTTTATTGCATTTATATGAAAAGCAGTTCCATAACCTTTATGCTTAGCAAAACCATATTCAGGATAAATTTTATCATATTCGTACATCATTCTGTCCCTAGTAACTTTAGCAATTATAGAAGCACAAGCAATAGAATAAACCTTGCTATCACCTTTTATCATAGAAATATAAGGTATTCCGCAAGTATCTATTTTTGTTAAAGCATCAACCATAATTACATCTGGTTTAATTTTTAAACTTTTTATTCCATCTGTTAAAGCTTTTTTTGTAGCATTTAAAATATTAATCTCGTCAATAACTTTATGATCTACAATTCCAACACCATATGCTATAGCTTCATTTGTAATTAATTCGTATAATTTTTCTCTCTTTTTTTCGGAAATTTTTTTAGAATCATTGACACCCTCAATCATAGAATCTTTAGGCATTATAGCTAAGCCAACAACAACTGGACCTGCCAGTGGACCGGCGTCCAGCTTCGTCAATTCCGCATATATATTGAATTTTTTGACTATTATATAATTTATTTTCTTCCTCTTTTAATAGTGTCAATCTTTCAAATTCTTTTTCTTTCATAATTAATCTATAAAATCCTTTAATGAATGGATTGTTTTATGTGTAGTTAAATCACCAACATAGCCATTTTCACTAGCAACATCAACTTCGCCATTTTTTATATCATATTCAACTACAATTCTATCTCCATCTGCTAAATTTTTAATATCAATTCCTTGTGATTTTAAAACTGTAGCATCCCATATACAATAAATTGTTTCATCTTTTGGTGGAATATTTCCTCCTGATATTTTTTCGTCATAACCTGCATCAGCAATTTGAGAAATCTTTGTAGCATAAGCTCCTTTTAATTCATTTTGAACTTGTTCATCAGAAATATTTTTTAAATCTTCTCCATCATGGTTGAAAAGATAATCATCTAGCAAAATTTGAGCCCTTCCTTGAACTAGATAAAGCATTGACTTCATCTTTTCTTTCTGGCTCTCTCTAATTAGCGCTGTTCCAGAGGTATAAGTTATTCCAAATAATATTATCATTACTATAATTGTTACAATTAACGCAACTAATGTTATTCCTCTTTTGTTTTTTATTTTCATAAAAAATCTCCTAATTTTAAGTTTATTTTAACTATTACTATGTATTATATATTTATAGAAAAATTTTTTCAATATAAATTTTTAATTTTATCTTGTATTTAAAAATTTTTTTGAGTATTATTATATATGGAATAAAATTAAAGATTTATATAAATATTTTATATTGGAGGTCATAAAATTATGGATAACAATGACAATGAATTTAATTACAGCGTAAAAAATAATTTTAAGCAAGTTCCAAAACAACCAAAAATCGGGTTTGGATCAAGAGTTGTAGTTCCTTTTGTATCAGGAGTTTTAGGAGCATGTATTGTTGGTGGAGTTTGTTTCGGAGTTCCAGTAGTTAGAGATTCTATTTTTACTAATGAAACTAAAAAAGAAGCTAAAGAAACTGTTTCTTCTAAAAAACATACTCTAGATAATTCTTCATATACAGCTACTTTAATGGATATTGCTGAATACTCAGAAACTTCTGTTGCAGTTGCTGAAGCAGTTTTACCTTCAGTTGTTGGAATTACAGTTAGTTATGATGTTTCTTCATCATTTGGAGGGACTTCTACAGCTACAGCTTCAGGATCTGGAGTTATAATTAGTGAAGATGGATATATCATTACAAATAACCATGTTGTAAACTCTGCTTCAGACTCTTATTTTTACTCATTATCTGAAGCAAAAGAAATAAAAGTTCATGTTTATGGTGATGATGAAGATGATTTATATGATGCTAAAATCGTTGGTAGAGATGAATCTACAGATTTAGCTGTTTTAAAAATTGAAGCTGAAAATTTAAGAGCTGTTAAAATTGGAGATTCTTCTAATTTAAGAGTTGGAGAATTTGTTATGGCAATCGGAAATCCTTTAGGATTAGAAAGTTCTGTTAGTGCCGGAATAGTTAGTGCACTTGATAGAGATGTTTCAGAAGGTGAATATGTTTATACAACAATTCAAACAGATGCTGCTATTAACTCTGGAAACTCTGGTGGTGCTTTAGTAAATTCTAGAGGAGAACTTATTGGAATAAACTTCTTAAAAGCTTCAGATACTGGTGTTGAAGGAATCGGATTTGCTATTCCTATTACTTCTGCAATGAAAACTGTAGATGATTTAATTGAAGTTGGTTATGTTAAAAAACCATATATCGGAATTTCAGGACGTAATGTTTCAGAAGATTTAGCTAAACAATATGATACAAAAGTTGGAGTTTATGTTGAATCTGTTGAAGATGATGGACCTGCTAAAGAAGCTGGTCTAGAAGAAGGAGATATAATTACAGCAATTGATGGACATGCAGTTAAAACAATTCAAGAACTAAATAATTACAAAGCTCAAAACTATGAAATTGGTGATAAAGTTAAGTTAACAGTTTATAGAGATAATAAAGAAATTGAAGTTGAACTTAAACTTACTGAACAACCTCAGGATAAAGAAGATTCTGAAGATAAAGAAACTGAAGAACCTACTCCACCTGAAGAATCAGATTCATTACGTGATTACTATGATAATTTTGATAGATATTATAGATATTTTAATTACTAAAATAAAACAAAAAGCGTGTGAAATTAATCACACGCTTTTATTTTTTTATTCAACTGTAACTGATTTTGCTAAATTTCTAGGTTTATCAACATCTAATCCTTTTTCTTTTGAAATATAATATGCTAAAAGTTGCAAAGGAATTACTGATAAAACTGGGCTAATATATGGGCTTATAGGAGCAATTCTAATTACTTCGTCAAAAGTTACATTTTCTAAATCTTGATTTGTAACAATAAATGTTTTTGCTCCTCTTGTGATAACTTCTTGAAGATTACTAATTGTTTTATGAGTTAAATCTGGATCTGTCATAATTCCAACAACTGTAACTCCATTTTCAATTAAAGCGATTGCACCATGTTTTAATTCACCAGCAGAATAGCTCTCACTGTGAATATATGAAATCTCTTTTAATTTTAACGCACCTTCCATTGCTACGCTAGAGTCTATTCCACGTCCTATATAAAATGCGTTTGTTTCTTTTGACATATTTAAAGCAAATTTTTTGATCTTTGATGTATCTTTTAATATTTCTTCAATTTTTGTAGGAACACTTAAAAGCTCTTCTTTCAATTTTTCAACTTCTTTTTCAGCTACTCCTAAAACTTCAGCAAAATAAATTCCAAGAATTGCTAAAAGTACAATTTGTGAAGTATACGCTTTTGTAGAAGCAACCGCAATTTCAGGTCCTGCATGTGTGTATAAACTATAATCTGCCTCATTTGTTATAGAACTTCCTATAACATTTGAAATAGCAATTGTCTTAGCTCCTTTAGATTTAGCAAGTTTAAGAGCTGCTATTGTATCTGCTGTTTCACCTGATTGAGAAATAAAAATACATAAACTATTTTTAGTAACTAATGGATCTCTATATCTAAATTCTGAAGCAATATCAATTTCTGTTTGAATTTTACAAAAGCCTTCTAAAATTTTTCTAACCGTTAGACCAGCATGCATAGCCGTTCCACAAGCTACAATATAAATTCTGTCAACACTTTGTAAATATTCTTTTGTAAAGTCTAATTCATCTAAAACTACTTTTTGACCTTTTGCAACTCTAGCTCCTATTGTTTCTCTAATTGCTTTCGGTTGCTCATAAATCTCTTTTAACATGAAATCATCATATTCGCCTTTTTCAGCTGAACTCATATCCCATGTAATATTTTTTGGCGTTTTCTCGATTTTTTTCAAATCAAGATTATAAAAATCTATATTATCTTTTCCTAAAACTGCAAACTCATAATCTTCTAAAAGATAGAAATCTTTTGTAAAAGAAAGAATCGCCGGGATATCTGAACTTATATAGTTTTCTCCGCTCCCCTTTTCCTATAACAAGTGGACTATCTTTTCTTATAACAAACATTTTATCTTTAAAATCGTTATTTAAAACTTCAATTGCAAAGCTTCCTTTTAAATCTTTTACAGCTTTAGCCATAGCTTTTAAAAAGCTATTTTCTGTTTTATCATTCTCTTTTTCATAATAATAATTTATTAAATTTGGAATGACTTCTGTATCTGTTTGTGAAATAAATTCATAACCATTATCAGTTAAAAATTTTTTTAATTCTATATAATTTTCAATGATTCCGTTATGCACAACTGCTGTTGTCTTTTTATTATCTAAATGAGGATGTGAATTAATATCAGTAGGTTTTCCATGTGTAGCCCATCTTGTATGAGCAATTCCAACAGTTCCCTCTAATTTATTAATCTCAGGAATATCTAAAAGTCCAATAACTCTGCCTTTATTTTTAACGGCTTTAATTCCGTTTTCTTCCATTGTAGCAATTCCAGCAGAATCGTATCCTCTGTACTCTAGTCTTAAAAGACCATTAATCAATATTGGTTCAGCTTTTTTCTTACCAATATATCCAACTATTCCACACATATTTCTAAGCTCCTTTTTTCTTTTACATTATAATATTTAAAAAAAGAAAAAATGTCAATTAAAACATTTTTTCAATTTTATATTCTTTCTCTAGTTTTTCGTTTAAATATAGTCTTGAAACAATCTCAAATTCTTTTCTAGCTTTTTCTGAAAGATCAAATGAAAATATTTTTTTAGAATCTGCTTTTATAGAATAAATAATTGCATTTTTCGTAGCTTCAGAAATATTAAAGGCACCAGTATCTAGCTTTTTGCAGTCACTACATTTAAAGCCATTATCTTTAAATGAAAAAGCTGTTAAATCTTCTTTTTTCTTACATGAAACACATTCGTTAACATTTGGAGCAAAACCAATTATTTTCATTAATCTCATTTTAAAAACAGATGTAATAAAATCTAAATCTTTATCTGTTTCTGAGATTGCAAACAAAGTATTTAAATATAATTTTAAAATATGAAATGAGTTTTGATTTTCAGTTGTAATATCATTAATAATTTTAGTAATATGTGAAGCATATGTAAGTTTATCTAAATCTGTTCTTAAATTATAAAACATTTCAATTGTTTCACAAGAATTAACATTATATGTATCTCCACCTTTGAAAAGGACAAATTCTCCAAAAGTGAAGAGTTGTGTTGTGCTTAATAACTGACTTTTTGTTTTTCTAGCACCTCTAGCATTACAAGTAATTTTTCCAAGATTTGGAGTAAGCATTGTTAGAACTTTATCAAAGTCGCCATAATTAACTTCTTGTATTATTATTCCATTTACTTTGAGGTTTTTTCCCAAGTTTTGCTTCCTCCATTCTTTTATATTTACAAAATTCTAGATAGTCTTCAATATTGCCTGTTTTCTCAAAATTTTTCCAAGCTTCTTTTAGATTCATAAAATCACATCCTCTAGAATTATCTATTTGTAATTTATGAAAAAATATTCAAGCTTATTTTAATTTAAATTTTTGATTTACAATTGAATCAGAATTTGTCCAGTCTTCTTTAACTTTAACCCATGTTCTAAGATTTACTTTACAATCAAACATTTTCTCTAAATCTTTTCTAGCAAAAGTTGAAATTTTTTTAAGCATTTCCCCACCTTTTCCAATTATAATTCCTTTATGTGATTCTCTAACACAATAAATATTTGCTTCAATATTATAAAATGGAAGACCTTTAGAAGTTTCTTTAGTTTCAAATTTTTGAACTTCAACAAAAATTCCATGTGGTACTTCTTCATTCAAAAGTTTTAAAGCTTTTTCACGAATAACCTCTTCTGCCATAGTTCTCATAGATTGATCTGTATATTCTTCATCATCATAATATTTTGGACCTTCTGGAAGTAGTTTTTCTATTTCTTTAATAATCTCTTCTGTTCCATCATTTTTCAAAGCAGAAATAGGAATTATTGCTTTGAAATCATATTCTTTTCTGTATGTATCAATAATTTCTAAAATTTTCTCTTTTGGAATTAAATCAATTTTATTTATAACTAGAATTGTTGGCTTTTTAGCAAGCCTTATTTTATCTAAAATTTCATCATTTTCTTTTGAAATCTCTTTTTCTGTTCCATCAATCAAAAATAATACACAATCAACTTCACCTATCATAGTATAAGCAGTATCAATCATTGTTTTACTTAATTTAGTTTTTCCTTTATGGATTCCAGGAGTATCTGTAACAATTATTTGAGAACTTTCTCTATTGATTATTGCTTTAATTGCAGTTCTAGTTGTTTGAGTTTTATATGTAGTTATTGCAACTTTTTCTCCTACTAAGCTATTTAAAAGTGTTGACTTTCCGCTATTTGTTTTTCCTATAAGACTAACAAAACCTGACTTAAATTTTCCCATTAACTTTCCTCTCTTTTTATATCTAAAATTGATAAGACATTTTCCTCTTTTTCGCGCATTACTTTTTTATCTTCTTCTTCCATATGATCATAACCCATTAAATGATAAAAACCATGAACAACCATATAACTTAACTCTCTTTCAAAACTATGACCATACTCAATTGCTTGTTCTTTAACTCTTTCAATTGAAATCATAATATCTCCAAGTGCTTCTGGATATTCACCAGTAATCTTTTCTATTTCATCTTTTTCAAACATTGGAAAAGAAAGCACATCAGTTTCTTTATCAATATTTCTATAAGTTTTATTAGTAACTCTAATATTTTCAGGGTTAGTTAAAATTACACTTAAATAAAGATTTTTATCTTTTAAATTTTCAACCTCAAAACATTTTGAAGCTACTTTTTCTATTAATTTAGAATATTCTTCGTTTTCTTCTATATCTAAAAATTCGATTTGAGCTACTTCCATTTTATTTCTCCTAAAATACAAATGAGGTATGTAAAAAAATCTACATACCTTATTTTCTTATTATTAAGCAGATTTTTTGAAATATCTAGCTTTTTCACCTGTTATTGCACTATCTTTCAAGTTTTTCATAACACCAAATTCAACAAGTTTTGATTTATAAAATTTTCTTAACTTTTTATTTTTATCTGTTGTATTTTCAACTTGACTAAGTTCTCTTTGTAAAGCAAGAATTTCTTTTTCTTCTGAATCTTTGCTATTGCTATATTTAGTCCAGAATTTTTTATATTTTTCTCTTTCTTCGCTATTTTCCCAATAAACTTTTGTTGATAATAATTTAACATTATAATCTTCAATAAGTTTAATTAACATTTTGTAAGCTTCTTCTCTTTTTTCTTCGTTTGTCATTGTAGCTATCAAAGATCTTAAATCTCTTAAAAGTTTATTATAACATTGCTCAGCAGCAACTAATGGTAAACTATGTGTAAATAAAACTCTACTTAATCCAAGCAATATCATATTTTTTTCAAGATATTCTTTTTCATCTAATTTTCCAATACTAAATCTTTCATATTCTTCATAGCCTTTTAGAATTGTAGTATAATTTTCATTATCTTTATCAATTTCAAGTTTAATTGGAACTACTTTTTTTATATATTCTTCTAGAGTTTCAAAAATACTTTTATATAAATGAACTAAACCTGTTTCTTGATTTCTAATTCCATCTGCAAGTTTAATAGAATAATTTTTCAAAAGTCCTTTATAAAGGCCATCCATTTTTTCAACATATAAACCTTTATATTTATCAATTAATTTATCTTTTCCATTTGATTTAAAATTTTCAAAGTCTAATTCTAATAAAAATTTTTGTTTTCTATATTTATATTCTAAATATTCTGTTTCTTTAAGACGTACTATATTATAATAGTTTGATAAAGCATCTCTTTCAAAAACACTAGCAGAGCCGTTTTTAACCTTTTTATAAACAGTATCCATTATAAATTTATCAATAGATTCTAGATATAAAGTATAGCTCTCTTCATAACGATTTAAGCTACTATCTTTTTTAGAAACATCATTTGATTTTTCGAATTTTTTATAATTATCATAATATTTTATAACATTATTTCTTTTAATAGAAATTAGCATTCCATTTAAACCTATTTTTCCAGGTATAAGCAATTTGCTAATTGTATTTGAAATCTTGCTAAAAAACGTTGTATTAGGTTCTATAACTTTTAAGCTTCTTTCTTCCATCAGTTCCCTTCCTTTCTTTTAACTAATGGCTTTAGGAATTCCAATATTTTCCTCATATATAATAGTAAGTCTTAATTTAAGACCACCTTCTGTAGCAGTAATTTCTGGTATTTCTTCAATAATTTTTTCTGAATCTATCTCATTTTCCTTAAGCAACTTAGTTTTTATTTTCTTTTGTAATTTTTCAGAAAGCTCTTCTTCTGTATATACCTTATATTTCAAATTTTTCTCTTTATATGTAACTTTTTTAAATTCAATCGGCAGATAAAAATTTGAAAATAATTTCAGTTTTTTATTTGTCTCTATTGTATCATATTTTTTAAATTTTGGAAGTCTTTTATTAAAATTTATTTCAAAATTGTTAAATTTTATTCTAAAGTTGTTATAATTACCGCTCAGCGGGTTCATAATATTTTTGCTTAAATTTTTCTTCATCTTCTCCTATTACAGAAATATTTGCAAAAACATCTCCGATTTGCAGCTACACTTCTAGGTTCTGTGTATTTTCCTTCTATAATATTACTAATTAAAATATCTCCTGATTTTATCATATCTCCTTCTTTTACAATTGGCGTTCCATTTCTTGCAACAATTTTCGTAACTACTCCATCTTTTTTCGCAACAATATCACAAAGTTTTGTTTCATCAAAAATTTCATCTTGTAAAACTGCTTTTTCTAAACTTACAATAACATTAGTTCCTTTTATTTTTATTCCACACCAAGAAATATTTTCGCCATTCATACAAATATCATTTATCGTTTTTGATGTATTAATTTTAGAGATTAGCTTTCCTTCTTCTATTCCATTTCTATTTAAAATATTTATAATTTGAGTTTTATTAAATTCTCCGTCACAATTAATCTCTATATTCCAGACAAATCTAGTAAGTGAGAAAATTAAAATTGCAACTACCATAAAGGTAATTGCAAAAACTTTTCTCTTCTTATATCTATTTATTATAAAAGGCAAGCCTCTTTTTCTAACTAATTTTACTTTACATTTTGAGTTTTTCGCTATTTTGCGAAGCTTGTAAAAATCACCTTTCATGATTCTTGCTTCAATTTCACCAGAAGAAATTCTATTTAATTTCCACAAAAAAATGGATTTTGCAAAACAAAAATTAATAAATCTTTCAGTAAAAAATCCACTAACTCTAATATCTATATAGCCAAAAATATATAAATATAAAATTTTAAAAAGTTTCATTAATTTTAAACTTCTCCTTTTTCAAAATTAATATTTGATATAATTCCTTTAACCATTATATCTTCGCTATTTAGCTGTGTAAGTTTCATATTAAAGCCATTTATTATAACATTTCCAATATGAGTTTTTATTCTTACAAAAAATTCTTCATATTCTAAAATTCCCACAAAATTTTCTATAATAATTTCATCAAAACCTGATATAGTAATCTTTGGTAGATTGCTAGTTACTTCAACAGGCATTTCTAATAAATCTCCAACTTTTCTTCTCAATCCCATAAAAAAACTCCTAAATAAATATAAATTCTTTATTTATATTTATTCAGGAAGTTTATAAATTATTCTATTTTTTTAGTAATTTCCTTATTGGAATTTCAAATAAAAGTTCAAATCTTTTCCAGTAATTTAAAATAGTAAATAATATTTCTTGAGATCTCGTTATATTATTATAATTTTTTTGATAATACATTTTGCTATTTTGTAATATTTTCATTTTATTAAAATAATTCATTGCCTTGCTTATACTTCTACTTTCGAAATGTTTGAAAGTTACAGTATTTAAGCTCATTTCAGATAAGCCTAATTTTTTCAATTTAGTAGCTAAAATATCTTCTTCATAAAACAAAAATACATTTTCATCAAAATAATTTATTTGTTTAAATATATTAAATTTTATTACAAAAAATGCACCTGAAACACAATCAACTTCTAATTTTTCTTTTTTAAAATCTTCATCAAGATATTCACTTTTTTTAAACAATTTGTAGAATAAAAGTTGATTTAATCTTGTAGAATTAATCATATCAATTTTAGGTGTTCTTAATTTCCAACTACATCTTCTAATTCTATTTCCATTTGAGTCTAACATAAGTGGTGCACAAACCGCTATTTTATTATTGTTTTCAAGTTCATTAAAACATTTTTCAAAAACATCTTCCTTAACTTCAACATCTGGGTTTGAAATTACAACATAATCATAGTTTTGATTTAAACTTTCTAAAAATCTTAAACCAAAATTATTTCCATAAGAATATCCACCGTTTTTATCTGATTTTATAACATATACTTTGTCATTTTCTAGTTTTTTCAAATCTTCAAATTCGTTTTGGTTGCTAGAATTATTATCAACAACAATTATAGTATCTAAAACCTTGTAATCCTTGATTTCACTAACATATTTAATTGTATCTTTTTTTGAATTATAATTCAAAATTATTATAGCAGTTTTCATCAAATTTTCCTTTTCTTAATTAAATCAAAAAAATTATATCATAGGAAAAAAATTTTTACAACATTTATTCAATTCTTAGAAAACTGTTGATTTCGTCTATTTTACGTGTTATACTTATCTTTATGGAAACAAAATATTTTAAAAAATTAGAATTTAATAAAATAAAAGAAATTTTGGAAAGTTTTTGTGTTACTTTTTTAGGAAAAAAACTTGCTTTAAATCTTTTACCTTTAACTTCTAAATCAGAAATTGAAAAAGCTGGAAATCAAACTTATGAAGCATCTACTCTACTTTATAGAAAAGGAAGTTTACCTATTTCTGAAATCGAAGATATTACAAAATATTTAAAAATTTTAGAATCAAAAAATTCTTTAAGTAGTAAGGCTCTTTTAGATTTAGCAAATATCTTAAGAACTTCTAAAAATCTTAAAAACTACTTTTTTAATGAAGAAATTGATATGAGTGAATTTTCTAATTTAAATGATACTTTTGAGAATTTGTATCTAAATATAAATGTAGAAAATAAAATTTTTGGCTCTATTATTGATGAAAACACTATTTCAGATGATGCTTCATTAAATTTAAAAAAGATTAGAAGAAATATAAAAGATAAAGAACAAGAAATTAGAAACAAACTAAATTCTATGTTACATCAAAAATTTGTCCAAGAACCAATCGTTACTGTTAGAAATGATAGATTTGTAATTCCTGTAAAATCAGAATATAAGTCTGATTGCAAAGGTTTTGTTCATGACATTTCAAGCTCAGGTTCTACTCTATTTATTGAACCTATTTCTGTTTTTGATTTAAACAATAATATAAATGAGCTTAAAATTCAAGAGACAATTGAGATTCAAAAAATATTAGAAGAACTTTCTAAACTATTTTTTGATTTAACAAATGAACTTGAAAATGATATGAATCTTATTGGATTAATTGATTTTATTTTTGCTAAACGGAAAATACGCAAATTCTATTGATGCTACAAAAGCTATTATTACTGATGAAAAAGAAATTAATCTTATAAATGCTTGGCACCCACTTTTAGAAAAAGATAAAGCAGTTAAAAACAATATTTATATTGGAAAAGATTTTACATCTCTAATTATTACTGGTCCAAACACTGGTGGTAAAACTGTTGTCTTAAAAACTACTGGAATTATAGTTTTAATGGCAATGAGCGGATTAATGATTCCTGCTAAAGAAGGTTCAAGAGTTTTTATATTTGATAATGTTTTTGCAGATATTGGTGATGAACAAAGTATTCAAGAATCATTAAGCACATTTTCTTCACACATCAGCAATATTGCAAATATTCTAAATAAATCAACTTCAAAAAGTTTAGTTTTATTAGATGAACTTGGTTCTGGAACAGATCCACACGAAGGTTCAAGTTTAGCAATCAGTATTTTGGAAGAATTACAAAAAAAGAATACTCTTACACTTTCAACAACACACTATTCTGAACTTAAAAATTTTGCAATAGTTACAGATGGTTTTGAAAATGCTTGTGTTGAATTTGATATTAAAAAGCTTATTCCAACATATAAATTACTAATAGGAATTCCTGGAACAAGTAATGCTTTTGCAATTTCAAAAAGGCTTGGAATTTCAGATGAAATAATCTCTAGGGCAAAAGAAAATTTAAATGATACAGACATTCATATTGAAGATTTACTAAAAGAAATATATGAAAATAAAAGAATTATTGAAAATGAAAAAGATAAAATAACTAAAAATTCTAAAGAACTTGAAAAACTTAAAATTGAAGCTGAAGAAAAATCTAAATCTCTTAAAGAAAAAGAAAATTCTATTATTCTTGAAGCTAAAGAAAAAGCTGGTAAAATTCTTTTAGATGCTAAAGAAGATGTTGATAATCTTATAAAAGAAATAGAAAACTCAAATTCTTCAAAACAAGCAAATGAGAAAAGAAAAGAATTTAATAAAAAGTTAGAAGAATTTTCTTCTTCACATACTGCTAAACCTCAAAAAGCAGTTAAAAAAGAAGATTTAATGATTGGAAGCGAAGTTTATATTCCTAGAATTAATAAATCAGGTTCAGTTATCTCAATTTCACATGATAGCTGTATGGTTCAAATTGGAATAATGAAATCTTCTTTTAAATTTTCAGAATTAGAGCTAACAGAAAAAGTAGTTTCAAAAGAAGATAAACTTCGTTCAATAAAAAGAGAATTTAAGCCAGCTTCTATTTCTTCTGAATTAAACGTAATTGGTCAAAATGTTGACGAAGCTTGCTTTGTAATTGATAAATATTTAGATGATTGTTTCTTAAGTGGACTTATGACTGTTAGAATTGTTCACGGAAAAGGAACTGGAAAACTTCGTCAAGGTGTTCAAGAATATTTAAAAACACACCCACATGTAAAATCATTTAGATTAGGAACTTATGGTGAAGGCGAAGCAGGAGTCACAGTTGTAGAACTAAAATAAAAATGGGAAATGGGGACTGTCCCCTTTTCCCAAAATAAAAAATCCCTCAAGATACTTGAGGGAAATTTTTTATATTTACATTTTTCTAAATACACCAATTACTTTTCCTAAAATCTCACATGTTGGAACTATAATTGGATCCATTGTAGAGTTCTCTGGTTGTAATCTAATATGGTCTTTTTCTTTATAGAAAGTTTTTACAGTAGCTTCATCTTCAATTAAAGCAACTACTATTTCTCCATTTTCAGCTGTATTTTGACGTCTAACTAAAATATAATCTCCACTTAAAATTCCAGCCTCAATCATACTTTCGCCTCTAACTATTAACATAAAGCTTTCACTATTTCCAACGAAATCTAATGGAATTGGGAAAGTATCTGTTATATTTTCAAAAGCTAAAATTGGAGCACCAGCAGTGATTTTTCCAATTACTGGAACATCAACCATTTCTTTTCCATTATAAACTTCTTTTGATTGAGCAATTCCAGTTTGACCAGCCATTCCGCCTTTTAATAATTTTAAAGTTCTACCTTTTTGTTGTTCTTTTTTGATATAACCTTTTTCTTCAAGTTTAGCAATATATCCATGAACTGTAGCAGTTGATTTTAAACCAACAGCTTTTCCAATTTCTCTAACAGATGGTGGATATCCATTTGCCATAACTTCTTTTTCAATAAATTTTAATATAGATTTTTCTCTTCTATTTAAAGTATTTGGATCTTTTTTTCTTCCCATTTTTCAATCACTCCCAAAAAATTTTTTCTCTTTATTTATTTGACGAGAACATCTTATCACAAAAAATTTGTTTTGTCAAACATTTTTTTGTTTTTTATTCAAAATTTTATATTAAACCCTTTGCAAACATAGTTATTAGTATCATTATCTCGAGTACCAAAATAATGGGAAAGCCATATCTAAAATACCATTTTTGGGTTTTATGGCGAAACTTAAACATTGCAAAAGTTGTTCCAATTCCTCCACCTAAAAAAGTTATCATGAACAATGTCATTTCTGAAATTCTCCACTTATCTTTTTCAGCTTTATATTTGTCGAGCGCCATCGCTCCCACACCTATTAAATTAATTATTATCAAATATAAAACAAAATATTTCATATTACCTCTTATACAAATAAAGACATTTGGTTACTCTGAGTCATGCCCTTCAAAACGTCGAATTTTTGCAACAATTCGATTGCTGATTTTCCAAGTTTTGCTCTAACTTGAAGGTCGTCGATGCACTCGAATTCTTCTCCACATGCTTCTTTATAAATACTTTCAGCAGCAATTGGTCCTAAACCTGCCATTGCCGAAAATGGTGGTCTTAATTTTCCGTCTTCAACTCTAAATTTTGTTGAATGAGATTTATATAAATCTATTGGCAAAAATTCAAAACCTCTTTCATAAAATTCTTGGACAATATCTAAATCATCTAACATTTCTTTATCTTTTTGGCTCGCATTATTTCCTAATAAATCTATTTCACGTTTTTTATCTTTAACTCTATCTTCTCCATTTATCATAACTTCTGCATCAAAAGACTTTGCTCTAATTGAAAAATATGCAGCATAATAAACTAAAGGCTGATGAACTTTAAACCATGCTATTCTAACGGCGTTTGTAACATAAGCTGCAGCATGCGCCTTAGGGAACATGTATTTAATTTTCTCACAAGATTTTATATACCAATCTGGAACATCATATTTTTTCATGATTTCCTTAAATTCTGCCCATTTTTCTGGATCTTTTAAAGCTTTTCCTTTACGAACAGTTTCCATTATTTTAAAAGCTTTATCAGGTGGCAAACCTTTTTTCATCAAATAAATCATAATATCATCACGACAGCAAATTGCTTCTTGAAGTGTAACAATTCCATCTTGAATAAGAGTTTGAGCATTTCCAAGCCATACATCAGTACCATGTGATAAACCAGATAATCTAATTAGCTCATCAAATGTTGTTGGATGTGTATCCATAAGCATGCCGTCTAGCGAATTTTGTACCATATTCAGGGATTCCATAAGTTCCAATTTCAGAACCAATTTGCTCTGGTGTAACACCTAAAGCTTTAGTTGATGAAAAGATTGACATTGTTTCTTTATCATCAAGTGGAATATCTTGTGGCGCAATTCCACTTAAATCTTGAAGCATTCTTATTACTGTCGGATCATCATGGCCAAGAATATCAAGTTTAAGTAAGTTTCCATCTATTGAGTGATAATCAAAGTGTGTTGTAATAATATCTGAATTTGGATCGTCTGCTGGATGCTGAACAGGTGTAAATTCATAAATTTCTCTACCTTTTGGAACAACTATAATTCCACCAGGATGCTGACCAGTAGTTCTTTTAATTCCTGTACAGCCAACTGAAAGTCTAGAGATTTCAGCGTTTGGAATTGGTTTATGTCTTTCTTCAAAATAATTTTTAACATATCCAAAAGCTGTCTTATCTGCAACAGTACCAACAGTTCCAGCTTTAAACGTAGTTCCTTTTCCAAAAATTACTTCAGTATATTTATGTGCTTTTGCTTGATATTCACCAGAGAAATTTAAGTCAATATCAGGCTCTTTATCACCATTAAATCCTAAGAAAGTCTCAAAAGGAATATCCATTCCATCTTTATTCATTTTTGTTCCACATTTTGGGCAATCTTTATCAGGTAGATCAAATCCATTTTGAACTCCAAAATCTGAAAAATCAGAATATTTACATTTTGGACATCTATAATGTGGTGGAAGTGAATTTACTTCTGTGATTCCAGTCATAAAAGCAGCTAAACTTGAACCAACAGATCCTCTAGAGCCAACGATATATCCATCTTCATTTGACTTCCAAACAAGTTTCTGAGCAATTATATACATAACAGAATATCCGTTATTTATAATAGATGTAAGCTCTTTTTCCAAACGTGTTGCAACAATTTCAGGAAGTGGATCTCCATATAATTCATACGCTTTTTTATAAGCAATTTCTCTAATTTCATTTTCGCAACCAGGAATATGTGGTGGACATTTTTCTGGAGAAATCGGGCTTATTTTTTCACACATATCTGAAACTTTATTTGGATTTGTTACAACAACTTCAAAAGCTTTTTCTTCTCCTAAATATGAAAACTCTTTTAGCATTTCATTAGTTGTTCTAAGATAAAGTGGTGCTTGAATATCAGCATCATCATATTTTTGACCTGCTTGTAAAATTCTTCTATATATTTCATCTTGTGGATCCATAAAATGAACATCACAAGTAGCAACAGTCATTTTTCCTAATTTATCTCCAAGAGCTACAATTTTTTTATTTATTTCAATTAAATCTTCATCACTTGTAACTCTTCCTTCTCTTTTTAAATGTCCATTATTTCCAATTGGTTGAATCTCTAAGTAATCGTAAAACTTAGCTATTTCTTCTAGCTCTTCATCAGATTTTCCATCTAAAACGGCTCTATAAAGTTCACCTGCTTCACATGCACTTCCTATAATCAAACCTTCTCTATATTTTGAAAGAATTGATTTTAAAATTCTAGGTTTTTTGTAGAAATAATTTAAATGTGAAAATGAAACAAGTTTATATAAATTTTTCAAACCTACATAATCTTTAGCTAAAATTATTATGTGATAACTTGGAAGTTTCTTAAAATCTGTTTCAAATTTGTCATTAAAATCATTAATTGTTTTAGCTTTTTTATCAGTCTTTGCTGTTTCTATCATTTGATTAAATACTTGAACTAAAGTTTTAACATCATCTAAAGCTCTATGTGCAACTTCAACTTTAATTCCAAGCTTTTCAGCAATTATTCCAAGTTTATATTTTGTAAATTCTGGATACATAGCTTTTGCTAAACGAAGTGTATCAATATATGTATTTTCCCATTTATATCCATATTTTTCATAATTATATTTAAGCCATGTAACATCAAAATCAGTATTATGAGTAACTACAACAGAGTCTCCGATAAACTCAATCATTTTAGGTAAAACTTCTTCAATTTTAGGTGCATTTGCAACCATTTCATCTGTTATATGAGTTATCTCTTGAACTTGCTCTGGAATATGTTTTTCAGGGTTTACAAAAGTCTCAAATGTATCTATCTCTTTTCCATTTTTAATTTTTATAATACCTATCTCTGTAATTTTTTCAGTAATATGAGAAATTCCAGTTGTCTCTAAATCTAGAACACAATATTCAGTATCAATACTTTGATTTTTTGAACCAAAAACACATGGATCTTTATCAGGACAATAATATCCCTCAACACCATAAATAACTTTTATTGCATCTTCTCCAACTTTTTGAAGCAAGTGATATGCATCTGGAAAAGCTTGAACAACGCCATGATCAGTAATTGCTATTGATTTCCAGCCCCAAGAAATTGCTCTCTTAATTAAATCTTGACAAGGTGAAACACCGTCCATTTGGCTCATTTGAGTATGCATATGAAGTTCTGTTCTTTTAATTTCAGCATCATCTACTCTTTTTTCTTTTTTCAAGCCTTCGCCTTCAAAAATAATATTTGCCATCACAGTAATTTCTCTAGCAAAATTGTCAAAACTAGCTACACCGTCAACTTTAACGCCTTTTCCATCTATCTTTTTAACTAAATCTTTAAGATTATCTTTTTTTACAAAAGCTTTACAAGTAATTGTTGATGAACCATCATATACATCAAACATTAAAATTGCTTTATCAGGACTTTTTTGTAAATTTTCTCTAGTTTCGACTCTAATAACTTGTCCATCGATTAAAACATTTTCTGTTTCTGTAGTAATTTCAGCAACTTTAATTTGTTTTCCTTTAACATTAATTCCTCTTGATGCAAAAATAACGCCTTCTGGAAGTTCTTTTGGAGGAGCTTCTCTTCTAACATAGCTTTGAATCTGTGGTTTTTGGAAGCCACCTTGACCTTGACTTTGATTCTGGCTTTGAATCTCAGCATCAATCATGGCATCTTGACTTTTTCTATTTAAAATAGCCCTTTCTTCTGCTTCTTTTTCAGCCATTTTAATCGCATTTTGCTCAGCTTCTTGAAGCTCTTTTTCAACATATTCATAGTAATTATCATCTAGGCAATCTACGATTTTTACATTATATTTACTATTAAAAATATTTTGAATAAGATGTTCTAAACCTTTATCAAACTTTTTTGAGCATAAAAATTCCGCACCTTTAATTTTTAAGTTGACGTTTAAATTGTGTCCATTCTTTTCTACCGTACTATTTGTCAACATTGCGCGGCTTAGTGGTTCTTTTGAAGTAATATATGAAACAATATCACTCCAATTTTCCTCTATATTTTGCTCAATTTCAACATCCTCATATTTAATATTAGTAAAAGCTCTTCCAACATTCATTCGACTTTGCAAGTAATTTTCAAATTGTCCCAATTCATTAACTGCTATTGGTTTAGTAGAGACAATATCAACTTGAAGTCTATCTTGATTTTTATAAAGATTTACATTTTCAAGCTCTGCATCAAGCAAATTTGGAACTGCTGTAAAATCAGTAAATACCTCTTTTATGTACTTATTCATTTCCTATTTTATCTCCAACTATTTTTTTAATTTCCTCAACTTTTTCATCTATATCAGCGATTAATTCAACTTGCATTCCATTTGAAATAATTGTACCTTTTTTAGGATAAACATATAAATTTCCATAACCAAATTTCTTTTGAAATATTTTTTCTAAAAATGTATAACCTTTTGTAACTGTAATATCTTTGATTTCACTATATTTTAAAACTCTTTGTTCAACTTTGAAAAAGAATATATTTCCTCTAAATTCAATTCTATCTTCATAAAACTTCATTACAGTTCTATTAGATCTTCTTTTCTCTAAAACTAATTTAATGAATATTAATAAAACTAAAATTAATATTATAACAATTCCATATAATATTTTTTTCATTGAAAAACAAAGTGCTATAAAAAGTGCAAAAAATAAATATGGTTCAATCATTTTTTCTGTTAAAACATATTTTGGTGAAAATACTCTTTTAATTTTTAATAATTCTTTTTCTTTCTCTTTCATTGTATTCCTCCGAATTTTAAAAAAGTCTTCCTATATCATTTGCTGTAACAAAAACTGCTATTGTTAATAAAAGTAACATTCCGATTGCTGTAATTTTAAATTCTGTATCTTCTGATAATTTTTTCTTTCTAATTAACTCTAACAATAATAAAACTATTTTTCCTCCATCTAATCCAGGAATTGGTAAAAGATTTGTTATTCCAAGAGAAATTGAAATAACTGACATTAAATAAAAGAAATCAAATGCACCTGTAGTATTTACAATTATTTGAGAAATTCCAACAGGTCCAACAAATCCAGCTTCTTTAGCTCCGCCTGTAAAAAGACTAGCTATTCCTCTGAAAAGTATAATTAAATAATTTCTAGTAACAATTAATCCATCATATGCGTTTTTATTATAAATACTAGCTAATAGCCAAAATAAGAATAGTCCAAAAGCTATATTAATAATTGGACCTGCAAAAACTATTGCTAATCTTTTCCAAATTGAAACATTATTAAAAGCTCTTTCATCATTAGATTCTTCGTCTTCCCCAAGCATTCTAACATATCCACCTAATGGAATAGCTCTAATTGAATATTTAGTTTCTTCTTTTTGTTTTGACCAAATTCCTTTTCCAAATCCAAGTGAAAACTCTAAAACTTTAACTTTAGATTTTTTAGCAATCAAAAAATGAGCACCTTCATGGATAAACACTAAAAAACCTATAAGTATTATTATTTTTAAGGCACCAATAATAAAGCCCAATATTTAGCCTCCTTTATAAAATAAATGTAAATAAACAAAATGCAAATGGTGCAATAAACATCACACTATCAATTCTATCTAACATTCCGCCATGACCTGGGAAAATATTACTAAAATCTTTAATATCAAAATGTCTCTTTATTGTAGATGCAGCAAAATCACCTATTTGACCAATTATACAGAAAATTGCAGCAGCTATTCCAATTGTTAAATAACTAATTCCAAAGCCTAATTTATTATTTATAACTATTGTATAAATTATTGAAAGCAAAACTGCTCCAAAAACTCCAGCAAAGCAACCTTCTATAGTTTTGTTTGGGCTAACTTTTGAAAATTTATGTTTTCCTATAAGTCTTCCAAAAGTATATGCAAAAGTGTCAGATCCCCAAGCTGTAAAGATTATATACCAAACCAAATATTTTCCAGGAACTATAGTGTTTTGAAAATTTTTAACTACTAAATCAACAAATGATTCATCCTTTAAAAAGCTTAATTTTGTAGTATCTCCTATTCCATATACAAGTGGAATAAACATTATAAATGTCACTACATAAATTATTCCTAATAATGAAAAAGCAACATCTTTTAAAGTTATTTTCATATCTGAAATTATTATGTGCAAAAATAGCAACAATAATATCATTGGAACTAAAATTGCTAAACTCATTAAAGCAATTTTAGTATTTACAATATGTATAAAAGCAATTCCAATTGCTAAAATATATCCAACCCAAGAAAGATTTTTGATTTCAGCTTTTGAAGCTTTAAAATATTCATGAATTGCAATACATGCAATTATTGCCATTGCAACATCTAAAACATATTTATTTCCTAAAACTAATAAAAGAATTACTATTGGAAATCCAATAACTCCAGTTAATATCCTTTGTACGTTCATTACTTTCCTCCGAATAAATTTTTATAAAAACTTATTTGCCACCAAATTTTCTATTACGTTTTTTATAAATTTCAATACATTCATCCAAATCTTTTTCAGTAAAATCTGGCCAGTACTTATCTAAAAAGATAAATTCTGTATATGATAATTGCCATAATAAAAATCCGCTTGTTCTAAGCTCTCCGCTAGTTCTAATCATTAAATCTGGATCTGGAACATCTTTTGAATAAAGGTTTTGAGAAATCACATCTTCTGTTATATCTTCAATTTTTAAAGTTCCTTCTTTAACTTGGCTAGCGATTTTTCTAGTGGCTTTAACCATTTCATCTCTTCCGCCATAATTTAAGCAAATATTAAAGTTTACACCAGTATTATTTTTTGTTCTTTCTTCACATTCAAAGATACTTTTTTGTAGGTCTTCTCGTAAAACTGTAACATCTCCCCAAATTTTAACTTTTATATTTTCAGAATCAGCTCTTTTAGAATATTCGTCTAAATAAGTTTTTAATAAATCCATTAGAGCTGTAACTTCTTCATCACTTCTTTTCCAGTTTTCTGTAGAAAAAGCATAAACTGTAAAATATTTAACACCAATTTTATTAGCATATCTAACTATTTTTTCTAAAGTTTTAGCTCCTTCTTTGTGCCCCATTTTTATTGGCAACATTCTTTTTTTAGCCCATCTTCTGTTTCCATCCATTATAATCGCAATATGCTCTGGAAAGATTTCTTCACTCATATTTCAAATAAAAAGAGTTTCTAAGATTAGAAAACTTCTTAAAAACTCTTTTACCTCCTTTAAACTTTCATAATTTCATTTTCTTTGTTTTCAGACATTTTATCAATTTCTTCTATATATTTATCAGTTAATTTTTGAATTTTATCTTCTAAGTCTTTTCTTTCATCTTCAGTTATTTCAGATTTTTTGTTAGCTTCTTTAGCATCATCCATTCCTTCACGTCTAACACCTCTAACTGAAACTCTAGCATCTTCAGCCATTTTTCTGATATCTTTAGCTAATTCTTTTCTTCTTTCTTCAGTAAGTTCTGGGAAGTTTAATCTAATAACTTTTCCATCATTATTTGGGTTTAAACCAATATCTGAAGCAAGTATAGCTTTTTCAATATCTTTTAAACAACTAGCATCCCAAGGTTGAACAACAATCATTCTAGCCTCTGGAACTGAAATTGCAGCTACTTGATTAATTGGTGTTTGAACACCATAATAAGTAATTGATATTTTATTTAAAATAGCTGGATTTGCACGGCCTGCTCTAACCTCTGAAAGATTTTCTGCAAAAACGCTAACTGATTTTTTCATTTTCTCTTCAATATTATTTAAATCTGCCATAATTTTTCTCCTTTAAAATATTTTACAGTCACATTCTATCATATTTTAAAATTTATTCATAGACATTTTTTAAATTTTTTTGAAAATTTTCTCAAAATAAATGCGGAGGTTTTCCTCCGCTTTATTTAATCTTTCTTTTTGAAGAGTTTTAATACTTCTATAATTGGTACAATTGAAAATGCTAAACCAAAAGCTGTTAAAAATTCTTTTAAGTTTATTTGTGTAAATGCAAATAGATTTGCAAAGAATGGAACATATATTACAACTAAAGTTAAAGCTACTGTTAATAAAAATGCTCCTAATAACCACCAGTTAAAACTCTTCATTGTAAATATTGAATGTTTCTGTGATCTCATTGAAATTGCATGGAATAATTCAATAAAATTAGCTGTTAAGAATGCCATTGTAACACCATCAGCTGATTCAGCAAGCTGCCAAACTCCATTTTCCATATATTCACCTAAGAAGAATGATAATATAACAATTAGAGCCATAATCACGCCTTGAATTACCATATCTAGTCCTGCACCATCTGAGAATACTCCTTCACTAGCAGGTCTAGGTTTTCTCTTCATTAAGTTTCCTTCAGCTTTTTCCATTCCAAGTGCTAAACCTGGTGTACTATCTGTAACCATATTAATCCATAAAAGTTGAGCAGGTGTAACAATTGTGATTCCTAAAACTGAAGCAATAAATACATATAAAACTTCAGCCATATTTGTTGATAATTGGAATTGTAGAACTTTTCTGATATTGTCATAAATTTTTCTACCTTCTTCAACTGCATTAACTATTGTAGCAAAGTTATCATCAGCTAAAACCATATCTGATGCACCTTTAGTAACATCAGTTCCTGTGATTCCCATTGCAACACCAATATCTGCCGCTTTAATTGATGGAGCATCATTTACACCATCACCTGTCATTGCAACAATATAATCTTGAGCCTTTAAAGCTCTAACGATTCTAGTTTTATGCTCTGGTTGAACTCTAGCAAAAACTGAACAAGTTTTAACAACCTCAATTAACTCAATATCTGTTAATTTTTCTAATTGGCTTCCTTCAACAGCTTCACTAGCATCTTCAATAATTTTTAAATCTTTTCCGATTGCCACAGCTGTATCTATATGGTCACCAGTAATCATTATTGGTCTAATTCCAGCTTTTCTACATTCTTTAATTGCATCATAAACTTCTGGCCTACAAGGATCAATCATTCCTGTAAAACCAATAAATGTTAAATCTTTTTCTAAGTCATCTGCTTCAAAGCTTTTTGGCATTTCATCATAATTTCTATATGCTGCGCCTAAAACTCTTAAAGCTTTATCTGCAAATTCTTTATTTTTCGTTTTAATCTCATTTTTAATTTCATCTGTCATTGGAACTACGCCATTTTCAGATAAATATCCTGTACATCTATCTAGCAAAATCTCGCAAGCACCTTTTGTATATTGTATGAATTTATCTCCAGTTTTATGAACTGTTGACATCATTTTTCTATTTGAATCAAATGGAGCTTCTCCAACTCTTGGAGCGTCTTTTACTAAATCGTATTTTGGAAGATTTAGGCTATTTGCATAATTAACTAAAGCAGCTTCAGTAGGCTCACCCATTGACTCTTTATCACCAGGTTTAATTTCAGCATCTGAACATAAAGCCATAGCTGTAGCTAATAATTTTTCATCAAATGTAACTTTATCAACAACTGTCATTTTATTTTGTGTCAAAGTTCCAGTTTTATCAGTACAAATAATTTGTGTACATCCTAAAGTTTCAACTGCACTAAGTTTTCTAATTAAAGCTTTTCTCTTAGCCATAGCAGTTACACCAATTGATAAAACTATTGTAACTACTGCTGGCAAGCCTTCTGGAATAGCTGCAACTGCAAGTGCAACTGCAACTAAAAATGTATCTAATATATGACCACCTGAAAAGTCGCCAGTTCTAATTATTCCAAATAAAAATACAAATACACTTATTCCGATAACTAATTTTGTAAGTGTTTTTGAAAGCTCAGCCATTTTTCTTTGAAGTGGTGTTTGACCTTCTTCAGCATCTTGAAGGGCATCAGCTATTTTTCCCATTTCAGTATTCATTCCAGTTCTAGTAACAACAGCTTTTCCTCTACCATAAACAACTGTACTTCCACTATAAAGCATATTTGTTCTATCACCTAAAGGAATATCTAAAGTATTTTC
>CANQWQ010000016.1 GCA_947627595.1 uncultured Clostridia bacterium
AAAAGGATGTGTTCTTATGGAAGAAAAGAAAAATGAAATTATAATATTTGAAAATCAAGATGTTAAACTAGAAGTGAATTTAAAAGAAGAGAATGTATGGATTACTGCAAATCAAATGGCAATACTGTTTGATAAAGATGAAACTACTATCAGAAAGCATATTAATAATGTGTTCAAGGATAAAGAATTAGAAAAAGATAACAACACGCAAAAAATGCGCGTTGATGGAGTAAAGCAATTAGTACCATTTTACAATTTAGATGTTATTATATCAGTAGGATATAGAGTAAAGTCAAAAAATGGTGTGATTTTCAGACAATGGGCAAATAAAATATTAAAAGACTATATGTTAAAAGGCTATGCTGTAAATCAAAAAAGATTAGAATATTTAGAAAAAACAATAAAACTTATAGATATTGCTAATAGAATTGATGAAAGATTAGAAGGAAATGATGCAAAAGAAATTTTAAAAGTAATTGGAGATTATTCAAAAGCATTAGATTTATTAGATGACTATGATCATAGAACTTTAAAGAAAATTGATGGAAATATAGATGAAAGAAAAATTGAATATAATGAATGTTTAAAAGTTATAGATAAATTAAGATTTAATCAAGAAAGTTCTTTATTTGCAGTAGAAAGAGGTAACGGATTAGAATCAATTATAGGTAATATTTATCAAAGTTTTGCTGGACAAGATATTTATAAAAGTATAGAAGAAAAAGGAGCTAATTTTTTATATTTAATTGTAAAAAATCATGTATTTGCTGATGGAAATAAAAGAATAGCAGCTACTCTATTTATATATTTTTTGAACTTTTATGGTATTCTATACAAAAATGGAAAACAAACAATAGATAACAATACTTTAACTGCACTAACTCTATTAATAGCAGAATCAAATCCTAAGGAAAAAGAAATCATTATAGATTTAGTAATGAATTTTTTGAATGATTAAGTAAAAATTATGAATTTGTAAGTTGTGAGGAAAATTTTAATGAAAATAATAAATTTTGAAGAAAAGTATCGAGATGATATGATTTTTATGGTATTAAGTGCAAAAAATGCTTTAGGTAGAGTTCCAAAACTCAATGAAGATTTGTTAGACATAAAAAAGAATTATTTTGATAAAGGTCATCCTTTTTGGATAGCATTAGATGAATTTGATAGAGTAATTGGATGTATAGGTACAAGAAATGATGAAAACGGAAAAATATTTTTATCAAGGTTGTATATCAAATTTGATTATAAGAGAAAAGGAATTGGTAGTCAATTACTACAATTAGCAGAAGATTCAGCAAGAAAAAGAGGATACAAAGAAATACATGTCCATTTAGGAAAAGATTACTTAGAAAGTCATATTTTTTATCCAAAACATGGATATGTTGAATATCAAGATTTATATATGAAGAAAGAATTAAATAAATAATATGAGTTAAGGTACAAAAAACATAAAATAAATACTATGTTAAAAATTAAAATAAGAAAATTATAAAAAGTAGGAGAGAGGGCTAATTTTCAAAAATTTTGAAAATATAAAAAAATATAAATTTTAAAAAAATTTTAAAAAATTCAAATTATAAAAATATTATTAAATTAAAAAATTAAATAATAAAAAAAATATAATTATAAAATTTAAAAATCTGAATTTATAAAAATTTAAAATTTTTGATTTCAAATTTGTTTGTATAATTTTATAAAAAACCGAACATTTGTTATTTGAGAAATTTTTTATAAGTTTAAGATAAATTTTAAAATTTTTACATTATAATTATATGTTTTTTAAATATGTCTATAATCTTATATAGATTATAGTTTTTTAGCGTCTTAAAATCGTTTTTAAGGCGTTTTTATATTTTATTAAACAAGTTACATTACTTAAATTATAATTCTAAATATCATTTTATTATGATGATCTAAAAAATATCATAAAAATACTGGATTTTCAGCAATTTATAAAAACCTCTAAAAATGGCTAAAAAAACGACGCACGAGAATCGATTTTAAGCCGTTTTTATTTTAAAGTAATATAGTTTGTTGTCTAAAAAATAAGGCTATATTTAGAAAATAGCGATTTTGGAGGTTTTGGATAAAAAATGAAAATAATATAATACAAAAATTAAAAAGTGAAAAAATAATACAGAAAAATTTATATAAAAATGTGATAAATATAAAATTTGTTGAAATCATTGAAAATAAAGACTTACGAGAATCGATTATAAAGCGATTTAAAATAAAAGTAATGAAGTTATATGTCTAAAATAATAGCTTAATAGAGGCTGTAATGAAGATATAGCAAGAAGTGTAGGTATTATAGGAATATATATGAAGTCCTACTCCTTTTTGCACAAAACTTTGATTTTGTGCAAAGTTAAATATAAGATTTTATACCTCTTATTCTACCTCTCTTCCTTTCTTAATAATGTTATCATTTTTTAAAATCAAACTTCAAAGTTTATATTTTAAATTTTAATATTTTATTTTCTTCTCATCTTCTTATAAATCACTTTAAAAATTATCAGAATCAAATATTTTAAAAATTAATTTAGTTAATGATAAATTATTATAATTAATTTTAAAAAAGCCTCTATTTTCATTTTGAATATTTTTGCGAACATATATTCCCTATTTTAGGAATGCTTTAGAAATTTACAAATTTTAAAAAAAGTTATATTCTTATTTATACTCTATATATGCTGTTTTCTAGGCTTTTCAAAAAATTCACAAAAAATTTTAAAAATTTTTGAAAAATATATTGACAAATTCTTAGATATTGTTTACAATTTAATTAGCTTTTCTTAGTCTAACAGTAAAAATGATAAGCAATTTATCAATATCTCTCATTTTTAAAGATTAAGAAGCGTTAGCTAATAATGAGGATTGGAGTTGCAGCAGGCTCCAATCATCTTTTTTGTAAAAAAAGAACTCTACTTTCATTGTTAGAGTCCTTTTTTCTTTTTTATTTACTTTTCGATATCATCTTCTACTTCTACTGAATCAGCTAAGATTCTATCTTGTCTTTGTTGTTCTAACATAGCTTGAAGTGTTTCTAGTCTTTTAGTTAGTTTTTCTAAATCTGTAACTGTAACATCTGCTAATTCACTACTAGAATCTATTGATATTTCGCCACTTTGAGCTAGTTTATCTAAATCTATAAATTTTCCTTCTCTTCCTAAATCTAATTTTACGCTTTTTCCCTTTCCTACTGCAGCTTTAAGTACTTGATAGATTTTTTGATGATATTCCATTATTGACATTTTCTTATCAATTTCACTTGTTCTTGTTGTTTTTTCATTATCTGCAACTATAACTGAATCTAAAATTTCAATTGAGCTTTCTGTTTCATTTGTAAGCATAAACCAATCTTCATTTTCGCTTAAATACATTGTAAGTTGTTCTGCAGCAGAAACGGGATCAGAATAATTTAAAAGCTCAGCAACTTCAGCAATTTTACCTGATGTAGCTTTAAGAAGTATTCCATCTGTTCTACCGCTCTTTTTAAGCATATTTTGTGCTCTTTCTAATAATTCCTGATGTATCTCCATTCCTTTTCTTTCGTAAGTTTCACGAATTTTTTTGTATTTTAGAGGAATATCTTCAATTTTAGAATCAGAAGAATGGCTTCTATCACCTTCAGGATTTGTTGCAAGAATTAATTGATTCATAGAGTC
This sequence comes from uncultured Clostridia bacterium, assembly GCA_947627595.1. Taxonomy (GTDB): domain Bacteria; phylum Bacillota; class Clostridia; order TANB77; family CAG-508; genus Scatovivens. The sequence continues at coordinate 3,672 of CANQWQ010000016.1, forward strand.
TGTATATAAACTTCTAGTATTTACACCAGTATAAATTTTATGTTCTTCAACTGGTGACACAGTTTTAGCTTCTTTTAAATCCTTTTTCAAACCTTGTGAAACTTTGCATAATAAGTCATCACAACCAGTTCCAGCTGTAACTTCTCGAATAACTAAATTGTCATATTGTTCTTGAGTAATTTTTCCTTTTTCTAATAAAGCTTTCATTATTCTTGTATCTGTTTCAATTATTTTTTGAGCTGCTAACATATATGCTTCAAAAATTCTATCATAATCTCCTGATGCTGCAAGCATTGGTTTTAATGTGTCAGGAATTTCAATATTATCAAAGCAAACTCTATTTCCATTTCTCCAAGTCCAGCTTTGAGCAACATAATTAACAACACTTCCATTTTGATCAAGCTCTTCAACTAAAAATAGTGAACCATTTTTCTCTGTAGCAGAATGTATCATTGAAGATTCACCTGGTTGACCTTCGCCTAATCTTTGACAGCAAGTTGCAATTTTTCCTATAAATATATGTAATGGATCATCAATTCTAAGGATTCTTCCGCTATATTTTCTGTTTTCAATAGTTGCTTGTTCTGGTGGAACTGTCTGATATTCTCTTTCTCTTAATTCTTTGAAAATCCTTTGAGCAATTGGAAAATGTTTTACAGGCGTTCCAGATTTTCTAGCAAAAAAGTCTAAATCCATTTCACCAGGCTGAAGTCCTGGATATGTTATATTATCAAGTGCTGTTATAAGTTCAGATAATGTAAATGATCCGTTTTTATATCTAATGTTAACATATTTATCATTTACGATTCTATCAAAATCTAGGTTCATATCTTGAATTCTTGTATAATATTTAGGATCTGAAATAATACTTTCTTTGTGCAATTTAAAGAATTCAATGAAATTCTCAGAATATGGATAACTAAGTCCTGAAAAGATGGTTTCGGCTTTTCCAAAAGTTAGAATATCTTTTTGATCGTTTTCTCTTAAATAGTCTAAAGCTTTTTGCCTTCCTCTTTCAGATTTATCTCTTAATTCAATTCTTCTTATTGTGCTTATAGCAAAACCTGAATCTCCATAAAGATTTTGTTGTAGTGTTTGAAGTTCTTCAAGTGTAACACTATCAGGAACATTTAACAACTTTCTAATCCAGCCCTGCCCTATCTTTTCCTTTTCTTCTTTCAAAAGTTCAACTACAGATTTATCTATATCTACCATAAATTTTGTTGTTTTTAATTTTTGGCAAAGTGTCATTAAATCTTCTAAATGGTCTGTTACGTGTGGAGAATAAAATGTTGTTCCATCATCTTTCTTTCTAGAAAATTCTTTCGTTAAAGCATCTCTTACATAATCAGAATCTAAATATTCTTTTTCAAGAAAACTTCTTCTTAAAACATCATTTAAGATATCTATAAGAATTTTTCTATTTTCAGGAGTTTCATGAATATTTATTGTAATTTCATTTAAAATTGTTTCTCTAATATTGTCTCTTTTAACAGAAGAATGTGTTCCAATAATACTAGTAGAAACAGCTTTTATTTTATTTTCATCTATAGGAATATTGTTTTCTTGTAAACAGCTTGTTATAAGTTCTTCTAAAGAGCCATTAAAGCCCTCTTCTAGCTTTTTATTCAAACTTTTATAAACACTGAATATTGACTTTTTCCCTGGAGCCATTGGCGCTAATTTGTCAAATAAAGAATTTGTTACTTTAAGATTTCCCTCAATACTGTATGATTCTTGGTAAATTTCAAAAAACTTTTCACTTGATGATTGAATTAAATTTCTTAATTCCTCTTCACTCAATGTAGGAATTTGTAACATATCTTTAGCATCACCATATCCTAAAAAGCAATACATAGTGCTAAGTATTTGCTCAGAAAGGTCTCTTCTATAGCCTTGTGCTGATGAAAAGCTACTTGCCTTAATAAGGTCTTTATATTCTGAAAAATCAAATTTAGAAATCTCTTCTTCAGGATAATATAATACAAATCCTGGAGATTGAACTATTTCTTTTCTAAACTTTTCTTTCTTTACTTCAAATAATTTTGAAATATTAGCATCTTCAACCTTTCCAGATAGAATATCATCAAGTTCTTCTTCTCTTCCCTCAAATCCTTCATATTTAATTATTTCACGTCTTGCAAAATATTCAGGATAAATATCTAAATATCTTTTTAACTTTTCAGCAGTAATGTTTGTTGAACCAAATAGTTTTAAGGCTTCTAAATCTAAAGAGCCCATTTGAACAATTTCTTCTTCTGTGAAAAGTTTTCCTAAATTTGAAAGAGTTTGATCAGTACATGCTCCTAGATATTTTCCTTTAAGAAATGACTTATATTCTTCATTGCTAACTAATTCTTCTAAAGTTAATGATTTTTTATCACCACTATTTTCAAATTTTGTATAAAATTTTAATTTTAGCTCTTCTGGAGCATTTTCATCTAAAAATAATTCAGGATGTTTTTCTTTTAAAAATCTTGGCGCATCTTCCCCATATGGCAATTTTCCAGACATAACTGATTCTTCAATTTTTTGCTCCATTGAAGCTTTTATTTCATCTAATGAAGATGAAAAGTTTATAGTTGATTTAAGGAAATACTCGCAATACTCGCCATATTCTGTAAATATTTCTAATAAATATTCAATATTTTTATTTTGATTATTTGAATATGAAAGTTTTTTGAAAACTTCTTTAAATCCAATTGAAAGATCTTTTTCTAATAGTTCTGGAATATATTCTTTTTTTCCATATAAGTCAGCTAGCTCTATTTCTCCTGAACAGAATTTTTTTCTAAATTCATATGGTATTTCTTCAGAAAGAAATAGTTCTGGATGCTCTAATTTAAATGATTCTGGCAAATCTGGATTATATGGAATTTGACATGTAGAGATTAATTCATAAACTGTTTGTAACATTTTCTCTTGAAGCCCATCTACAGAAACTTTGTCATCAAATCTTAATCTTTGATCTGAGCCTGTTCCCCTTAAAGCATTTCTAAAGACAGAAATAATATTTTTGTTTTCTATAATGTAATCAATAACTTCTTCAAAAGACATTTGGCTTTCTAAAAAGTTGTAGAATGAATAATATTCCATAGGTGAAGTAAGTGCAATTCCAGATTTTTTCATAAATAAATCTGTCTTTTTGCCTCTTAAAAATTCAGGCCATTCACCTTTATGTTCTTCTAAATCAGCTTCAGTAATCTCCATTTTATAAAATTTGTCTTTTAACTCATCTGGTGCATTTTCATCTAAAAATAAATCTTGGTTGTGGCTCATAAAAGTGCTGTTTTGTAAAGTTCCTAAATTTAGAGTTATAACACGTTGAGCTGGATAATTTAAAATCATTCTTCTAAGTGATTCTTCAAATTCTTCTATAGTGTAAAAATCTCTTTGACTATCTTTTTTTGTAAAAACTGTTTTACTTTCATCATTATAATTTAAAGCATAATGTAAAAAATTGTCATGCATTGTTCTTGCAACTGAAAAGTTATTGTTTGAAAAATATCCGTTATTTTCCCTATCAAATTCCATTATTGTTTTTATTCCAAAAGTAGAAAATAAATGTATTACATTACGATCTGTTAAAATAGTCATAGGAATATTATATTGAGCTAATTCCTCAGGTGTAACATCTTTTAAAATAGCTTCTAACTCTGAGTGATAATCTGGACTTATTATTTCTAAAGCATCAACAGATGGCATTGCTCTTAAAAGGTTAGATACATTAAGTTGTTTATCATTTTTCATAACAATTGCAATTTGTCGTTTTAGTGATTCTAAATTTTCTTCTACAGTTAGATTAGTGTCAATTGCATCAATTAATGAGACTATACTATTGAATTCACTAAATATCGTTGAAAATTGACTAAAATTTTGAGTAAAGTAATCTATTGTTTCTTCAGTTATATGTCTTTCTTCTAATATTCTTTCTTGAGAATATCCCATTCTTCCAATATATAATTTTCCTCTAAATATCTCAGGATTTTCAAGAATATGTGAAAGACGTAAAACTCTTTCAAAATAAGCTTTTCTTACTTCTGGTTTGTCTTTAGGGATTTCTATTACATATTCAGGAGCATATATTTTTGCTACTTCTTCTAATTTTATAACTTTTTCTTCTCTTGTTTCACGTGAATTTTTAACTCTTCTTGCAACTAAATCATGCAAGAATTTAGAATATTCTTCATCAGTCATATCAGGTGTTAATGTAGAATCAGAATTTAATTCATAAGTATAATCTAAAAAGATTTCTATATCTGTACTTATAGCTCTTTCTAAGCCTATTTTTTCAAATATTGCTTTTGAACTAGGTGAAAGTTTATCTGTGCTTATTTTTCCAAAAAGGTTCCATTTTTTAAAATCATAAAGTGTTAATTGGCCTCTATAAAATCTTCTTCTTACTTCTGGGTCTAAAATCAAATCTTTATCAAGAAATTGTTCAGGATTTTGATCCATTATTTCTTGATCAAAACTACTTTCATCATAAGGAATTTTTGAAAAATCAATATTTGTAACATTACAGCCTCTGACTCTTACAGGATCATATCTATTTGATGAGTCAAATATTGAAAAGTCAATATTTGCATGAGTTCCCTCAAAGTCGAAATCTATATCTGGAATTCCTTCATATTCTTCAGCAGGAATATCACTTAAATCAGACATTTTAAATTCTGTAACCATATCTTGTAATTCTGCTTCAAGTTTATCAATCATTTCCTGATCTTCTAGGTTTTCACCTATTGCCATGATTTCGAATAATCGATTTTTAATTTTTCTAAATCTTTCTAAACTTAATTTTTCCAAAATTTATTCCTCCAAATTTATCTTTTGAAAAATCTTTTAATACATTCAAAAATTCGCTTATACCACGGATTTACTTGTTTTGGTATTAACTGCAAATTTTTATTTTCTGGGCTTTCTAAAACCTCTTCTTTTACTTCTTCCCTATTTTGAGGAATTTTAAAATCAGTATTTAGTGAATTATCTGCGTTTTCTAAAGGATACATTATCTTTTTTCTCATATATAAAATATCTTTTGGATCTTCAATAAATTCAGTTTCTACAAAACTTGTATTGAAAAAGATATTTTTTGAATGAACTAAATTTATAAATTTGTAAGCTGTTTCTTGATCCTTTGTATATATTGCAACAGCTAATGGAATTTCTTTATTAATTTTATTAATTACTTCATAAAAGTCACCTGTTAAGATTTCATAGTTTTTATTGTGATATTTTAAGACTTCCTCTTCTTTTTCAACATAATTTCTTAAACTCTCATCTTCTAAATATATAAAAAACTTATTTGTTTGAGCTTTTATATGAGGTTTTTTATCTTCATCTAAATAAATAACTTTATCAAAATTATCATAATAGCATTCTTCAAATGGAACTATCATAATTAAGTTTCTGTCAACATTAAACTTAGCCAAAGCCTCGCAAAATATAACTAGAAGCGCAGTTTTAACATTTAACTCATCATAATCTACATCAGAAATTGTTATTGTATTTCTAGTTTTGATTGCTTTTACAAAATATCTTAAAGTTTTTAAAGTATCTGAACACTCTACTGCAATATTGCCACAAGAGGTTATATATTCGCCGTAAACGAAATTATTTTCTAACCTCGTGATATTAGTCTGCTTTTTATATAAACCTCTTATATTTGATTCTTGATCAAATGTGGCTAATATATCAGATGGAGTAATTTCTTCTCCAGTATATAGAATAATTTCTTCTAGCAAATCTAAATTTTCTACAATTCTTTCTCTTATATAATTTAAAATGTCATCTTCTAAATTCTCTCTTGTATCTAGGTTGTAAGCTTCATAAGCTTCATTTAACATTTGGGTTTCTTTTTCAAACATAAAAAAATCTCCTTTTATACTACAAATATAATATCACTAATGAATTTACAACTCTATATTATTTATATTAAGTTTTTGTTACATTTAAAAATGGGAAAAAGGGACAGTCCCCTTTTCCCATTTAAAAAAAGCCGTTTAAATCACGGCTTTTTAAAATTTATTTTATAATCTATCAGCAATATCATAAATTAATTTTTCAGTTTTCTCCCAGCCTAAACATGGGTCTGTAACTGATTTTCCATAGATGTTTTCTTCAATTTTTTGTGAACCATCTTCTAAATATGATTCGATCATAAGTCCTTTAACCATTTTTTCAATATGTGAATTATGTCTCATTGCATGTAGAATTTCCATAGCAATTCTAATTTGTTCTAAATATTGTTTTCCACTATTAGAATGGTTTGTATCAACTATAACTGCTGGGTTTTTATAACCATCATTATAATATGAATCATATAATGAATTTAAATCTTCATAGTGATAGTTTGTGTGATTTTTTCCATATTTATCAACACTTCCTCTCAATATTGCGTGTGTTAAATTGTTTCCTTTTGTTTCAACTTCCCAACCTCTATAAAGGAAAGTGTGGCTATTTTGTGCAGCTTTAATTGAGTTTAGCATTATTGATAAATCACCACTTGTTGGATTTTTCATTCCAACTGGAACATCAATTCCAGATGATAGAAGTCTGTGGCCTTGATTTTCAACTGAACGAGCTCCAACTGCTATATATGATAATAAATCTGATAAATAGATATAATTTTCTGGATATAACATTTCATCAGCTGTTCCGAATCCTGTTTCCTCTATAACTTTTTTATGTAATGAACGAATTGCTTTAATTCCTTCTAACATATCTGGATCTTTAGTTGGATCTGGTTGATGTAACATTCCTTTATAGCCAACGCCAATTGTTCTAGGCTTTCCAGTGTATACTCTAGGTATAATTAAAATTTTATCTTTAACTTTATCTTGAACTTTTACAAGTCTATTCATATATTCCATAACAGGTTTTTCTCTATCAGCTGAGCAAGGACCAATTATTAATATGAATCTATTATCTTTCCCTTCAAAGACATCAGCGATTTCCTTATCTTTCTTTTTCTTAATTTCTTGACCAGCTTTTGAAAAAGGAATCTCTTGTTTTAGCTCCTCTGGGTCTGGTAATTTTCTTTTAAATGTAATATTTGATTTGTTTTCTTCCATATTCTTTTGTCCTTTCTTAAATTCTAATTTTGGGAAATGGGGACTGTCCCCTTTTCTCATTTTAATTTTTGAAAATGAGGCCTGGCCTGCTTTCTAATTTCAATTTTGGGAAAAAGGGACAGTCCTTTTTTTCCATAAAAAAATAATAGAACGTGTGGCAGGCCCAGAGGCCCGCCACACTTGATTTGGGATTGTATTTTCAAAATACGATAATCGGGATTTTCTCGTTGATGAAATTATACAAAGTTTCAGCGTCGGCTAGTCTCATATTTACACAGCCGTGGCTTCCGTTTGTCTTATAAATCTCACCGCCGAATTTGCCATATCTCCAGGAGGCATCATGAAATCCTATTCCTCCATTGAATGGCATCCAGTAATTCACGAATGATGCATACTTTGATCCGTCGTTATTATAGCCTCGGAGAGTAGCATCTGTCGTTTTGTACGTCAAATAATAGATTCCGGTAGGTGTTGAATGACCGCCTCTTACATTTCCAGTAACACAGTCGGCTTCCAAAATTTGTGTTCCATTGTCATAGGCCCATACTGTTTGATCTTCGATACTCAAAGCAATATAGGTTTTTAATGTTCCAACTAGTGGATAGTCGCCTTGATACACCGGAGTAATTACGTGTTCGGTTTCTTCGTCACTACTCATGATGAGCTGTTTTATTACATTAAACGTCTCATCTTTGTCAATTGTTGCGCGTTTTCCTTCTCTGACATCGACTGTAACCTGTTTATCGCCAGCGGTAATTGTGACTTCTCTACAAATGACTCTAACGTAGTCTTCAATCATACTTACAAAATCAGGTAAATTGTCATCGATATTAAAGACAAATTCACCTTCATTTTCTTCTGATTCTTCAACCCATTTAATCATTCTTTGAGAGTCTAAAGTTACACTGTCACCATTTGAAAACTCGACAGTGATAACTTTTGAAAGACAATTATTAATTGTTTCAACATTGTTTACGAGTCTTTCATTATACCTATCAATTTCTGGCGGTGTTACCAAAGTTCTAAAATCAATGTCATAGTTTTTGTTCTTCAGACACTCTTTAGCATAACTTACAGCATCATCAAAACTTAAAACATTTCCCATTTGTTCAGGAAAGATCTCTAGGTGGTCGCCATAGATTCTGATATAAGCGTTTTGACCTTCTACCATATTTTCTTCTTTAAGTGAAGGCAGATATTTCATATATTCTATTACTTTATCTTCGCTTATGTCGACCAGGTCTTCAATTGTGACTTCTGTTAGTTCTTGTGGCATCCAGTTGAAATCTTTCAAAACCGCACATGGAGCAACCATAACAATGTTTGTCCAAGAAGAGGTTCTGAAAGTCCGCTGTTCTTCTAAAAGCTGTTCGATAGCATCTGATTTTTTGACACTTAAATCAAACCTTTTAAGTGTCTCGCAATATTTAGTTGTGAGCATTCCCCCATGTGCCGCAGGCAAGTAGACCCAAAATGTTATTTCTTGATCGTCGCCATTGAGATTTCGGTTAAATGCCGTTACTACCTCGTCCGGAGTCATCATCGAGCAATCCACCCCGTTAATGATTGTTCCATTCTCAAACCGGTCAAGGCTGTATAAGGTGATCACCACCCAACCAAGGACCACAAGAAGGAGAACCATTAGGAGTAGAGCTAGAAAGATTTTCCGGAGCAACTGACTGAGCTTAACTCTGGTTTCCATACGTCGTACTTCCTCCCATTTCATTTTTTGAGTTAAAGCAATACAAACTCTAACTGCTCTTTTAAAAGAGTTTGCAATTAAATATTCTAACATCTTTTATATGAAATGTCAATTTTTACCCCATAATATTGTAGCCATTATCAGCATATATAATTTGACCTGTAACTGCGCTTGACATAGGACTTAATAAGAAAGCCGCAACTTGGCCAACTTCAACTTGTGTAACATTTCTATGAAGAGGTGCTCTTGTTTCTACAACATCTAAAATTGAAGAAAAATCTTTTATTCCTTTAGCTGATAAAGTTTTAATTGGTCCTGCTGAAACTGAGTTTACTCTAATTCCATCTCTTCCAAGGTTTTCAGCTAAGTATCTAACACTTGCCTCTAGACCTGCTTTTGCAACGCCCATAACGTTGTAGCCATCAAATACTTTTGTTGATCCATAATATGTTAATGTAAGCAAGCTTGCGTTTTCGTTTAGCATATCAAGCTCTTTTGCTACTCTTGAAACTAAAACAAATGAGTAACAGCTAACATCTAAAGCATGTGACATTCCGTCTTTAGATGTAAATATAAAATCATTGTGCAAGTCTTCTGTGTTTGCGTGAGCTATAGCGTGAACGATACCATCTACTTTTCCGTTTTCAGCTTTTATTTTTGTGAAAACGTCTTTAACTAAATCATCTTCAGAAGCACCGTCTAAAACATAGGCTTTTGCTCCTTTAAACTCTGAAATTAGTTCTTCAATTTTATCTTTGTTTTCTTCGCCCATATATGTAAATAAAAGCTCTGCACCTTGGTCATAACAAGCTTTAGCAATACCAAATGCGATGCTCCACTTGTTTCTTATTCCCATAATTAAAATTTTCTTTCCATCTAATAACATTTTTCTTCTCCTTTTTTACTTTTTATTTATAACTTCGAACTCGCCCATGTTTCTAAACTTTTGATAACGAGATTCAACTATTTCATCTTTTGACATTTTTTCCATTTCTTTAATTGTAGATTTAATCTCTTTTTTCAAGCTTTCTGCGACTTTTAAAAAGCTTTCGTTTAAATCTCCTTTAGGTTCTTTTATGATTTTGTCAATAATTTTCATTTCATATAAATCTTCTGCAGTCATTTTCATTTTTTCGGCAGCTTCTTTGGCTCTTGATGAATCTTTCCAAAGAATTGAAGCATATCCTTCAGGTGACAATATTGAATAAACTGCGTTTTCTAGCATCAAAACCTTATTTCCAACGCCAAGTGCCAATGCTCCACCTGAGGAACCTTCACCTATAACTATAGAAATTATTGGAACTCTTAACCCAGCCATTTCAAGCATTGAGCTAGCTATTGCTTCGCCGTTGGCCTCTTTCTTCTGCGCCGATTCCAGGGTAAGCGCCTTTTGTATCTATGAAAGTTATAACTGGCCTATTAAATTTTTCGGCTTCTTTCATGAATCTTATAGCTTTTCTATATGCTTCAGGGTTTGGCATTCCAAAGTTACGTTCAATATTTTCTTTGGTGTTTCTACCCTTTTGCTCGCCAATTACTGTGTAAGTTTTTCCGTCTAAACGAGCTAGACCGCAAATTATAGATTTATCATCTCTAAAATTTCTGTCTCCGTGAAGTTCTATGAAGTCGTCGAAAATCTTTTCTATATAATCGATTGAAGTCTTCCTACTAGGGTTCCTAGCAATCTCAACTTTTTCCCAAGCACTAACTTTACTCATATTCCCTCCTTATTTATATCAGCTTGTGGGGAGCTTTAAGTGTTTTCGAGTGAGAAAGCGAGGATATTGGGCAGGGTACCCAATAGGCGTAAGCCGTCCGAGCGTCGACACCGAGAAAATACTTGAAGGTAGACCACGAGCGTTTTTGAATTATCTGTGATATTTGATTAAAGTTGAGATTGTGTCCTTTAAGTCTTTTCTCTCAACAATTTTATCAATAAATCCGTGTTCTAGTAAAAATTCGGCAGTTTGGAATTCGTCAGGAAGTTTTTCGCCGATTGTTTGCTCAATAACACGTTTTCCGGCAAAACCTATCATTGCTTTTGGTTCTGCTAAAATGATGTCTGCAAGGCTTGCAAAAGAAGCTGTGACACCGCCATAAGTAGGATCAGTTAGAACTGAAATATATAAAAGACCTGCTTCATTTAATTTGCGAATTGCAGAAGTTGTCTTTGCCATTTGCATCAAAGAAATAATTCCTTCTTGCATTCTAGCTCCGCCAGAAGTTGCAAAAATTACGATTGGAAGTTTTAGTTCAATGGCTTTTTCTATGGAATAAGTGATTTTTTCTCCAACTACAATTCCCATAGATCCCATTAAAAATCCACTATCCATAACGCAAAGAACTGTTTCTTCCCCGTTAATTTTGCAAGTTCCGCAACCAACAGCTTCTTGAATTCCTGTTCTTTCTCTTAAACCTTTTAACTTTTTAGGGTAATCTTCAAGGTCAAGAGGGTTTGTTGTTTCAATATCTAAATCAAATCTCTTATATGTTCCTTCATCTGCAATAGATTCAATTCTTTTATTAATATGCATTCTAAAATAAGCGCCACAGTTTGGGCAAATTCCGTAGTTTGCTCTTACTGTTTCTTTATATGTAATTTCTTTGCATATATCACATTTAACCCATTTGCTAACTTGTATATCTACTTTGTTGTCAATCTTTTTAGCAGTAGGCCCTCTCTTTTTAATTTTATCGACAATCATATAAAACCTCTATTTTTTCAAAATTTCTTTTTCAATGAAAGACGTATCAAAAGTGCCTCTGATAAAGTTGTTATTTCTGATAATTTTAAGTAAGAAATCAACGTTTGTGTCAACTCCTTCAATAACAACCTCTTCTAGAGCTCTTCTCATCTTACTAATTGCCTCATTTCTATTATCGCCATGTGTAATAATCTTGGCAATCATAGAATCATATGTTGGTGGAATTGTATATCCATCATAAATCGCTGTATCAATTCTTACGCCGTTTCCGCCTGGCAAATATAAACCTGTGATTGTTCCAGGTGAAGGCATAAAGTTTTTGTCTGGGTTTTCAGCGTTAATTCTACATTCGATGCTGTGTCCTCTAAACTCAACATCTTTTTGTTTTATTTTCAAAGGCTCACCTGCTGCAATCTTTATCTGTGCTTTAACAATATCAACTCCTGTTCTAAATTCAGTTATTGGGTGCTCAACTTGAATTCTAGTGTTCATTTCCATGAAATAGAAATTTTTATCGCTATCAACTAAAAATTCAATAGTTCCGCAACTTGTGTAGCCTGAAACTTTAGCAGCTTTTATTGCAGCTTCTCCCATTTTTTCTCTTAATTTGTCATCAATAGCTGTTGATGGTGTTTCTTCTAAGATTTTTTGATTTTTACGTTGAATTGAGCAATCTCTTTCGCCTAAATGAATTATATTTCCAAACTCATCAGCTAAAATTTGAATTTCAACGTGTCTTGGGTTTTTGATAAATTTCTCAATATAGATTTCGTCATCATTAAAAGAAACTTTTGCTTCTTGCTTTACAATGTTGTAGTTAAGCTCAAGTTCTTCTGGAGTATAGACGATTCTAATTCCTTTTCCCCCGCCACCTGCAGCAGCTTTAAGCATTATAGGGTAACCGATTTCTTCTGCTACCTTTTTAGCTTCAGTAAGACCTGTTATGCTTCCGTTTGAACCAGGAATAACTGGAACTCCAGCAGACTTCATGAGCTCTTTACTATTTGATTTATTTCCCATAAGCTCAATTACTTTATATGATGGTCCTATAAATTTTATATTTGACTCTTCGCAAATTTTAGCAAATTGGCTGTTTTCAGACAAAAAGCCAAAACCTGGATGTATACTGTCACTTCCTGTAATATTTGCAGCTTCAATAATATTTTTGATATTTAAATAACTTTTATTTGGAGCTGCAGGGCCGATACAAATTGCTTCATCTGCAAGCTTTGTATGAAGCGCATCCTTGTCAACATCAGAATAAATTGCGACGGTCTTGATATTCATTTCTTTGCAAGCTCGAATTATACGAACCGCAATTTCGCCACGATTGGCAATCAAAATTTTATTCATTGAAATTATTTCCTTTCTGCTTGATCGGATACAAAATATATATGTTTGAACAAGCGACCGCTGTGGGGACCGCCGAGGTACGGACTATTAAATTTAAAGGAATTTGATTGCTTTAAATTTTATAGTTCCGTTCGAAGGTGGGAGGAGCGTGAAAACATATATATTTTGTAGTTTAGACAATTGCGAATGTTAATTCGCCTTTTGCAGCAATTTGTCCGTTGACCGTGGCAATTGCTTCGCCCACTCCAATAGGCCCCTTTTGCTTTATGATTTTAACTTCTAGTTTTAATTTGTCGCCTGGCACAACCATTCTTTTAAATTTCATATTGTTGATTCCACCAAATAAGGCATTTTTACCTTTGTTTTCTGGTACACTTAAAATTGCAACAGCTCCTGTTTGAGCTAAACTTTCAGTAATTAAAACACCTGGCATAATTGGGTTTCCAGGAAAATGTCCTTCGAAATACCATTCTTCTTCATTTACATATTTATAAGCTGTAGCGCCAACTCCTGGAGTGTATTCCTCAACTTCATCTATCATTAAGAATGGTTCTCTTTGAGGAATAATTTCTTTTATTTCATCTTTATTTAGCATAAAAATTCTCCTTTATTTTACTCTAAATAGAGGCTTGCCATATTCAACAGGCTCACCATTTTTAACTAAAATCTCAGTGATTTCTCCTTCAAATTCTGATTCGATTTCATTCATAAGTTTCATTGCTTCAACTATGCAAACAACATCACCCTTTTTGACGTGGCTTCCAACTTCAACATATGGCTCACTGTCTGGAGATGGTTTTGCATAAAATGTTCCAACCATTGGAGAAGTGATTACATTTCCTTCAGGTTCTTTTGCATCAACTACTGGAACAGTCTCTAAAGTTTCATTTTCACTTGAGCTTTCAGTTGTTTTAACAACAACTTCTTTTTCACCTTTTCTCATACTGATTTTTGTTCCATCAGGAAAATCAATTTCAAGTGAAGTTAATTTTGATTCGCCCATGTCGTCAATTAGTTGTTTAATCTTTTCATATTCCATAATTTAATCCTTTCTGTTTGAATTGTAATTTTCATTTCTAATTCAAACTAATTTAATTAATTTAATTATTGTATTTCTTTATAATTATAGAAGCGTTATGTCCACCAAATCCTAAAGAGTTAGACATTACATAATTTAGATCTTTATGTCTTGGCTCGTTTGGAACTATATCAAGGTCGCAATCTTCATCAGGTACTTTATAGTTAATTGTTGGTGGAACAAAACTATCTTGAATTGCCATTGTGCAGAAGATTGCTTCGATTGCACCAGCTGCTCCTAATAAATGTCCTACATTTCCTTTTGTTGAACTAACCATAACTGATTTTGCACTTTCTCCAAAAGCAGTTTTAATAGCCATTGTTTCGTACATATCATTTAAATGTGTAGCAGTTCCGTGTGCATTAACATAGTCGATATCTTTTGGCTCAACTCCTGCATCTTTCATGCTTCTTACCATTGCTCTTGCTGCGCCTTCTCCATCTGGTGATGGTGATGTAACATGGTAAGCATCTGATGTAGCGCCATATCCAACAACTTCGCCATAGATAGTTGCGCCTCTTTTTAAAGCATGTTCTAATTCTTCTAGAACTACGACTGCTGAGCCTTCGCCCATAACGAAACCGCTTCTTTCTTTATCAAATGGAATTGATGCTCTATTCTTTTCTGTAGCGTTTGATAAAGCTTTCATATTTTCAAATGAAGCAACACCAACTTCGCAAACAGCGCTTTCTGTTCCACCTGCAAAAATTACTTCTTCATATCCTGCTTTAATTGCTCTATATGCTTCACCAATTGCGTGTGTAGAAGAGGCACATGCTGAAACAATTGAGAAAGATGCACCTTTAAATCCTAAATCAATTGTAACATTTCCAGCTTGCATATTAGCAAGTCCCATAGGTAAAAACATTGGAGAAATTCTATTGTACCCTTTTCCACATCCAACAGCACATTGAGTTTGAATAGTATTTAAACCACCGATTCCTGAACTAATATATGTTCCAATATTATTGTAATCAGTGTTCTCAGGAGTAATCTTACTATTTTCTAGAGCTTCTTTTGCAGCAATCATAGCAAGTTGAGTACTTCTATCTAAATGTCTTACTTGTTTTGGATTAAAATAATCATTTGGATCATAATTTTTAACTTCACAAGCAAGTTTTGTTTTAAATGTTGATGTATCAAATTGAGTTATTTCATCAACTCCACATTTCTTGTTTTTGATTCCTTCCCAAGTTTCTTTTAAATTGTTTCCGATTGGGCTTATTACGCCCATTCCAGTAATTACAACTCTTTTCATAAAAATACCTCTCAATTAAATTAATTTTGATTAAAATTGATTTTAATCGAAATTTACATAAGCATTCCGCCATCTACATGTATAACTTGACCTGTGATATATGAGCTGTCGCTAGACGCCAAGAATTTAACAACATTTGCAACATCTTGTGCCTCGCCCATTCTTTTTAGCGGAATATTTTTTGCAATTTCTTCTTTAACTTCATCTTTTAAAACAGCTGTCATATCAGTTTGAATAAATCCTGGAGCTATGCAATTTACATTGATGTTTCTTGAAGCAACTTCTTTTGCTAGACTCTTTGAAAAACCAATAATTCCAGCTTTTGAAGCAGAGTAATTTGTTTGACCTGCGTTTCCTGAAACTCCAACAACTGATGAAATGTTAATGATTCTACCAGTTCTTGCTTTTAACATATAATTTATAACATTTTTAGTAACATTAAATGTTCCAACTAAATTAACATCAATTACTTGCTCAAAATCTTCTTTTTTCATTCTCATAAGAAGCATATCTTTTGTGATTCCGGCGTTATTAACTAACACGTCAATTTGACCGAACTCATCAATAATTTCTTTTACAAATCTTTCGCAATCATCATAATTTGAAACATCACCTTGAACAGGTAGAACTTTTACACAATAACCTTCAATCTCATTTATAGTGTTTTTAAGTTCATCATTATCTGTTCTATAATTTAAAGCAATATCATATCCTTCTTTTGCTAAAGTGATAGCAATTTGTTTTCCAATTCCTCTTGTTGCACCTGTAACTAAAGCAACTTTTCCCATATTATTCCCTCCTATTTTAAAGTGTTTACGACATTTTCAAAAGTCTCAACATTATTTACATTTAAAATTGTAACTTCATTTTCTTTTTCTAATCTTTTGATGAAACCTGACAATGTTTTTCCAGGTCCTACTTCAATAAAAGTATCAACACCTGAATCTAACATTGTTTTTAAGCTTGTAGAAAATCTAACTGGACTTATAATATGTCTAGCTAAAATATCTTTGATGTCGTCGCTTGATTTATAAAAAGTTCCATCTATATTTTTAACAACTTGTGTTTCAAAGTCGTTAAATTTAACGTTTTCTAATTCTTTTCTTAAAGCATTTGAGCTATCTATTAATTTTTCTGTATGGAATGGACCAGATGTATTTAATCTAACAACTTTTCTAATTCCCATTTCTTTAGCAATAGTTTCTGCTTGATCTACGCCTTTCTTTTCTCCTGAAATAACTGTGTTTCCAGTAGTGTTGAAATTAACTGGAACTACAAAGCCATCTGTTACTTTATCGCAAATTTCTTGAACTACCTCTTCTGTTGAACCAAGAATTGAAGCCATTGCCCATTCTCCGCTTGGAGCTAGCTCTTGCATATATTCTCCTCTTTTTTGAACAAGTTTTATTCCTTCTTCAAAATCTAAGGCTTTGCTATAAATCAAGCTTGAGTACTCGCCTAAGCTTAGTCCACAAGAGATTTCAGCATTTATATTATTTTCTTTTAGCAATTCTAAAATTGCAAGGCTCATTGTTAATATACAAATTTGAGTATATTTAGTTTGATTCAAAAGTTCTTCTGGACCTTCGAAAGTTATTTTAGCAACATCTAACCCAGTTAGATTTTTAACCTCGTTATAAACGTTTCTGTAGCTTTCAAATTTGTCATATAAATCTTTTCCCATTCCAACGGTTTGAGAACCTTGTCCTGGAAATAAAAATCCTATTTTCATAGCTTTACTCCTTTAATATTTATTTTTATAAATTAAGTAATTTTTCTTCAAATATATTGCAAAACTCAGAAATGACTTTTAAGTTATCAACATCAATATTAAATTCATTTTTAATAGAAGAGGCAATTTCTTTTATTTCATCATTAAATTTAGTACCATTTGTATCTATTCCAATTCCTATGACTAGGTATTTAATAGTATTTTCATAAGATTTGCTCTGAGTTAAGATTCCTCCAATTTTTTTGCCATTATAAACAATGTCATTTGGAAGTTTTATATTAAGCTCAATATTATAAAGTTTCTTGAAAATATCTACGATTATTTTAGCAATATCTGTTGTAAGACCTTCTAGCTTTTCTGCATTACAGTTTACTTCATAGTAAAATGAAAATGTAATATTTCCGGTTTCTTCAATAAGCCATTTTCTACCATGTGTTCCAACTCCTAGAGTTTGAAGGTCAGCTAAAACTAAGCTTCCATTTTTAATATTGCTGCTTTCAATTCTTCTAAAGATTTCGGCTTGTGTTGAATCTAAGTTTTGGTAATGGCTAAAATCTCTAGCTAAATTTACGGTTTTTAGATTTGGTAATTCCATTTCCCCTCTTCTTTCATAATTAAATCTAAATTGTTTTGTCTTTTTATTTTATTTGTTGTTGTTTTTATAAGAGGTTCTTCTGTAAGAATTATTCCTCTAATTGCCTTGTAATGTGGCATAGATTGATTTATTTCTTTAACTTTTTGGCTTATGCTATTAAAGATTTCTTCGTCTGTCTTAACTTTATATGTATTTTCAACAACTTCTCTGTTGAAAACGATTTTAGCAAAAATCTTTATATCGTTTTTGTCTTCAGACATTTGCTTTCCAAAAATAAAGCTTTCATCAACACCTTCAATTCTATTTAAAAGGTTTTCCATTTCTTCTGGGAAGATGTTTTTTCCGTTTTTCAAAACTATAACGTTCTTTTTTCTGCCACAAATGAAAATGAAACCGTCTTCATCAATCTTTGCTAAATCTCCTGTATGGAACCAGCCATCTTGCATAGCCTTTTTAGTTTCTTGAGCATTTCCATAATATCCAAGCATAACACTTGGGCCTCTAACAACTAGTTCGCCAATTCCTTCGTCATTTACATCAACAAGTTTTGCTTCAACACTTGGAACAGATTTACCAATTGAACCTGTTTTATAATTTTCTTTTGTTCCAATCGCAACAACTGGTGAAGTTTCTGTTAAGCCATAACCTTGAACTAGGTTAATACCAAATTTTCTATATTCTGCTTCAATAGTTGGCTCTAAGCTAGCAGCGCCACTAATTAGAAGCTTAACATTTCCTCCAAGAACTTTATGAATGTTTTTGAAAATCTTTCTTTTATCTTCCATTGAATAACCAATATATTTTTCTTGAAGTGCTGTGATTCTATCTAAAACTCCATCTTTTTCTTGTTGTTTTCTAATGATTTTATAGATTCTTTCATATATTGCAGGAACTGAAGCCATTACAGAAACATTATATTCAACCATGTTTTCTTGAATATGTCTCATTCCATCGCAAAAGCAAGTTTTTGCACCTTTGTACAAACTAAATAAAAATCCAACTGTACACTCAAATACGTGATGAAGAGGCAAGAATGATAAAAATGTATCACTTGAATCTACATCTAGAATTGAGGCTATATCCATTAAATTTGAACAAATATTATTATGTGATAATGCTACAATTTTTGAAGCAGATGTTGTTCCAGATGTAAATAACATTATTGACATTTTTTCATTATCAATTTTCGCGTCTATAAATCTTCTGTCACCTTGATCTATAAGTTTTTTTCCAACTTCGATTAATTCATTTTCAGAGTAGATTCCGTTTCCGTGAATCTCTAAATCCATAGAAATTAGGTGCTTTAATTTTCCAACACCTTCTCTTTTAATGTTTTCTAATGTTTCTTGGTATTTCTTTGAAAAGAAAATCGCTTCAACTTCTGAACGTTCTATTAAGCTTTTTAACTCATTTTCAGGTAATGATTTATCTAGTGGAACTACAATTCCTGTTCCGCAAACTATAGATAAATAAGCTATTTCCCATTCATATCTATTTTCACCAATAACGGCTATTCTTTTGTCTTTTAAACCTATATCTATTAATGATGTGCCTAAAGCATCTATCATTTCTCTAACTTCTTTATGTGTAAAATATTTATATTTGTCTTTTTCAATTTTAATCTGATATGCAATTTTTTCTCCATATTGTTCGCCTGATTTTTTAAGCATATCTTTTAAATCAGTGATTTTAGTATATTCATATAATCTTTTGGTCATATTTTCTCCTTGTGATTTTCTTCTTAAAATCGTACTATTATTTTATATCACAAAAACGAAAAAAAATCACTGAGACTGACCTACTAGTCTAGTGATTTTTTTATTTTGGGAAAAAGGGACTGTCCCCTTTTCCCATTTTATTCATCATCATAAAAATCTAATAATTTATATTTGCTTAAATCAACTTCTGGAATAGATTTAACAGTTCCTTCTTCAATTAATTCATACTCATCTTGAGTCTTAATTAAATCTTCATATTTTTGGGTATCGTAATTATATTTTTCTATTTCATTTTTTATTATATATGGAAGGTATGTTTCAGTATTTACATATATTGTAGAAGTTATTTTATCTTCGTTTTTAACAGATTTTTTGGCTTTTATAATATAGCAATCTTTTCCTTCATATTCGCCTTTTTTAACGCCTACAATTTTATATTTACTGTAATCTTCTAACTCTAAAAAGTCAGGCATAATTACATCTTCATTTGTAAATTCATAAGTATTTAAGTTTTTATTAATTGCTATATTTTCTTTGTCTTTTGTTATATAAATATAACTAAATTCGCTTTCGTCTTTATCATATTCTGTATATGTTTCACCAGGTTTAGAAATTCTTTCCATTAAGAAATTGTCACCTGCTCCACCACCGCTTTTTCTGCATATAATGTGATAGTTTCCAGTTCTAGACAAATCATACATTGCTGTTAAGAAATTATCTTTTACTTTATTAAAGAATATTATGTATTTAATAAATAAAGCTAATACTATTAAAACAATAATTATTAAAAGTGTTTTTAAAAGTTTCTTATTCTTCATAAATATCACCTCCAGTTTGTACAATTCCATCATCAGTAACTCTAGTACCTTCTGGAATTTCAGGAAGTTTGAAAACATTATCTTCTACACAATCAAAATAGTAATAATATTCGAAAGCGCTAGATTTTCTTAGTAAACCAGTAGTTTTTTCAAAATATAAAACTTCATCATGATCATAGGTTTCAATCTTATAACAATCAATGCCATCAAATTTTTCTGTAGTTATTTTTCTAGTAAGTGCACCTTTATAAATATTAGATAGATATCTTTCAATACTATAGTAATATTTAAATGTTGGTAAATCGCTATATGTTTCTACTTCTCCATTATCAATACTTGATATTTCAACTCCTAGCAATTTATTATTTCTGTATTCAAAAATATATAATTTATCATTCATTTCATAATCTTTTATTATAGTTCTTTCTTTTAATAAATTTTCATCAACATTATTTTTATTAATGCTTTCAGAAATTCTTAAGAACTTTCCATCTTTAAAATAACATGTGTCATAATCTATTAAATTATCTGGTCCACCAAGTTGTTCAGTAAAACATTCTTCTATCATATAATTACTAGATTTTTCATATTTCCATTCTAGATTTTTAAGATTATTTAAAATCATAACCTTTCTAAAATAATTACCTATACATACTAGAATAGCAATGATTATAAGCAATATAAACAATTTAGAAAGTTTTAATCTTCTATTAACCTTTTTAGCAAATTTAACTTTCTTGTCTTTTAAATCTGTGTGATTTTCTTCTTTCATTGTAACTCTCATTTTATCAAGAGTTTCTTTACATTCTTTGCAAGAAGAAATGTGTTCTTCAATAAATTTGTTTGTTTCATCTGATGTCAATTTCTCAATATAATTTGGAAACAAATCTTTAACTAATTCATGTAGATTATTATTCATCTTCATCAACCTCCTTTAGCTTTTCTTTGCCCCTGTAATATGTAACTCTAGCCCATACTTCTGATTTACCTAAAATTTCTCCAATTTCTTTAAAATTGAGTTCGCCTGTAATTCTCAAGTAAATTACCTGTCTTGTTATCTCATCTAATTTATTTAGATTTTCATATAATCT
>CANQWQ010000017.1 GCA_947627595.1 uncultured Clostridia bacterium
ATAAAACCATCTAAAATCATATATTTATTTCCTTCTAAAAAATATTCATAAACTAATCCTTTTAAAATTTCTTCTTTATATTTAAAATTTTCTTCTTGAAGTTCTATAATTTTTTCACAAATTTTTAAAATTATCTGTTTTTCAATTTCTTCAAAATAGCAATAGTTTTCATCTATGATTTTGTCTAATATTCTTTCTTCATAAAAAATTGCAATCATTGTTGCTAAGACACCTGAAAAATTTATAAGAAAGTTTCTTTCATTTTGGCCAGTATAGTGAACTATTACATTTTTATATACTTTAAATTTATTTGTAGAAATCACAATCTCATCAAATTCATTTTCTAGCCTTTTTATAACATATGAAATTATTTCATCATTGTTGGTTTTTAAACATACTGATTTCATAGTTTTCCCTTCAATCATAAATAATTCTACAAAATATAATACTCTTTTAAATCTTAAAAAGTGCTTATTTACTTTAAATTTATAAAGCAAAATTTATTCCATTTGAAATTAATTTTGCTAAATCACCAGTTAATTCATCAACTTCTTTAGGTGTTACAACTAAATTATAATCATATGGATTTAACGCTTCTTTTATTTCATCATAATTATCTTCTTCTTTTAATTCATTTAAATAACTATTTGATTTTGCTTCATCTTGAAGTTTTTCAATAAAAAGATTTAATGATTCATTTACAATTACAGCTGTTTCAACGCATGTTGGAACTCCAATTGAAATTACTGGAATTCCTAAATTTTCATAGGTTATTCCCATTCTTTGGTTTCCTACTCCTCCACCTGGAATTATTCCAGTATCTGAGATTTGAATGGATTTATTTACTCTTTCAATACTTCGAGAAGCTAAACTATCTATTGCAACAATTAGTTTTGGCTTTATTTTATTAACGATTCCTTGAATAATTTCTAATGTTTCAATTCCAGTTTTTCCCATAACACTTGGTGCAAAGCTACTTATCCCTCTTGCATCTTTTCTTAAAAATTGAGGATAATATTTTTTAATATGTCTTGTAACTTCAATATTTTCAATGACTTTAGATCCTAAACTATCACAAACTAAATCATTATTTCCAAGGCCAACAACTAAAGCTTCATCTTCTGGAGATTTTAGATATTTACTTGATAAACTTGAGATTTCTTCACTTATTACATCTTCTAACTTTTCTCTTTCTTCATCTTTTAAATTAGAAACTTTTTTTAAATCAATTGTAATATATGTTCCTTTCTTTTTTCCTAAAGCTTGTTCTCCAGCTTCATTTAAAATCTTTACTCTTGTTATCTTTGCTTCACCCTTTTTCTCTTCCTCACATTCTAAACCTGAAATTTCGTCTTCTAATTTATTTGCTTTTCTATATAAATCACGTCTTTCATCAGCCATATCTGTTCTAAATTGCATAAATTTTACCTCCCAAAACCAATATTTTTATTATTTTTGGTAAAAAAATCAAAATTATACTACCCAAGCTTAACTTTTTGTGTTATAATATTAGCGATTATGATTTTAAGAGTTTAGATAACTCAAATATTAAAGGAGGAAATTAGTATGTCAGGACATTCAAAATGGCACAATATTGCAGCAAAAAAAGGCAAAGCTGATGCTGCAAGAGGAAAAATTTTTACAAAATTAGGTAGAGAAATCAAAGTAGCTGTAGCTCAAGGTGGACCTGACCCGGCTGGAAACTCTAAATTAAAAGATATTATTTCTAAATGTAAGGCAAATAACATGCCTAATGATACTATAAATAATGCAATTAAAAAAGCTGCTGGTGAAGGTAACACTAGTCACTATGAAGACATGACTTATGAAGGATATGGAACAAACGGTGTTGCAGTTATTGTTAAAGCTAGTACAGATAACAAAAACAGGACTGCTGCAGATGTTAGACACGTATTTGATAAAGCTGGTGGAAATTTAGGAACTACTGGTTGTGTATCTTATATGTTTGAACAAAAAGGTGTTATCGTTATCGAAAAAGAAGGTTGTCCAATGTCTGAAGATGATCTTATGATGGAAGCTTTAGATGCTGGTGCAGAAGACTTTTCTGCTGAAGAAGAAGTTTATGAAATCAAAACAGATCCATCTAGCTTTACAGCTGTTTCAGAAGCTTTAAGTTCAAAAGGACTTACTTTCTTAGAAGCAGGCGTTGAGATGATACCAAGCAACTACATATCTTTAGATGAACAATCTGCTGAAAAAATGCAAAGACTTATTGATAATCTAGAAGATCTTGATGATGTTTTAGAAGTTTATCATAATTGGGAAGAATAAAATAAAAAAAGCTCTTTTCAGAGCTTTTTTATTTTTGGGAAAAAGGGACAGTCCCCTTTTCCCATTTTTTATTTTTATCTATGATATGTTTCTCCACCCATTATTTTAAATCCTCTGTAAATCTGCTCTAATAAGAAAACTCTAATTAGTTGATGTGGAAAAGTCATTTTCGAAAAGCAGATTTTTTCTTTTGCTATTTTTAAGACTTCATCTCCTATTCCCAATGTTCCGCCAATCACAAATGTTATATTACTTTCACCATAAGCTGTTAATTTTGAAATCTTTTCAGAAAACTCTACAGAATCATATTCTTTTCCATTTAAATCTAAACAAATTAAATATGTATCTTTTTTCATTTGATTTAACATTCTGCTTGCTTCTTCATCTTTTATAACTTTTGCAAGATTGTCACTTACTTTGTCAGGGACTTTACTATCCTCAACTTCAATTATATTTAAATTACAATATTTGGAAAGTCTTTTTGAATATTCTTCTATTGCCTCTCTAAAAAATTTTTCTTTAATTTTTCCAACACATAAAATATTTATAGTTACCATTTATTTTCTCCTTTAACCAAGACTATTATACTACATTTTTCAAGATTTTAAAAGAATAATTTTTTTGAAGTTTGAAATAATAATAACATCTTTAAGAAAGGAAGTATTAAAAATGGAAGAACATCAAAAAATAAATTGTACTGTTTCAAGTTGTCTTTATAATGGTAGAGCAACTAAAGAATGTTTATTATCAAACATTTTAGTAAAACCATGTGAAAACTGTGATTCAGGTGGACCAACTGAAACTGTATGTGGAAGTTATAAAGCAAAACATTAAAAATGGAAAAAGGGGACGGTGTACTGTCCCCTTTTCTCATTTTTTAAATTAATTCTAAAATTTTCACAAATCTGTTTATCGCCATTTGAAAGTCTTCATTATTTATCTCATCTTTCAGCTTTTGGCTATTTATAAAAATTTTATTTATCTTATATGAATTATTTTCAACATATTTTTTGTTTATACTTAAATTTTTATAATTTTCTTGAAACACATCTAAATTGCTTAAGGCAAACTCTTTATTTAATGTCTTAATATAATAACCACAATAAAGCAAATCACTTTTTGCTTTCTTTTCCAGTTTAATTTCTTCATCTTCAGACATATTATCTAATATAGAATAAGATGTTAAATTATATATATCACAGACTTTTCTTATAAATTTATTTACATCTGCCTCATAAATATAATTTTCTAGCTCACTAAAAGAATTTTCAAAATCTACAATAGTTTTACTTGGAACTTGAAGACTAGCAAAATCAATTAAAATAACATCAATGGCTGTTCTTGCAACATCAAAATCTTCATTTAATAATTCCCAACTAAACCTTCCATCTTCTAATAAATATTCATCTCTTAAATACTTATTAAAAATAGTAACCATTTGATTTTGAATAAAACTCACTTCGCTAAGACCTTTTTCAAGCTCAACATTTTTACTTTCACTTTTATGATTTGCAAAAACGCCAACTGCCACACACATTAAAATTCCCATACATATTAATACTTTTTTCATACCCCTATCTTTTCCAGTTTATTTTAAATTATACATCACGAAAGGAGAAAAATGTACGAATTAAATATTTTTTCTGAAAATAAAGAAAGTCTCGAAAAATTTTTAAAAAGATTTTATGGTGAAAATTTTAATTTAAGCAAACCTATTTTTGAAAAAGCATTTCAAAACCCTATTGATATGATTGATATAATCTCTGTAATAGCAGATAATAACGATAAATACGATTTAGGTGTTTGGATCTCAATTGATAAAAATATTTTTATAAATATAACTGAATTAAATTTAGACAAAATTATAAGGTATCTTTATGAAAGATACCCATATTAAAAACTCCTTCAGAATGAAGGAGTTTTTCCTTTATTGTTTATTCTTCTTTAGGTTCTCTAGTCATTAATGTATTTACAGCTTCTCTAGGATCTAAATTATTATATAAAACATTGTAAACACTATCAACTATTGGCATATCTATATTATATTTTTTTGCTAATTGATATGCAACATCAATATTATCAACACTTTCAATAACCATTCCAATTTCTTTTCTAGCTTCGTCAATTGTGTGACCTTGTCCAATCATTTTTCCAGCTCTTCTATTTCTAGAATGTTCACTACTACAAGTAACAATTAAATCTCCTAGACCACTTAATCCATAAAATGTTTCTGGCTTAGCACCCATAGCTGTTCCAAGTCTAACTATCTCAACTAATCCACGAGTAGCAAGAGCTGCAAAAGTGTTGTCCCCGAGTTCTAATCCTACTGAAATTCCAGCACAAAATGCAATTATATTTTTCAAAGCCCCACCTAATTCAACACCTTTAACATCTGAAGATGTATAAATTCTTAATGTATTGCTTCTAAAAATTTCTATAACTTTTGATTTAACTTCTTCATTATTTGAAGCTATAACTAAAGCTGTTGGAATTCCAATTGAAACTTCTTCTGCATGGCTTGGACCAGATAAAATTCCATATTTAATTCCTGGTAATTCTTCTTCTATAACTTCATCTAATGTTTTTAATGAGTCTGGCTCAAGTCCTTTTGAGCACATTAAAACAATTTGATCTTCTTTAACGAAATCTTTATATTTTACTATTGTTTCTCTAACAAATTTTGAAGGTGTAACATGTAAAATTAATTCTGCTCCATCAACTGCTTCTTGAATATTTGTTGTGCAATAAACACCTTCTGGAATAACGCAATTTGGTAAAAATTTGCATTTATGTTCATTATTAATTAAATCTCTCTCTTCTTCTGCGAAAGACCATACTGTAACTTGTTCCCCTTTATTTCCTAAGTAAATTGCCAAAGCTGATCCCCAGCTTCCACTACCTATAATCGCTATTTTTCTCATTTGTCCTCCTTATAATTTTATTTTTTAAAACTGATTCTGTTTTCAGTTCCGTTATTTAATCTTTTGATATTTGATCTATGATTAAATAAAACAAAGCAAGCCATAATTGCCCCAAAAATTACATAATTAAAACCAGTAGCAATATAATGATTTCTAATAAAAACAGTTAATACTGGAAATAGGATTGCTGCTGTAATTGATCCTAGAGAAACCATTCTTGTTAAGATTATCATTAAAATTCCATAAACTAAGCATATAAGTCCAATTTGCCAATTTAAAACAAGTAAAACGCCTATACTTGTAGCGACTCCTTTTCCTCCTCTGAACTCAAAGAATATTGGGAAGGTGTGTCCTAAAACTACTGCAAAAGCAGCTATTTGGCAAGCTACAGCTTGATTATAGTCACCTGAAATTAATTTAGCAATTAAAACTGCAGCTACGCCTTTTAATATATCTAAAATTAAAACAAATAATGCTCCCTTTTTTCCAACAGTTCTAAGCATATTAGTTGTTCCAGCATTTTTGCTTCCTTTTTCTCTTAAATCAAACCCTGCCATTTTTCTACTTAATATTACTGAAAAATTAATGCTTCCAATTAAGTAGCCTATGGCAAAAACAGCTATATAAATTCCCATAGCGTTTCTCCTTTTCTATTTATCACTTTTTTCTCTAATTATTAATCTAACTGGTGTTCCCTCTAATCCAAAATTCTCTCTAAAACAATTTATTAAATATCTTTGATATGAAAAATGGAATAAACTTTTATTATTGCAAAATATAACAAATGTCGGTGGTTTAGTTGATGCTTGAGTTCCATAGAAAATTTTTAGTCTCTTTCCTTTATCAGAAGGTGGCTGAACAACAGCTATTGCTTCATTTATAACCTCATTTACAACAGATGTTGAAACTCTTAAAGCATTTTGACTAGCAACATTATTTATCATTTCAAAAAGATTATTTACTCTTTGGCCTGTTTTTGCTGAAATAAATACAATTGGCGCGTAACTCGCATAGCTTAATTTATTATAAACATCTTTCTTATATTTTTCTAAAGTTCCAGTTTCTTTGTCAATTTCGTCCCATTTATTAATTGCAATAATTATTCCTTTTCCAGCTTCATGTGCTTCGCCTAAAATTTTAGCATCTTGATCTGTTACACCATCTTTAGCATCAATCATAACTATCGCAACATCAGCTCTTTCAATTGCTAAAAGAGTTCTCATTATACTAAATTTTTCTATACTTTCATTAACTTTAGCTTTTTTTCTAACTCCAGCAGTATCTATAAAAACATATTTACCATATTCATTTTCAAATTCTGAATCTATTGCATCTCTAGTAGTTCCAGCGACATTACTAACAATTGAACGGTTTTCGCCTAAAATTCTATTTACTAATGAAGATTTTCCTACATTTGGCTTACCAATTATCGCAACTTTAATTTTATCATCTTGAACATCTTCTTCAG
The DNA here is from genome assembly GCA_947627595.1 of uncultured Clostridia bacterium. Taxonomy (GTDB): domain Bacteria; phylum Bacillota; class Clostridia; order TANB77; family CAG-508; genus Scatovivens. Next base: position 6,682 of record CANQWQ010000017.1, read on the forward strand.
TTTCTTCAGGAAAATGTTCAAATATTTTATCTAAGCAATCTCCAATTCCAATTGCATTAGCAGCAGAAATTGCAACAGGTTCACCAAGACCTAAATTATAAAATTCATAAACATCAAGTGGTGTTTCGCCATATTGGTCTGCTTTATTACAAGCAACAACAACTGGTTTCTTAGATTTTCTAAGCATTAAAGCAATTTCTTTATCATCACTTGTTAATCCTTGACGAATATCTACCATAAATAAAATAACGTCTGCTATGCTAATTGCAATTTCAGCTTGTTCCCTAATTCCTTTAGAAATTTCGTCTTCTAAATCTTTTTCAATTCCACCTGTATCAATTAAAGTAAAAGTTCTAGAACGCCATTCTGCGTCAGCATATACTCTATCTCTAGTAACACCAGGAGTATCTTCTACTATTGATATTCTTTCTCCAACGACATAATTGAAAAACCTAGATTTACCAACATTAGGTCTTCCAACTATCGCAACAACTGGTTTCATTTTATTCCTCTTTCTTTTTATTATTTTCTTTGTCTCTTATGAATTTAGGATTTATCATATAAATTACAAATACAATTGCACTTATTATTGAAAATACATTTGCAACTTTAGATAAAGCAGTTCCAGTATATTCAACTTTTAAATCAGATTTAGGTAATTTATTTAATCCAATTATCATAAAACCATTATCATCTTCGTAATATTTAATTTTGCTTCCATCGACTGTAACAGTATATCCTGAATAATAAATATATGGTAATTCAATAACAGTTTTATCTTCCAAAACTTCAACTTTAGCTGTCATATTATTTCCGTTTTTCTTATAATCTTCGGCATTAAAGCTTCCTGAAAGTGAAATTAAGCCATCTTCTCTAGTTGCAATATAAAAACAGTTTTCATATGCATTATGTGGCAAATATTCATTTTTTCCAAGACCTGCAATACAATCAGTATTTCTACCTGTAACATATCCCATAGAATCATAAGCTGGGCTTTTTATAGGTTCTTCAGTAGTAGGAACAAATCCTTTTAATGCGAAAACATATAAAAGAGCAACAAATCCAAGGACTATTCCATCTATAAATTTAAAGTTTTTAATTACAATTCCTAAATTTATGGCGCAAATTATTGAGAAACAGAAACAGCTAATTTCCATCATTCTCCAAGCAAATTGAATTATAGAGATTCCTTTAATATATTTCCATGGAAAATATTTAGTAGCCATAAATGTTGATAAAATTCCAATTATTAAGAAAAATATGTATTCTTTTTTCATTTCTGGAACTATTCTTCTAAACGCAGCAATTGTAAAACATAACATAATTAATATATGTGGTCCAAATTCAAAAACATATGAACCATCATTTTTAGTTATAATTAATTGTTTTAATTTTAATCCACTATTTTGAACACTTTCAGGTGTAGCCATCATGTTTGGCTCATAAACTTGATATCTAGCTCCTATTGAATTTTGCAACATTGGTATCCAGAAAAATCCAGAAATAAGTAGAATAAAAGCAATATTTATAAAAAGTTTTTCTCTAATATTTTTAATTTTTAATTTTGGCAAATTTATTGCTAAATATACAAACGCAATCAACGCACAAATAACTGTCATTAAATTATGAGTTATTATAAGTCCGAACAGCTCCAACAGTTAAAAGCCATTCTTTTTTATTTTCGTGGAATAAATTATATAATCCTAAAAATACAATTGGAATAAATATGAAACTTAAATATTCTCCAGCACTATTTCTTAGATATAAGTCTGTTAAGTGATATGGCATTGTCATATATAAAATTCCAGAAAGCATTCCTACATTTTTATCATCAGTTATTTTTCTAACTAAACTATACATAGAAATTCCAGAAAGAAACATTCCTAGAAACATAACTATTTTATAGCCTACATTAATATTACTAAAAATTGATCCAATTACAGCAATTGAAAAACTAGATAATGGGCCATAAAATAAGTCCCAACTATAGCCAAACCCATTTTGTAATCTAGGCAAAACCGCTGTACTTTGAAAATTATTCATATTTTCTTGAGTTGAAATTGCTCTATAAATATGTTGAACTCCATCATCATGGTAAAAATCTAAATTCTTCCAAAATAATGGAATTGAAACTATAATTGCTACAATAAATAATATAACTATATATCTTAAATTCTTTAACTTTTCTTTCATGTTACTTCTCGCCTTATAAAAAATATTTCTACACGAACACATTTTATAACAATTAGCTAAAAATGTCTATAGTATTTTCTATTTATTTTGTTCCAAAAATTCTATCTCCTGCGTCTCCTAGTCCAGGAACAATATAAGCATCTTCATTTAATTTTTCATCAATATGTGCACAATATATTTTTACATCTGGATGAGCTTTAGTAACTCTTTCTAATCCTTCTGGCGCAGCTATTATACAAAGAAATTTAATTTTCTTAACTCCTTTTCCTTTTAATAAATCAATAGCATCAACTGCGCTTCCTCCAGTGGCAAGCATTGGATCTAATATTATAACTTCTTTATTTTCTATATTTTTTGGTACTTTGAAAAAATAATTAACAGGTTTGTGATTATTTGAATCATCCCTATACATTCCAATATGGCCAACTTTAGCATTTGGAATGACATTTATTACTCCATCTAACATTCCCATTCCGGCTCTTAATATTGGAACAAACGCATATTTATCTTCATTTAATTTTTTAGTTTTCATTTTACAAATTGGAGTTTCTATTTCAGTATCTTCAAGTTCTATATCTTCCATTGCTTTATAGCAAAGAAAAGTTCCTATCTCATTAGCAAGTTCACGAAACTCTTTTGTTCCAGTAGTTTTACTTCTTAAAATTCCTAATTTGTGTGTAATCAAAGGATGATCTAATTCAAAAACATTTTTCATTTATAATCACAGTTACCCTTTCACAATTTTTATCATTTTATAATATCTTTTATAAAAAAGCAACAAAAAAGATGCTTAAAGATTATTCTAAAAGCATCTTCCTTGATATTATTTTCTTAAACCTAATTTTTGAACTAAGTCTCTGTGTCTATTAATGTCTTTTTTAGATAAGTAGTTTAAAAGATTTCTTCTTTTACCTACCATTTTTAACATTCCACGTCTTGAATGATTATCTTTTGGATGTACTTTTAAGTGTTCTGTTAATTCTTTAATTCTTTCAGTTAAAAGAGCTACTTGAACTTCTGGAGAACCAGTATCTTTTTCGTCTCTTTTGAACTCATTAATAATTTCAGTTTTTCTTTCCTTTGTCATATCTTTATTCCTCCTATTTTTTATATTTGCCATAAACTGAGTCTTAAGTAGGATTTTTTCTTAATCTAAGTCTATGGTATTTCTTAAAGCTTACTTATTATACATCAAAAGTCTTTAAAAATCAAGTGTTTTTGTTAAAAATACTACTTTTGTTGTGTTGCATAATACCAAACTGCAGCAATAATTACTAAAGCAACAACTATCATTATTATCCAAATCCAAGCATTTTGGCTTAATCCGCTTGTTGCTTCACTTATTGTTTCTTGAACTTCTCCTGAAGCAAAATTACCTGTCATTCCTGCTACAGCTTTATTTTCAATTGTTTTTCCCTCATCTTCTACACTTCTTCCTAAATCATCCATACTTTTTTCTGTTTTATTCATTGAACTTGTTACTTCATTTCCAAGTTTTGTTGTAGAATTACTAGAATCAGCAAAAACAACTGTTGCAAAAACTAAGACAAATAGAGCTACACATATAGTTGTAAATAATATTTTCTTAGCCATAGTTTCCTCCTATAAATAAAAATAGGGTATAATTTTACACCCTATCAATATTATTTATAAATAAATAGATTATATGCTTGAAAAATTTTGAAAATTATTTAACTAAAATTGTGCTAAAGTTAGTGTAATTAACCATTCCAAGTTTTTTGCTTTGAGCTCTTTTAACAAATTTTAATTTGCAATAGTCAACCGGAACAACTGATGAATTAGCTCCTTTACTATTTTCTTTAGCAAGTTTAGCTGCTTCAAAAATTATATCTTCAGGAACATCTTCTAACCCGCCAGTTTTAATAATTACATGGCTTCCATGAATTTTTTGGGCGTGGAACCATAAATCTTCTCTTGAACCTATTGTAAAAGTTAAATAATCATTTTGACTATTATTTTTTCCAACTAAAATTTTATAGCCACCTATATTATATTCTTGTATTTTCATTTCTTCTTTTTTCTTGTTTTTAGTTTCAAGCTGGTTTTTGTTTCCAAAATTTTCAGAAATTTCATTATATATTTGATGAATTTCTTCCATTGTTTTAGCATTTTCTAAAGAATAAATTATACTTTCAATATAATCAATTTCTCTTTCAGCATCTTTTTTTTGTTCAGAAACTATTTCTAAAGTATTTTTCAATTTATTATATTTTTTATAAAATCTTTCAACATTTTTGCTAACACTATATTTTGTGTCTAAACGAATTTTTATATTCTCATTTGTATAATAATTTAAAACCTCGACTTCTTGAAGATTTTCTTCACCATTAAACTTATAAAGATTAGCTGTTAATAATTCTCCATAAAGTCTATATTTATCCATATCGTCGCATTCTTTAAGTTTTTGATTTATATTTTCGAGTTTTTTATAAACCTTTTTTAAAGAACTACTAATAATTTTTAGAAGATTATTTTTACTTCCGTTAAATAAATTTTTCTGCTCTTTTTCAAAATAAAAATCATCTAAAAAATTATTTATTGCTAAATGATTCTCAGCTTTTTCAGAATTAATTAATGTATAATCTTTTCCAATTGTATCAGGCTTTACATGATTTACATCAAAATTATTAATTAACTTTTTCAAATAATTATATAATTTTTCCATGTCATCTAAGCCAAAAACTTTATCATGTATATCAAGAACTTCTAAAGTTTTTAACACAAAATTTCTACTAAATCCAATAAATAAATCTGGAAGTTTTCCAGAAAGCGTTTCTTCAGGGCTTTCAGATACTAGTTCTAAGAAATCTGTAAATGTTTCAAGTTCAATAAAACTTGACTTTAAAATTGGCGTAAATGTAAATGGTGAAGCTGGAAGCCTAGGTCTTTTATCATCCTCAAAATGTTTTAAGCAATCAATAATAATATTATTTTCATTTGTTAAAACAATATTACTTTGTCTGCTCATGATTTCAACATAAAGTCTTCTTTTTACTAAATCATTTAACTCATTTCTAGCTTCAAATTTAATTTCAATTGTACGCTCTAAATCATAATTACTAACTTCTAAAATTTTACTTCCAATTAGATATTTTCTAAGTAACATACAAAAGTTGAAAGGATTAGCTGGATTTGGCTTTAAATGTGTGGTTAGATGAAGTCTACAACCTTCAGGCAAAACGCTTATCAATAAATTATATTTTCCGCCATCTTTAGAATATAAATCTAAAACAATCTCATTTTTGTTAGGTTGCAAAACTTTATTAACTTTGGCACCTTTTAGACTACTATTTAATTCTGTTACGACTCCTTTAGTTACAATTCCGTCAAACGCCATTAATTACTCCTTTTCGATTAATTGTTTTGTATCTCTAGCAATCATAAGTTCTTCATCTGTTGGAACTACATAAACTAAAACTTTTGAATTTTCACTAGAAATTTTAATTTCCTTTCCTTTTTGCTTGTTAACAGTTTTATCTATTTCTACTCCAATTGGTTTTAAATAATCACAAATTCTTTCTCTAGTTTCAAAGCCATTTTCACCAACTCCACCTGTAAAAGTAATTACATCTACTCCTCCAAGTGAAATTACATATTGACCTATAAACTGAGCTATTTTATAAGCTTGACTTTCTAAAGTTAAAATTGATCTTTGATCACCCATATTATATCCATCTTCAATATCTCTATAATCTGATGAAACACCACTAACTCCCCATGCTCCAGATTGCTTATTTAACATATCTTCAATATCTTCTGGAGATAGATTATCTAATTTCATAATATATGGAATTATTGCTGGATCAATGTCGCCACTTCTTGTAGCCATTGGTATTCCAGAAAGAGGAGTGAGTCCCATTGATGTATCAACTGATTTTCCTCCATCAATCGCACAAATTGATGAACCTTGACCTAAATGGCAATTTATAATTTTCAAATCTTCAACTTTTTTTCCAATTATTTCAGCAACTCTATCTGCAACATATCTATGTGATGTTCCATGAAAACCATATTTTCTAATTTTATAACTTGTATAATATCTATATGGAATTTGATAAATATAAGCTTTTGGTGGCATTGTTTGATGAAAAGCTGTATCGAAAACTGCAACCATTGGAACATCTGGAAGAGCTTTTTTAGCAGCTTTAATTCCAGCTACTCCAGCAGGATTATGAAGTGGAGCTAAAGCTATACACTTTTCAATTTCTTCTACAACTTCATCTGTTATTAAAACAGATTCATGGAACATTTCTCCACCATGAACTATTCTATGGCCAACTCCAGAAATTTCATCTAATGAATCTATTATTTTATATTCTTTGCTTGTTAAAACTTCTAATATAAAATTAATAGCTTCATCATAGTCTCTCGCAATATGCAATATTTCTTTTTTATCGCCATTTATATTTAATTTTAAAGTGGTTTTCATTCCACCAATACGCTCAAAATTTCCTTTTATAAGCTTTTTTTCATCTTCCATATCAATAAGTTGAAATTTAAGTGATGAACTTCCGCAATTTAATACAAGTATTTTCATAAAAACATCCTTTCTTAGACAAAATAATAGATAGAAAATAACTTTTCTATCTATTACTGTAGTTTTATTATAAACTTGTTAAGATAGCTAATGTCACAGCTAAGAATGTTAACACTACAAATAGTATTAATAAAATAGCTGCTCTTTGGGCATTTTCCTTTTTCTCAACATTTAATTCGGCATCTAATTTCTCGTCTTCTCCCATTAACGCATACCTCCTCTTTCGTAATAACTATTTTCTTGAAAACATTATATATATAAATATTTTTTAAATCAACCTTTTTTAGAAAAAAATTTAAAAAATTTTATTTTCTAACTATTTTGTTAATTCATAAGTATCTCTAGCTATCATTATTTCCTCGTTTGTAGGAATTGTATAAATCTTTATACTTGAATCAGGAGTTGAAAGTAATTTCTCTTGTCCTCTAACTTTATTTTGCTCTTTATCTAACTTGATATTCATAAATTCTAGATAATTACAAATTCTTTCTCTTTCTTCAAAACCATTTTCACCAACTCCACCTGTGAAAACTATATAATCAGCGCCCTGTAATGTTACTAAGAATTTTGCAATATATTGAGCAATTATATAAGCTCTAGATTCTAATGCCAAAATTGATCTTTCATCACCTTGTGCTGCAGCTCTTTCAATATCTCTAAAATCTGTAGAAACACCGCTAACTCCCCATGCTCCAGATTCTTTATTCATAATTCTTAACATTTCATCAGGTTTAATATCATAAAGCTTCATAACAGTTGGAATTATTGATGGATCAACATCACCACATCTAGTTCCCATAGGTACACCAGCAAGTGGAGTTAATCCCATTGTAGTATCAATAGATTTTCCATTTTTAATTGCACAAAGTGAAGCACCTTGTCCTAAATGGCAATTAATTATTTTCATGTCATATCTTCCAACAATTTCAGATAAACGTCTAGCTATATATCTATGTGAAATTCCGTGGAATCCATATTTTCTAATTTTATAATCTGTATAATATTTATATGGTAAATTGTAAATAAATGTCTTTTCATCCATTGTTTGATGGAAAGAAGTATCAAATACAGCAACCATTTTTGCATTTGGTAAAAGTTTTTGGCAAGCTTTAATTCCAGCTAAACCTGCTGGGTTATGTAAAGGAGCTAAAGTGATACATTCTTCAATAGTTTTTATTACATCATCATCTATTATAACTGATTCTTTGAATTTTTCACCACCATGAACTATTCTGTGGCCTACTGCTCCGATTTCGCTGAAATCTTTAATTACATTATTTTCAGAACTTACAAGTAAGTTTAAGATTTCTTTTATTGCTTCCTCAAAATCTCTGGCAGGATGTTCAATTTCTTTTTTTACTCCACGAACATTATAGCGAAGTGTTGAACGTGAACCACCTATTCTGTCATAGTGTCCTTTCATAATTCTTTCTTCTTTGTCCATGTCAATTACTTGACATTTTAAAGATGAACTTCCGCAGTTTAAAACTAAAACTAACATAATTACCTCCTTTTTCCCAAAATTAAAAATTTAAATTTAATTACCTTTTAGAACTTTAAAATATTTTATCTTAAGAATTTGATACTAGTCTCTTTGTGTCTCTAGCTATAACTAATTCCTCGTTTGTAGGAATTATAAATGTTCTAACAGTAGCGTCTTTAGCAGTTATTTCAACTTGTTCGCTTCTAACATTATTTTTATCTAAATCTATCTTAACGCCCATCCACTCTAAGTTTTCGCAGATTTTCTTTCTAATATTTATTTGATTTTCACCAATTCCACCTGTGAAAACTACAGCATCTAAGCCTTTTAAAGATACAGCATATTTTGCAACAAATTGTGCTATTGTTTTTGTGAATAGCTCAATTGCAACTTGTGCCTTTGGTTGATTTGGCTCATATGAAGCAAGCTCAATTTCACGGAAATCTGGATTTAATCCTGTCATTCCATATAGTCCAGATTTTTTATTTAAAAGAGTATTTACTTCTTTTGCTGATAAATTATCTCTTTCCATAATTTCTGTAACTACTGATGGATCTAGGTCACCTGAACGAGTAACCATTGCAATTCCACCTAAAGGTGAAAGTCCCATTGATGTATCAATTGATTTTCCGCCTTTTATAGCACAAATTGAAGCACCTTGTCCTAAATGGCAAGTAACTATTTTTAAATCTTCAATTGGTTTTCCATACATTTCAGCACATAACTCTGAAACAAATTGATGTGAAGTTCCATGGAAACCATATTTTCTAATTCTATATTTTTCATAATATTCATATGGAATTGGATATAAATAATTTTCCACTGGAATTGTTTGATGAAAAGCTGTATCAAATACAACTGTCATTGGAACTCCAGGCATTGCACTTTGACAAGCTTTAATTCCTAGAATTGCAGCTGGGTTGTGAAGTGGTGCAAGTGGAACACAATCTTCAATCTTTTTAATTACTTCATCTGTAACTAGAGCAGATCCACTAAAATATTCACCACCATGAACTATTCTATGTCCTACTGCACTAATTTCAGATAAATCTTTAATAACTCCATAATCTTTATGTGTTAATTCACCTAAAACTATTTTTAAAGCTTCTTCATGGTTCATAGTTGGCTTTTTAGTAACATACTTTTCTCCACCAACTTTATGTGTAACAAATGCAGAATCTTCTCCTATTCTCTCAAAATTTCCTTTTGCTAGCAAGCTCTCATTTTCCATATCAATTAATTGATATTTTAATGAAGAACTGCCGCAATTTACTACTAATACTTTCATTGTAATTTTCCTTTCATTATTATTTTATCAATCGTTTTTATTGTGCTTGGACTGCGGTGATTGCAATAACTCCAGCAATATCAGATGCGCTACATCCTCTAGATAAGTCATTAACTGGTTTTGCAATTCCTTGGCAAAGTGGTCCATAAGCCTCAGCTTTTCCAAGTCTTTGAACTAATTTATAACCAATATTTCCTGCATTTAAATCAGGGAATATTAATGTATTACAACTTCCAGCAACAGTGCTTCCTGGAGCTTTGCTCTTTCCAATTGCAGGAACTATTGCTGCATCTAATTGTAATTCTCCATCAACTTTCATTTCTGGATATTTTTCTTTAACTATTTTTGTAGCTTCTACTACTTTATCAACTAATTCTGATTTTGCACTTCCATATGTAGAATATGAAAGCATTGCAACTCTAGATTCTTTTCCAACTAATCTCTCGAAGCTTTCGCTTGAAGATTTAGCAATCTCTGAAAGTTCTTCAGCTGTTGGGTTTTGATTTAAACCACAGTCTCCGAATACAAATACTCCATTTTCGCCAAATTCACAATTAGGAACACACATAACAAAAAAAGCTGATACAAGTTTTGTTCCAGGTGCTGTTTTTAAAATTTGAAGTGCTGGTCTTAATGTATCTGATGTTGAGTGAATTGCACCACTAACTAAACCATCAGCTTCATCCATTTTAACCATCATCATTCCAAAATAAACTTCATCTTGAACTAACTTATCAGCCTCTTCTTTTGTCATTCCTTTTGCTTGTCTTAATTCAAACAATTTTTCAGCATATTCAGCTGTTCTTGGAGATGTTTTAGGGTTAACAATTGTAGCTTTAGAAATATCAAGTCCATTTTCTTCAGCCATTTTTTTAATACTTTCCTCTTCTCCTACAAGAACAATATTTGCATAACCTTCTTTTAAAGCAGTAGCAGCTGCTTCAATAGTTCTTAAATCACTAGCTTCAGGCAAGCAAATAGTTTTAATATTTGTTTTTGCTCTCATCTTTATTTCATCAATGAATCCCATTATATTTTCCTCCTTAAAGTGGGAAATGGGGACTGTCCATTTTTCCCATTTTTCACAAAATTATTATATATAAGTTTTATATTAAAGTCAATCAAAAAATTAATACTCTCTTAATTTGTAATCAAGTAACTTATCTCCATCATATTTATATTTTACTGTAAAAAATCTATTGTCTTTTTGTAATTTTTCTAAAAAAATTTTATCTCCTTCCCAAGTATTTATCTTAGAAATATCATTTTTATCGATCCACTCTAAGTCTCCTTCATTACATTCAATTAAATTTCCTGAAAAGTCATTAGATGTGAATATATACATATATTCTGTTTCCCAATTAGTTGATATATAAGTAACAATTCCTCTTAAATTATAAGAATTAAGTGTTAAACCTGTTTCTTCTTTAACTTCTCTTTCAATACATTCTTCCGGACTTTCATTTTCTTCGAATTTTCCGCCAATTCCAAGCCACTTATCTTTACTGATATCAACCTTCTTTTTAGTTCTGTGTAGCATTAAATATTTTCCATCTTTTTCAATGTAGCAAATAGTTGTAAGTTTCATATTAATTCTCCTTTCTTAGAATCTTATTATTTTGTTATACATATCAATTGCATAATTATCAGTCATTCCAGATATATAATAAATAATTGCTCTAGAATAATCTTTTTCGTCATCTATATTAAATAAAACCTCATTTAAATTTGTTTTATCTCTTTCTTTATTCCAATAGTTTGAAAGCCAAAGTTCAAAATCGTCTATTAATTCTGGACAAATCTTTCTAGCTTGTTCTCTATTATTAAAACTCTCTTTTAATAAATCATGAATACTTGTCAAAACTAATCTATAATAAGTTGTTACTTTAAGTAATTTCTCTGACAAATAAATCTTTTCATAATTAAACTTTTTCAAAGTATTTATTCTTTCAAACATTTCTTTTGAAAAAGTTAATCCCTCTTCTGGGCTTGAATTTTGCCATAAATCATATATGATATCATTTATAAGATTTGTATTATTTATAACTTCACCTGGTTTGCAATTTAAAATCTCATATAGTTCTTTTAAATCTTTATCAAGAATTCCAAGCGCTACAGCATCACTTATATCTCTACCTAAATATGAAATTTTGTCAGCAATCTTAACAACACAGGCTTCCCAAGTATAAGGAGCAAATTGATTTGGCGTCTTATACTCTAATAAATCAATAAACTCATCTCTTGGTTTTAGATTATTTTGATCAATCTCACCACAATGAGAAATTATTCCATCTCTAACGCCATAAGTCAAATTCATTGTCTGTTTATTTCCATTAGGATCCTCTAATAATTCGATTTTATCTACCATGTCTAATCCATTCTTTTCATGGAAAAAAGTTTCGTTATAATCGATTTTAGCAAGTTCTGACAAAACCTTTTCACCCTGATGTCCAAATGGACTATGACCTATATCATGTGCAGTAGCTATTGCTCTAGTAAGCTCTATATTTAATCCCAAACATTTAGCAATAGTATGGCTAATTGATTCAACATGTGAAACGTGCTCGATTCTTGTACAAATGTGATCATTTTGAGGAGAAAAATATACTTGTGTCTTATGTTTCATTCTTCTATAAGCTAAACTATGAATTATTCTAGTATAGTCTCTTTCAAACTCAGAGCGAATGTCATTGTTTCTTTTATATAATGGAGTTTGTCTTTTAATGATATTTTCCCATTTAATATTATTTTCATTACCTGCTTCTTTTTCAAATTTATTCATAATTATCTCCTTTAATCTTTCATCATATTATCACATTTTAAATTAGAATAAAAGAGTTTTAAAAAATAAAAATCTACACCAATAATGATGTAGATTTTTATTTTATTTTTTTATAATAAATATCTTTCTGTAGTCTTCTGGATTAAATCCGTTTTTTTCGAATTCTGGATTTTCTAAATTTCCAAATTCTACAACATGTATGTTATCACCGACTTCAATGTTTGAAAAATCAATATCTTCTTTTGTCTCTTCATTGCAATAGTTAAAGTTCTTTGGATTTAATATAGTAAGTTCTTCTCCACTAACAGAGTCAAATTTCAAGCGACTTTCATTTACTTCAGTAATCGTACCTTGATAATCTCTATATCCTGTTTCTATTTCGTAATTTATAGATGGTTCATATTCTTTTAATTCAATATCTTCTATAATACCTTTTTCAGTACTTTCTGTCATATTCCAATCAAACTCAAGTGGTTCTGTTATTTTTTCATATTTTACTGGATAGAATATAGCAAACTCTAATTTGTCAAGATCATCTATTTTATAATTAGTTAATTTTTTAAAGTTTTCCATTCCTGCTAATTGAGTAACGTCTTTACTATAAATAATCTTATTTTCATCACCATCAAAATATTTTAACTCATCTTTTCTTGCTCTGATAAAATTCATCTCTGAGTCTTTTACTCTTAAAGCAAAACTTATATCATTTGGAACAAATCCATTTGTATCATAGTAAAAGATTAAATCATTATCATTTTCTTCGATTTTTGTAATTGTTACACTTCCCATAACAGTTTCTTCTGTAATATTACAGTCACCAACTTTTACTTGATACCAATCTTCATTTTTATAAAATTCAAACTCACTATCATTTCTGTCACTATAAATTTTTCTATTTAATGGTAAAATCTTTAATTTAGTAGGAGGATTATTCTCATCAAATTGAAGTCTTAATAAAGAAACTTCTACAGTTCTCATCAAATGTTCCTCTTCTGTGAAAGGTACTTTTCTTGTAGATAAGACTTTACCATCATCTGAAATGATTTCATAATATCTTTCTAGATTACTTCCTTTATAATTTATTGTATTTCCGTCTTGATCACAAAGTGCAAACACAGTGTCTTCAGATAAAAATTCATTTTCTTTATTAATTATTTCGTTATAATGCTTTGTTTTACTTACTATTCTTGCCAAAACATAATTTTCAAATTTAGAATTTGCGACCTCTTCTATATATAAAGTTGAACCATCTGATAATTCTGATTTAGCAAGTATATTTTGTTTTTTATTATTAAAGTTAATATTTGCTGTAATCTCTCTATTTAATCTAATTTTAAAATCTAAATTATTTAAGCAAATACTCTCTAATTTTAAAGTGGAGTTAAGTGAATTTTCTCTTATGTTGGCAATATTATAAGCAATTATAATTCTAAATTGATTATCTGCTATTTTTTGAATTGAATTCCATTTAGAATTAACTCCATCAACTTCTTCATCATTAATAAATAATTGATTTATTACAGAAATTTGATAACCGTCATATTTATCATATAAGACTTCTCCACCTAATTCTTTTATCGCTTTATCTTTTAATTTTAAATTACATTCATAAATCAAGTAAGCTGGATCTGTAGCCATTGATTCTAATGTAAGTGACATATAATCATTTTCAAAAGTTTTATCAACTACAGAAGCTATTTTAGTATAATTTTTATCAACTTTATTATGTCCTGTATTATCTACATTTATATTTAATTTTCCTGTTGCTCCTGCATAAACTGTAGCACCAATAATTCCAACAACTACAATTGCTGCAACAGATTGTAAAACTTTAACGAAATTATTTTTCTTCTTTAGCTCAATGTTTGAAACATTTAAATTATCTCGCTTGATTTCATTATTTGAAATCATTTTCATAGTATTTGAAATCATTTCTTGATATTTTCTTGAAAGTCTTTTATTATCTAAACTGTTCTTTATATTTTTATCCATCTCATCCATCTTAAATTGCCTCCTTTCCTAGTTTTAAAGCAATTTTTTCTTTTACTCTTCTTATTTTAGTTCTAATTGTCGCATAATTTATATCCATTATTTTTGAAATCTCTTTTTCATTGTAACCTTCTTGATAATAAAGAGTTAAAATTGTTTGCTCATCTTGACTTAATGAATTTATCAAATAATCAATTCCGTGATTATTCGTAAAGTCATTGTTATCAGCCTCTTCATAGTTATTCATATCTTCAAAAGAAACTATTTTATTTCTACTACTTTTAGCATAAAAATCATTACACTTATTTATTAAAATTTTTATAAGCCAAGTTTTAAAATATCTTTCTTCTTTTAATGAATTTAAAGATTTATACGCTGATATAAGTGCATCTTGAACTGCATCACATACATCATCTTCAGACTGTAGTCTGCTTTTTGCAATTCTATATAACATTTCTTGATATTCTAGAATTAAGCCGATTAAAAGCTTCATTATCGCCATTTTTGGCTTTTATAACTAAATCTTCTACTTTCATAAATTTTTCCTTAATTAAATTTTAGATTGATAATCATGATTTATCTTAATCTCTACTTATTAGACCTAGCAATTTTATAATATGTTTCATTTATTTACAATTCTTTAAAATAAAAAAATGTGAGAAGTAATTCTCACATTTTAAAATAGTTTATAGATTTTCTTTTATCTCTGGAAATAAATCATAAAGATTATGTCCTAATAAATCATCAAAATATTGTTTTAATTTATAAGCTTCTTTTAAATGATATTGTGTCTTATCACATACACCTTTTCTCATCATAACATCTATAAGTCTTTTATCCATTGTATATACAATATCTTTTTGTGGACACATTAAATCACATAAATTTATAATTCTTTCTTCAATAGTGTAATTATGATTTTTCAAAAAATCTGCTAAAAATAGATTATCTTCTGGCTTTGGCGCAACTCCAGCTGTACAAGTAATATCATTATTTAAATATGAATGAATTAAGCAGATATTACAATATTCCTCATCATATCCTTTTGCTTTTAAATATTCATAACCTCTCATAATATGGCCCTTTGATTCGCCCGTATATTTTCCAACATCATGAATATAACCAAGAGTTCTAACCTTTTCAGAGTCTACTTTAACACCTTTTTCTTTTAATGCCTCAGCAATTCTATAACCAGTATCTCCAACACATATAGAGTGTCCAACCCATCTATCGTCATCTAAATTTTTTCTAATTTCTTCTAAAAGCTCTAAAGCTCCTTTACTATCTATTTTCATCTTTATCTCCAATCTTAATTTTTATAGCATTTCTTTTAAATATTTATCTGTAAATTCTTTTAACTTTTCTGTCTTGCCTTTTAATCTATTTATTAAATCTTCTGCATTTTTAAGTGCCATTTTATATTCTTCTTCATTAACTTCAAATCTATTATAAGCATCTTCTAATTCGTCTTCATCTAAATATTCTAAATCTCCCTTAGGAGTTACAACAACATCTAGATATAAATCATCTTCATAAGGAATTCCATTTTCTTTGCCAATTTTTCTAGCAATATCGAAATACCATTCAACATTTTCATTTTTCTCATTATACATTGCTGTAAGTTTATATTTTGAATTGTAATCATAAAATTCTAACCATTTGTAATTATCATTTGCCATACATAAATTTTTCTCTTCAATCATAAGTGGTTTATTCATTTTATTAAATTTAACTAAAGCGATATCTCCAATAAAATCTGGATTATTAAAGCTTCTTATTTCTAAGCTACCATCATCAGCATTTTTAAAGTTTTTAGGATTAGTAGCAAATCTTTTCTTTAAACTAATCCAATATCTTTGTATAAGTTTATTTTCGTAATATACTTCATTTTCAAGAACTCCGCCATTATTTTGAATAGATTTAGCTGAACCAATATTATCTTTCTTACATTCCATTAAAACATAGTCTATTCCAAGTTCTTTGCATTTTTCAAGAGCTAATTTAATTTGTTTTGTAGCATAGCCTTTTCTTCTTTCAGATGGTCTTATGCTATCTCCAATGTGACCACCATATCTCCATAATCTTTCATTTAAATAATGTCTAACTTCTATATTTCCAACTATTCTATTATCTGACTTTCTAATTGTTAAATATACTGTTGAAGGAACTTTGCCATCTTCTACTATTTTGCTTTCAAGTTTTTCTATCCAAAGATCAGCATTTTTAATTATATCAAGTCCTCTATCTCCAGCAATATCAGGCTCTCCATTATCTAAGAATTCTTGCAAATATTCTTCAATTTCTTTTTTATATTCTTTTGATGGTATTACTAATTCTAATTCATCCATTTTTTACTCCAATAATATATTTTTAAATATCATAATTTTTTAATTTTTCTATATATGTTTTAATGCTTTGATCATTAATATCTTCTGGTGATATATTGCAACGTTCCATAATTTGCTTTTCTATTCCGAATTGCGCAATCAATTAAATGATTAGCCTTTTCCTCATTTGACCACACTGATAAAGGTTTATTTTTATATCTTACTTTTGCATCTTCTAACCTTTTTCTTAAATCTACAACTCCATTAGGAGCTACTCTCTGGTCACAATAAGCACAAATCTTTATCTCATAAGAATTTGATTTTAATGTTTCTTCGTTCTTTCTAGATCTTTTACCATCTAAAATTGTTAATTCTTTTTCAGATAAACCTTCTATTTTAGCAATCTCTAAATTAATTTCATGGTCATTAGTTCCATATTTATTAAAATATTTTTCTCTAATTTTTATAAAGTTTTCGTTGTTTGAAAAATCTTCTGGTATTTTTACTATATTTCCCATGTCGTGTAGTAAGCTAACTCTAATAATAGCATTTCTATCTAATTCTTGACCATTCCAATTATCTAATATTAAATTACTACATGCTGCAACTCTTAACATATGCATTTGTAAATTTTCTGGCAAATAATATTTATTATAAATATCTATAATATTCACTCTTTGCTTTACCTCCACTTTTTTAAGCTATTTTTATTTATATCATAAAGTTATCATATTTTCAATGATTTAAACAAAAAATGAGAAATGGGGACAGTGAAGTGAACCCAAATTGTTAGACAAAAAGTTTAACAAGGAGGGTTCATTTTTTATGTCAAAATATTCAAAAAAATT
>CANQWQ010000018.1 GCA_947627595.1 uncultured Clostridia bacterium
CCATCAAAGTATTTATTAATCATTGCAATAGTTCTTGATACTAAATTTCCTAAGTCATTTGCTAGATCTGAATTAAATCTAGTTACAAAATCTTCTGGTAGGAATAGTGAATCTTGAGCAAAACTCATTAATCTTAATAAATAATATTTTGTCGCATCTAAACCATATCTAGAAACTAAATCTTCTGGATATATAACGTTTCCAACAGATTTTGACATTTTTCCATCTTTCATAACAATCCAGCTATGTGCATAAAGCTTTTTAGGAAGCTCTAGGCCAAGCGCATGTAAGAAAATAGGCCAATATATTCCGTGGAATCTAATGATTTCTTTTCCTACAACATGAAGATCTGCAGGCCAGTATTTCTTAAATTTTGTTTCATCATCTGACATATAACCAAGAGCAGTAATATAGTTTGCTAGAGCATCTAGCCAAACATATAAAACATGTTTTGGATCATTTGGCATTGGAATTCCCCAGTCAAATGTGCATCTACTGATGCATAAGTCTTCTAGACCAGGCTCTATAAAGTTTTTGAAAATCTCATTTTTTCTAGATGTTGGAACAATGAAATCAGGGTTTTCATTATAAAACTCTTTAATCCAGCCCTCATATTTGCTCATATTGAAGAAATAAGCATCTTCTTTCATCTTTTTAACTTCTCTTCCGCAATCTGGGCATTTTCCATCAACTAATTGAAATTCAGTAAAATAGTTTTCGCAAGGCATACAATACCAACCAGTATATTCACCTTTATAAATATCGCCATTTTCTAAAAATTTCTCAACGATTTTTTGAACTGCTTTCACATGGCGTGACTCAGTTGTTCTAATAAAATCGTTATAATCTATATCCATTAACTTCCAAAGTTCAATAGCTTTTTCAGCCATTTCGTCAACATGTTCCTTTGGAGTTAAACCTCTTTTTTCTGCAACAGTTTGGATTTTTTGACCGTGTTCATCTAAACCTGTTAACATGTATGTATCATAACCTCTTAAAGTCTTATATCTTTTGATACAATCTGTTAAAACAGTACAATAAGCTGTTCCAATATGAAATTTTCCACTAGGATAATATATTGGTGTAGTTATATAAAATTTTTTCTTTTCCATATTGTCAAAACCTCCTTTTCTCTTCTAAAACTAGCAATTAGATTATCACATTTATTTAAAAAAGTCAATCGACTATAAGATAAAAAAGGAGCTATTTATATAGCTCCGATTTTTCTAGCAAATTGCTTACTTTTACGTACAATTTTACGTCTTCCTTCGTCAACACTTCCTGCATACAAAAAAACTGCACTTGCTGTAAGTAAGCTTCCTATCATAACTCCATTTAAGAATCTCATATTTTTTAACCTCCAAAACAATTATTAACAATATTTTAAATCGTTTTAAAAGTTTTATCCTGTCATTTTAAGGAATTTTAAATTTCAGTTATGTCGATTATGTCTAGGTCTTTTTCTGAATTTTCATCTTCTATTGCTTCATATAAAGCGTTAACTGTATCTAATGATGTGAAACATGGAATCTTACATTCTGTCGCCATTCTTCTGATTTTAAATCCATCTCTGTTTGCTTCTTTTCCTTTTGTTGGCGTATTTATAACAAAATTAATTTTTCCATTTTCAATCAAATCTATTATGCTGTTTTGACCTTCCCACAATTTCTCAACTTTTGTAACGTGAATTCCATTATTCTCCAAGAATTTAGCAGTTCCAGATGTTGCGTATATTCCAAATTCTTTTAAATAGAACTTCTGTGCAATAGGAAGCATTTCGGCTTTATCTTTATCTCTAACAGTTATCAAAATATTTCCCTTTTTAGAGACATTAGTTCCACTTGCTATAAACGCCTTTAAAAGTGCATCTGAAAATCTTCTTGCAACTCCTAGAACCTCACCAGTTGACTTCATTTCAGGGCCAAGTGAAGTATCAGCATTTTTGATTTTCTCGAAAGAAAAGATTGGCATTTTTACGCAAACATAATTGCTCTTTCTATATAAGCCTGTTCCATATCCTAAATCTTTTAGCTTTGCACCTAACATAACTTGTGTTGCTAAATCTATCATAGGCAAATTTGTAACCTTGCTAATGTAAGGAACTGTTCTACTTGAACGTGGGTTAACTTCGATTATATAAACTGCGCCTTGGCAAATTATAAACTGAATGTTTATCATACCAATTGTATTAAGCTCTTTTGCAATTTTTTCTGTGTAATCTATTATAGTTTCAATATGATTTCTTTCGATATGTAAAGCAGGATATACTGAAATTGAATCGCCTGAGTGGATTCCAGCTCTTTCCAAGTGTTCCATAACACCTGGAATTAAGACATCTTCGCCATCACAGATTGCATCAACTTCTAACTCTTTTCCCATCATGTATTTGTCAACCAAAATTGGATGCTCTTGTGCAACTTTATTTATCTCATTAACATATTCTTCGATTTCTTGGTCATCATAAGCAATAGCCATTCCTTGTCCGCCTAGAACATAAGAAGGTCTAACCAAAACTGGGTATCCAAGCCTATTTGCAACTTCTTTAGCTTCGTTTACAGTATAGATTGTTCCACCTTGTGGTCTTAAAATTCCGCATTTTGACAATGCTTTATCAAATTCTTCACGATCCTCAGCTCTATCCATATTCTTAGGAGAAGTTCCTAAAATCTTAACTCCCATTTTATCAAGAGCTTCTGTTAACTTAATTGCAGTTTGTCCACCAAATTGAACTATTGCACCATCTGGCTTTTCAACCTCGACAATATTTTCAACATCTTCTGGTGTCAATGGCTCAAAATAAAGCTTGTCTGAAATATCAAAATCAGTGCTGACAGTTTCAGGGTTATTATTTACGATAATTGTCTCATAACCTCTTTTCTTCAAAGCCCAAACTCCGTGAACACTACAATAATCAAACTCTATTCCTTGGCCTATTCTAATTGGTCCAGAGCCTAAAACCATAATTTTTGGCTTGTCAGTTCTAGTTGATTCATTTTCTTCATCATAAGAAGAATAGTAATAAGGCGTCTTTGCCTCAAACTCTGCACTACAAGTATCAACAAGTTTGAAGTTTGCTTGAATTTTAAATTCTTTTCTTAGTTCTTTAATTTTTTCTTCAGTCTTTCCTGTTAAAGAACTTATAACTTTGTCTGTAAAACCGTATTTCTTAGCTTTTAACAAGATTTCTTTATCTAAAATATTTTCTTCTAACTCTTTTTCAATTTTGACTAAATTATTTATAATTCCTACGAAAAATTTATCTATTGTTGTTATTTTGCATATTTCTTCAATTTCTATTCCACGTCTTAAAGCTTCAGCTACAACGAAAAGTCTTTCATTGTCTCTTCTATATAATCTTTCTTTGATTTCGTCTTTTGTAAAATCTTTCAAATATGGCAAAATCAATGAATCTAAGTTTTCCTCAAGACTTCTAATAGCTTTCATGAGCGCCATTTCCATGTTTGGACCAATTGCCATAACTTCGCCAGTAGCCTTCATTTGAGTTCCTAAAGTTTTGTCGGCAGTTAAGAATTTCTTAAATGGCCATTTTGGAATTTTTACAACGACATAGTCTAAAACTGGTTCAAAACAACTATAAGTCTTTCCAGTAACTTCATTTAAAATCTCGTCTAATCTATAACCAATCGCGATTTTTGTTGCAACTTTAGCAATTGGGTATCCTGTAGCTTTTGAAGCAAGAGCAGATGAACGGCTAACTCTAGGGTTTACCTCGATTACAGCATATTCAAAACTGTTTGGGTTTAGTGCAAATTGAACATTGCATCCGCCTTCAATTCCAAGCGCTGAAATTATTTTCAAGCTTGAAGTTCTTAGCATTTGATATTCTTTATTTGAAAGAGTTTGAGATGGAGCAACAACAACACTATCTCCTGTATGAATTCCAACTGGATCCACATTTTCCATATTGCAGACAGTTATACAGTTTCCAGCTGAATCTCTTATAACTTCATATTCAATCTCTTTCCAACCAGAAATACATTTTTCAACCAAAATCTCGTTAACTCTAGACATTCTAATTCCAGATGCCGCGATTTCTTCTAAATCTTCCATTGTATAAGCGATTCCGCCACCTGTTCCACCTAAAGTGTAAGCAGGTCTTATAATTACAGGCAAGCCAATTTCTTTTGTAAATTCAACTGCATCAGGAACGTTATGTACGACTTTACTTGCAACGCAAGGCTCTCCAATCTTTTCCATCATATCTTTAAAACATTGGCGGTCTTCTGCGTTTCTTATTCCATCAACATTTGTTCCAAGAAGTCTTACATTATGCTCTTCTAAAAATCCACTTTCAGCAAGTTCCATTGCAAGATTTAAACCTGTTTGTCCGCCCAAATTTGGAAGAATACTGTCAGGTCTTTCTTCTTCTATTACTTTCTTGACAGTTTCAACAGTTAGAGGCTCAATATAAATCTTGTCTGCCATATTTTTATCTGTCATAATTGTTGCAGGATTTGAATTTATTAGAACAACTTCTAGACCTTCTTTTTTAAGTTCTCTACAAGCTTGTGTTCCAGCATAATCAAATTCTGCAGCTTGTCCGAATTATAATTGGTCCGCTACCTATAACTAAAACTTTTCTTATTCTACTATCTCTCATATACTTTCCTTTCATTTTGGGAAAAGGGGACAGTCCCTTTTTCCCATTTTAAATTAGATCAATAAATTCATCAAAAAGATATGCCGTTTCTTCTGGTCCTGGGCAAGCCTCTGGGTGAAACTGCACAGTTGACACATTTTTATTTTTATATTTGATTCCTTCAACAGTATTATCATTTAAATTTATATGTGAAACTTCAGCAATCTCTGGATCAATTGAATCTTCTAGAACATAATATCCGTGATTTTGTGAAGTTATATAAACTCTTCCAGTTTCTAAATCTTTAACAGGGTGGTTTGCACCTCTATGACCATATTTCAATTTTCCAGTTTTAAATCCGTTTGCTAAAGCCATTAATTGATGTCCTAAGCAAATTCCTAATATTGGGATATTTGTTTTAAACAATTTTTTAAGTGTCTCTATTTCTTCTTTGCAATCTTCAGGATCTCCGTGGTCCATTTGAAAGCAATATTCCATCTGGGCGAGTAGCCAAAATTACTGATGCATCAGTTTTAGCAGGATAAACTGCAACTGAAACTCCTCTTCTTAAAAGGCTATTTACTATATTATCTTTTGCACCATAATCTATAAGTGCAATTTGCTTTTGACGTCCTAATCCATAATTTGCTTGTTGTTTTCTTGAAACAGTTTCAACTGCATTTTCTATTTTATATTCTTTTATCTCTTTTAAAATTTCAGACATATTAGATATGTCTGAAACTAATTTTCCTTTCATTGTTCCTTTATCTCTTAAAGTTCTAGTAAGCTTTCTCGTGTTTACATTTTTAAGTCCAGGGATTTTATTTGATTTCAAAAAGCTTTCTAAACTTTCGTCTGTTCTAAAATTGCTTTCATTTTCTGCAAGCTCGTGAATGAAGATTGCCTTAGCCCAAACTCTAGTTGATTCTTCATCTTCGTGAATTATTCCATAGTTTCCTATCAATGGATATGTCATAACAATTCCTTGTCCATAATATGATGGATCTGTGAAAGTCTCAATATATCCAGCCATTCCAGTGTTGAAAACGACTTCACAAGTTGTGTCAACATTTGCGCCAAATCTTTCTCCCTCAAATATATCTCCATTCTCTAAAACTAAATATCCTTTCATATATCCTCCTTTGCAAACTAATTTTTGGCTAAACAAAAAGCACTGTCACCAGCGCTTTTAAAATTATTTTTTAATTTCTAATATTTTTAATTTAATAATACCAGCTGGAGCTTCAGCTTGAGCAATGTCTCCAACCTTTTTTCCTAATAAAGCTTTAGCAATAGGAGATTCATTAGAAATCTTATTTAAAGATAAATCTACTTCAGTTGTACCAACTATTGTATATTCATCTTCTTCTTTAAATTCCATATCTAAAACTTTAACTATATTTCCAACTTGAACAGTTTCTGTATCAACTTCTGAGTCGTCAATTATTTTAGCAAATCTTAATTTTTGTTCTAATTCAGCGATTTTATTTTCATTAGCTGCTTGAGCATTTTTAGCTTCATCATATTCTGAGTTTTCAGATAAATCACCAAATCCTAAAGCAACTTTTATTCTTTCTGAAATTTCATATCTTTTAACTGTTTTTAATTCTTCTAATTCTTTTTCAAGATTATCGTATCCTTCTTGTGTTAATAAAATTTCCTTATCTGGCATTTTAAAAAGCACTCCCCTTTCATCTCATCAAAAATGTAATATACCTCATTAATAATAAGACTTTCTTCTCAATTTGTCAAGCCTTTTTTAATTTTAATATTCGGTTTGGCCATTTAAAAGTTCATCGTTTTTTATCCAATCTTCGACATTTATTTCATTATATCTATTTTTATCAACTCTAACATAAACTTTTTCAATTCCGGCATTTATTATCATTTTTCTACATAACAAACATGGTGAAGCATCTTCTTCATATTCGTGGCTATCTGTTCTATAGCCTACTAAATATAGATGTCCTCCAATCATTTCATCACGCGCAGCACTAATCATTGCATTTTGTTCACTGTGAACTGACCTGCAATAATCATAACCAGAATGACGCTTATCTGGTAAATATTTTTTCTTTGTGCAATACCCTAAATCACAGCAATTTATTCTGCCACGAGGAGCTCCAGCATATCCTGTAGAAATAATTTGGTCTTTGTTTACTATAACTGACCCATATTTTTTTCTAAGGCAAGTGGCTCTACCTGCAACAGCTTCAGCTATATCTAAATAATAATTAACTTTGTCTCTTCTTTCTTCCATAAAGAAACTCACATCCTTTTATTCTAAAACTTTTGAAGTATTTATATAATCGATTATTCTAGAAATCTCGTTAGCTGTAGTATCTACATATTTAACTTCTTCTGTATCACTAGTTTCAGCAATATCATATCCATATTTATTTAAAAATCTATATGTCTCAATTTCAATTAATTCTTTTCTAGAAATTCTGTTATCAAGAGGAAGATTTCTTCCTTCTTTTTCAGCAATTATATCTTCGACTTTACTATCAATAACAACAAAGTTTTTAGAAAGCTCTTTTTCAAATTCTCTTAAATCTTCAACATCATCTTTAACTAATTCGTCATCATCATTATCTCTTATAAACATTCTAATTTGAGCAACAAGCTCATGAACACTATAATTATAATCAAGTCTTAACTTTTTAGATAAAGTCTTTTTAATTGAATTTTGTCTAACATGAATTTGTTCAATCATAAATTCGTCTAATTTATTTTGACCTGTGAAAATTCCTAAGAATCTCATAAATGGACTTTTATCTTCAATAATTTCAGTATCATCTCTTAATTTCTTAAGTTCTGCTTCACCTCTTATATCTAAGATTGCTCTAGCAATATCTCTCTTAAGCTCATTTTCTTCAACAACAATCATTTCATCAAAACGATTCATCTTAGATTTAGCAATAGCAGCTTTTGGATTATTTAAGTAATTTATCAAAATATTAATTTGATTATTTACTTCAGAAATTTCAATAAGTTTTTTTCCATTTGCTGGAGTATCTAAAGTTCCTAAGCTTTCAGCTTTTAATCTTATTGTATTTATTAATGACTCTAATTGCTCAGCTTTTGTTTTCATTTCAAAACTATTATTAAGTGCTGAATATGAAGCGCCTAAATTTCCAGCAATTTTAGCAAAATTTTGCTGTCTATTTATCAATCTATTTATATCTTTAAGTAAATCTTGAACTAATTGTTTATTATCAGAACATTCTGTTCTAACTTGACTAAAGATATTTTCAAAACTTTTATTTTTTAACTCTTCTTTTCGAGTTTCAGGGATTTGATCTATCACTTTAACCTCTTCTTTAACTTCTTGATTTTCTGGTTTAGCCTCTTCTTTAATAGGCTCATCTTCTATATTATCTAAAAGATTTTTCTCAATTTTTGAACATTCTGCCATCAAATAAACTATTATGTTTTTCTTCCATTCTGTAATAAATTTATTGTTTGCTTTTATATTATTAAAAATATCTGTTGAATGATTTTTGAAAATATCTAGTCTGTCATTTAAAGCTTGTAAGTCGCGGTTATCAGCATTTCTTTCAGATTCGCCATAATCACCATCTTCTTTTTGATTTATAGTAATTTCTAAATCTGAAACTTGTTTTTCTATTTCACGAATATTTTCATAGTTTTCAACATTTTCTTTTTCTAATCTAACTGTGTTTGAAAGTGTGGTATTAACTAAATCACTATTTTCAAGGATTCTATTATATAAGCTTATTTTTTCGTCATCACTCATTTCTTCAAGTTCTTGACGAGCTAAAACTATTTTATATGTTTTTGTAGTTCTTTCTTCAGATGAAATTTCAGGGCCATCAACTATTTGATCAATTTTAGTAAAAGGAACAATTAAAACTTCTGTATTATCTTTATCATCTAAAACTTCTTTTAACATCATATATGGAACATCTTTATTTCCGCAAATATACATAACTGTTTGATTCATTCCAACTGTGTTTTGTTCTTTATTAATATCTGTAATTAAAAACTTATCAATAAATGGCTCATTTTTAAGTTTTTCGATTTCTGTTAAAGAACATAATCTAGAAAAAGTCCAGTCTTCTTTAGACCACTTAGAATAATAAGATTTTAAAATTGCACTATAAACCTTTTTTATAGTATCAATATAATTTATGACGCTTTCTTTATTATAATTAATCTTAACTTCTGAATTTTCATCTGTTAAAAGCGCAATATCGTTTCTACTATCAGAATTTAGAAGTTGATTTATATTATCATAAGCATCTGTTTTGTAATATTTAATTGCCTCTAATTCTTCATCTGTTATTTTTAATTCCATATTTACCACCCTTTTTAAAAGTTAGTAAGATTATATTATAAATGTGTATAAAAATCAACTAATTTATAATATAACATTAAGAATGAACCTTGAATTAAGTTAACAAGCACAACTAGCTTATATTTAGCAAATCTAACTGTTTGGAAATCTTTTATATGCCACTTCCAAAAATAGATAAGTAAGCAAATATCAATTGCTAAAAATATTAAGTGACCTGGTGTAATAAGTGTATATTTTTTTGATCTATCAAATTCTTCTTGATGAACAAACATTAAGCTAATAAACCAGCTTGTTAAAAACATAAATATATACATTAAGATATAGCCATAATGCCAATCTAATTGACTGCAAACATAAGTTATAGCAGCCATTATTACTGATACAACAAAATATATAAGAATCATTTTTATTTCTCCTTTGTAACTATCTAACTGTTATTTTATAAGCTGTTGATGAGCTTTTTCCATCTTCTTGGTCTTGAGTAGGTAACAAAGTTCCAGCCTTTAATGTAACAACTAGACGAAGTCCTATTTCCAATTCATCATTATTATCTGGATCTGTAGGATCATAGCTTCCATCATCAACATTTCCATATCTATCATTAAACCATAATTCATCAGTTTTAGGAGCTGTTCCACCATAAAATACTTCTTGACCTATTAAAAGCATATCATTATAACTATCAAGCCATTCTTTATTATGCTCTGAAGCAACTTTACTTAAATTACTATTCATTATTTCATCATAATGACTTTGCTGAATAGATTCCATATCTTTAATATCACCTGTTATATCATGATATAATGTTTCAAATTCATTAAGTGGTGAATATAAAGTAGCTTTAGCTCCATCTCCTGTTTCACAACCTAAAACATGAATTCCTTTAGAAGTATCAATTCCTTTATCAGCTTTAAAAAGAGATTTTAATTTATCTGTAATAAAGCCATTGCTTTTAAATCCTGTTGTACCTTTAGCTGTATAAGATACTTCATTATTATATAAATCTTCAAATTGTTTTATAGCAGTTTCTGCTTGGTCATGTTTTCTAAAACAATATGTTAGTGGACAACCAGCTGAAACTAATTTTACTTGGCCATTTCTTCCAGAGCCAGTAATATTTAAGACTCTCCAGCCTGTTAAAGCTTTTTTAGTCTCTGTTCTATCTGCACTATTGAAATAGCAAACATTATTATAATTTACTCCAATATCTATATATTCTCCAATTTCTACAGCATCTGCTAAATATTCAATTACATGAACATTTACAGTTTTCTTAATTCCATCAGCATATTCTACTGTTAATTCTGTATTTCCTGTTTTATCTTTGGCAGTTATTATTATATCTCCATTAGCATCTTTTGTAACATCAGCAAGTTCTTCATCTTTTATTGTAGCTCTTAGTTCACCTTCAAGCATTTCTCCACTACTTGGTAATTTTTTTAAAGGTGTTCCTAAAGATAATTCTCCATCAATTAATTTTATTTGATAATAATTTCTTTGAATATAGACATAATGTACATCTTCATCTGTTGATAATTCAGTTAATAAATTTGCACTCTCACCTGGGCCAATTTCAATATCTTTAGCATCTAGGAAAACTTTTCCACCTTGAATTGTAAAAATTTTTCCGCCATAATCATAATCTTCAACTAATTTATTTTTAACATCTGTTAATGTAATTTGGCTAAGATCTATTTCATCTTTCATTTGAGCTCCTAAAGCTGTGAAAGCCATTTTAGCATGTTCCAAAAACTTAGCTTTTTCTGATTCCAAAGAAGCTGTTTTAGTTTTTGCCAAAAGACCGTTATCTCCAATTACTCTAGTAATTGAAACTGTAGCTAAAATAAGCATTACTATTATAGTTACAACTAAAGCAAATAAAGTTATTCCGCTTTTTATTTCTAAAATTCATTTGTGCCCTCCTAAATAAAATTTACTTATTTTGGAGCCACTAAGCAGAATTGCACTGCTGACCTGCGAGTTACGAGTTCGCTGCTCTGCTGACTGAGCTATAGTGGCATCAAAGTGGGAAATGGGGACTGTCCCCTTTTCCCAAAAATTATAAAACGTCTTTGATTGCTTCGCCAATCATTTTGTTGACGTCTGCAATCATAAGATTAAATCTAACTTCTTTATCAAAATAATCTTTAACTTTTGGTTCATTAACTAAAATATTATATAAGTCTTGCAATTTCTGCATTTTTGCAACATTTTGTTCTTCACCTTGAATTGTTAAAAGTTGCTCCTCATATTTAATTTTTTCGAACTCGTCTATTTTTTCTTTTAGGCCTGGCTCTGCCATAACTTTTTCTTTAATTTCTTTAAACTCAACATATTCGCGACTTGATTTGATTGAAGCACACATTGCTTGGCACTTGTCATAAACGTTTAAGTTATCCATATAAACAAAACTCCTTAAATATAAATCTTATAATCCATTTCTGGGAAAATATCGTCTTTTTTCTCAATATCTTCCAAAAATCTTTCGTTTATTTTTCCCTTCTTTAGTTCAAAATATAATTTTGTAAATCGACCTACACGTTCTTTTATCGCTTTATGTGCATACTCTACCATCGTTCCATTTGTAATAATAAATAGCCAGTCACTACTTTGTGCTAAAACGACTTCACGTGCAGCTTGATTTAAAGCACGAATCTTTATAGGATCTTTTTCATCTTTAAATTCCCAAGCAAGCTCGCACATTCTATTTCCTAACTTATGAAGATGACGATGTGCATAATCATTTGTAGGGTTTAACCAAACTTCGCTATATCCGTTTGCTCCCCAACTAGAACGGCAAGGTTGAGAAACCTGAATTTCTGGGAATCTATCTATATATTCGCCAGGAGTTATTAACTCAAAATTACAATCATTATAATAAATCTTTTTAAACAAAATATATAACCAATATGGACCTTCATACCACCAATGGCCATATAGCTCAGCATCATAAGGGCAAGTAATTATAGGTGGAACTTGCATATAACTAGACAAGTTTTCTATTTGCTTAACTCTAGAATCAAAGAAATGTCCCGCTTGCTTTTGAGCTGAATCTTTAGCCCACTGAATATCATAATAATCTTTTTCGCAATCTTTTCCTGTAATTCTATAATATTTTATTCCAGTATTTACTCTTGCACCATTTGCAGCAATATATGGCTTAATATATTCATAATCTAAATCATAGCCAATATCTCTATAAAACTCACGATAATTAAAATCACCTGGATAACCGTTAATTGAGCTCCAAACTTGACGAGAACTTTCCATATCACGGCCAAAAACAGTTAGTCCTTCTGGTGAAGTAATTGGAGCGTATGTACCATAAACAGGAACTGGGTTTGCATATAAAATTCCATGTGATTCTACAATTGCATATTCAATTCCAAATTCTCTTAAATATTTATCAGCTTCTGGAACATAACCACACTCTGGAAGCCAAATTCCACGAGGCTTTCTTCCAAAATGCTTTTCATAATCTTTAACAGCAATTCCGATTTGCGCTCTAACAGTTTTTTCGTTTACATATAATATTGGAAAATATCCATGTGTCGCACCACAAGTAATTATTTCAAGATAACCTTTATCTTGAAAATGTTTAAAAGCCTCAATCAAATTACATTTATGGACATCTCTGAAAAATTTTAAGTCATTAGAATATCTATCAAAATAATATTTTGATAGTCTATTTAATCTTTCATCATAAACAGTTCTTTTTACTTCTTTTTCAGCAAGTTCAATATGTTTTTTCAAGTATTTTATATATCTTTCTTGAAGAAGTTTATTATCAAGCATATTTAGAAGAGGTGGTGTCATTGTCATTGTTATTCTAAAGTTTACGCCTTCTTCTTCTAATTTTTGATAATTTAAAAGAAGAGGAATATAAGTCTCAGATATTGCCTCAAATAGCCATTCTTCTTCAAGATATGTATCACATTCTGGATGATGTATATAAGGTAAATGTGCGTGAAGCACAAAATTAACGTAACCTTTTATATTCTTCATTTTATTTCCTTTCTAATTTTAAAGCAACAAAAAGAGCTCATTGTCTAGGTTTTTAGCCTGACTCTAAGCTCGTTATCTACCTAGAACTCCTAAAGCCACCTGAAGAAGTAGGTAAGCCTAATTCGCCAGATAGTGGATTCTTTCTTCCAAAATCTTCTCTTTCAATTTCATCTTCATATAATTTTGTATATAGCCCGTGAACAGCCTCAGCAGGATAAGAATTATTTAAATCATCTACTAAATCTTTTAAGTTTTTAGTATATTCATTTCCAGTTTTTACATTTCTGTATTTAACTGTGTTTGAAAGCAATTCAAATAAAATATGATCATTTGGTGATTCTAGTTTATTTGAATCTGTAATATATATA
This sequence comes from uncultured Clostridia bacterium, assembly GCA_947627595.1. Lineage (GTDB taxonomy): Bacteria > Bacillota > Clostridia > TANB77 > CAG-508 > Scatovivens. Next base: position 13,295 of record CANQWQ010000018.1, read on the forward strand.
AAATCATTTTGTAAATTAATATGTTCATCTCTAATTACATTAAAATCAACATTTCTAGCTTGATTAGCATTTTTAAATTTTCTTCCTAATTGAACTACATATTTAGTTCTAGGATCTTGAATATCTAAGTACCAACTATTGGCGAAATCATTAATTGGAACTTCAAATGTATAATTTAAATCTTCATTATGTACTAATAAAACTGGATAAGTCTTCTCGAAAAAATCATCTCCAAAAGCTTTTATATAAGCTTCTTTATCTTTATCAGAAATATCCCAATAAACAAATAATCTTTTTGGTGTTTGAGCTAAAATTGTAACTATTGTCTCATTATATCTATATGGTAAGTCATAATATTCTTGTAAAAAGTCTAATGTTTTAACTAAAGCTTTTTCGACTTTTTTAGTCTTTTTAGCTTTTTCTGCTGGTTTTTTAGTTTTTGTAGTCGCCTTTGTTTTTGCACTAGCTTTTGTAGTAGTTTTAGTTGTCTTAGTTGTTTTAGTTTTAGCTTCTGTTTTTGCTTTTGTCTCTTTAGTTTCTTTTTTAGGAGTTTCCTTCTTTTTAACAGTTTTTTTAGTTTCTGATGCTTTGCCTTTATTTACACTATTTTTCTTTGTTTTCACTTCAATTACATCATTTTCAACACTTTTAGGCATAGCTTCCTCCTTAGTAAAATTCTCATAATATCTCTTTCTCTATCACATATATTATACTATATACTAAAAATTTTTAAATTACAATAGAAAAAAGGAAAAAAATTTTATTTTTTTATGTAATCAAAAAGTAATATTTTTTTTGACGAAAATTGTTTACTTTTAAAAAAATATAATATAAAATGTAAGAGATGATTATGTAGGAAAATTATGTAATTTTACAAATGATTTTGAAAGGAGCAAATGTTTAATGAAAATACTAATGCTATCATGGGAATATCCACCAAGAATAGTAGGAGGAATATCTAGAGTTGTCTATGATTTATCTCACAAACTAACTAAAGATGGACATGATGTTACAGTTGTAACTTATAGAGATGGTGATGTGCCTTATTTTGAGGATGATGATGGTGTTAGTGTTTATAGAGTTGATAATTTTATGATTGCTCCTAATAACTTTATAGATTGGATAATGCAACTTAACTTCAACATGGTTGCTCGTGTTGGTGAATTAATTAAAGAAGGAAAAACTTTTGATATTATTCATGCACACGACTGGCTTGTTGCTTATGCTGCTAAAACTTTAAAATTTTCTTATGGAATTCCAATGATTTCTACTATTCATGCTACAGAAGCTGGTAGAAACAGTGGAATTAGAACTGATGAACAAAGATATATTAATGATACTGAATGGATGCTTACATACGAATCTTCTGAAGTTATTGTTAACAGTAACTATATGAAATCAGAACTTCAAAGATTATTTGGGCTTCCATATGAAAAAATAAATGTTATACCTAATGGTGTTAACCTAGCTAGTTTTAATAATGTTTACAGAGATTATGATTTTAGACGTAGATTTGCTATGGACAATGAAAAAATTATTCTTTTCATGGGACGTTTAGTTTATGAAAAAGGAATTCAAAATTTGATCGCTGCTATGCCTAAAGTTTTAGAATATTATCATGATGTAAAACTTGTTATTGCTGGTAAAGGTGGAATGATTGATGAATTAAGAGCTGAAGTAAACAACCTTGGAATTTCTGAAAAAGTTTATTTTGCTGGCTACTTAAATTCAAATGATGTTAAGAAAATGTATAAATGTGCTGATGTATCAGTTTTCCCTAGCACATATGAACCTTTTGGAATTGTTGCTATTGAAGCTATGCTTTCTGGAACTCCTGTTGTTGTTTCAGACATCGGCGGTTTAAATGAAATTGTTGATCATGGAATTAACGGAATGAAATCATATGCTGGAAATCCTAACAGCTTAGCTGATTCAATTTTAGCACTTCTATTTGATCACAAATTAGCTGATGAAGTTGTTAAAAATGCTAAAGCAAAAGTTAAAAACGAATACAACTGGACAAAGATTACTCAAAATACTCACTTTGTTTATCAAAAAGCTATTGCTGAAACAATGGCTGAACGTCAAGCAAAACAAATTGCTCAAGAAGAGGCTTCAAAGAAACAAGAACAGAAAAAAACAAACCCAATATCAAATCTATTGGATTTCAATCAAAAACGTCAGGCTCTAGCCTAGAATATAGAAAGAAGATTTTAAAAATCTTCTTTTTTTGTTTTGGGAAAAGGGGACTGTCCCCTTTTCCCATTTTAAAATAATACTTCTTTTTGTTCTTGTAAAGGCTGTCGATGTAAGTGTTATTGTACTTGGTTCCTGCAATTTGCATATTTGGATAAATAAGAAGCATATTATCTTCTTCAAAGAGCTTGTTTTCTGGAATTTTGCTTGGATATTCTGATGATTTTAAATCAAAATCAAAATCATTTACAATTTTAGAATAAAATGATTTTAAACCAATATAAGATATACTTGCATCAAAAATTAAAAATCCCAAAACTAATGAAATCGAAATTTTTAAGATTTCTTTTTTTATGTTTCTTCTAGCAAATTCAAAAAATTTATCTAAAGCAGGATTTACTATTTTAATTAAAACAACTCCCAATATTCCCCACATTGATGAAAAATATAAGCATGTTCTTCCCTGAATATTTAACTTCATTCCAGAATAATCCCACCACTTAAAATGAAAAATGATTTCACAAAAATAGCTCATCAAAAATTCTGTAATCGTTCCAATTATTGATGAAAATATAAATAACTTTATAAGATTATTTTTATATCTTGATAAAAGCAAAATAATTAGAATTGCCCCAATTCCATATATCACGCAAAATGGGCCAAACAAAAAACTTTGCCTACTCTCTACTACCCCTTTTGTAATCATTCCAAAAAGAGTTTCTAAGATACATCCAATAAAACTATAAATTATAAAATATGAACTATATGTCCATAAATCTCTTTTTCTAATATCTTCCATAAAAGATATTATAAGGAAATTTTTGGCTTTTATTCAAAAAAATAAGACCTTATTTAAATTAAGGTCTTAAAAATTTTATTTGTAAAATTCATCTCCAATATAACTAACTTTCATTACTCTCAAGTTATCTAAAAAGTCGCTATATTTCTCTGATTTAGACTTTTTATCATCATTTTCTAAATAATAATATTTGTTATAAACTTGCTGAACATTATCTTGAATAACATTTCCTAGATAATCAATCATAGTCAAATTCATATTTTCAGCAAAATCATATACATTAAACTGTGCTTCCCAATCTTTGACATTTCCAAAAGTGAAAACTCCGACTTGTGCAAGTGATGTATCAACAAAATCCCATTCTGAATCAAAAACTTTTTGGAAATTTGAATCAATCATCATATATTTATTTTTGCTATTTTTAACAACAAATCTATCATAATCACAAATGAAAATTTCTTTATAAGTTTCAGAAAGCTTTTCATTTTTTTGATTCATAAAGTAAATTGAGCCATCTTTATGATCTTTAATTAAAACTTTATCACCAATAATTTCTAGAATTTGACCTTTTCCAGTTAAAGAAACTTTAGTTCCTTCACTTGTAAACCAGCCCTGTCTGTTATTTGAGCGGTCATAATAAGGAATAGTTCCATTCTTAAAAACATATAAATATTTATCATCATAATCTAGTTTTTCACAATCAAGTGGTAATCTATAAGTTTCATTTTTTCCAACTAAATAATATGAATCACCATAACCTAGAGTTGATTTAGAAACTTCAATATCAAAATTTTCATTATATTCATATCTAGTAACACCTTCTTCAGGTTGCTCCTCATAGGCAGAAATTCTATATTTGCTGTCATAATCTGTGTCAATTTCATAAGTCATATCTTCAGTTTGACCTAAAGTATTATAATAAATATCTTTAAATTCTCTTATTTTAGCTTCATAATCTTCGTCCATTGACTCACTTCTATATGTCATAACTTTTCTTAAGTTCTTCATTATAATCTCAGAAGTTCCATCCTCACAAACAAGCGCAACTTGAAAAGTTTTATCATTCATTCTAATATTTACGAATGGACTTGCATAATCATATTTAAAATCAATAACAGTATTTCCTGCTTGATTGATATATCCGTATTTTCCGTCTTTTTTAACATTTATATATGGCTCGTGAATATCAAGCTCTGTAACATATTTAAAGTAATCTTGTTTAAAAGCTAACTCTTTTTCATTTTCTTTTTTAAGAATATAAGCACCTAATGTTTTATATGTAAAACAACCTATTATTGGAACTATAATAACGATAGCAATTAAGCCGATTATTGAAATTGCGGTAATACTATTAGTTTCCATCCAACGCTCTCTAAATGTAGCAACCGCAATCATTAAACTTGCTAAAATATTAAAAAGTGCAATAGGCCATTGCTTTATAAAAATAAATGCAATACTGAAAAGTGCCAGCATATAGCCAGTTTTTCTCATTCCATCTCTATCGTTTAGAAAATAATGAATTACATTTAATAAACTTGTTAAGCCAATTCCAACATAAAGAACTATTTTTAAAACATTAACTATATTATATTCTTGAACTGTAAGCCTTATAATTTCACTTGGAACTTTTAGAGAATAAACTAAAATCGAAATTCCGAGCAAAAGGTTAAGTAAAGCCATACAGAAATTAACAAATTTTCCTCTCAAGGCTAATTCTCCTTTACTTATACAGTCCTTGTTGGTCTATATATTTAGCAACTTCAGGTAAAGTAAAACTTTTAAATTCACCTTTAGATTTTATCTTTTGTCTGACCAAACTAGAACTAGTTGAATCATTTCTTTCAAAAACAATAAAATTTCTATTTAAAACAAGTTTTTCTGGATCTTTCCATTTATTAATATTAGAATAGTTATCTTGACCCATTATAAAAAATCTTTCGTCATTTTTATACTTTTCGTCAATTTCATTAAAACAATCTATTGCATATGAAACTTCTTTTTGATTTTCCTGCATATTAGAAATTTCAACATTTTCAGCATCTTCAAACATTTTTAAAAGCATTTTATAGCGATGTTCAAATGAAACTAAACCTGGTTTTTGATATTTGTCTCCCATAGGGATAATTACAACTTTATCTAAATTATATTTTTTTATCGCATTATTAACAATTTCAAAATGCGCAATAGTTGGAGGGTTGAAACTCCCTCCAAAAAAACCTATTTTACTCAATTTTATACATCCTTTACTTTATATGTCGTAAAACTTCATTATAAATTTCTTCATGAATATCATCAATTGACCTAATTTCATTATCTTTGTTAACACATTTAACTTCATACCAATTATATTTATTGACTAAACTACAAGCAGCTTTATAGCTTTCTTCAATGTGTTTTGGATTTCTTTCATGAATATCTTTTTTCTCTTCATGTGAAAATTTATTTATTCTATTTTTCATAAGTTCTTCAGCTTTTTCAGGTGGCATGTTCAAAAAGAAAACTTCTGTTGGCTTTGGAAGTCCATATATTCCATATTCTAAATCAAAAAGCCAATCTAAAAATTTTTCTCTTTCAGCTAAATCGCTGATTTTTCCAGCTTGATGAACCATGTTTGCTGTTGTATATCTATCAGCAAGTATAACTGTTCCATCATTATAAGGTTTTTCAAAATCTTTTTTAAATGTAGCAAATCTATCTGCTGCGTAAAAAGTTGAAGCAACATAAGGACTAACATCTTTTGGATTTTCGCCAAATTCACCTGAAAGATACATCTTTACTAAACTTGATGAAGGACTATCATAATTAGGAAAAGAAACTGTTTTAAAATCTATTTTGTTTTCTGTAAATTTTTCAACCAATTTTTGAAGTTGTGTTTGTTTTCCACTTCCGTCTGTGCCTTCAATAACAAATAATTTTCCCATTTCTTCCTCCGAAAATTTTAAATTTTACCAATGATGTCTTCCACCAGGTCCTGGAAACCAGTCATCATCGTCATCATCTAAGTCTCTTCCAATAGCATCTTCTGTATTTTCTTTAGTTTTTTCTGTAACTTCTCTTTGTTCATCTAAAGCATTATATTTATTATCGATTTCAACTTTTTTGTCAATTAACTCTTTAACTTTTAAATAATTTTCGCGTGTTCCATGATCTTGATATTCTTCAATTGCATCTTTTAATTTTCTATCAACTTCTTCAACTTCAGCTAAATATCTTTCACGTTCTTCACGAATCATGTCTGGCTCTTTACCATTATTTACAAATTTTTCTTTATCAAGTTCACCATGTTCATTAATATATGTTGTATAATCTCTTCCTTCATCAGCTCTTAGAGGTTTTCCATTTTCTCCGCCGTCATCACCATCTCTAATTTTAAATCTAAAGTAATCTTCCATTTCTCTGAAGTTATATAGTTTTCCATTTCTAGTATCTTTAATTCCTCTTCCATCAATTGTCAATCCTGTAGATTTTTCAGCTAAAAATGTTCTATATCCTAGTTTATAAGGAATTCTAACTGCAACAACCTCACCTCTAGGATATCTACCTTTTAAAGGAATTCCAGTATCTTCTTCGACTTTTTCAAAATTCTCTATAACTCTAATATTAACAACAGCTGGTTTTACGTGGTTATTTCTAGCAATTTTTTCAGCTAAAGTTCCACCATTAGCTTGTTCATTTTCTTCTCTTTCTTCTTCTAAATCTAATCTAATTCCTTTTCCTTCATCAACTAGGCCATCTCTTCCGTCAGGCTCTTCTAATTCACCTTTTTCTTCTTCATCTAGCTTAAACTCTGGATCTTCCCTTTTTGTAACTTTAGTATCTTCATCTAAATCGTCTCTATCTGTAGCTTCATCTCTTTCGATTGCTCTAGGATCTTTAGCACCAATAGTTTTAACATCAATTCCTTTTTCAACAGCAATTTCATCGACTCTTTCTGGAAGAAATCTAATTGTAAATGGATGATCTTCGCCTGTTATTTGATATAATTCGTCAAGATTTTTTGGTGTATATTTTTCAGCAATATCATCAACTGTAATTAGACCTGAAGCAAATTCTGCTGGATAGTTTTCTTCTAAGTACTTTTGTATAGCATTTCTAGCATTGCTAGTTAAAGTAATATTATTTTCATTAATTACAGTATATAAGCTACAACCCTCTGGGTCTGTAATTGTATAAAAATTAACTTTTTGAGAATATGTGTCTTTTCCAACAGAAACTTTTCTGTCAGCCATTCGTGGAATCATATAAAAATTGGCTGCTGATTTAATTCTTTCTTGTTCTTCTCCGTCTATCTCTTGAGTAGGAGCCATATTAGACAACCTATATTCTGCAACAGTTTTTATTTCAGCAACTTGCTCATCAGGAATTCCTTCCATACTAGGAGTATTAATTTGAGCAGCACTATTTATATAAATTTTTTCAAACTCATCTGTCTTTAGTTCTTCTAATAATTCTTGAACAGTTAAAGCTGCAATTCTTTCGTCTATATCTGGTCCTTCTTGAGAATCAGCAATTTTAACATCTTTTCCCATTCTAGAGATTGCATCATTAACAACTTCTTCTGCATCAAGAAATGGTCTTTCGTCATTATTTAACATAATTATTTCCTTTCAAATTTTAATTGTAGAACTTTTAATTCGCATATTAAACACTTGAAATACTACATAAAAAATTATACCAAATTCGATTTTTATTTTCAATATCATTTAGAAAATAAAATAAAAATCCTCTAGAAAATCTAGAGGAAATTTATCATAATCTTTTTATTTACATATTATAATCAGAAACTTTTTTGTAAGCATATACTGCAGAAACAACTAAAGCAACTATTACGAAAACAACTCCATAACTAGAACCTGTATAAGGTAAGTCGTCTTTTGAAGTTGAAACATTTTGAGCTACATTTCTGTATGATGAACTTGTACCAGAATTATTTGTAGCAGCATTTGTTGTTCCTGTTCCAGCTTGGTTAGCACTAGCTCCAGCATTTCCACCGCCAATTGATATTGAATTACCTGTAGCTGGTGTTAATGTTGAGTTTGAACCAGATTGAACTGAAGTTGTAGGTGTAGTATTTGAACTAGTTCTTAATGGTGTAACATCGTTAGCAGCTAACACATTAATTGAAAATGTAAATATCATAATTACTACTAATATCAAACTAATAACCAATTTTTCTTTCTTCATTTCAAAACCTCTCTTATAACTATAAATTTAAAACTCTATACTTATTATAACCTTATATATTTTATAATGCAAGTATTTTTTAAAAATTTTTTGTATTTTTTTAGGTTTTTTTGGTATTTTAGCTATTTTTTAGACGTTAAACCTAAATAAAACAATATCACCGTCTTGCATTATGTAATCTTTTCCTTCTGATCTTACTAAACCTTTTTCTTTTGCTGTTACCATTGAGCCTCCAGCTTTATTAATAAAATCATCATAGCCGATAACTTCAGCTCTAATAAATCCTCTTTCGAAATCTGAATGAATTTTTCCAGCAGCTTTTGGAGCTTTAGTATTTAATGGAATTGTCCAAGCTCTAACTTCAGGTTCTCCAGCTGTTAGATAACTCATTAATCCAAGCAATTTATAACTTGCTTTAATCAATTTATCAAGTCCAGATTCTTCTAATCCAAGAGCTTCTAGCATTTCTTTCTCATCTTCAGGACTTAAACCACTTAATTCTTCTTCAATTTTAACGCAAAGTGGAATAACCTCTGAGCCTTCATTTTTAGCATATTCCTTAAGTTTAACTAAATTTTGATTTTGATCAGGATTTTCAATTTCGCTCTCAGCAATGTTTCCAACATATAACATTGGTTTCATTGTAAGCAAGAAACTATCCTTTATTATTTCCATTTCTTCGTCATTTAATTCAAGACTTCTTGCAGGTTTTCCTTCTTCTAAAGCCTTTCCAATTTTTTCCAATAAATCAACTTCAACTTGAAACTTTTTATCAGCTTTTACAGATTTTTTGGCTCTATCTAGCCTTTTTTGAACAGTTTCTAAATCTGCTAAACAAAGCTCAATATTAATTGTTTCAATATCTCTAACAGGATCAACACTTCCATCAACGTGAACGATATTTCCATCTTCGAAACATCTTATAACTTGAACAATACTGTCAACTTCTCTAATATGTGATAAAAACTTATTTCCTAGACCTTCACCTTGGCTAGCACCTTTAACTAAGCCAGCAATATCAACAAATTCGATTGTTGCATAAGTTATTTTTTGTGGATTATAAATTTCAGCAAGTTTATCAATTCTTTCATCTGGAACAGTAACCATTCCGACATTTGGTTCAATTGTGCAAAATGGATAATTCGCACACTCTGCACCAGCTTTTGTTATACTATTAAATAAAGTACTTTTTCCAACATTTGGAAGTCCAACAATTCCTATTTTCATTTATTATATTCATCCTTTCACTTTTTAGACCAAGTAATTATACCATAAACTTTTTTTAACTTCAAGAGGAAAATGAGAAAAGGGGACAGTCCCCTTTTTCCCATTTTTAAAAAAGATATTGACAAAATATTATAAAGAAAGTATAATAATTTTGTTGCCACCTTAGCTCAGTTGATAGAGCAATTGATTAGTAATCAATAGGTCGTCAGTTTGAATCTGACAGGTGGCTCCAAAAAA
>CANQWQ010000019.1 GCA_947627595.1 uncultured Clostridia bacterium
CATTTTATCATATTTTTGGTATTTCCTATTTATTTTTTTATTTACTTTTGTGACATATCTATTTTAAACCTATAAAATGAAAAATGGGAAATGGGGACAGTCCCCTTTTCCCATTAATTAACATATTGTCCATCTCTTATCCAAACTGAAACACTTCCAGGATTACAAGAAAATACTCCATCACCATTTTGATCAATATAAACTTTTTCTTGTATATTTCCTAAACAATCATAAAATATAGTATTTGCATGGTTTTTTCCAAGGTTCATAGTAACACTTCCAGCTTCTTTGTCGCTCATTACAACTGCTAAACCTGAATCTGAATGTTCATAATCTCCTCTTCTAACAAAGCCAATTACGTTTCTAGAAATTAAATAATCTTCTTGTTCACCATATGCAAAATATTTTCTTACTTTTAATAATTTGTCTAATAATTCATTTTTTGGGCAAATCTCTTTTTCAGGAATTCCATAATAATCTCCATAAAACACACATGGCATTCCACTTTCTCTTAAAAGAATCAATGAATAACTATGTGGTTTAAACCAATCTGCAATCCATGATTCTAGGGCTTGTCCAAGTTCAGTATCATGATTATCTACAAAAGTAACCGCCAAATCTGGCATTTCTTTAACTATTGTTCCATCAAATATTTCTGATAAATTGTAATCTCCATTACTAATTGAAGCTTTATACATATTATAATGAAGTGGAACATCAAAAAGTTTTATCTTTTCTTCTGTTTTTTCAACATATCTCTTTATAACATCTATGTCTGTTGACCAATATTCACCAACTGTGTAAATTGGATTTCCATCATTTAGCTCATTTTCAATCTCTTCTAACCATTTTGGAAAAAAGTCTGCTCTAATATGCTTAATAGCATCAAGTCTAAAACCATCTACATTTGTTACTGAATAATACCATTTTCCCCACTTAATAAGCTCATTTGAAACATCATTATTGTTCATGTCTATATCTGCACCCATTAAATAGTCGAAATTTCCTTTTTCCTTGTCAACTTCCTCGTCCCATTTTTTTCCATAGAACTTATATACAGAAGCTGTTCTGGTATTTTCATCCCAGTCTATTCCATGAAAATGTGTCCAATCCCATTTAAAATCAGAATAAACATTTCCACGACCAGCAAAAGTATATTTTGTCCAAGCTTTAATTGGCTTTGCTTGAGAAACATTGACATTACGATTGTTTTCATCTTCTTGAATTGCAAGAACTTCTTCGACTTCATCAGCGCCCATTTTATGGTTTAAAACAATGTCTGCCAAAACTTTTATATTATTTTCTTTTAACGCTTTTATTGCATTTAGGTATTCTTCTTTTGTTCCATACTTGGTAGGAATTGTTCCCTTTTGATTAAACTCCCCTAAGTCATATAAATCATAAACTCCATAACCTACATCATTTGTACCGCCAGCTCCTTTATAAGCAGGAGGAAGCCAAATATAGTTAATACCAAGATTAGATAAATGAGTTCCTTCTTTTTGAACTTTATTCCAAAAGTTAGAATCACCTGGCAAATACCACTCAAAGTACTGCATCATGCAATCATTATTATTCGCCAACTTATCTCACCTCAAAATTTTTCTTCTTTAAAATCATATCATTAAATATGTTTTTATGCAAGCAAAAATGCTCTTTTTAGGGTTTTTAATTATGAACCGCTTGTCTCACCAGCTATATCTGTATGTGGTAAAACTTCTGATAATATCTGTTTTGCAACAGGTCCACAAACAGTACCACCTTGGTGTTCTTGATATTCAGTTAAATTAAACAACATTACTAAACAAACAACTTTTGTATTTTCTATTGGAGATATAGCAACAAATGAAGCTGTATATCCATCTATATCTTTTCTAGATTCAATTGGTTCAGAAGTTCCACTCTTTCCGCCAATTTCATATCCTTGAATTTTAGCAGTTTGTCCTGTTCCTTCTTCAACAACTGAATGCATCATATCTTTAACTTTATTAGCTGTATCTTCTGAAATAACTTTTCTAACTTTTTTGGTTTCAACTGTGGTAATACTACCATTATCAGTATTTTCAATTTGACCTACAATTTTTGGCTCAATTAAAGTTCCTCCGTTAGCAATTGTTGAAACAGCTGTAACCATTTGTAAAGGAGTAATTGAGAATCTCTGACCAAATGACATAGTAGCAAGTTCAACAGGTCCTACTTCTTCAAGTTTACTAAATGAGCTCTTTGGAGTAGCTGCTATATCTGAACCAACGCTATCAAAAAATCCATATGCATCAAAATATTTATACATAGTTCTAGCACCAATTTTTTGACCTAATTGCATAAAGCAAGGGTTACAAGACTTTTCTAGTGCGCCTCTTAATGATAAATGTCCATGATTTATAGGGCTCCAGCAATAAATATCTTTATCACCAACATGATAAAAACGTCCACAGTAAAATTCTCCTTCTGTATCTGTTTCAACTATTCCCTCTTCTAGTCCAATTGAAGATATAACAGTTTTAAATGTTGAACCTGGCTCATATAAATATGAAACATTTTTATTTGCCCATAATTTATATCTTGCATCATTTTTTTGCTCTGGTGTTAAAGTATCCCATTGATCTCCAAGTCCAGTGTATACTGGATTTTGAGGATCATTTAAATCATAATCTGGATAATTTGCCATTGCTAAAATTTCACCGTTTTGAGGGTTCATTATAATAGCTCCACCATATCCGGCGTTATTATTTTGAACAGCTTCTTTTAAGTGTTTTTCAACTATTCCCTGAATATTAGTATCTATAGTTAAATAAATATTACTTCCATTTTCTGGAGCAATATATTCTTCATCTTCGTCTGAGATTGAATCTCCATGAACATCTAAAGTAGCAGTTAAAACACCTGATGTTCCAACTAAAGTATTATTCCATCTAGATTCTATTCCTGTAAGACCAGTATTATCTGTTCCACAAAATCCTATTAAAGTTGATGCTAAAGTTCCATTTGGATAATATCTCTTAAAATCTTCATCAATATTAATTCCTGTAGTAATTTTATTATCTGACATCCATTGTTTTAGTTGATTAACCTTATCAGCTTCAACTTTTCTAGCAATTACAACAACTGAAGATTTGCTTTTAAATTTTTCAAGAGTTTCTTCATAATCTAATCCAAAAATCTCAGAAAATCCTTTAGCTAAAAGCTCTTTATCTACATTTTTTCCGTTCTCATATTTAATCTTATCAGGATTTATTGAAATTGTATCAACAGAAACGCTAACGGCCAAAATCTCGCCGTTTTTGTCATATATAGTTCCTCTATTTGAACTTATGATTTGGCTTTTAGTTTGCTGAGCATATGCCTTCTTTTTAAATTCGTTTCCTCTTACAAAAATAATTATAGTAAGATTTATAATAACAGCTAAAAAGGCTAATGTTATTAAGCCTCCTATAATTATCATCATTATATTTGATACTGCTTTTTCTTTTTTTAATTTATCAACTTTAGATTTCTTCTTTTTTATTGGTCTCACCTACTAATCTACATATTTTTTTAAATTATATCACTACCATTTTTTTATATCAAGACAAAAAAATAAGTTTTGATGTTAGACATCAAAACTCATTTTTATCGTTTTTATTATTCTTCACTTGGAGCTGAAACTGGACAAACACCAGCGCATGTTCCACATGCTATACATTGTTCTTTATCTATAACATAGTGACCGTCACCTGCTTTAATGCAAGCTACTGGGCAAGAACCTTCGCAAGCTCCACAACTAATACATTTTTCTGGATCAATTTTATATGCCATATCAATTCACTCCTTTCGTGAAAATCTATTCAAATTATAGACCTTTTGTCAAAAAAAGTCAATATATAATTTATAGCAATCTTTCTGCATTTTCTCTAACATGCTGTTTTACTAATTCTTCATCAGAAACTAGGAATTTTCTATTTTCCATTAAAACTTTTCCATCTATAATAGTTGTTAAAACGTCACTTCCATTTGCGCTATATACTAAAGTTGTAGCAATATCATTCATAGGTGTAAATCTTAAACCTTTTGTATCAATAATAATCATGTCAGCCTTTTTACCAACTTCAATTGTTCCTATTTCATCTTGTAAGCCTAGAACTTTAGCTCCCTCTATTGTAGCCATTTTCAAAATATCATATGCTTTAATTGCTTCTGGATTCATATTTTTAATCTTCTGTAAAAATGCAACTAACTTCATTTCTTCAAACATATCTAGTGTAGACGTGCTACCTGTACCATCTGTTCCAATTCCGACTTTTATCCCGTTTTCTCTTAAACCTACAACATCACATATTCCAGAAGCTAATTTACAATTACTAATAGGGTTATGAGAAATACCGCCATTTATATTTTTAATAATTTCTATATCACTTTTACTAAAATGGATTCCATGTGCAAGAATAACTGGAACCTCAAAAACACCCAAATCTCTTAAATATTCTGTAGGAGTTTTTCCATATTTTTCTTTTATTCCATTTTCTTCATCTAAAGTTTCGCTTAAATGAACATGTATTCCAGTTTTAGCTTTTTTTGCTAAATCAACTGTAAGTTTAATTGTATCTGGGTTACAAGTATATGGAGCATGAAATGATACATATACTTTAATTCTAGAATTTTCATCATTATTAAATTTTTCGCTATATTCAAGAGTTTCTTCAGGTTTTGTTCCAATTGAACTATCTGTTATACACCAAGATACAACTGCTCTAATTCCAGAGTCTTCAATAGCTTTGACAATATTTTTCATTCCAAAATACATATCATTACATGTTGTTGTTCCAGTTTGAATTAACTCTAAACAGCTTTCATAAGAATTCCAATAAAAATCCTCTTCTGTAAATTTATCTTCTACTGGAAAAATTGCATTATTTAGCCAATCCATCAAACTTTTGTCATCTTTATAACCACGAAAAACACTCATAGCCAAATGATTATGAGTGTTTACAAAACCTGGCATTACAAGATTATTCTTGCAATCTATAATTTTATCAGAATCAATATTTATTTCTTCAGATATTTCGGCAATTCTATTATTTTCAATTAAAATATCTCTTTTTTTAATTTCTGGAAAATCTTTTACCATATCTAAAAGATTAGCATTTTTTAATAATAATTTCATATCTTTCACCTAAACCTAAATATCTTCAGAATTTCTATTTTCTGTCTTTTCTAAATTTTCAAGCTCTTCTAATTCTTTTAAATCAGCTTCATTTTCAACATCTTGACTTATGTCTTCTTCAACTACTGCATCTTTTATAACAATAACATCTTTTGCATCATATTTCTTGAAAAATGTATCATCATTTTCTCTAAATTTAACTCTTATTCTCTCTTTTAATGTTTCAACTGAAACAACCTCACCTGTTCCGTCATCTGTTTTAACTATTGCGCCAATTTTAGGAAGTCTAGCTAATTTTTCAGAGTAAACATTTTCTTCATATTTTAAGCAACACATAAGTCTTCCGCAACAACCTGAAATTTTTGATGGATTAAGTGAAATATTTTGTTCTTTAGCCATTTTAATTGAAACAGCATCAAAATTTCCTAAAAATGTTGTGCAACAAAGTTGTCTTCCACACATTCCGCATCCACCAAGACGTCTAACTTCATCTCTTACACCAATTTGGCGAAGTTCAATTCTAGTTCTAAAAATAGCAGCTAAATCTTTAACTAAATCTCTAAAATCAATTCTTCCATCAGCTGTAAAGTAGAATATAACTTTAGTTCCGTCAAATTTAAATTCAACATCTATTAATTTCATTTTTAAATCATGTTCTTTTACTTTTTTCTCAAATGCAATTTTAGCTTCAGGTTCTTTAGCTTTATTTTCTTTATACATTCTCATGTCTTCGTCAGTAACAATTCTAACAACTTTTCTTAAGGGCTCTTGAATATTTTCATCTTCTACTTCTTTATAAGCAATTGCTACTTCTCCAAATTCGTCTCCCATAGCTGTATCAACAATAACATTCATTCCTTTTTCAAGTTGTAAATCTTCTGGATCAAAAAAATATATTTTTCCTACTTTTTTGAATCTAACTCCTGTGACTCTTTTCATTTATTTCCTCCCATATATTGAACAATAAAGAATCAATATTCATGTCAAAATTTCCATTTGCTTTAAGTCTCGTTAAAGTTTGGCTTATGTATTTTAAACAATTTAAATATCTTTTGTTTTCCTTTGATTTTGAATAAAAACTAACTGTCATATAATCTAAAATATCAAATATATTTTCTTTATCATAAATAAATTTAGAGTTTTCTAAAACAGTTATAATATCTTCTTTTTCTAAAGATGATATCATATTTTCTAATTCAGAATATTTTTCACTGTTTTCTTTTAAAGCTATAGCTTTTCCAATGCTTCCATCAAACGTTTTTAAAAGATTTTCGCTTAAATTTTCATATTTTAAGGTATTTATACAATAATCACGTAAAACATCATTTTCAATATTTCTAAACTTTACTTTCATACATCTAGATTTAATTGTATTTAATATCATATTTTCGTTTGATGATATTAAAATCAAGCAAGCATATTCTGGTGGCTCTTCTAAAGTTTTTAACAAACAATTTTGAGCCTCTTTAGTCATTTTTTCACAGTCATTTATAATATAAACTTTTTTCTTAGAAATAATTGGCTTTTCGATAATTTTTCCGAGTTAAATTTCTGATTTCTTCAATCTTTATAATATCTCCGTTGTTCATTTATTACTGAAAAATCAGGATGATTATTTCCGTCATAGCACAAGCAAGACTTGCAATCACAGTCTTCTTCTTTATTATTTAGACAAAGAACAAATTTGGCAAACTCTTTTGCTAATTTAAGTTTGCCAATTCCTTCTATTCCTAAAAATAAATAACTGTGTAATATATTATTTGTCTCTAGGCTTTTTCTTAAGTAATCTTTAACTGTTTCGTTTCCAATTACATCTTTAAATTTCAATTTATTCTCCTCTATTCAACACTTCCAAATTGATTTAATGGCCAAAATCTGCAGATTACTATTCCTTCAATTTTATCAACTGGAATACATCCTATAACTCTACAGTCTGTACTCTTTGCTCTATTATCTCCCATACAGAACAAATAATTTTCTGGAACTATAAAATCTTTAAATACTGTAGATTCAGTAATAACATCTGATTGTAAATATGGCTCATCTAATTCTTTTGAATTTATATAAACTTTTCCGTCTTTTATTTCAACATGTTCACCAGGAAGTCCAATTACTCTTTTTATATAGCTTCTTTTTGTGATTTCAAGAACATTATACAAAAAATTATCAAAAATATTTCTATGTTCATCAACATAAACTGCAACTGGATTTGATTGATCAGCAGTTCCTAAAGAATATGTGTGTGAAGTAGCTTCAAAAGTAACTATATCACCTCTTTTAGGTAGATTTCCTGTGATTCTAAAAGTTCTTTTAACAAGTAATCTTTGATTTTCAACTAAAGTTGGGTACATTGATGACATTTGAACTACAGTAGGTGTAGCTATAAAATATCTAAATAATAAAGTTAAAACTATTGCAATTACAATGCATGCGACCCATTCCAATCTATTTCTCGCTTTCTCGCTAAGTTTTGGCTTTTTCTCTGAATGTTGCTCTTCAGTTTTTAATTCGTCGTCTTCCAAAATTGCTCTCCTCTTTCCAATTTATTGTATTATTTTTTCTTTGTTGTTGATTTTTTAGTATATGTCTTTGACTTTGATGTAGAATTTTTAGCAGATGAAGTTGAAGTTGTTTTAGCTTTTTTAGCATTTCTTTCTTCTTTGCTCTTTTCAAGATTTGCTTCCATTTGTGATAAAAATTCATTATCTGTAGAAACATTTGAAATTGGAGCAGATTCAGCTTCTTCTTTTTCTTTTTTCTCTTCTTCTTTAATAACCTCTTCTTTTTTAATTGGTTTAGCAACAGAAAATCCAACAAAATCAGTTTCTTCTGGCTCTTTGAAATTTTTTATTTCATCAATAAATGTATCTCTTTTTGATTCTTCTTCTAAAGCATTTGCTACTTCTTCATCTATATTTTCTAAATCATCATCTAAATTATCAATTTCTTCTTCTAAATCTTTTCCAGATGAAGCTTTGGCTAATTCTGAACTATCAAAAAGCATTGTTGATTCTGAAGTTTTTGAATCATCTTCTTTAACTTCAGTTTCTTCATCATCTAAATCATCTATTACGCTAACATCAAATTCTTCTCCAGTTTCTTCAGGTTCTGGTTCAGGTTCTTCGTCAACATCACCAACATCTTCAGGTTCAGTTTCAACACTCTCAGTTGGTTCTTCAGCATCATTTACTTCTTCTAGTTCATTATTAGTTATTGGTTCATCATCAACAACTTTTCCTATATTTTCATCTAATATTGGAACATCTTCTTCTTTGGTTGAAATATCAAATAATGAATCTTCATCTTCATCATATTCAACTTTTTCATTAAAGTCTGATGTAGTGAAATTTGAAATATCTGCTTCATAAGGAATATTATCATCAGCTTCATAAGTTCCTGAATTTTGTTCTAAATCTTCAGCTTTTTTAATTAATTTTTCTCTTTGTTTTTCTTTCTTAGATGAAATTTTAGGTGTTCCCGCATCATTTGAATCCATTTTATAGCCTAAATATAATAATAAAACTATTACTAATACGGCAACTCCTATTAAAAATGGCTTTCCGGAAAATGAAATTGTTTTTTCTCCTGTTGCTTCTGAAGCATAAGAAACATTATTAAGTAATATACTTAAGTAAGACATTGTGACAAAGATTTTTCCTGTTTTTTTCATATTTTTCATCCTCTCTTTAATTTTTTTCTGATGTATTTTTAAAGCTTTTATATAAAGCTTGTTTTGTTGGTATTCTAATAACGACTTCTGTACCTTTTCCCAAAGTACTCTTGATGTCTATTTTTCCTTCGTTTTGTTCTAAGATTTCTTTAGCAATCGGAAGCCCAAGACCAGTTCCACCCATTTCACGAGTTCTAGATTTATCAACCCTGTAAAATCTTTCGAAAACTTTTGGAATCTCATCTTCTGCAATTCCGATTCCTGTATCTATAACTTTAATATATGCATCATTATATACGAAACCTACATAAACCTTTATTACGCCATTTTCAGGAGTATATTTAATAGCATTTGATATTATATTTAAAATTACTCTTTCTATTCCCTTTTTATCAGCAAAAACTGTTGGAACATCAGCTGTTATTAAACATTCAGCATCTTGATTTTTCTTATCAGCTTCTAGTTTTAATCTATCAAAGGCTTGTTTAGTAACTTCACCTAAATCAAATTCTTCTTTATCTCCGACTTTTGTAGTATCATATTTAGATAATGTTAATAAGTCGCTAACTAATTCAGCCATTCTATTAGCTTCTTCTGATATTCTCTTTAAAAATTCCTTTTGCATATTTTCAGGAACTTGGCTTTCTAATAAGGTGTCTGAGTAACCCATAATTGAAGTTATTGGAGTCTTTAGCTCATGTGACACATCTGCAACAAATTCTTTTCTCATTTCATCAAGTTTAACATGTTCTGTAATATCTTGAATTACTGCAATAACACCAGCTGGAATTTCATTTTCATCTTTAAAAGATGCAAAAAACAAATTAACAGCTCGTCCATTAACATTTATTTTTCTTTCAAAAGATGTCCAATTTTCAAGATACATAACCATTTCTAGATTTATATCAATATTATATTTATCAAAAATTTCACTAAACTTTTGATTTTCATTGACACCTAAGAAGTCCTTTGCTGCGTGATTTATATGAATTATTTTTCCGTCATTGTTAAATGCTATGATTCCATCTGTCATGTGTAGCAAAATCGCTTCAATTTGCTTTTTCTGTCTAGTGGCTTCATTTAAGTTATCTGTTAATTCATTATTCATAACACCAAAAGCATTAGTTAAATCATCAAATCCTGTTTTAGTTTTTCCGTCACCTAAATATTTCTTTTTTCTAGAAACCATTTCGGCACTTTTAACAAGTTTTGAAATTGGATTTAAAACAACTTTTGTAACAATAAAACCGCCAATAATTGATAGCGCTGTAAACACTCCAAGAGACGAATATGTAGCTATTTCTACGACTCTAGCTTGTTCTTCTATAACTTTTTTTGCAGGTAATTGTGATGATGTTAAACTTTCATTAGCAATTTCTAATTTATATAAACAAAAAATTCCTAAGCCAGAAATAACTATAATTCCAAGAATAGCGAAAATCATAACAATTTTGATTTGTATGTTCTTCAAAATCTTATTCTCCTATTATAAGCTTTTTATATTATATACTTATATCGTTTTTTATTCAAGTATATTTTTAGAATTTTTTGCAAAATATATCTCTCAAAAATAAACACTTTTCAATATTATTTGTCATTTTATTCTAAATTTTCGGAACTAATATTTACAGCAACAGAAAATCCTTTTAAAAAGGCTTGTTTTACTTCTAAATAATTGAGTTCTGAAAATAAATCTTCTATATCATCAAATTCTTCAGTTTGTTCTTTATTAAGTTTTTCTCTAAATTTTAATATTTTATTAGAAAAATCTCTATAAACAATTTTCATTTCTTCTGTAGGTTTGATGTCCTCAGAAAATTCTTCATAAATTTTTTCCATATATTCTTTTGTTTTTTTCATTTATATTTTTCAATCCTTTCCATTTTAAAATTTGTAAATATTATTAAGATGTTTTGTAAATACTATTAATATAAAGTTTTAGGAGGTTTTTATGAATAATATTCAAAATGAATTAAATATTTTAGATGAGATAAATAAAGGAGCTTCAATGGGTGTAAACTCAATAAAAGAAATAAAGCCAAAAGTCCAAGATAGAAATTTTCTAGAGACTTTGGATATTGAAGAAAACAAATATCAAAGAATTTCTGTAAGAGTAAATGAAATTTACAAAAAATTTTCCGATAAAGATCCTCATGAATTAAATCAAATGGAGAAAGCTATGACAGGTTGGGGAATTGAAATGAGAACTATGAAAGATGACACAACATCAAAATTAGCTGAACTGCTAGTTAAAGGAACAAATATGGGAATTATCGAAGGAAGAAGATTATTAAATCATAATCCAAATAGTTCACCAGAAGTTCATGACTTATTAAGTGAATTTGTTACAATGCAAGAAGATAGCGTAACAGCTCTAAAGAAATTTTTATAAAAAACAAAAGCTCCTCATTTTGAGGAGCAATTTTTATTTAATTAACTTTTATCTGTAACATAATATCCAGATCCTCTTTTTGTAATAAGGATTTTTGGATTTGCTTTATCTTTTTCGATTTTATCTCTAATTCTATTCATTGTAACATCAATAGTTCTTATAGCGCCAACATATTCTTCATATTCCCAAACATCACGAAGTAACATTTCACGAGTAACAACTTGTCCTGGTTGTGAAGCTAAATATTTTAAAACATCAAATTCTTTCTTAGTTAAGTTGATAACTTCATCTTTAACTTTAACTTCAACACGTTTTAAATCTAAAGTTAAATCTCCAACTTTAATTATATTATTTTTATCTTCTTTATTTTGAGTTTCTACAATTGTGTTTGCTTCAGCTTTTCTAAGATTAGCTTTAACTCTAGCTATAACTTCTCTGATTTGAAATGGTTTTGTAATATAATCATCTGCACCAATTTCTAAACCAACAATTTTATCTGTTTCAGTATCTTTAGCTGAAATCATTAAAATTGGAATATTTGACATATTTAGAGAATATCTAAGTTTTTTACAAACTGATTTACCATCAAGTTTTGGTAGCATTACATCTAGCAAAATCAAATCAGGACTTTCTTTTAAAGCTATATCAACAGCTTGAAGACCATCTTCAGCTTCTAAAGTATTATATCCTTCGTTTTGTAAATTGAAAACTAGCAAATCTCTAATATTTTTTTCATCATCAACAACTAAAATCGTTTTTTTATCTCTATCAACAACACCTTCCACGAATTTTTGCCACCTTTCTATTAAATGTTACAATTATTTTATATCACATATGAAAAATTATTACAAGTATTATACAAAAAAATTTCAACTTTTACATTACAATTTCAATATTATAAATTTTTCCATCATCACTTAAAATAACCCTCTTTTCTGCTATTTCTTTGTCATTTAGAAAAAATTTACTAATTCCTGTGTTTTTTCCTTCAGGATTTTTAACTAAAATATTATACATTGTTGTTTTATATTTATAATGAATTTCAAATTCTTTCCAATAGCTTGCAATACAAGGTTCTAAATATAAAAATTTGTCTTTAATCTTTAACCCTAAAACATATTCAATAATTGCATCATAATACCAGC
This sequence comes from uncultured Clostridia bacterium, assembly GCA_947627595.1. Classification (GTDB taxonomy): domain Bacteria; phylum Bacillota; class Clostridia; order TANB77; family CAG-508; genus Scatovivens. The sequence continues at coordinate 12,348 of CANQWQ010000019.1, forward strand.
TACTAGAACCTGTATACCAGCTCCATCCTCCCATTCCTTTAACACTTGAATTAGAATAGATATCTGCTGAAATAACATATGGTTCTAATTTATATTTTTTTGTAGAGTCTTTAGTTTTTGTGTGTTCGATTGGATTAATAAGTTTTAAATATTCAACCGCTTTATCTCCAAAACCTAAGATGCAATTTGCAATTACAGCCCAAATTGCGCCATGAGTATATTGACCGCCATTTTCTCTAATTCCTTCTGGATATGCCTTAATATAGCCGTGGGTTTATTTCCCAAGAATTGAATGGTGGTGTAAAAAGTTTTATAAGTTTATTTTCTCTATCAACAAGATTATTTTCAAGCTCTTGCATTGAAATATATTTTTTATCATTGTCACCGGCCCCAGAAATAACGCTCCAGCTCTGTGAAATTCCGTCTATTTTACATTCTTTACTTTCCATACTTCCTATTACAGTTCCGTCATCTGTTATTGCTCTCTTATACCATCTTCCATCCCAGCCATTTGTATTTAAGTTTTTTCTTAAATCATCTTTAATTTTATTAAATCTTTCAAAATTTTCTGTATCTTTCCTTTGTTCGCAAATTTTTGAAAACTTATTTAATACATCATAAAGGAAAAATCCAAGCCAAACGCTTTCACCTTTTCCTTTTGTTCCAATATTGCTAAATCCGTCATTCCAATCTCCTGAGCCTATTTTAGGAAGTCCATTTTCTCCAAAATCACAAGATTTATTTATAGCTCTCAAGCAATGATTATATAGGCTTTCTTTTATCTCTGATGCAAAAAATATATTATAAACTTCTACTTCTTCATCTTTTAGGCTTTCTCCTTCAAGATATTCAATCTCTTCATCTAAAATCAAATTATCTCCTGAAAATGTTATATACTCAAAAACCGAATAAGGAAGCCATAGTAAATCATCTGAAAATCTAGTTCTAATTCCTCTTCTAGTCTCATCATGCCACCAATGAAGAACATCTCCTTCGAAAAACTGGTGTCTGGCACATTTTATAATCTGCTCTTTTAAAATCGAAACATCTACAAATTTCATTCCTAAGCAATCTTGAAGCTGATCTCTAAAACCATTTGCGCCACCTGATTGATAAAAGCCAGATCTTCCCCAAATTCTACAGCTCAAAGTTTGATAGACAAGCCAACCATTTACTAGTAGATTAATTTCATCATCAGGAGTTTTAACTGTTAAATTATTTATTAAATTTTGCCATTTATTATTTACTAAAAATAGGCCTTTATCAATATTCTCTAAACTCGAAAATTTATTTGAAGTTTTATAAATTTCCATAAAAGTATTTTCTTGTCCAACATTTAAAATTAAATATTTTTCTTCATATTCTTTTAAATTAATTTCGAACTCTAAACCTACACAATCCCCAATTCCAGAGGTATTTTCAAAATTACTTATAAATAGACTATCTGGCTTACTTATAGTTCCATTTCCGAAAAAAACTCTTTTAGATTTTGTAAAATTCTTAATTTCGATATTTGATGAAATATATGAAAGTCTGTTAAACTCCGGGTTTGCTAGCATATTTTTCATAAAAATAATATTTTCGTCTTTTTCAAAATAGCAATTTCCTTTTGAATTTATTTCATCTTCGCCTAAAACAACTTTTAAATAAACTAAAATTTTTAATTTTTTAGACCTATCACTTGTATTTTTAAATCTTATTTTTGTTACTGCGACATTTTCTTCGTTTGGGACAAAGATGTCAGTTTGCTGTAAAATTCCATCATAAACATTTTTATATTTTGAATATCCAAAACCATGTGTTATATAGTAGTAATTTGAGTTTGGCAAAATATTTGAATTTAGAGTCCATGCTTTATTATTTGTCTCATCTTTAACATATATAATTTGTGACGGAATATTTAAAACAGTGTCATTATTCCAAGAAGTTATTCTATTTAATCTGCTATTTTTATTCCAAATTAAATCTGTCATATTTTCTGTCGTAATCATACCAAAGCCTTTATTTGAAATTACATTTGACCAAATTGTAGGAAGATTGTTTTCTCTATTTATAGCAATTTTATATTCTTTTCCATCTTTTGAAAAACCGCCATATTCATTATAAAATAATAATTCCTCACTTTGTTTTTCAACCACTTCTAATTCATCTAAAAGTTCGGTATTTTTTGGAAGTAACAATTTTTTCTTTTTATGTGTTTTTACAAATTCCTCTATTCCACCTTTTTTAGCATCTATAACGATTTTAGATTTAAATTCAATTGCTTCTAAATCTTCTTTTAAGGCTTCATTTGAATTAATTATAAAAAGCCCACTTCCAACGTTTTTTAAATAGTTTATTTGTTTATCTAAAATAATTCCATCAATTGCATCTCTTACAAACCTTTCATATACATTTGATTCTTCATTTAAAATTACTAAATCAATATAAATATTTTTAACTCTATAATACATATATGCTTCAATAATTTCTTGAACATTATCAATATCATCTAGTCCTTTAGCTTTCACAGTTATAATTGGTAAATTTCCTGAAATTCCGAATTTCCATAAAGAATTAATTTCAAAATTTTTCATTAAATCTTGACTATAATCTTTAGAAACATCTTCATCTAAAATATAATTTAAAAGTTCATTATAATTTTTTGAATCTTCCGAAGAAATTTGAAGATAATTTAATTCTTCTTCACTTCTAACCTTTGAAATTTCAAGAATTTTTGAAATATTATTTTCAGCTTTATTTTCATTTAAATTATTAATCGCCTCTTCTTTGCTATTTGAAACACTTATTAAGAAATTTATACAAGTTTTTGAGTTAGGCTCAATTTTAAAAATTTGTTTTTGACTTACAATCTTATTTATCGCGTAATCTAAGCTATTTGAAAAATTTTCAGAAGATGTAATCATTTTTGGAATATCAAAATTATTTCTTCCAATAAACTTTTCAGCATCAATTTCAAATGAACTATCCACTTTTTTAGCATTTTCTGTGTATAAACTAACTGCAACATATAAAAATTCATCTAATTCTCTATTATGTCTTTCAACTATTAAATTATCATCTTCTATATCAAACTTTAAAAACATTGAATTAAAAGCTTGATGAGCATATTCGCTTTCTTTTGTTGATAAAACTGGAATAAAATTTTCTGTTACTTCTAAAATTTCTTCGTTTGAGCCAAAATTCTCAACTTCTAATCTTCTTATTTCAACGGGTTTATTTGGATCTAATAAAACCTGTAATTTAAATTTTAGAGCACCTTCACTACTTATGAAAATCGCTCTATCTTGAGAAAACACAGTTTGATTTGGAACACAGTTTATAATTTTATTTGTTTTAACATTTTTTATATATAAATTTATACCTTGTTTTAGCTCAGAAGCCTCTTTATATCTATTAATTAAGCAATTTTTAAATTCACTATATTCTTCTCCTAAACTATTAATAACAATTTTATAATTTTCATTTGAAATTACATTATATTTTAAATCAGTTTTCATTGGATTTAAAATAACTGATTCACTATATCCTGAATCAAAGTTTAGTTTTGGTCTTTCAGGTTTTTGTTTCTTTTCTTTTGTCAAAATAAAATCAAGTGGCATTCTCTCTTGAAGTAAAATCTGAACTGCTTCTATTTCAGGGTTTTTATTAAATCTTTTTTGAAGGATATTATCATTTAAAGTATTATTTATTGAATTTAAAATAAGCCCCTGATGATGCGCCATATAAGTCTTAACAATTGAAAATTTTTCACCTTGTTTTAATCTATTTAAAGTAAAATCAATAGATTCATAAAATCCATATTTATCAAGTGCTCCATAAGTTTCTAGTTCTTTTATATTTGAAATTGCAGTTTTTTCACCTTCTTCCAAAGCTAAAAAAGTACTATATGGAGAAATTACTAAATCATATTCTAGTCCTCTTTTTAGCCCAAGCCAAGGAATTCCAAATGCTTTATATTGATAATTATAATTTAAATCTCTCAAATTATATGCCGATTCTGAAATTCCCCATGGAACACCTAACTTTTTGCAATATTCCTTTTGACTTAAAATTGCAAACTTGCTAGATTCATCAAGAAAACTTCCAGAATATCTTTTTAAATTTATATTTGGCATTAAATATTCAAATGCTGTTCCTGTCCATGAAATCAAGCCTTTATAATCTTTAAAAATAGTCATTGTTCTACTTAAAGAATTCCAATGTTTTACTGGAACATCTCTTTTTGCAATAGCGACTAAACTTGCTTGTCTAGCCTCAGACGCTAAAAAATCATAATAAGAATCTGTTAGTTTATTTTCCTCTAAATTAAAACCAATTGAAAATAATTTTGTATTATCACAAAATAATTTTGAAAAATCAGTCTGATTAATTAGATTTGTGACATCATTATATAAAAATGAATTTTCGTCAAGCTCATTTTTATAAAGAAAATCTTTTACAATATATAAATATCCGGACAAAATTTCCACTATCTACTGTAGAGATGTACCTTGGTCTTAATGGTTCTAAATTATTTGTCTTATACCAGTTGTATAAGTGTCCATTCCATTTTGGAAGAAGTTTTATAGTATTTATAACATTTTTCAGATATTCAATTGCTTGGTCTAAATTAATATAACCTAAATCATAAGCTGAAATTATTGAAATTAACTCTAACCCAATATTTGTTGAAGATGTTCTTTGAACAGTTTTTTCACGTCTATCTTCTTGATAATTATCACATATCAAATAATTATTTTTCTCAGTTATATTTTCTTCAAAAAATTTCCAAGTTCGTAAACCAATCTCTTTAAGATGTTTTTTGTCTTTAGGACTAATAATATTTTCTTTATTTTTCTCTTTAGACATACAAAACATAACGCACGGTGCAATTACAAAAATTATCCCTATTATTTTAAAAATTAAATTTTTATTATAAAAAATAAATAAAATTCCAAATAAAACATTAATTATAAGTTGTTTATAAATATAGAAAATTGAATTTTTAGTTTGCTTTTCTCCATCTTCTGCTGTCACCCATTCAAGAAGTTTTTTCTTTTTTGTCATTCGGTAAAAACTTCTGATTATTGAATCTATTGATCTATAAGCCTCAAATGGAAGCAAGCTTATTTCTAAAAATATTTTTAAGAAGTCAAGCTTTATTCCAATTAGGTCTTTTGAAAACTTTTTATGAGAATAGACTGCACCATTTATATTGCTTTCTTTGAAAACTATATAATTTACAATATCTAAAATATACATTATAGTTATTGATAAAATTGAAGTTATAAGGCAAATATTGCTAAATTGCTTAACTTTAGAGAATGTAAATAATCCTAAAACCAATAAAATTAAACTAAAAATTTTTAAAAGACTTCTTCTTAAATTATCTAAAATTTTAAACTTTGATATTTCATTTAATCTCTTAGATTTAAGCCATCTTATAATTTGCCAATCTCCTCTTGTCCATCTATCATTTCTTTTTATATATGAAAGATATTTTGAAGGATATCCGTCAATTAGAGTAATATCTGAAACAAGCGCACATCTTAAGAAATTTCCCTCCAACAAATCATGACTTAAAACAATGTTTTCTGGAATCTCGCCATCTAAAATTTCGTTATAACAGTCAACATCGTAAATTCCCTTTCCAGTAAAGATTCCTTCTTTAAAATAATCTTGGTAAATATCTGAAATTGCGTTACTATAAAAGTCAATTCCACCTGGAATACTATAAACTTCAGCAAATTTAGTAGCTTTGTAAACTTCTAAATCTAGACCTATTCTTGGTTGCATAATTCCATAGCCACTTACTACTTTTCTATTTTCAATAATTGGCTTATTTAAAATATGTGACATTGCGCCAACTAATTTTGAAGCAGAATTTAAAATTAAATTTGTGTCAGAATCTAAAGTAATAATATATTTAATTTCTGGAAGCTCACTTTTTTGAAGTTCTATCGTGTTTGTCTCAAAATTATCAGAAATCTGATTTTTAACATATTTATTAAAAGTTGAAATAAGACCTCTTTTTCGTTCCCAACCAATAAATTTGTCTTCAGATTCAGACCAAGTCCTTTTTCTGTATAAGAAATGGAATCTATTAAAACCTGCTATTTTATATTTTTCATTAAGTCTATTTGTTTCTTCTAAACCAGTTTCTATAACAGTTTTATCAAAATCTTCTTTTAATTTTTTTGATTCTGTTACATCTCCTAAAAGTGCAAAATATAGATTTTTCTGTGGATTTGCTAAATAATAGACTTCTAACTTATGGAACATTTCCAAAACTTTTTCTTTTGAATTTAAAATAGTTGGAATTATTACAAAAGTTTTTTTATCATCTGGAATCTCATTTTCATAGTCCATTTTCGGAATAAAAGTAGGTTTTTTAAATTTGCCTAAAAAATAATTTAAAACTCTTATTACAATTTCAGAAATTGGAATAAAAGTGAAAATACTTAAAATAGCTGTTAAAACTAAATTATTTGAGTTTATATAAAATGAAGTTGAAATTAGAAAATCTGTAAATATAGTTATTAAAAAAACGCCCGAAATATAGAGTCTTGCTTTAAATTTTAAACTTTTTGAAGAAACTTTTTTGTTTAATAAAATAGTCAATAAATCACTATAGCCATCGTCAATTAAATAATAACCAACATGTCGCTTTTTAGGCTCGGTTGCCTGATTACAAAGCTCAATTATTTTCTCAGAAATATAAATTTCAGAAATCTTAGTTTTCTTTGAAAGCTTGTCTATAATATTTTTATAATAATTTTTGCTTTCTTGATCCATTCCTGGGTATGTGCCTTCTGGATCACCATTTAAAATAACTTCTGTTCCATTAATTCCAACTAACAGTTCACCAAAATTTATTCTTGAAATATCTCTTAAAGATTTTATACAATTTCCCATTGTTATTTTTAGATTTGCTATATATAAATGTTCTTTTTGAACGACATCAAAACAGCTAAGTCCAAGCTTTGAAACCTCTTCTTCTAAAATCTCTTGATAACAATTTACTTCTTTTCCATATTTCTTAAGTTTATATGACATGTACTCTATAAATGAATATTTAAGCTCATTTTCAAAATTATTATAAGTTTTAAAAGTCTTTCCGAATTTTTGCTCATTTTCAGATTTGTTTTCAATAATTCTTTCAATAATTGATTCTGCCCTAAATCTTTGAATTTCAGAAGAATATATTTTTTCACAAATACTTTTTATTTTTCCAATAATAGAAATTTTTAAAAAAATTCCAAAATTTTCAATTTCATCAATTGAAAGCATTTTATTTTTTTGGTAAACTTCTAAACATTTGTAAATTATGTCTGAATCAATCTTGCAATCAGTATATGAAACTATTTCTTCAGCTAATAAATAACTTCTTGCAAAACCATTATATTGGCCTGATGAAATTCCTATCATCTTATGATATTTCTTAGGTGTAAGCTCTTTTCTAATTGTTTTAACCATTTCTTCAATTATATAAAAATTGTCTAAAATCCACTCACCAGCTGAATGAATCTTTATTCCAAGCTTTATATGTTCATTTAAAACTTGATATGTTTCTAGAATAAATTTGTAATTCGAATTCAAACTATATATTGGATAAGTGTCATCGTCTGAAAACATCTTAATATTATGACTATTAGCAATTTTTTCAATATGATTTAAAAGTTGCTTTTCTTCTAAAAGAGCTCCAGAAATGTTTAAAGTCCTAAAAACCATTAGATTCCATCCTTTACTAAATAGAAATTGTTTTTAAGACTATTTTTTGCAAAATTTATTTAAATTATTCGAAGATTTAACAAAAATGGGAAAAAGGGACAGTCCCCTTTTCCCATTTTTAATTATAGAAATAATCCATGATTCCTGTGTAAATTCCCCACGCTAAGTTTTCTTGATATTCGTCTGTTGTAAGTTTTTGTGTTTCTTCAATATTAGACAAAAAACCACATTCTACTGTGACTGTCGGAATTTTTACATTATCCATTATATATTTTCCGTGAAAGTGTTAGAATTTCCCTTTTATTTTCCTTTTGAATTGAAAAATTTAGATTATTTTGAATATCAAATGCTAAATCTTTACTATTTTCACTATCTTTTTGATAAAAAGTTTGCCAGCCATAATATTGTTCTTGTGAAATTTTATTTAAATGTATAGATATAAAGCAATCCGCTTCTTCGCTATTTGCAAGCTCTACTCTATTTTTCATATCAGAAACTTTTTTATTTCTGATAGAATCTTCATCTAAATCATATATTCCATTTTCATCAGATCTTGTAAGAATAACTATTGCGCCACTTTGCTCTAACAATTTTTGCAATTTTAAGACTATTTTCAAATTTATTTCTTCTTCAGAAATTCCGACTTTCTGAAGTTGCTCCGCCATCTGGCTCACCGTGGCCCGCATCTAAAATGATAGTATATGAACTTACTGGAGTTCCGTTCGTTTGAACTGTTTTTTCAAGCTTTATTTTATTATTATCTTTATACATAAAAAATAAACTTAAAATCAAGCAAATTATTAAAAATATTATTAATCTTTTTCTATTCCAAAACATTTTATCACCAATAAAATATATGTTTTTTGAATAAAAAAATTACAATCAAAAATGGGAAAAGGGGACTGTGAAGTGAACCCAAATTGTTAGACAAAAAGTTTAACAAGGAGGGTTCATTTTTTATGCCAAAATATTCAAAAAAATTTAAATTGAAAGTAATAAATTATTATCTTAATAACAATTGTAGTTTAGAATATGTTGCA
>CANQWQ010000020.1 GCA_947627595.1 uncultured Clostridia bacterium
TTCTATAATTCTTCCATGATCAAGAACCATAATAGCCTTAGAATTTCTAACTGTTGATAGTCTATGCGCAATAACAAAAACTGTTCTTCCTTCCATAAGTTTATCCATTCCATCTTGAACTATTTTTTCAGTTCTTGTATCAATACTTGATGTAGCTTCATCTAGAATCATAACAGGTGGATTATTTATAGCAGCTCTAGCAATAGATATAAGCTGTTTTTGACCTTGTGATAACATTCCACCACTTCCGTCTATCTTAGTATCATAACCATCTGGAAGATGTCTTATAAATCCATCTGCATTAGCAAGTTTTGCAGCATTGATTACTTCTTCATCAGTAGCTTCAGTGTTTCCATATCTAATATTATCTTTTATTGTTCCAGTAAACAAATTAACATCTTGTAAAACCATTCCTAGTGAATGTCTTAAATCATCTTTTTTAATCTTATTTATATTAATTCCGTCATATCTTATTTTTCCATCTTCAATATCATAAAAACGATTTATAAGATTTGTAATTGTAGTTTTTCCGGCACCTGTAGCACCAACAAAAGCAATCTTTTGACCGAGGTTTAGCATATAAACTTATATCATGTAAAACTGTTTTTCCTTCATCATAAGCAAAATCAACATTAAAGAATTCTATGTATCCTTTTAATTCTACATATTCTACGGTTCCATCACTATGTGGATGCTTCCAAGCCCATAAACCTGTATATTCTTTTGTTTCTTCTAATTCGCCATTTTCATTTTTTTTGGCATTTACTAAAGTAACATATCCTTCATCTGTTTCTGGTTCTTCATCAAGCAAGCCAAATATTCTCTTAGCACCAGCTAAAGCCATAACAACAATATTTATTTGATGTGAAAGCTGAGTTATAGGCATTGTAAAGCTTTTACTCAAATTCAAAAATGATGCAATCATTCCAATTGTAAGTCCGCCAACTCCGTTAATAGCAAGTATTCCACCTAAAACGCCAAGTAAAACAAATTGTAAATTTCCAATATTTCCAAGCATTGGTCCTAATACATTTGAATAAGTATTTGCTTTAGTCATATCATTACAAAGCTCGTCATTTAATTTTTTGAAGTTTTTAATAGCTTCATCTTCATGTGAAAAAACTTTTATAACTTTTTGACCATTTATCATTTCTTCTATATATCCGTCAACTTTTGAAATTGATTTTTGTTGCTTAATAAAGTAATCGGCACTCTTTCCACCAACTTTTTTGGTAACTTTCATCATCAAGAACAATACAATTAAAACTAGTGCAGTTAAATAAATACTAGTGCTACACATAGCAATAAATGTTGCAACAATAGTTACTAAAACTCTAACAATCATAGGAAGTCCACGAGAAATAAGTTCTGTTAATGTATCAACGTCATTTGTATAATAACTCATTATTTCGCCATGTGTTCTAGTATCATAGAATCTAATTGGCAATCTCTGCATTTTTGTAAACATTTCATCACGAATTATTTTTAATATTCCGCTGAGCAATTCTAGACATCATTCTCTGATATACATAATTTGAAACGACACCAATTGCATAAATTATAGCCATAACTGAAAGTGCTTTTAAAAGTGGTGTAAATACTGGATGACTAGATGCAAGCATTGGTGAAATATAATCATCAATCAAATTTTCAATGAAAAGAGAACTTGCAACACTAGCTAAAGCTGTAAGAATTACAAGTACAATAACAAAGAAAAATTTGAATTTATAATATTTTAATATATAGCCAAAAAATAGTCTTTTTAATGTATTCTTATCAAACTTTTTACTCGCCATCTTCTTCTCCTTTCGTTTGAGAATAATAAACATCTTTATAAATCTCGTTAGTTTCAAGCAATTCTTCATGATTGCCAAATCCAACGATTTCACCATCATCTAAAACTATTATTTTATCGCTATCTTGAACAGAACTAATTCTTTGAGCAATTATAATTTTAGTAACATTAGGAATTTCTTCTCTAAAAGCTTTTCTAATCAAACTATCTGTTTTAGTATCAACAGCAGATGTTGAATCATCTAATATTAAAATTTTAGGATTTTTAAGTAAGGCTCTAGCAATACACAGTCTCTGCTTTTGACCACCAGATACATTAGTTCCGCCCTGTTCTATATATGTATCATATTTATCAGGAAAACTCTGAATAAACTCATCAGCTTGAGCTAATTTACAAGCTCTAATAATTTCCTCATCTGTAGCGTTTTTATTTCCCCATTTTAGATTATCTTTTATTGTTCCAGAGAATAATTCATTTTTCTGTAAAACAACAGAAACACCATCTCTTAAAGTTTTTAAATCATAATTTTTAACATTTATTCCACCAACGTCTAATTCACCTTTTGTAACATCATATAATCTTGAAATAAGGTTAACTAAAGTTGTCTTTGAACTACCAGTTCCACCAATAATTCCAATTGTTTCACCTGATTTAATATTTAAATTTATATCTTTTAAACAAAGTTTATTTTCATCTTTTGAATAACTAAATGAAACATCTTTAAAATCAATGCTTCCATCTTTAACTTCCATAACAGGATTTTTAGGATTTTGAATATCTGGAACTTCATCTAGTAATTCAACAATTCTTCTTGCAGATTCTGTTGAAATTATAATTGTAACAAAAACCATTGATAACATCATAAGTGAATTTAATATTGACATAGCATATGTAATCAAGCTAGTTATTTCACCTGTTGTCATAGTTTTAGAAACAATAAATTTTGCTCCAAACCATGAAATCAATGTGATAATTAAATAAATAGTAAATTGCATAAGAGGACTATTAAAAGCAAGAATTGCTTCAGCTTTAGAAAAGTCTTTATAAATAGAATCAGAAATTTTTTCAAATTTTCCAATCTCATAATCTTCTTGAACAAAAGATTTTACAACTCTAACGCCTTTAACATTTTCCTGAACTACATTATTTAAATCATCATATGTATTAAAAACTCTTTCAAAAATAGGATGTGCAGATTTAGCAATCCAAATTAACAAAAATCCTAAAATAGGAGCAACAGCTAAAAATATCAAAGCAATTTTGGGATTTGTCACAAAAGCCATAGCAAATGAAAAGATCATCATAAGTGGACTTCTAACAGCACCTCTAATTATTGACATATAAGCATTTTGAACATTAGTAACATCTGTCGTAAGACGAGTTACAATACTTGATGTTGAAAATTTGTCTATATTGTAAAATGAAAATTTTTGAACTTTTTCATACATATCTTGTCTTAAATTCTTGGCAAATCCAGCACTAGCCCTTGCTGCATATTTTCCAGCAGTCATTCCGAAAAATAGTGAAAATAGAGCAGCTACAACAAGCACTGCTCCAAGAATCAATATAACTTTTAAATTACTTTCTATTATACCTTCATCAATTAATTTTCCAAGTAAAAATGGAATTAATATTTCCATAAATACTTCTCCTGCTATAAAGACTGGACTAAGTATAGAATCTTTTTTATAATCCCTTATAGATTTAGCTAATTTCTTAATCATCTTTTTCCTTTTCCTCTTCTTCGTCTTCAATAATTTCTTTTTTCTCAGCTCTAACTTTTAAAATTCTTCTTTCTTTAACTTTTTCTATTGTATATAAAACTTTATCAGTATTAATCTCAATTTTTTCATGTTCTTCTGGAAGTCTTCCTAACTCATTTATCAAATATCCAGAAATTGTATCATAATCACCTTCAGGAATTTCAACATCTAAAACTTTTTGAGCTTCATCAATTGAAATACCACCATTAAATAAATATGTTGTATCATCAATTTGTTTGTATGGAAGATCAACTAAATCATATTCATCATAAATTTCTCCAACAATTTCTTCTAATATATCTTCCATTGTAACTAAACCTGCTGTTCCACCATATTCATCAACAACAATTGCAATCTGTTTTCTGTTTTTACGAAGTTCTTCAAAAAGTTCATTTATTGGCTTTGTTTCAGGGATAAAATAAGCTTTTCTTTTTAAATTTTTAACTTTAATTCTTTTATCTTTTGAACTCATTAAAATATCTTTGATATAAATAATTCCAGTAATCTCATCAACAGTTTCTTTAAAAAGTGGAATTCTACTATATCTAAAATTTTTATCAGTTGTAATATGCTCTAAAACCTCAGAAATTGTCATGTCTTCATCTAAAGCATATATATCATTTCTTGGAATCATTATTTCAGAAACCATCTTATCATCAAACTCAAAAACATTATTTATCATTTGACTTTCTTCTTTATCGATCGTTCCTTTTTCTTCGCCAACATCAACCATCATTCTGATTTCTTCTTCTGTGACAGTTTCTTCTTCATTTTCTGAAATTCCAAAAATCTTAGAAATAATATTTGTTGAAAATGTTAAAAACTTTACAAATGGTGAAGCAATCATAGCAATAAAGCCAATAACTCCAATTGTTGCAAAAGCTATTTTTTCATAATATTTCATTGCTAAACGTTTTGGAACAAGCTCTCCAAAGATTAATGTAAAATATGATAAAATCAAAGTAATTAATATGATTGAAATATTATTCCAAGCAACTAAACTAACTGCTGGAAAAGCTTCATATAATTTTGGAGCTAAGCTACTTGCAAAAGTTTCACTAGCAAAGGCACTTGATAAAAATCCTGCTAATGTAATTCCTATCTGAATTGTTGATAAAAATTTGCTAGGATTATCAAGCATCTTTTTAATTTTCTTAGCTCTTTTGTTTCCTTCTTTAACTAAATAATCAACTTTAGCATCATTTAACGAAATAAACGCAATTTCCGCAGCTGAGAAAAATGCATTAATTAAGATTAAAATCGCTAGTAATATTATTCTACCCATAATATCCTCCATAAAATCTTATATTATTTTATAAAATAATATAAGGGATGTCAATAGCAACATCCCTCTATTTTTTAAATAGCAACTCTAAAATAAATCTTTCCATCTTTTTTTACTCCTGATGAAATTCTTCCTTTGTGAATTGCTACAATTGACTGTGCAATCGAAAGTCCAATTCCATATCCTTCTTTTTGACTTCTTGATTTATCTTCCCTATAAAATCTATCAAATAATCTTCCAGTATCTATGTCTTTAGCGTTTTCACAAGTATTTGCTATTTCAAATCTAACTACTTTTCCTCTTTTTATAGTTTTAATAGAAATCTCGCCATCTTCTTGTGTATATTTTAACGCATTATCAAACAAAATATTTATTAATTGTTTAATCATATCTCTATCAGCTATCATAATTGCATCTTTGGCATCATCAAATTCTATTTTTCTATCACCAATCAAAATTTTTAATTCTTCTAAAACTTCACTAATTACTTGATTTATTGAAAATTTAGAAGTTTGTAAACTTGCTTTTCCATCTTGAATATTTGCAAGTGTTAATAAAGTTTTTGTTAAAGTATTTAATCTTTTCATCTGATTTTTAATACTTACAAGCCATTCATTATCTTCACCAACAGTCATCTCTAAAACATCAATATCAGCCATTACAACGGCAAGCGGAGTTTTAAATTCATGGCTTGCATTTGTAACAAACCTCTTCTGACTTTCTATACTTCTAAAAACTGGATTTAAAATTACTTTTGAACCAATAACTACAATAACTAATATTATTACAAGTAAAACTCCTGTTACTGCAAGTGACCTTAATGTTGCAATTTTAAAAGATTGCAATTGCATCTGACAATCTATAAAGACAATTAATTTTTCATCATTTACATTTGAAATTTTATATTTATAATTTGAAAAAAATCCATATGTTTTATTATTTTCAAGAACACTATTTGCTAAATTGTGAAAAAAGCCTATATTTTTGCTATTTTTCAAAATTTCAGTAGTCATATCTTTTGCTTGTTCATGTGAAATTGATGAAACATGGTCAAGATTTATTTCAATAATTTTTCCCTTTGAATCTAATCTTATAATAAAATATCTTGTTGAATATTTAGCTTCATCAGCAAGATATTGATTTTCTTTTTTTAGATCTGGAATTAAACCATCATTTTCACTAATAAGATTTAAAAGAGTATCTAACTGTTTATTAGTCATTCTATAATTTTCAAAAGTTACAACTGCAAAAACACCAATAACAATAGTTGTTATAGCAATCATTGTTATAATTGTAAACTTTATTTGTAATTTCTTATTAGCTGTCATGATGATTTTCTCCTTTCTAAACTAGTTTTTCCAATATATATCCGTTTTCGTCATTTATTTTTATATTTGCATCTAAAGCAGTAAATTTGTCTTGCAAATATGAAATATACATGTTTACTGCACTTGTTTGCAATTCTTCTGTTTGCCAAATCTTTTTACTTAGTTCATTTGGAGTTATATTTCTATCTTGATTTTTAACTAACATTTCCATTATTTCGCATTCTTTAGGGTTTAATCTAAAGCTTGCTTTACTGCTTGAAATCTCAGAATCTTCTTTATTAAATGTGATATTTCCAACAAAGAATTTTTCTTTTTTCTCTTGATTTGAACGAATTTGAACTCTTATTCTAGCTAACAATTCTTTTTTATCAAAAGGTTTTGTAATATAATCATCTGCACCATTATCTAAGCCTTCGACTTTATCATCAACAGTAGATTTAGCTGTTAACATAATTATTGGTGTGTTAACTCCGCTTTCTCTCATTTCTTTAAGTGCTTCTAAACCATCCATTACAGGCATCATAACGTCTAAGATAATTACATCAAAATTATCTTCTTTAGTTGCATCCACTGCTTCTTTTCCATTAAAAGTAGATTTTACTTCATATCCGCTAAACTCTAATATTGTTTTCAGCGCTCTGTTAAGCTCTTTTTCATCCTCAGCCATCAATATTTTTTCTTTCATCTATTCGTTCTCCTCTAGATCAATCATTTTCTTAATAGTTTGCATATTTAAATCAATAGTAGCAATTTCATCTGCACACCTTTTCAATTCTTCAACTATTAATTGCTGATCTTTTATATTTTTCTTATACTTCATTTCATGTTCTAAACTAGCCCAAAATTCCATAGCTATTGTCCTAATTTGAATTTCGACAAAAACTGGCTTTATCTCACCTTCAATCTCTAAACTTAACTCAAAAATTATATGATAACTTCTATATCCATTTGGTTTAGGATTTTTAATATAATCTTTTTCTCTAATAACTTTTAAATCTCTAAAGTTTTTAAGCATGTTTGCAACTTCATAAACATCATCAATATAATTGCAAATTATTCTCATTCCGAGCAGCGTCATAAACTTTAGTTAAAGCATTTTCTAAAGTAGCATCATAACCTTTTCTTATAAGTTTATCTTTCATGCTTTCTTCTGATTTAATTCTATATATAATATGTTCAATAGGATCTTGTTTTCCTCTAACTAATCTATATTTTCTAATAATATCTAGCTTCGCATTTATGTTAGCAATAGCACCTTCAAGAAGCACTATCGACCCTTCATAAAAATCATTTTCCAATAAATATCACCATCCTTTGCCCACATTATATCAAAGAATTATTAAAAAACAATTAAATTCATAAAACTTTCATACTCTATTTTAAAAAATAAATTGGGTGACCTTGATATTGCTTTTCATGGTCTTTTATAAAGCTTTTAATATAGTAAGTTTCAGGGTTTTTAATATTTAAAGTTTTTTCAATAAATTTTAGATTTTCTTCTAAATTTTCTTTTCCATAAAAATATATTAATAAATCTTCTAAACCTTTAGAAAGGCAATTTAAATTAATTTTATATCTACATTTTTCATAATTAACTTCTTCTGATTTATAATCATATCTTCCATATTTACAGCCAACAGAATAGCTTAGCAAATTTTTAATAATTTCTTGAGAGTCAAACTGCTTTAAGCTTAAATCTCTATCATTTACTCTATAATCGACTTCTCCATTGATTTCAAAAATATCACAAAAAATTCTATTTAATTCTTCTTCATTTTTTCTTAGAGTTTCGCGCAAATTATTATAATATTTTTCAAATGATTTTAAACTTTTTTCTAAATTTTTTTCTTTAAATTTTTTCATTAAAATCGGAAGTGTTTTAAACTCTATATTTGTCTCATAAAAGCCCCATTCTTCCTTACAAATCTCAATATTTTCTTTAGCAAGTTCATCTATTTTTTGTCTTATTTTTTTATCATCTGTTATTTTAAATGGAAGGCTAACAATGTTTCCAACTTGGAAGTTTACTGTTGGAGCCAAACATGACAAAAATTTAAAACAACAATTACTGCATAAATAACTTATAACATAATATAAATCTTCATCTTTTGGAAACATTGAAGAGCCTGAAACATCAAACACATAGCCATAATCTTTAAATCTTACTCCAAAATTTTCGAAACCAAATAATGACCAAGTTATTCCTTTTTGAAAATAGTATTTTCTAGATGGTAAATGATTTCCTTGTTCAAGTAGTTTTGAATAATTTAACTCATCAAATTTTATAACATATTCAAAATTTCCATACCATTTTCTAAAAATTCCGCCCTTATTAAATGGTGCATAAACTTTTTTCGTTTTAAAAAATTCTTCTGTTGACTTACAATTTTGAGCAATCTGAGAAAATGGAACTTCATACCAAAATTTTACAAATTCTTTATTGTTTCCTGTTGCTAAACCTTGCTTTGCTTCATAAAAATTATCTAATTTTTCATTATATTTAAAGCAATCTCTGATTTTCTCTGAAATCCAATAAATAAAAGGATAATTTGGAATTTCGAAAAATCTATTTTGATTTAAATAATAATAATTTTCTTTATTTTTAAAATTATCTATTTTATCTTGTAAATTATAATATTCTGAAAGTCTTATAAAACAAGTATCTATATCTAATTTAGATTTTTTTAAAACAAAAGATGTTGCTAAAGCATTAAATGAACTTAAATCTGAAAATGTCGCAGCGCCAGTATGTAGCATAGATAGAAGAGTTCCCTCTTCTAAAATTCTTTTTCTTAAATCTTTAAAACTTGAAATAAACATCCAAGTGTGAATTGTAATCATTGATAAATAGCCGTTCTCTTTTGTAAAATCAAGGCACCTCTCAATAAACGCAGAATACATTTCAGACTTTGTTTTTGGATATTCTTTTTTCAAGAAATTACTCAATTTATTATTTATATTTTTCTTTCCCATATATGGCGGGTTTGTGCAAACAATATCATATTTTTGATTTAAAATCTCATATTGTTTTAAAAGTTCATCTATTTTTCCATCTTTTTCTGGTAATCTAATTTTAGGAACCCTAAGCAAAGATCCATATTCATCAGCATCTTCAAAAACTTCTAGTATCTCACCATATTTTTTATTTTTAATATTATTAGAACTTTTTATAGAAATTATATTTAAATCATTTAAATAATCTTCATCAAAAATATTTTTATAAATGTTTGAAGCTTGGAAAATCAAAATTATTTTTGCAATCTTACAAGCGTT
Source organism: uncultured Clostridia bacterium (assembly GCA_947627595.1). Taxonomy (GTDB): domain Bacteria; phylum Bacillota; class Clostridia; order TANB77; family CAG-508; genus Scatovivens. Next base: position 9,445 of record CANQWQ010000020.1, read on the forward strand.
TTCATCAATATCAATTCCATAAAGATTTTTAGTTAAAATATTTTTAATTGCAATTTCATCAGATATACCATTGTTTTTATATGATTCATAAAACAAATTAAACGCATAAATTAAAATATTTCCTGTTCCAACACATGGATCAAGAAATTTTATATCTTCTAAATCTTTTGTTTCTAAAATATCTTCTTTTTCTACCGAAATATAATAATCTAGTTTTTTAATAGAATTTGTAAACCTTCCAATAGTATTTTGAGTTAAATATTTTGCAATCCAATCAGGTGTAAAAAGCTGTGTTGCATAAGGAATATCAACTTTTTCAACTTTTATATTATTTTTCAAATTTTCAAAAACTCTATCTTTTTCATCTGAAATAAAATATTGATATAGCCAACTAATAACCTCAGGAGTATCAAAGTCTTGTTTATCACAAATTTCAAGAGTTTTAAAGATTTCAGAATTTATATCTTCATGAAAATTCAAAAAATTCTTAAGCCATAAATCTCTATTAAAAATTCCATTTGACTCAAGATATTTTTTACAGGCAACATAAATAAAGGCTTTTGTTTCACCTTTTAATTTAATATTTAGTTCATTCGCAATCTTTTTTAAAACTGTCTTATTCATAAAATTCCTCTAAAAACTATCTTTTAATATGAATATTTTAAAATTTTCATAAATTTTGTATCTTCTATTCTATTAATATAAAATGTTATTAGTAAACAACTTAATAAAACTACACTATAAATTAATAATGATTTAAATTGAAAATCAATTCCATATAATGTTTTATCTAAAACTGTTGCAATACTAAAATGTGTGCAATAAGTGATTGTGCTAAATTTTCTAAATAATTTTGCATTATTAATAGAAATATTGATAGAAAGAATTTTTAAGAAAATCATTGGACATAGGAATAGTAGCATTATATAGCAATCATTAGCAGCAGCTAATTCATATTTTTGAATAATATAGTGTTCTGCATAAAGTAATACTAAAGATATTAATAATACATAAATATTACTCTTTTTTTCGCTAAAATTAACTTTATATATTGCAATCATCTTTCCAATTACAATCCAAACTAAGCCAGCAAAAAAGCTGTTATAAATTTTAAGATCACCAAAAGCACAAATATCAACTAATTTAGATATAAATTTGTTTGGAAAATAATTTAAAATAAAATAATAATTTGAAGCAAGACAACATATAAAATATATAAAAGTAGATAATATTAATAATAATGTGTTAGAAAATTTTTTAGATAAAAAGTAAATTATTAATATTCCTTCTATCAAAGCCATTATATACCAAGAAGCAAGGAAAGTTGATCCAAAGAAAAAGTTTTTTATAAATCTTAAAATTCCATCCCAAAAACTATATTTATAATATTCCCAATATACATATGCAATTGGAAATAAAAGTACAAGCCAAAATAAATATAATTTCAAATTTCTTTTTACAAATTTAACTAATACTTCTTTAGAATTAGAATTATTTTTTAATTTTGAAAATAATAGATATGAACTTATCATAAAAAATAAAGGAACAGCAATTCTACAAATAGGATAATACAGTCCTGAATATTCTCCAAATGGATTTATATGTATTCCAACAACTATAATTGATAAAATTACTTTTACTAAATCTAATATATCTAAATTTTTATTTTTCATTTGTTTAATCCCCATATTTTTACTTACTTATTACATTGAAAATTTTATATTAAACCCTTTAAAAAGTCAATAATCATTATCAAAGTAAGTTTTAATAAAAAAGTAAAATTTTGCTTGCATATTTTTATAAAAGAATGTATAATATTAAAGTAGCTTTTTGCTAAAGAAATTCATAGGGGTGTCGTCCAACGGTTAAGATAGAAGTCTCCAAAACTTTTGATGAGGGTTCGATTCCTTCCACCCCTGCCAGCTTAAGGGTTTTTGTCAAAACCCTTTTTTTATTTTGAGAACAGAGTGGAAGGAATCGAAAATTGACAACGCGGCCTTTTAAAAGGAGGTGATTTTTTGAATAAAAAATTTATACTTTTATACTTTATACTGATAATCATTTTAATATTTATCAGCTCTGCTTCTTTTTATGGCGTAGCCAATTCCTATTCTTTCCAATCTTCCACTTTCCACTACAACAAAGATTCGATTTTTTCTTGGCCAATCTTCGGCTATTATTCAATCTCTTCATTTTTTGGAAAACGAACTTCACCAACATCTCGGTGCATCAACATATCATTCTGGAATTGACATTCCAGCTCCAACTGGAACAAATATCTATTCTGTAAGTCCTGGAAAAGTCGTCTTTGTTGGCTTCTATGGTGCAGATCGGATATTCAATAATAATTAGAAATGAAAATTTTCAATTTTTATATGGACATGTTTCTCCAAAATTTATAGTTAGAAAAAATCAAAAAATCTTACAAGGTCAAAACATTGGAGAAGTTGGACCTATGTATATTGATTCTCCCGAAAACACAAAATATTTTGATTCTAATGGTAAAAAAACAAATGGAGCCTTAACAGGCCCACATCTTCATATCACAATAAAAAAAGACGGTCAAGCCGTCAATCCTTTAGATTTTCTATAAATCTACATATCATCCTCAAATTCACCCCAATCAAGTTCAATCAAATTATTGCATTTTGGGCAAATTGTCTCATGATTTTCATAATCATATTCTACTTCAAACTCATAATTACAATATGGACAAGCAATTTTCTCTGTCAATGTAGCTTCAGTAATTTCTGTATCTTCTAAAAATTTCTTTTCTAAATCAGAAAGTCTTGATTCAAAAGAAGAAATTTTAAAATTGTAATTATCTGTAAGCCTTGTAATCTCGTCAATATAGCAAATAGCTAAATCTGACAACGCAGATTTAGCTAAATTAAAATCTTTTTTGCTTTCTATATTTTTTTCAAGTTTGTTTAAAATATCATTATACTTTTTACTAATCAATAAAAAGACCTCCTAAATTCTTTCCATATATTGACCAGTTCTTGTATCTATTCTGATTCTATCTCCTATTTCGACAAATAATGGTACAGATATTTCTAAACCATTTTCTAAAGTTGCTGGTTTTCCTGATGTTGTTGTAGTATTTCCACTAAAACCAGGTTCTGTATAAGTAACTTCTAATTCTACAAACATTGGTGGTTCAACAGCAAATACATTTCCTTTAAATGAAAGTATTGTAACATTCATGTTTTCTTTAATATATTTTAAAGCATCACCAATTTGACTCTCATTTAATGGAATTTGGTCATATGTAGCATTATCCATGAAATAATATAAATCTCCATCACTATATAAATATTGCATATCTTTCTTTTCAATTTCAGCACCTTGTAATTTTTCAGAAGGATTGAAAGTTCTTTCAATAACTGCTCCTGTAATTACGTTTTTCATTTTTACTCTAACGAAAGCTGCTCCTTTTCCAGGTTTAACATGTTGAAATTCAACAACTCTAAATACGTTGTTATCAAGTTCAAATGTTGTTCCGTTTCTTAAATCTCCGGCCATATATACGTCTGCCATAATATTTTACCCCTTTTCTATAAATTTTATTCTATAATTATTATTTTATGCCTGTCTATGATACCATATTTTTGCATAAAAATCAACCTTTTTTAGTAAATTTCGGTTTTCTTCAAGATACAAACTGCTTTTCCTGACTTTGTTAGATTATTTGAGCCATCTTTATTTATTAAAATTGTATCTTCAATTCTGATTCCAAACTTTCCAGGAAGATATACACCTGGTTCTACTGTTAAAAGCATATTTTTCTTTAACTTTGTTTCATATCTAGAAGCTAATACTGGTTCTTCATGAATATCTAATCCTAAATTATGTCCAAAAGAATGTAATAATAAATATCCCTCTTCTGAATAATGTTCTTCAGCTTCTTTTAAAACTTCTTTAACACATAGCCCATCTCTTAATTTACTAGAAATAAAATCATATTCTTTTAAAACAAAATCATAAACCCTTTTTTGTTCATCTGTGATTTCTCCAACAAATAAAACTCTAGAAAAATCTGAACAATATCCATTTACTTTACAACCAAAATCAAATTGAATAATATCTTTTTCTTCTATTTTTCTATCAGTTGGAACTGCATGTGGCATTGAAGAATTTGGTCCTGATGCAACAATTGTCTCAAAAGATAAATCATCAGCACCATTTGTTTTCATATATCTTTCTAACTCTAAAGCAATTTCTTTTTCTGTTTGACCAGGTTTAATATATTCTTTAATATAGTCAAATGCTTTGTCTGTTATAAGACAGGCTTTTTTGCAGTTTTCAATTTCTTCTTCATCTTTAACAAATCTATTTAATTCAATTAAACCATCTGTTTCAACAAAATTATTTATTCTATATGTAGCAAGGTATTTTTTATATTTTTCATAAGTAACATATCCTTCTTCAAAACCTACATTCTCACAATCATTAAAATATGATTCATAATCAGCAGTGCTTAAATCTCTAACATCAAACGCAACTATTTCTTGATCTATTGTTAAATAAGAATTAACTGCTTCAATATATCTTGAATCAGTTAAAAATATATTTTCTTTTGAGGTTAAAAGAAGTGTTCCTTCAGCAGTCAAACCTGTTAAATATCTTATATTTACTGGGTTTGATACAATCATTCCATTTATACCTTTTGCTAACATTTGATTTCTTAAACTTCTAATTTTAGGATTCATATTAAATTCCTCCAATTAATAAACTACTTAACATTTTGCAGAAACTGTAGAATGTTCTTATTACAAATCCTTTTTCAGCGAACATAACAACAATCGCTGAAATTACTAGAAATGGACCAAAAGGAATATATTCGTCATCATTTTTTCTTATTTTTCTATAAATTAAAATTATTATTCCAAAAATGGCAGCAACAAAAAATCCTAATAAACTAACTTCTCCAATTGGAATAGCGCCAAAATATAAGCCTATTGCCCCCATAAATTTGACGTCTCCAAGTCCCATTGCTTCTTTTCCAGCAATTAAGCCTCCTATAAGAGTAATAGCTAAAAATATTCCTCCACCAATTAAACATCCTAATAGCATATCTCTAGCTATTGAAATATTGAAAATTCCATATATAAAAGTAAAAATAAGTCCAATTTCAAACATTGTCATATTTAATCTATTTGGTATAATTCTATGTTTAAAATCAATTAAAAAGCTATTTACAAGCATAGGAATCAAAAACATAAATTTAACTAAATTTAAAGCTTTAACTAAATTGTTTGGAAGTCCTGTAAAATATAGTAATAATATGTACAAAAATGCAATAATAAACATTAATATATATTGCATTTTAAAAACTTGTTTTCTATTTTTCCAAAAATCTCTAAAAGTAAGAGTTCCCTCTTCTACATAAACTGTGTTTGACCAAGCAGCAATTTTTCCAATCATTAGTCCAACTAGTCCTATTATTAAATAGTAAACTAACCATATATTATTTATATACATTATTTTTAACTTGCCTTTCTTTCAGAATTTTTTAAAAATTTTCTAATTAGCCAAGCTTCCATAGGTCTTTTCCATTTTGTATACCAAAAATCTCTAGGATCAACTGGTTTTACAAGAATTGAAATCATATTACATTTTTTAGCACCAATTACATCGGTAAAAATTTGATCACCGACAGATGCGATTTCTCTTTCGTTTAACCCGTAATCTCTCTTTTGCTTTAATAAAGCCACTTTTTGAAGGTTTTCTAGCAAAAGTTATATAATCTTTTATTTCTAGATTTTCAGCAACTTTTGAAACTTTTTCTTTTTTATTTGAGTTAGACAAAATTATTGTTTTAACTCCAGATTCAACAATTGATTTATGCCAGTCTTTAGCACCTTCTAGCATCTTTTTATCTATATCTATTAAAGTATTATCTATATCTAAAATTAGCCCTTTTATCTTGTTTTCTTCACAAAATTTAGGTGTTATATTTAATACACTATCTAAATAAAAATCTGGATATATATTCATATTTTTACCTCGTAAAATTACATATTTTGCTATTTAATCTTATCAATATATCAAATTTTTGTCAATGTAAATTTTCCTTTTGAAGATTATTTACAAAAGATATGTTTTCCGATTTTTACAACTTGAGGACGAGACCAAATCCACTTTGATGTAGCTGTTGCAGGATTAAAATAATAAATACATCCAGAAGTCGGATCCCAACCATTTAAAGCATCTTGTGCAGCTTTTTTAGCAGTAGAATCAGGAGTTAAATTAATCTGTCCATCTGAAACTGCATCAAATGAACCTGACTGATATACTACACCTGAAATTGAGTTTGGAAAAGATGAACTAGCAACCCTATTTAAAACAACTGCAGCAACTGCAACTTGTCCTTTATATGGCTCTCCTCTAGCTTCTGAGTAAACTACTCTACTAAGCAAATTTAAATTAGTCGAATTACTTGAACTATTATTTGAGTTTGATGTTGAATTAATTCCTAATGCACTCAAAGTTCTTGGGCCAGCTATTCCGTCTACAGTTAAACCATTTTTACTTTGAAATTTTTTAACTGCACTTAGAGTTTTTGAACCATATATTCCATCAATATTTCCATTATAATATCCCCAATTTTTCAACTTTTTCTGAATTTGCGTTACTTCATTTCCAGAAGAACCATATTTTGATAATGCAATAGATTCTCTTAAATTTAGAAAAAATAATCCGAAAAATATTAATATCATGACAAAAATTAAAATATATTCTCTTTTTTTCATATCAAAACTTCCTTTATATTTTTTGATTATTTTAAGCAATTGCTAGAAAAATATTCATCTCAAAATTAATTTTGTAACGCAAATGTAACATTGTTATAAAAATGATATAACTTTTTTTACAAATTTTTTTAATATCTATTGAAAAAAATTTTTATTATCATTATAATAAACGTATAGAATTGAAAGGATTTGAGAAAATATGGAATTTACTAATGAAATCTTTTTTAATAAGCCATTAACAGCTGGTTGCACAGTAATCATAACATATTGTGGAAAGCTATATAGAGAACATTCAAAAGATGTTACAATAGTATATGGATATGGTGATAACTGGGAATACACTGATAGTACACCAATGAAAGAAACTGATAATGGTTTTGAAGTTACATTAACTATAAAAGATTACAATACTTTTAATTTCTGTTTTTCAAATAGTTTCAATATCTGGGATAATAATTCAGGATTTAATTATATATCTCCTATAGGTCCAAAAGAAAATGATGAACATAAAGAAGAAACTTCTTCTACCCCTGTTCAAGAAGAAAATGTAGAAGAAGAACAACAAGAAGAAGCTAATGATTCAAATGATGAAAATGTTGAAGAAGCTAGAACAAATGATGAAGATATCGAAGCTGTATTTGCTTCACTTTTAGATTCTATTTTAGATGATGCTAAAGTTCAAACTGAAAAAATAGATGTTAATGAACTATCTGGATTTGGTCTTCAATCAGTTGATAGTATTCAAGAAGAAGATATTAAAAATGATGATATCTTTGCAAAATTATTTGATGAATTAACATTAGATGACAACAATAATCAAGAAGAAATTAAAACTGAAAATGCTCAGAATGTTGAAGCTGATGATGAACCATTCGAAGACGGAATTAATTTTGAACAATTTCAAGTTCAAGAATTAGATCAATTAATGGACAATTTATTAACAGCTGTTTCTGGAGATTATAACTCAAGTGAAGAAGCTGATGCTACTCCTCTTCAAAGAGTTGAAGTTGATGGATTTGAAGATGTTGGTTTACCAGCAATCGTTCCAGAAAAAGAAGATTGGCTTGATAAAATATTATCTATTTCTTATAATCTTACAAAAAAAGTTACTACAGCTTGTAAAAAAATTGGAAATTTAGTTAAATTAAAAGCACAAGAATATGGCTTTTTAAATGATAAAAATAATTAATAAATTTTGATAATATCAAAATGCCCCAGCCTTATTAACTCTTCTCTTAAGGTTGGGGCTATTTTTAATTTAAAAATTCATATAGCCAAATTGATGGATAACCTATAAATTTTATATGAAAGCTATAAATTCCAATTATCTGGCTATCACTTACAAGTTCTGAATCTGAAGAAATATTATTATCTCCTTTTGTTTCATAAAAAATTTTATTATCTTTTTCTATTTTGCTTATAACTCTATGAGCAATATATTTATTTTCATATTTATATATAATAATCATTCCATTTTGAATTTCTAAAGATTTTTCGTCATCTATTTTTTCAAAAATAACAACATCTCCTCTTTCAAAAAACGGAACCATGCTATTAGAAATTATTGAAATTGGCTTATATCTAAAAATTCCTAACATAAAACAAATTAAAATTATACAAAATATTAGAACTATTATTTGAAAAAAAGGAACTTTCTTCTTCTCTCCAAATTTAAAAATAATATATATTAAAAAGCATAATATAACATTTACTGTTCCTATCAAAAACCAGCTCATACTAGCAATTTGCGGGAATATCAAATATAAAACTTTTTCTATTATTTTAAAAACAATTCCAAAATAGTAAATTTTCTTTAAAACTAAATATGAAAATAAAATATTATATGAAATTATTGGAATAATTGATTTACAGATATATTCAAAAGATTCTCTCTTGCCATTTGAAAAACTTTTAAATAATTCTAGATAATTTAATTGAAGGAAAATCAAAACTACCGTAATTATTACAATCAAAAATTTATTATTTTTATATCTATTAATGAAAAATATTCTAGCTATTTCAATTAAAATAATCAAAATTATTTCTATAATAATATTTATCATTTTAATCACCCTTAAATTTATTTTGTCGCAACAGCAATAATTTCAGGAATATAATTTTCATCTCCTGTCTCTACTATTAAATAAACAGTTATTTTAGAATTTGCAGGAATATTTATCCAAAACGGAAATAAAACTGTCACATCCTCATAATTATCACAAACAATTTCACTTGGATAAGCCTCTAGAAACTTGGTATCTTCACCTAAATAAATATTTGCTCTTACATTTTTTAAATCAAATTCTGTATCATTATAAATATCTATAATATATTGTTTTTCATTTGGATTACTTGAACTATATTCATTATCTTGCTGAACTACAACATTTTGAAGTCTTTCCTCATTTTCTCTTAAAGTTAATTCTGCTTTTCCATTTGAAACAATTTCGCCATTTCTCATATCAGAAGTTTTTGTTGTACCAGTAACTTTTATATAATTTCTTACAAAGTAATCTGCGTATTCTTCTTTTGAAGCTCCATCTGGTAAATCATCTACTTTAAAAATAATCGTAACAACTATTTTTCCATTTTCATTTACTTTTAAATCCCAATCTCTATTTCTAATTATCCAGCCATACTCTTGTTTTTCGCCGTTCAAGCATATCTGTATATGAAATATAATCTAAATTATATAATTTCATTTGCCAATCTTTATAAGCAAAATTAGAATTATTTTTAACTATTATATTATAGAAAAATACATTATCATATTTTTTGGCTAATTCAAAATCTAATTCAGGTTTCCACGGCTCTTCATAGGTAATTTCTGTTCTACCTTTTAAATCTGCTTTATAAGTCAATATCGATTGTGCATTTCCTATAAAAATTAATATCAATATAAAAACAATCAAAAATAACTTTTTATTCACTTTATCAACCTCATTATTTTAAGGGTTCCCTGAAATTATCAGGAAACCCAAACTTTATTTTTGAACATATTCTATAATTCCTGTAATATCTTTTGTTCTTATGTCTGGAACCTCTGTATAATCTTCATCATAGCTAACCGTTACTGTAAAAGTAGTTTCTTCTCCAGAATTTAAAACATCACTTGGATTAGTATTACTATGAATTATTGCTGAAGATCCATTTTCATCATCAGTAAATGCTATATTTTTTAAAGTAGCATCAATTGTTCCTAAATTTTGAACAGTAATTTTATAAGTTACTTTATCACCAGGTTTTTCCAAACTTGCATCAAAAGTAGCTGTTGTGTCTGTAAAAGTAGGTTCTCCAGAACTGCAACCATCACTTACTTCAATAGCCTCAATTCCGGTAATTTTTACATTCCAGTCACCTGTAATCTTTCCTTTACCATTTATATTTAATTGTGTTGCAAATATAGCATAGCCGATAGACATAACTGAAATCACAAGTAATACTAAGAGCACAATAATTTTATTAGTTTTCATATAAATTTGCCCCCTTAAATATTAAATAAATTTGTATGTCTATTCTTATTATATGAGGTTGTAAAAATTATGTTAATAAAAAAGCCTGTATCTATTGATACAGGCTTAAAGTGGCTCCTCGTGCAAGGCTCGAACTTGCGACATTTCGGTTAACAGCCGAACGCTCTACCAACTGAGCTAACGAGGAATATATAAAATCTGGCGACTTCCTATCTTCCCAGCAGGGTAACCCGCAAGTATTTTCAGCACTAAAGAGCTTGACTTCTGTGTTCGGTATGGGTACAGGTATTTCCTCTTCGTCATTATCACCAGAAAATTATTAGTGTTCTTAATTTCTAGTTCCTAGAAATTAACCCCACTGAGATTAGCTTCGCTAATCTCACATGTTTTCTTTCTAGCTTCTCTTCCTATCTTATTTTTTAGGAATCCAGAAATTAGCTTCGCTAATTTCTTGAAGTTTCTATTAAAAACACTCAAAAATACATAGATGGTTCTCTATACTTCTTTTTGAAAACTTTTCCCTACTAACCTTTTTTCATACTTTGTGGTTAAGCCCTCGATCTATTAGTACTGGTCAGCTCAAAATATCACTATTCTTACACCTCCAGCCTATCTACCT
>CANQWQ010000021.1 GCA_947627595.1 uncultured Clostridia bacterium
CCTCTACCATAAACAACTGTACTTCCACTATAAAGCATATTTGTTCTATCACCTAAAGGAATATCTAAAGTATTTTCTTTTAAAGTTAAAATATCAATTATTTTATTAACTGGAACAGATTCACCAGTTATTGCAGCCTCTTCTACTTTCATAGAATAACTTTCTAAAATTCTACAATCTGCTGGAACACTGTCACCTGCTTCTAAAACTATAACATCACCAACAACTAAATCTTCTGATTTAACTGATTTAATTTTTCCATCTCTAATAACTTTTGATGTAGCTTTTGTCATTTCCATAAGAGAACTAATTGCATTTTCAGCTTTGCTCTCTTGAACCATTCCCAAAATAGTATTTACAATTACTACAAATAGAATTATGAAAACATCTGTAAAGCTTTCATTCTGAAGAACTGCAGTAAAAGCAGATATTCCGAGCAGCAGCTAAAAGCATTATAATCATTGGATCTGCTAAGGACTTAATAAATTTCTTTATTATTCCATCTTTTTTAGGTTCATCAAGTTTATTTTTTCCATTTTTTTCAAGCCTTGATTCAGCTTCTTTACTAGATAAACCATTCATATCAGAAGATACTTCTTTTAAAACATCTTCTGTACTAGCTAAATATTCTTTCATTTTAGCGTTTCCTCCTATATGCAAATTCTCAAATATTTATAAAAAAACTATATATTAAATTTTTAATTAAATCAATATATTTTTATTAAATTTTTTTTACATTCTTTTTACATTGTTGTATATACTAATTTATAATGGTATAATGTAAAGTGTTGAGAAATTTCAACATTTTTACATAAGAAAAGGAGAATTATGCGTTACAGAGATTTACTAGCTCAATCACGAGAAGATAAAGAATTTCAAGAAATAATTAAAGACCTTGTAGCAAACCCAGAAGTTCAAAAAATGAAAAACTTCAGAGTTCATGGATATACAACATGTTATTTCCACTGTTACTCAGTTGCATATTATTGTTACTTAGCTTGCAAAAAACGTGGACTTGATTACAAATCTGCAGCTAGAGGCGGAATGTTACATGATTTATATTTATATGATTGGAGAGTTAAAAATAGTCATTTAAGACCACATGCTTTTACACATCCATTTACAGCATATCAAAATGCAAAAAAACAATTTAAACTTAATTGGATGGAAAAAGAACTTATTTTAACACATATGTGGCCTGTTACATTTTTCACTATTCCGCTTTGCTATGAAGGAATAATTTTAACATTTATAGATAAGAAATGTGCTTTTTATGAATTTATGAGTTCTTTAAGATACAGATTTATAAGAGCAGCTCATGCTTAAGAGCTGCTCTTTTTATTTTTCTATTTATTTAAAATTCTAGCCATTTGAACACCTGATGCTGATGCCATCATAAGTCCTCTTGTCATTCCACATCCGTCTCCCATAGCATATAGTCCTTTTACACTTGATTCAAAATTTTCATCTAAAACAAGTTCATTACTATAAAATTTAATTTCAGGTCCATATAAAAGATTATCTGGAGAAGCAAATCCTTCAACAACTTTATCCATTTCGCATATAAAATTGATTATATCACTCATTGTTCTATATCCTATTGCAAAAGTAATATCACCAGGAACAGCTGATTTTAAAGTAGGAACAACTGAATTATTATCTAATTCATCTTGCCAAGTTCTCTTACCTCTAAAAATATCTCCTAATCTTTGAACAACAACATTTCCATCACCTAACTCATTTAAGTTTTTAGCAACATTTCTACCATATAAAATTGGGTTATGAAATGGAACTGTAAAATGATGTGAAACTAAAATTGCTAAATTAGTATTTGTACTTTTCTTTTCTTTATATGAATGTCCATTAACTAAAGCCATATCATGATCATAAACTTCTGATGAAACAAACCCACTAGGGTTTTGGCAAAATGTTCTTACTTTATCTTTAAATGGATATGGTCTTCCAATAAATTTTCCTTCATACATATATTTATTGACTTTTTCCATAACTTTGTCTGGAAGCTCATATCTAATTCCAATATCTACGATTCCTGGGCGAGTTTTTATATCATGATCTTTGCAAAGATCTGACAACCAGTTTGCTCCTTTTCTTCCAACAGCTATAACAACTTCATCTGCATATATTTCTTGAACTTCAGCCTCTTCATCTTCAACAAATTTTGAATCTTTTACTTTAACACCTTTAACTTTTCCGTTTTCAATAATTACATCTGTAACCATTGTACTGAAAAGCATTTCAATTCCAGCTTTTTCAATATATTCTTCTATCTTTTTATAAAGACTATGTGCTTTTTCAGTTCCTAAATGTCTAATTGGAATACTAATTAGTTCTATTCCTTGTTTTTTAGCCTTTTTCTTAAGTTTATCAACTTCTTCTTTATATTCAATTCCTTCTAAATGCTTATCAGCACCAAAATCTAAATAAACTTGGTCAGTATAATCTATAAGTCTTTTTGTTTTTTCAACACCAACATATTTGTGCAAATTTCCACCAACATAAAAATCTTCATCTTCTTCATTATATAATGAAAGTTTACCGTCAGAAAAAGCTCCTGCACCTGAAAATCCATTTGTTATATTGCAAAACGGCTTACATTTAATACATTTTCCTGTTTTTTCAATTGGACAATTTCTATCTTCAACACGTTTTCCTTGATCAATCATTAAAATCTTTTTCTTTGAATTTAATTTTACACATTCATAAGCAAAAAACGCTGAACTTGGGCCCATTCCAACAACAATTACATCATACTTTTTCTTTTCCATAAACTTTACCTCCGACTAATTATTTTTCTAGCAATTTTAAAATTTCTCCTTTGTGTTCCATTACAGCATCATAACCAGCCTTAATTACTGCTTTTGTATCTTTTATTCCAAGAAGTGAAGTATCTTCAGTTTTTACAATACAAGAAACATCAGATTCTTTTCTTCCTTTTTTAACTTTATTAAGTGAGAATATATCTAAAGCCCTTATTACAACATCAAAAAAATTAGATGATGGAGTATATGAATCTAAATCAAAGCTTATGCAAATAACTTTATCAGCTCCTTGTTTTTTCAAAACATCAACAGCTAAATTATTTTTTGTTCCACCATCAATTAAATTATATCCTTCATAATTACAAGTTGTATAAATTCCTGGAAAAGACATGCTTGCTCTAACAGCTTTTCCAATTGGCATATTATAAATATATTCAATATCATTATCTTCGTTTTCAATTTTATTTGTAGAAATATTAACTTCTTTCATTGTTACAGTGTCACATGAAACCATAACAATTGGAATTTTTGTGCTACTTATATTATCAATATTTTTTGTTTTTGCAATTTGACTTGCTATTTCTTCTATTTTTTCTCCGTCACTTATTCCATCATATTTTGATTCTTTATGAAGTGCCATATTTCCAACAGTTCTAGCTATTGCACTTTTTTCAATTGTAGCAATTCTTTTATAATTTGCTTCAATTACTTCTTCCATTTCATAAGAATCATATCCGACAAGCAATTGTCATTGCCATTAAACTTCCGAGAACTTGTTCCAGAAATCAAATCTATATTAACGCCTAACTCTTCTAAAGCTCTAAATGCACCAACATGTGCCACACCTTTAAGTCCTCCACCGAGCCAAGCACACTCCAAGTTTTCCCATCAAAACCTCCTGCTCATTTTTTACACAAACATCTTACTATAAAAATTATAATTTCGCAAGTTTTATAAAAAAGTTGTATTTTTTTTGGTTTTATATTATACTAATATTGTAATTTTATAAAAAAGAGGTGAGATTCAATGATGGGTTTTGATGACGAAAACGAAGGCCCTATTCAATCTGAAGTCACTTATCACACCACAACTACTTTTGAAGAAACAAATGGTGTTTTAACAAAAATCTTCTTCAGAATGTTTTTAGGACTTCTAGCAACAGCAATCGTAGCTTCATACACATATTATTCAGGACTTTTAGAAGATTTTGTTCTAAGAGGTGGATATGTATTTTGTATAGTTGCCGAATTAATCGTCGCTCTTGTATTTTCATTTGGTTTTAGAAAATTCTCTGCTGGTGTTGTAACAGCTCTATTTTATGGATATTCAATTTTAACCGGACTTACATTTTCATCAATATTTGTAGTATTTGAATTAGAATCTATTGCTTATGTATTTTTAGGAACTGCTGCAATTTTTGGTGTAATGGCTTATATCGGAAAAAACACAAAAGCAGATTTAACAAAATTTGGAACCCTTTTAACTGTTACTTTATTAGCCTGCATAGTAGTTTCTCTAATTAATATTATTGTTGGAAGTACTACTGTTGATTTAATTGTTGATGTTGTTATAATTGGAGTATTTATGATGTTTACAGCTTATGACATTAACAAAATAATGGCTTATAGAGATTCTTGGGGTGTTGATGAAAAATTCTATGTTTATGGTGCAATGGAATTATATTTGGACTTTATTAACTTATTTATTAGAATTTTATCAATATTTGGAAAAAGAAGAGATTAAAAAATATTCCCTGACTTAACAAAGTCAGGGATTTTTCTTTCTTATATAACATATATTAAGATACATAAGAAATGTAAAATTGTTGCTATTAAAATACACATATGAAAAATTGAATGCATCCATTTATGCTTTTTTCCTAAGCCATAAAGTAAAGCACCAATAGTATAAATTACTCCACCTGAAACTAATAAGATAAAACCTGTCATTCCTAAAAGTTCAAATAGCATTTTTACTTTAATTACAACAGCCCAGCCCATTATTAAATAGCAAATCATTGAAAACTTTTTAAAATATTTAATATCAATACTATTTAAAGTAATTCCAATTATTGAAACAAGCCAAACTACTCCAAAAATACTCCAACCCCAAGCTGGACTAGCTTCTCTAATTGTGCATAATGCAAAAGGTGTATAACAACCTGCAATCATTACAAATATCATGCAATGATCTAAAACTTGAAACACTCTTTTTGCAAATAAATTTTTACTTAAACCATGATAAACACTGCTCATAGTATAAAGTAAAACAAGTGAAATTCCATAAATTACACCACTTACAACTCCATAAGGATTATGGCGAAGTGCTCCAAAAACACTACATAAAACAATTGCTACAATTCCTATAGCACCGCCAACAATATGACTAACCATGTTGAAAATTTCCTCGCCTTTAGTGTAAACTGGCATTTCTCTATCTTTTAATTTTGTTCTAAAACCCAATATGTTATCCCCCTAAAAAATTTTTGGGAAATGGGGACTGTCCCCTTTTCCCATTTTGACTATTCATTTTCAGAACCGTCTGTGCTAGGATTTGAATTTGAAGAATCTCCAGCTCTATATCCTTCTAAATTAGGATAAGCGATTTCTTCTTTTGAAACTGCATTTTTTTCTACTTTATATTCTGTAACAAATTCAAAATTTCCAGCATTTTGAACCATTTTATCAACTATATTTGTTTCTATATTTAAATAAATAATTGTAATTTTCTTGCTTCCACTTTCTATAAATTGCAATTTATAATGTCCATTTTCTTTTCCAAGATATTTAAAACTTTGATTTCTATTCTCAAAAAATTCTTTGATATAAGAATAATTAAGGCTATTTACTTCTAGTGTTTCGTCATTTTCATCTAAAATAGCTGTTTTTCTACCAACATCAAAAACAACTCTTTTTGAATCAAATTCACTTACCCAAGTCTTAATATCCCCTTTTTCACTCAACAAAGTCTTATCTCTAACATATACTTTAGTTTCTTCACCATTTGCAATTTCAGTTAATTCGTAATTTGTACAATCATTTTTTTCTAATATCTTCTTAAATTTATTTTCTAAAAATTTATTATACCCAAAATATACACAAAGTGCTAATAAAACCGCTATTATCAATAATATTAAAATTCTAAAAATTGATTTAACTTTTTTATTTAATTTCATATTTTTGCCTCCTAGCTTTAACATTATATCAGATTAAATTTATAAAGTCTATTTTTTAAGCAAAAATAGATTGAAAATTTTTCAATCTATGTTAAAATAACTTTATAAAGGAGATTTTTAGATGACACCTGAAAACTTAGAAAAAGAATTAAATTCAGAAAAACCGCTTTCTTCAGTATATCTTTTATATGGTGAAGAAAAATTTCTTTTAGATAATTGTTTTAAAAAGATTAAAAAGAAATTTGGTGAATTGCTTCAAGGAATAAATTATGTGTTATTAGACGAAAATTCAGTTGATAACTTAATTTATGAAATTGAAAGTCCTGCTTTTGGCTATGACAAAAAACTTATAATAGTTAAAAATTCTAACCTTTTCAAAAAAGATGGTCGTAGAAAAACAGGAACACCAATTCAAGAACAAGTAGCTAGTTATTTTAATGAAAATAAAATAAATGATGATGTAGTTTTAGTTTTTGTTGAAGACACTGCTGATAAAAATGATGTTTTTGATGCGATTTCTAAACAAGCTGTAATTGTTCAATTTACTGAATTAGATGAATTAAGTCTTATTAGAAAATTAAAACAAATTGCAAACCTTTATAAAGTTAATGTTTCTGAATCAGATTTAAAATATTTTATTGAAATATCAGGAACAAATATGCAATACTTGATAAATGAAATCAGGAAACTTATTGAATTTGCTGGACCTCGGAGGAACAATTACTAGAGATTCTATCGACAATTTAGCAATAAAACAATTTGATAGTGTAATTTTTGATTTAACTGATAATTTAGGAAATATGCAAACTGCTAAAGCTTTAGAAGTTTTAGATGGTTTAATTTATAATAAAGAACCAGTTCAAAAAATTTTAGTAACTCTTTATAACCATTTTAAGAAACTATATTTATGTAGTTTAGCTATAAAATCAAATAAAGATATTGCTATTTCTCTTGGACTAAAGCCAAATCAAACTTTTTTAGTTAATAAATACAAAAAACAATTAAATTTTTTCAAAGAAACAGAACTTAAAAAAATTTTAGAAGAATTTACAAATTTAGATTATAATTCAAAAAATGGAAAAATTGACTTAGAAATTGGCTTAAGATCAATACTTTGTAAATATTGTTCTAAAAATTAAAAGTTAAAATCATAAAACTAAAAAACAAATATATACTAATTATATATTTGTTTTTTTAAAAAGGAGATTTATGTTAAATTATATATTTTTTATAATAATAGGTTTTATTCTATTGCTCAAAGGCGCTGATTTCCTAGTAGATGGAGCTAGTCGGAATTGCTAGAAAATTTAAAATTCCTGACATAATAATTGGACTTACAATAGTCTCAATTGGAACTTCTATGCCAGAACTCTTTGTAAGCCTTACTTCTAATTTTAAAGAAGCTTCAGATATTTCTGTTGGAAATGTAATTGGAAGTAATATGTGTAATTTGCTATTAATTTTAGGAATTACAGCTACAATAAAAGATATAAAGTTTCAAAAAAATACAATATATATTGAACTTCCATTTTTAATTTTAACAAATATAATTTTATTTGTTTTAGTTCAAGATGGTGTTCTTTCACACAAAGAATCTTGTCTTCTTGTATTTCTTTTTATATGTTTTCTTGTTTATACTTATGTTTCTTCTAAAAAAGAACAAAAGCTTGAAGAACCAAAAGAAATCAAGAAAAATTCTTTAATCAAAAATATATTTTTTGTAGTTCTTGGAATTATTGCTTTAAAATATGGTGGTGACTTTGTTGTTGATAATGCTAAAAATCTAGCAGTTCTATTTAATGTAAGTGACAAAATAATAAGTTGCACAATAATTGCAATTGGAACAAGTCTTCCAGAGCTTACAACTTCAATTATTTCAGCTAGAAAAGGAAACACTGATTTAGCACTTGGAAACGTTATAGGATCTAATATTTTTAATATTCTTCTAATACTTGGTGTATCAAGTTTTATAAAGACCATAACTTTTAGTTTAAATTATAATGCAGAAATAATAATTTTGTATACTGCAAGTATATTGTTATTTTTATTTCCACACTTACCAAAAAAAGAATATATGACAAAACTTGAAGGATATTTATTTACTCTAACCTATTTTATTTACATGTTAATAACTATTTTTAGATAAATTTTTCTTGACATCAAAGCTAAACTTTTATATCATATTTATTGAAAAAATAAACGAAATATTGGAGGAAATTATGGATAAAGAATTAATTGAACTTTTATTTCAAACAAGTGCATTTCACGTTGCACCCGAAGATAAGCCATTTTGGTACACTTCTGGAAAATTAGGACCTTATTTTATTAATGTAGATTATTTATATGGAAGTGAACAATATTCAAAAAGCTTACTTTCAGTGATTGACGAACTTTTAGTAAACAACTCAAAAGAAGAAATTCCTAGTTTGCTTTGTGAAAAAATTATGGAACACTACAACAATAACAAAATATTTAAAACAACAATTGATAAATTAGTTGAATATATTAAAAATAATTTTGATTTAAATCTTATAGATTATATCTCTGGCGGTGAAAGAAGAGATTGGTATTTTTCAATTCCAATAGCTTATTTATTAGAAAAACCACATATTACAATGTTTAAAGATTTATCTGCAGTTACAAGCACTAGTGATTTTAAAGAAACTAAAGTCGCAAGTTCACTTTCTGGAAAAAAATTATTTCATATTGCAGACATCTTAAATACTGGATCAAGCTTTGAAAAATCTTGGGCTCCTGCTGCAAATAAACTTGGTGCAAAAATCAATTGGGCATTATTTACAGTTGATAGAAATCAACATGGTGGAGATATTCTAGAAGGTTTAGGAATTAAAGCATATTCTTTAATTCAAATTTCAGAAGAATTATTTAATATTGCTTTAAATGGAAATATTATCACAAAACCTCAATATGATATGCTTTGCAAATACTATGAAAACCCAGATGAAACAATGAAAGAATTTATTAAAAATCATCCAACATTTATAGATGATGTTATTAATAATTCAACAGATGAAAAAGCTGTTAAAAGAGCTAAAGTTTGCAAAGAGAAAAATTATTATGGAAATTATTAATAAAAACAAAAATACCAAGATTTAAAAATCTTGGTATTTTATTTTTTATATTTTAACTTTGGTTTGTCATATATAATACAACTGTATCAAGAACTTCAACTTTTCCATCTTTATCATAATATTTTAGTTCAAATTTTCCTGTTGATAAAAGATTTCCTGTCTCTGTTCCGTCTTCGTTTTTTTGTGGTTCTGTAACAGCTTCTAATGTAAAGATGTCACCTTCCTTTATACTTTTTCCTTTTCCAAATTTGTCACCATCTGGGCATAATTTATTAGATAAAACTCTATAAATATTTTTAACTGAAATATCTGATTGCTCTCCGCCAGCTTTAGGAATTATTCCTTTAACCTCTTCTTCTCCACTAGCTGGAGTATATTCTTCTATACAAGCAATTCCCTCAACTCTTTCAGGATTATTAGGATCAAAATTTGTTTTTCCTGTCATTAAAAATCTTATTAAATTTACTTCATTAAATTTTGTACTAATATCTTCTTTAGTATCAGCTATAGTAGCTGAAGCACCTAGCAATTCACTGTTTATTAAAATTCCTAATTGATCTCTAACTTCTCCAGTTACTGTTTCTACTTCCATTTTTATAGCATGTGTAACAATTCCGTCATCACCCATAACTGCTCTAATCGAGATAACAGCTAAGATGAGCAACACAATTATAGTTACAACTAGCGCAACTAAAGTAACTCCTTTATTATTTTTCATTAAATTTCCCTCTTAAAATATATATTTACAATAAAATTATATAGATATTCATATATTTTTGTCAAGATTAAAGGTACTTAATTTTTATATTTTTCTCATCAAACTCTTCTTTTAAATTTTTTTCAATCTCTTTATTTACATAGATTTTTCCGCAATTTCTAACTTCATCATTTACAGTAACTTCTATAATAGTTTCTGCGTTATCCATTTTTGAATAAGTTCTTATAAATTTTCTTAAAGCTTCTTTTTTCTCTTCAGAAAAATCAGTAATATTTACATTAATTCTTTCACAAGAATCTTCATCAGATTCAATTTCTTTTATAGAACTAGCAATTATCTTTGTAGGTTCATCTTCTCTTATTGAAAGTCTACCTTCTAGTAAAACTATTTTTTCCTCTTCTAATAAATAAGAAAATTTATTATAAACGCTTTCAAAAACAATAACTTCAAAGCTTCCATATAAATCGTCAAGTGTAACAAAAGCCATCATTGAATTATTTCTAGTTATTTTCTTTTTTATTTTAGAAATAATTCCTATAACTTTTACTATTTCGTCTTCTTTATGTTTCTTCAATTTTCCTGTTTCTTGAAGTTCTGTATCAATTTCAGAAATCTCTAGAGAATTGATATTTGTAACTTTATTTATTTTATCTTTAAATTTTTCTAAAGGATGTCCTGAAAGATAAATTCCAAGCATCTCTTTTTCCATGCTTAAGAAATCTTTCATATCATATTCTTTAAGCTCTGTAAAAGTATATTGTTTATTTTCTTTTTCTTCTCCAGAAGTATTCATCAAATCAAACATTGAAACTTGATTTTCCATTTTCTCTTTTTTAGTACTATTAATAGTATCTAAAATATCTTCAAAAGATGAAACTAAAGTACTTCTATTTTTTCCAAATTCATCAAAACAACCTGCTTTTATAAGACTTTCTATACACTTTCTATTAACAGTAAGTTTAGCAGTTCTCTCGCAAAAATCTGTAAATGAGCTAAATTTTCCATTCTCAGTTCTTTCTTTTACAATTTCATCAATAACTGCAGTTCCAACGTTTTTAATGCTTCCCATTCCATATCTAATTTTGCCATTTTCTACAACAAAACCAGAAAAACTTTCATTTATACTTGGTTTTAAAATCTCAATTCCAAGATTTTTGCACTCTTCAATATAAACAGGAATTTTGTCTAAATTATCTAAAAAACTGTTTAAAGTAGCTGCCATAAATTCTTCTGGATAATAAGTTTTTAAATAAGCTGTCCTATAAGCTACAACTGCATAACAAGCTGCATGTGATTTATTAAAAGCATATTTAGCAAATTCAGCCATTTCATCAAATATCTTATTTGCACTTTGTTCATCAATTCCATTTCTAACACAACCAGGAATTACAACATTACCATTTTCATCAACTTGACCATGAATAAAGTTTTCTCTTTCTTTTGCCATTACATCAAGCTTTTTCTTTCCCATTGCACGACGAACTAAATCAGCTCTACCTAGTGAATATCCAGCTAAATCTCTAACAATTTGCATAACTTGCTCTTGATAAACCATACATCCATAAGTAACATTTAAAATTGGCTCTAGCGCAGGATGTGTATATTCATTATGGCCAGGATTTTGTTTTCCTTTAATATATCTAGGAATTTGATCCATAGGTCCAGGTCTATATAGAGAAACACCAGCAATTAAATCTTCTAAGCAGTCTGGTTTTAACTCTTTCATAAATGAAGTCATTCCATTACTTTCAAATTGGAATATTCCATAAGTTTGACCTTCTTGCCACAATTTATAAACTTTTGGATCATTCATTTCTTCATCAAATTTAACATCTATTCCTCTGTTTTTCTTAACAGCTTCTACGCAATCTTCGATTACACTAAGAGTTCTTAAACCTAAGAAGTCCATTTTTAAAAGTCCAAGTTCTTCTAAAAGTGTCATTGTATATTGTGTAGCAACATTTCCTTCATTTACATACAAAGGAACATAAGTATCAACCGGATCTTTAGTAATAACAACTCCGCAAGCATGTGTTGAAGCATTTTTAGGCATTCCTTCTAAAGCTCTAGAAATGTCAATTAATTTTTTAACTGTTTCATCTTCATCATATAAAACTTTTAATTCTTTAACTTCTTCTAGAGATTGATCAATTGTAATATGTGGTTCTCTAGGAATTAGTTTTGCTATTTTGTCAACTTCTGGAAGTGAAATATTTAAAACTCTTCCAACACTTCTAATAACGTTTTTAGCAGCTAAAGTTCCAAATGTTATAATCTGTGAAACATGATCTGTTCCATATTTTTTAGTAACATATTCAATAACTTTTTCTCTTTTTCTATCTGAAAAATCAACGTCAAAATCAGGCATGCTAATTCTTTCAGGGTTTAAGAAACGCTCAAAAAGTAAGCCATATTTTATAGGATCAATATCTGTAATTTCCATTGCATAAGCAATTAAGGAACCTGCTCCACTACCTCTACCAGGTCCAACTGGAATATCATGTGTTTTAGCAAAATGAATAAAATCACTAACAATCAAAAAATAATCAACATATCCCATCTTAGAAATTACGCTCATTTCATAATCAGCTCTTTGTCTAATCTCTTGAGAAAAGTTTTTTCCATATCTTTTAATTAAACCATCTTCAGCGATTGCCCTAAAATAATCTTCATGTGTTTTATATTCTTTTGGAACTTCATAATTTGGAAGTTTTGTAACACCAAATTCAAATTCAAAGTTACACTTATCAGCTATTTTTACAGTATTTTCAATAGCTTCTGGAACTGCTTCAAAATAATCTGACATCTCTTCAGGACTTTTAATATAAAACTCATCTGTGTCAAATCTCATTCTATCTTCGTCTGTAAGTCTTTTTCCAGTTTGCATACAAAGTAAAATTTCATGAATAAAACTATCTTCTTTTTTTAAATAATGTGCATCATTTGTAGCAACAAGAGGAATATTCAATTTTCTAGATAATTGAATTAGTTTTTGATTAACTAATACTTGTTCACGAACTCCATTATTTTGAATCTCTAAATAATAGTCTTCTCCGAAAACATCTTTAAACCATTTTGCAACAGTTTCAGCTTTTTCCATATTATCTTCTAAAACAGCTTTACTTACTTCACCTGCTAAACAACCACTTAGACAAATAAGCCCTTTAGAATATTTTTCTAAAACTTCTTTATCAATTCTAGGCTTACTGTAAAAACCTTCTGTAAAGCCTATTGATACAAGTCTTATTAAATTTTGATAACCTTCTTTATCTTTAGCAAGCAAAATTAGATGATTATATTTATCATCATCTCTTGAAAAATCTTTATCAAATCTACTACCTGGAGCAACATAAACTTCACAACCAATAATTGCTTTTATTCCTTCTTTTTGGCAAGCTTGAAAAAACAAAGCAGATCCAAACATAACCCCATGATCAGTAAGAGCAATAGCCTTCATTCCAAGTTCTTTTGCTCTTTTAGGAATATCTTTTATTCTACACATTCCATCTAATAAACTATATTCGCTGTGGACATGCAAATGAACGAAATCCATACTATTGCTCCTTTCATTTTATAATATTTTTATCATTTCATGAGTAATCTTTTGTGAATTTGGAATATCTATAATTTGAAATTTTGAAGTTTTATCTCCAAAACCAATTTCAACAATATCCCCTTCTTTTACTTCATAACTAGCTTTAACAACTTTCCCATTTACAGAAATTCTTCCACTGTCACAAGCATCATTTGCAACAGTTCTTCTTTTAATAACTCTGGAAAGTTTTAAAAATTTATCTATTCTCATAAGTTTCCTTTCTAATAATTAACTTTTACTAAATAAAGTCCATGTGGTGGAAGAGTTCTTCCAGCTCTTTTTCTATCACCTGATTTAATTATATCTGGAATTTCGCTTGGTTCTATTTTTCCAAGACCAACATCAAGTAAAGTTCCAGCTATTATTCTAACCATATTATATAAAAAGCCATTACCTGTAAGTTCAATATTTATTTTATCACCTTCAGAACAATAAACTTTTGCATCATAAATTGTTCTAACACTGCTTTTAGAACTTGTTCCGGCTAGCTTTAAATCCTTTAAAATCATGTTCTCCAACAAAAAACGTTACTGCTTCTTTCATTTTTTGAACATCTAATTTCACTGGAAAATTATATTCAAACTCTCTAAAAATCGCTGTTCCGAACTCAGAATTATTAATAACATATCTATATATTTTTGAATGAACTGAATATCTGCTGTGAAATTTATCATCTACAAGTTCAGCTGATTTTATTCTAATAGATTCTTTAAGTTTAGAATTTAAGGCAATTGCAAATTTTTCAATAGGTAATTTTTCAGATTCAATTTTAAAATTGGCAACTTGTCCGAAGTGCATAAACACCTCTATCTGTTCTTCCGAGATGCAATTAAATCAACTTCTTCACCAGTTATTTCAAAAATTGCTCTTTCAATTTCACCTTGAATATTTAGATTATTAGGCTGTTTTTGCCAACCGATTAAACTTTCTTCCGTCATATTCTATGACTAGTTTTATATTTCTCATAATTATTCCTTTATCTAAACAAAAATGATTAATATTAGAATAATAAAATTATTTAATATTAATCATTTAATTTTATATTAAGTTTATTATTCTTTAGAATTGTTCTCTATATCTATAACTTCTTTCTTCTCTTTCTTTTCCTTCTTTTTCTTTTTATTTTGACTGTCTGCTTTAGGCTCGACAATTAAATTTTTAAGTAAAATTTTCTTTAAAGTTTCTTCTTTAACATCTGCTATTAAAGTTCCATCTTTAGCAATTGAAATTTTTCCTGTTTCTTCTGAAACTACAACAACAATACTGTCGCATTGTTTAGAAAGTCCAATTGCAGCTCTATGACGAGTTCCAAGTTCTTTTGAAATTGCTAAATCATCAGAAAGTGGAAGCATACAAGCAGCTGCAGCAATTTTATTATCACTAATAACTACTGCACCATCATGAAGTGGTGTATTTGGAACAAATATATTGCACAATAATTGTGGTGAAACTTCAGAATTTATAGCAATTCCAGTTGAGATAATATCTTGAATTTTTATATCTCTTTCAAAAACAATTAATGCACCGACTTTTTTCTTAGCCATTTCTGTAGCAGCAATTACAGCCATATAAATTACTTCTTTTGTTTTGTTTTCAATAGATTTTGTTGAGATTCCAAAGAAATTTTTTAATTTGTTTGTTCCAAGTTGTTCTAAACTTCTTCTAAGTTCTGGAGCAAACACAACTATCAGAATTATCGCACCATAAGTCATAATAGTTGTTAAAATCATATTTAATATTCCAAGTTTTACCCATCCACTAACTAAAGTTACAATTATTAATATTGCAATTCCTTTTAATAATTGCCATGCACGGGTTTTCCTCAAAAATCTAATTGCCTTATATAGCAAAAATAAAACAATTAAAACATCTAAAATTCCAAGTATTAAATTAATTGGATTTTCACTCCAACCCTTAAAATATGTATATAAATCAAAAGTATAAAGATTATTATTTTGAAACATTATTTACTTTACCTCTTATTTATAAATTTATAAATTTTAGCTCATTACAAGATATGAAATTAAAGTAACAGCTACTGAAAATACCATCATTATGCAAAGAGCAGCAGCTAATATTCTAGTAAATAAACTATATTTTCCGTAATAGTTATCTTTTCCTTTTTTACCTTTTCCTTTTCCGCTTTTTTTAGCTTTCTTATCATTTTCTTTTACTTTATTTTTGAATTCTTTTTGTTCTTCTTTTTCTCTTTTTTTCATCTCTTTAGCACGTGCTTTTTCAACTTTTTTATTTTCTTTTTCTTGTTCATTTAATTCATTTTTTGCCATTTTATCAAGTCCTCTTCCTTTTTCAAAATTTTTTACACGGAAAATTATATCACGAAAATTTCAATATTTCAACAGAAAAACTTAAAAAATCTATATATTTTCTCGCTCAATTATTTCATACTCATCAAGATTTATCTCTGGAAATTCAACATCAACATCATCATCAAATTCAATTAAATCATAAATCATTTCTGGTTTTGATTCGCCATCTGCATCAACAAGTACAGATCCCGCAGGTACCTCACCTTCAACTTTATATGGAAGATATGTTTTTTTATTTAAATAAACAAAAACTTCTTCAGTCCCATTTTCAGATCCTGCATAATGTTCCATTGTTATTATATAGCAATCTTTTCCATCATATTTTCCATTTTCTATTTTAGTAACATCATAATAATCTCTTGGTAGCTCAAAAAAATGTAATTTTATATGTTTATAACCGTAAGTAATAAAAGATGTATGTGTAGCTCTTTTTATATCTTTATCTTCTTTTATATAATATACTTCACCAGGTGAAAGCATTAAATAGCCTGTTCCTACATTATCACTAGTATTATATTTTCTATAAATGTAATATCTTCCATTTTTACAAATAGCTTCTACTTTGTGATAATCTTCTTCTGATGATGTTCTTTGTCTAGTAATAATATGGTAATTTCCGTTTCTTTCAGCTTCTGTTATAGCTGCCCAAAATTTTTCTTCTATTCTATTAAACATTATTCTCTTTGTTATAAAATAAGCTAAAACAGCAAATATAATTATAACAACTATCATAAAAAATGTTTTTATCTTTTTCATATGTATCTCCTAATCTTAGTATGAAGAAAATATTTCTTCAGGATATTCTGGCAATTCTAAAATGTCATCATTAACCACATTAAACATATAATAATATTCTGTTTCATTGTTTTTTCTAAGGAGTCCTGTTTCTTTTTCAAAATAATAAACATCTTTTTTACCATCAGTTTTTTCGTGTTCTATCTTATAGCAACTAACTCCATCAAATATTTCAGTACTAATTTTTGAACTAAGTGCCTGGCTAAAAATTGGATCCATTCCTTCTTTTTCGACAATATCTTTATAAGTCAAAACCTTTTTTATATCTGTGGCAGTTTGACTTGAAAGTTTAACAGATATAAGTTCATTTGTATCTTCATCATATACAAAAGTATATGAATCTGAATTTATAGCATATTCCTTATTTTTATTTATCGCTGTAAACATATCTTTGTCTAAAAAGCCATTTCCTATATTTAGTGTTGTTATTAAATAATTTTTATCTTTATAATATGTTGTAACTATTGTTTCAGTTTGATTAAACAACGTTTTTTCTGTAACACAATAGTTTTGACAGCTTTCGTATTTGTTTCCTAAATTCCATAATTTTCTTAAAACAATAAGTTTTTTATTAAAATTTAAAACAATAATTAAAATTGGAATCAAAATCACAAGTATTATTAAATCAATAACTCTAACTCTTTTGCTAATTTTTTCCATCTTTTGTACCTCTTTAAAAGTATTTTCACATATTAGATTATATTCTATAACTTTTTTAATTTCAATATAAAAATGAGAAAAAGGGGACGGTCCTCTTCAAGGACCGTCCACTTTAATAACCTGGTTTTTCCAATAGATGGAACATGTTTTTCTTGTACTCTTCAACACCTGGTTGGTTAAATGGGTTAACTCCAAGTAAGTTTCCAGACATTGCACAAGCTTTTTCAAAGAAATATATTAATTCTCCAATATTTTCTTCATTTAGCTCATCAATTTCAACCATCATATTTGGAACGTTTCCACTAACATGTGCTAAAACAGTTCCTTCCATAGCTTTTGAATTTATGTAACCTAAAGTTTTTCCTGTCAAATAATTTAATCCATCTAAGTTTTGATCATCTGCTTGAACTTTAATTTCAGATGAATTTTTATTAATTTTCAAAACTGTTTCCATTAATTGTCTTTCACCTTGTTGTATATATTGTCCCATTGAGTGTAAATCAGTAGTTAAATCAACTCCAGCTGGAAAAATTCCTTTTAAATCTTTTCCTTCACTTTCACCATAAAGTTGTTTCCACCACTCTGTGAAATAATGAAGTTTTGGTTCATAATTAGCTAAAATTTCAATCTTTTTATTTGAATTATATAGCAAGTTTCTAACAACTGCATATTTGTAGCAATCATTATATTTTACGTTTGGATCAGAATATTTATCTTGAGCAATTTTTGCACCATTCATAAGTTTATCAATATCAATTCCAGCTGCAGCTATTGGAAGTAAACCAACTGCTGTTAAAACTGAATATCTACCACCAACATTATCTGGAATAACAAAAGTCTCATATCCTTCATTATCAGCTAAAGTTTTTAAAGCACCTCTAGCTTTGTCTGTAGTAACATAAATTCTTTTTCTAGCTTCTTCAGCACCATATTTAGTTTCTAAAACTTCTCTAAATACTCTAAAAGCAATAGCTGGTTCTGTAGTTGTTCCAGATTTAGAAATTACATTTATTGATATATCTTTATTTTCAACAAATTCTAATAAATCATTTAAATAAACAGGGCTTAAATTGCAACCTGCATAAACAATTTGAGGAGTTTTTCTTTTATTTTCAGGCATTGAATTATAAAATGAATGTGTTAAACTATCTATTACTGCTCTGGCACCTAAATAAGATCCACCAATTCCTATTACAACTAAAACATCAGAATCTTTTTGAATCTTTTGTCCAGCCTTTTTAATTCTAGCAAATTCTTCTTTATCATAATTTGTAGGAAGCTCAAGCCAACCTAAAAATTCTTTTTCATCATTAGCTTTTTCATTCATTTCTTCATGAATTTTAGCAACATCATTCGCATATTTAGCAATCATTGCTTCATTTATACTTGAATTTTCAAAATTAAATTTAATCATATGATTTTCCTCCTAAAGTTAATTTCAAAATCATTATATCATAAGGTTTTAAAAAAATATATGTTTTTTGTGTAAATTTTAAAAATCGTGATATTACATAGTAATACCACGATTTTTATAACTATACGATAAATTTTTAATATTAAATTTCAGTTTTAAAAAAGATATCTTAAAATATCTTTAAAGATATATTAATGTAACTCTTGATATTTCTTATAAGCACTCCTCCTTTTTTAAAAAGTCTAGATAATTTAAATTATACTAACCGAAAAAAATTTAGAATTTAATTAAAATGTAGAATAAAAATAATTTTGAAATAAGCTTTATTTAACTTCTTTATCTTATCCTCAATCAATAAAAGAAATTATTTAAAGTTATTATGTAAAAGAGATAGGTAACGAAAAAAGGTAACATTACCCCCGTTACCTTTATCGATAGTTCATGAATAAATACTAGATATTTTTACGCCAAGTAATTTGAATCAAAATTAGTAAATTCAAATTATCTAGTATGAAAGTATTATACTCTCGCATTTTTGAATTGTCAATAATTTTTTAAAAACTATTTTTAACTTTTTTAAACCCTATTCAAAATCAGTTATGTCAAGGTTTTCAAAAATAAAATTGTCAAAGTAATCCTTAACTTTTTTCAAATTTTCTTTATTTTTTACTGTCCAACCTATAACTAATTTTCCTTTTTTTCTAAATTTTTCTAATCTTTTATTTGGAACATTATCTACACAATATGAAATAAAATCTGGATCTGTCCAAAAATTAAACCATAAATTTTTCAATAAAAATTTCTTTATTATACACATATTATCTTTATTGAAATTACATGATAATTGGCCTCTTGGAACAGAAGGCAAATTTTGTCTAAACCATCTTACAGAAAGTGGACTAAAGCTTTGAACAGCATATTCACCTTTATAACCTTTTAAATTTTCTGCTAACACTTTCTCAGTTTCTCCAGGTTTTCTATCTGTTTTAATTTCTATTAAAATTGGAACTCTTCCATGCACTAATTCTAAAACTTCTTTAAAAAGTGGAATTCTATGAACTGTTTTATCAAGCCACAAATCCTTAATTTCATCATAATTGCAATCTTTAATTTTTTTATTTAAACCTGTCATTCTGTTTAAATTATCATCATGAAAAACCACAAGTTTTCCATCTTTTAAAAGATGCACATCAAGCTCTATTGGAAGTCCTTTAGCAATAGCTTCTTTAAAAGCTGATATAGAATTTTCTGGTATATTTAATTCTTTATTATGTAATCCTCTATGAGCAATTGGTTTATTTCTTAGAAAATCAATATTTCTCAAAATCAACCCTCCTTTACTCTAATTCAAAGGCTCCTGTATAAAGTTTATAATAAACTCCTTTTTGATCAATAAGTTCTTTATGATTTCCACGTTCTATAATTCTTCCATGATCAAGAACCATAATAGCCTTAGAATTTCTAACTGTTGATAGTCTATGCGCAATAACAA
>CANQWQ010000022.1 GCA_947627595.1 uncultured Clostridia bacterium
TATAAATTTCTTCTATTGACTGCATTTTTACCTCCTTCTGAATATTAGACAATTTAAAATTATTTTCGTTACAAAAAATGAGAATTGGGGACTGTCCCCTTTTCCCAAAATTAAAATTAGAAAGCAGTCCAGGCCTCATTTTCAAAAAGCAAAATGGGAAAAAGGGACAGTCCCCTTTTCCCATTTTAAAAAAGTTATTTTTCAAGTATTTTAAGGCTACGGTCTAAGATTCCTTGAATATATGCGATTGTTGTTCCATAATTTGTAAATGGCACACATTGTTTCACAGCTGTTTCCATTCTATATTTTACTTCATTTTCACTTAACATGCATCCACCGCAATGTATAACTAAATCATATTTTGTTAAATTATCTGGAAAACCAGTTCCTGAAGTCCATTCAAATTCTATATTCTTTTTAGTGTAATCTTTTATCCATTTTGGAAGTTTAACAGTGCCTATATCTTCACATTGTCTATGATGTGTACAACCTTCAGCAATTAAGACTTTTGAGCCGTCTTTTAGTTTATCTAAAACTCTAACACCTTTAACTGCTGTATCTAAAAAGCCTTTAAACCTAGCCATTAGAATTGAAAAAGATGTAAGATATATTTCTTTTGGAACTATTTCTTTTACTTTATTAAAGACTTGTGAGTCTGTAACAACTAGCTTTGGAGTAACCTTTTTTAAAGTCTTTTCAAGTTCTGAAGTTTGAGTAACTACTGCTATTCCGTGTTTATCTAAAATATCTCTAATTGCTAATTGTTGAGGAAGAATTAATCTTCCTTTTGGAGCACTACCATCTATTGGAGTTACTAGAACTACAACATCACCTGAATCAATAAAATCACTAACTAAATGAATTTCATTTTCATCATCTTTAACTAGAGTTCCTATTGTATTTTTAACTTCTTCTATTCCAAAACCAGTTAAACTGCTAGAATATACAATATTTTCATTATTTTTTGGAACGTCTTTTAATAAATCTGATTTATTTTTAACTATTAAATAAGGAATTTCTCTTTCTTTAAAAATCTCTATTAATTCGTTTTCTTTTTCTTCAAATTCACGTTCTACAGTTGTTACTAAAATTGCAACATCACATGAACGTAAAATCTTTTTGGTTTGTGCAACTCTTTTTTCACCAAGTTCACCGACATCATCAAAACCAGGTGTATCAATTATTGTAACTGGTCCGAAGAGGCAATAATTCCATTGATTTTTTAACTGGATCTGTTGTTGTTCCTTTTGTATCACTTACAACAGAGATATCTTGGTTTGTTATTTTATTAACTAAACTGCTTTTTCCTGAATTACGAAGTCCAAAAAAGCCAATTCTTAATCTTTTTCTATCCAAGTTTATCACCTCTATAAATATAAATCTCTTGTTCCTGTTTCAATTTTCTTTAATTGTTCTCTAACAAGCTCTTTTATATTGTCTTTTCCAATGTTGTCAATTTCTTTTTCAATCAATTTGTTTCCAATTTCTTTAGTATCTTCTGAAGCATAATCAACTAAATATTCTTTTAGTGTCATAAGTGCGTTTGGATGGCAGCAATTTTGAATTTGTCCTGATTTGCAAAGACTCATAAATCTATCACCTGTTCTTCCCTCTCTGTAGCAAGCTGTGCAAAATGAAGGAATATAACCTGTTCTCATAAGCCAATTAACTACTTCATCTAATGTTCTATTATCTGAAACATCAAATTGCTCTGTGTCGTGTGGACGCTCTTGTTCTGCATATCCACCAACAGAAGTTCTTGAACCGCCACTAATTTGGCTAATTCCAAGTCTTATAATTTTTTCTCTAACTTCAGGAGTTTCACGAGTTGAAATAATCATTCCTGTATATGGAACTGAAATTCTAATTAATGCAACTAATTTACAGAACATTTCATCACTTAATGAATTATCAAATTCTGTTGGGTCAATGTCATCTGCAGGTTTAACTCTAGGAACACTAATTGTGTGTGGTCCAACGCCGTGAACTGCCTCTAAGTGTTCAGCGTGCATTAAAAGACCTGCAAACTCATAACGATATTTATCAAGTCCAAATAAAACGCCGATTCCAACATCATCAATTCCACCTTCCATGGCTCTATCCATAGCTTCAGTGTGATAAGCATAATTGCTCTTTGGTCCTGTTGGATGAAGGTATTCATAACCTTCTTTATGATATGTTTCTTGGAATAAAATATAAGTTCCAATTCCAGCTTCTTTAAGTTTTCTATAATTTTCAACTGTTGTTGCAGCAATATTTACGTTTACTCTACGAATTGCACCATTTTTATGTTTTATAGAATAAATAGTTTTGATGCTATCTAATATATATTCAATTGGGTTATTTACTGGGTCTTCGCCAGCTTCGATAGCTAGACGTTTATGGCCCATATCTTGAAGTGCGATAACTTCTTTTTTTATTTCTTCTTGAGTTAATTTCTTACGAGGAATATGCTTGTTTTTCATGTGATAAGGGCAATATAAGCAACCATTTACACAATAATTTGAAAGATAAAGTGGTGCAAACATAACTATTCTATTTCCATAAAAAGCTTTCTTGATTTCTTCTGCTAAGTCATACATTTTTTGAACTCTTTCTTTATCTTCACAAGCAAGTAATACGCTTGCTTCTCTATGGCTTAAACCTTTTAGGTTTTTAGCTTTTTCTAAAAGCTCGTCTACAAGTTTTAAATTGTTTTTATTTTCGTCGGCATATTTAAGAGTTTCTTTGATTTCTTCGTCATTAATAAACTCCTCAGCCTTCATTGATTTCATGTCATATTTATACATAATTAATTACCTCCAAAAAATTCAATATTATTTATTTTGTGCGCCTACTTACCGAGAAATATGATATTCTCCTAGCTCCAAACAATATCTATTTGTGCGCCTACCATGGTTTATTTCCTCAGTGTCGACGTTCGGGACGCCCCAGAGGGGCTATTGAGACTTCGCTCAATACCCTCGCTTTCTCATTCGGAAACAAACCATGCTCTCGCACTTATTATTTTCATATTTTTATAAGTTCTTCGAATCGCCTTTGTTAACTACGATTTTGCAACCGGTTTTTGCAATTCTGTTTTTCAGACATTCGATGCAAGAAGCGGCTTCGTCGCCGGGTGCAAATTTTGTTATCATATAGCATATATTTTTTTCTAACTGAAAGTGGCGACAGATTCGGCATCAAGACATTTGCACCGAGCTAAAATTCCTTTTTCTCTTCCAAATTCATCAATCGTTCCAAGCGCTGTTGTTGCTGGAAGCAAAACTTTTGGAAGAGTTAATCTAATTAACCCCAACATAAAAATTGTAAGTTCAGCTGTGCCAGATTTTTCATCTTTAAAAGGTGTATCTTTATGCGATATAAATGGCCCTATTCCTATCATTTGAGGATCTAAATCTTTTAAAAACAAAAGCTCATTTGCTAAATCTTCATTTGTCTGATATGGTGAGCTAACCATAAAGCCACATCCAACTTGATAACCTAATTTTTTCAAATTTTTAAGACAATTAATTCTATTGTCAAAACTTAATTCTTTAGGGTGAAGCTTCTCATAATGAGTTTTAGAGCAAGTTTCATGTCTTAATAAATATCTATCAGCACCCGCTTCTTTTAAAGCTTTATAACTATCATAGCTTCTCTCACCTATTGATAAAGTTATTGCTGTATCTGGATATTTACTTTTGACCTTTTTAATAATATCACAAAGAAGTTCATCTGTGTAATGGGAATCTTCTCCACCTTGCATTACAAACGTTCTAAAGCCTAAATTATAACCATAATCACAGCACTCTAATATTTCTTCTTCACTTAATCTATATCTATCGCAATTTCGATTGTCTCGTCTTATTCCACAATATAGACAGTTGTTTTTGCAATAATTAGTAAACTCAATTAAGCCTCTTATATAAATATCTTTTCCATAAATTTTATCACAAACTTCTCTCGAGTTTTTAAATAAATATTCTGAGCAAAGATTTCTATTTTCAATTAAAAATAGATATTCTTCAAAAGAAAGTTTTTCTTCTCTTCTGAGCTTATCTATTAGTTCATAACAGTTTTCTTTCAATCTATCACTTCCGTTTTGGGAATTGGGGACTGTCCCTTTTTCCCATTTATTATAACACAACATTTTAAATTATCAATATTAATTTTAACTTTGCACAAATTTTTTTGGGAGAAACTCTTCCAATTTTAAAATAATAGTGATACTATTTAGTTAGAATTTCTTAACAAAGGGAGATTTTAAGATGATTGATCAATTAGATAACCCAATATTTTTAAATGATTTTCTTGATTATTCAAGCTCAATTTTAAACAAATCACCTAACTCTGTTAAAGAGTATAACTATGATATAGCCCATTTTCTAAAGTTTATAAAATTTAGATTTAGAATGACAGATGTTAGAGATAAATTAGAAATTAAAACAATTAAAATTGATGACATGGATCTAAAAACTATTGAAAGAATTACACTTGAAGATATTCATGCATTTTTAGCATATTTAAAAGACACTTATGATTCAAAGCCTGCTACTCTAGCTAGAAAAGCTTCAACAATTAGAATATTCTTCCATTATTTATGTAATAAAACAAAGAAAATTCCAATTAATCCTGCTCAAGATTTAGAAAATCCAAAACAAGAAAAACGTTTGCCTAAATATTTAAGCTTAGAGCAATCAAAACAACTTCTTGAGACATCTAGTCAGCCATCTCCTGATTCACACGGAAATCATGATAATTCTGTTAGAAATCATACTATTATAACTCTATTTTTAAATTGCGGAATGCGTCTTTCAGAGCTTGTTGGAATTAATATAAAAGATATTAGTTTTGAAGATAACAAGTTAAATGTTATTGGTAAAGGAAATAAAGAACGTGCAATCTATTTAAATGAAGCTTGTGTAAAAGCTTTAAAATCATATCTTTTAGAAAGACCTCATGATGATGTTAGAGGTGAAGATGCAAGAGAAGCTTTGTTTTTAAGTGAACAAAAAAAGCGTATTAGCCGTAGAACTGTTCAATATATTGTTAAAGAAGAACTTCGTTTAGCTGGAATTGATCAAGATAAATATTCTGTTCACAAACTTCGCCATACTGCAGCTACTCTTATGTATAAATATGGTGATGTTGATATAAGAGCTCTTCAAGAACTTTTGGGACATGAATCAATTGCTACAACTCAAATTTACACTCATGTTGATAATGATCAAATTAGATCTGCAGTTGAGAAAAATCCACTTGCAAATATGTAAAAAATTAGCCAATATCTAAATAGATACTGGCTTTTTATTATACTTTTCTAACTTTATTTATCCAATTATTTATAATTTCTTTTGGAACTGAAATATTATTGTTAATTCCTGTTCCCATAAATGTTGTAGGCTTTGTTTTAGCATGATAATCAGATCCACCTGAAATAAATTTATCATATTTTTTGCATAGTCCTAACATAAATTCTGTCCCATCTTTATCAAACAATGGGTAAATACATTCTAACCCATCTATTTTAGTAGTTCTAACTATTTCTTCTATAGTTTTTCTTGTGTCTTCAAAAGAATAAATTAGTCCATGAGCTAAAAAGGCTAATCCCCCACATTCGTGAATTTTATCAATTACTGTATTTAAATCATCATAATAAATTGATGTACTATAATAAAATGGGCTATTTCTATTTCCTTCATGTTCTCTATAAAAAGTTAATCTCTCAACATGTCCAATTTTATTCTTGATTATTTCTTCATTTTCTTTATATTGAAGAATATTATCACAAAATACCCAACTAGCATATAATTTTTGAGGGTCATTTAAATCAACTTGTATATTGTCATCTACTCTTAATCCTAGGCTTCTAGCGACTTTTATAAAGTGCTCTAATTCCTCATTTTGAACTTTTTCTTTATCTTCTTTTTTAATATCTATATTTTTAAAATCTATTCCATAAGCTAAAACTTCAATATTTATATCATCATAAATACATTTTATTTCTGAGCCTATTATTATATCTCCACTAAATCTCTTTCTTGTTTCAGGGTGTTCTTCTAGCTCATAATACGCTCCAACTCCATTATGATCTGTTATTGAAATAACATCTAGTTTAGCTTTTTCAGCATTATCTAAAAGCATTTCAACTGAATCTGTTCCATCTGAATATGTTGTATGTAAATGTAAATCTACCATTTTTATTCCTTTCTTAAGATAATCTTATAATAGCATGAACTGTTTGTTCATCCTCTGATTTAATTACGCAATAGTTATATTCGTTATCTTTAGCGTAAAAAGCCTTTATATTTTCTACATCTCTAATTTCTTTTTTATAAAGAACTTCAATCATTTTAGCATTTTGCATAACTTCAAGTGGCATAGTTTGTGTTGCAAAATCAATATAATTTATATTGTGAACATGGCCATTTGCGTCAATCATATCTTTAGTTATTTTAACTGTTACAGAGTTTAGATAGTTTTCTGGTTCTCTTAATTTTTCAGGTTTGTCATCAAAAACTTTATCAGGCTCTGTTGTATATTGATTCATTATTACATCTGTTGGTTTTGTAATTGAGTTTGTAACTAAATCAATTAAAACCCATCTTGAAGTAGCTCTAGCTACGATTTCACCTTTTTCATCATACATATAAAAATCACGAAGTGCGTAAATCTTATCTACTCCATTTGACCAAGTTTTAACTTTAAGATTTTCGGAATATTTAGGTCTTCTAAAAAACTCTAATTTCCAATTTATCAGAACCCAAGTTTTCTTTGTATTTGGAATCTCTAGCAAGCCGAAGTGTGCTATATTAGAATGGATTCCAGCAATATCTTCTAAATAACTTAAAGCTGATTTTATTTTTAAATTGTTTTTATAATCTACATCTCTAAATCCAACAAAAAATTCATGTTCAACGTACATTTTAATTTCTCCTTTATTTGTAAATAAAAGCTGTGGCAATTGGTCTTGTCATGTGTTTACCACTTTTAGTTGTAGGGTTATTTATAAGCTTATGATTTACTGTCATTCCAGCAGAAGATCCTCCGTCTAAGCATGTTGCATTATAAGCGCCATACTTTTCCATAACATCAATTATATCTTTATAAGTAGCTCCTCTGCCTAATGTTCTATCACCATCTAAAACTAAAAACAAAAATATTCCATCTTTTCTCTGAGCTATTGCAGTTCTTGGAGAACGTCCACCTGCTAAATCTCCTTCGATTTTAGCTGAGATTCCGTTAACAATTAAGAATGGACCAAATGAAACACTATCTCTTATTCCCATTTCTAGTGCTTCCTTACCACTAGCAGTGCCTAAATATAATTTATTGTCAGAAGTAATTCCAACTAGACCGCCATTTATAATTTCGCCATTATAAAGTGTTTCATGAATAAGCTCTCCATTAGATATAGTAATTCCTAGAGGCTCTCCACCTGTTCCTTTTCCAGTTGGATCTATAAAGCCTCCTCCGGTAATTGCAACTAATGCGTTGTTTTGTTCTGAGATTGTTTCTAGATATTGACCATCTTTTCCAAAGTGCCTTGTAACTGCAACATGAATTCTTGATGGATCATAAATTACAGCAAGATAGCCATCAAACTTTTCTTCTTCTATTCTAATTATTTTATAATCGTTATTGTTTTCATCTTTAACTAAAACTTGTTCTTCATATTTGTCTTTAAATTCAAAATTGTCTATATTAGAATAATCGATAAATTCAATCTCATCTAAATTGCTATCAAAAGAAAATTCAAAAATCTTATTTTTATTTAAGCTATCATCTATAGTTTTGTCATCATAAAAAATCGTTGCTAAATATTTATGACTTTTAGTTCCCATAGCTGTATTTATAAGCCAATCTCTGAACTTGGAATTTGGCCCATACACCAAAAACAATAAAGTGAAGATTCCAAAAGTTGCTAATATAAATATGAAAATTAAACTTCCTTTTAAAAACTTTTTCACGAGCATTCCTCCACAAAACTATTTTCCTTTATATCATATATTAGAATTTTTTTCAACTTCAAATTTTTAAACACTTTAGATTTTTGAAATTCATAAACTATATTATGTAAAGGAGGTGTTTATTTGGAACTTAAAAACAAAAGAATTGGATATTGCTTTACAGGCTCTTTTTGTACTTTTGAAGCAAGTATAAATCAAATGGAAAAGCTTATTAAAGAAGAAAAATCTAAGATTTTCCCTATTATGTCTTATAATAGTTATAATTTAGATACTAAATTTGGTACTGCTGAATATTTTAGAGGCAAAATTGAACGAATTGCTGGTAATCCTATTATTCACACTATTCAAGGCTCAGAACCAATTGGGCCAAAAGATCTTTTAGATATTTTAATTATTGCTCCATGTTCTCGGAAACACAATTGCAAAACTTGCAAATGATATTAACGATACACCAGTTACAATGGCTGTTAAATCGATTTTAAGACGAGAAAAACCTGTTGTTATTGCTGTTTCAACAAACAATGCTCTATCTCGGAAATGCTGAATTTATTGGAAAACTTTTAAATAGAAAACATTTTTATTTTGTCCCTATGAAGCAAGATAACCCTATAACTAAGCCACGTTCAGTTGTGTTTGATCCAACATATATAAAAAAGACTCTAGAAGAGGCTTTAGAAAATAAACAAATTCAACCAATGTTATTATGAATATAAAAAAGAAATGGGGTTATTCCCCATTTCTGTTAAAATTTTATCATATCTAAAATTCTATTAACTAAAGGCTGATTTACACATAAGAAACCAAATATTCCACCACAAATGCCACTAATTATGTGTGTAAAATGGGCAATTCCATCTTTTTTGTTAATATTTTTAATTTCATCAATTAGATAAAATAATATAATTAAAACTAATGTAATTGGTATCTTTCTTTCGACTACATTAACAAAAGCACTTAAAACGATCATCATAAATACTATTCCGCTAGCACCATATATTCTGGTTTTTCCTTTTATAAAATTTACTAAACCAATTATAAAAGCTGTTATCAAAATCATTATAAGTAAATTTAGAGAGCCATATTTTTCTTCAATTAATGGACCTAACAACAAGATTTTAAGGTAATTACTTGAAAAGTGTGCCCAGTTCTGATGACCAAAAATATGAGTAAAAAATCTTATATATGTAAGTGGATTTAATAAAGAAGCTTTTTCAGATGAAAATAACTTCTTTGTAGCATTTCCGTTACTTAATTTATCTAATATTAATACAAAAAATGATATAAAAAACATTGTTAAAGTAACTTTTGCATTATACTGAAAATAGCTCATAAAATTATTAATATCTTCTGTTTTCAAATTAATTTCTCTCTTTCTGTATTTTATGGTACAAGATATTTTGTTTTTTTCTGGTGGTTTATGATTTTAAATTTCTTTCTTTTTCCACCATATTCTCCATCTATTGATAAATCAACTTCTTCCTCAGGAAATTCAACTTCAATTTTTGAGCCTTGAATAAATGTAATGTGTTCATCTCTAATATTTCCAGATAACATTTTTACAACTAAAACAAGTGTTGAAAAAATATTTTTTGGCCTTTTTGCAAGTAAAACTTCAAATTTTCCATCATTTAGATTTACGATTTCTTTTCTAAAAACTGGGAAACCTCCCATATATCTAGAATTACTAACACTTCCATAAATAAATTCGTCTTCAATAACTTCTCCATCAACTGTCATTTTTATTTTATGTGTTTTAGCTTTAATATCGAAAAGTTCTTTAAAACCATTTATATAATAAGCTGGCTTTCCAACTCTATTTTTCCATTTTCTACTAGTTTGGTATGAAGCTTTTGAGAATAGTCCAAAACTAACAACATAATTAAATGGCTCATCATCAATTGTTCCCATATCTATATCTTTAACTATATAATTATTTATGTGCTTAGAAACGGCTAATTCGTCAAATGAAACGTTTAAAGAATGTCCAAAATCATTGGTTGTTCCTTTAGGAATAAAAGCAATTTCAGCTTCTTGTTCAGAGTTTTTTAGGCCTCTTAAAGTTTCATTAAGAGTTCCATCTCCACCCCATACTATAAGTTTTTTCCCTTTTAAATTATACTCTTCAATTATTTTTGTAGCATTTCTCTCAGGTGTTGTAATCTCTAAGTCTACAGTACATCCACTATTTCTTAGATTAATCAAAATATTTTCAATATACTTTTTTGACTTAGCTTTTCCAGCTTTTGGATTAACAATCATTAAAATTTTTTGCATTTAAAATACACCTTAACCTTATCTTTTTAAAATATATTTAATCTTTTCAATATTACTATTTTCGCTTCTTTTGGACATTTGTTCATATACTCGATTTCTTAAATCGCTCTTTTGTTCTTGCTTACTTAAGGTTTCATCTGGCAAAAATGGGCCATCTATGTATGTTACAATATTTACTTTATTAGTATTTTTTCTTTTAACATAAGTATTTGTCATACAAAAAACTGGAACTTTTAGATCAACTGGATATTTAAACGAAACTGATTTAAAAGGTCTAATTTTCGTATAATATGGCCAAATATGTGCTTCAGGGTAAATTGTAATTGCACACTTTTTATTTATTACATCATTAATCTTATTTAAAAAATTTTTCATTGCTTCTTTATTACTAGGAATAGGAATTGCCCCTAACATTTGAACACAGTTCCCAAGCACTGGCATTGAAACATTTTCAGGATTAACTATTATATAATTTCTTTTAGGAAAAATCGGGTTGCTTGGAATAAATGTATCTGCAAAAGGTTGAGTGTGATTGACATATACAAAGTAACCTGAGTTTTTATATTTTTTTAATTTTTCTTTTCCAACATATTTAATTCTAAATTTAATTTTAGGGTAAATAAATTTTACTGGAATAGCTATTATATTAAACAAAAAAGCCAAAATTAACCAAAGAAAGTTTTTGTGAACATACTTATAGTTTTCATCAATCTTTCTTGGGATAATTTTAGCTTCTGAAAATTCATCATTCAATTCGTCTTTATAATAAATCGTTTTCTTGTCCATTCTAAATATCCTTATTTTTTCAAAGATTCTTTAACATAATCTGGTAGTTTAGATTTGTCGCAAGTATATTCTAATGGTATATTATAAAAATCTTCATAAATTTTTTTCCAAACTAAAAAATTCTCTTTTCTCATGTTATTTATATTTTCTTTATCAGTTAAGTTTTCATCTTTATAAATAGGTTTTCCAATGTGAATATAATATTCCATAATTGGAAAATCAGCTTCATCTAAAATGTCGCTTTCTTTTGTTGTAATGAAAAATGGGATAATTGGAACATTGTGACGACAAGCGAATCTATATGCCCCATCTTTTAATGGTTTTGGTTTTCTGTAATTCCACCACATACTTTGTTCTGGATAAATTAAAATAAATTCTCCTCTACCTAGCAAAGTTTTAATCGCATCATAAAACTTTTTCATTGTTTGATGATTTGAACTAAGTGGAAGTGTATTACAATTTTTAAATAAAAATCCATAAATTCCAGGAAAATTAGTATAATTTCCTTCTCTAATTACAGCATAAAGTTTATGCTTTTTTCCATGACTTGATTCTAAGAAAACTTTTTCAACTGCAAATGCTTCAAATGGATTAAAATGATTTGAAGTAATTATTCCACCTGTTTCAACACTTTCTAGGTTTTCTAATCCATTAATTTCTTTAATAATGACTTGTTTTTCTTTAGCAGAATTTTTGAAATATAGCTTTCCTAAAAACATTGCAACAGGAGTTTTTACCCATTTACTAGTCATTTTTTCTCTTAAATAATCAATTTCATCTGGTTCAAGAGTAGGAGCTGGTGGATCAACATTTGTGTCTTCGTCAAATCTTCCTTCTTTTTCATATTGTTCTACTTTTTTTAATAGCTCAACTCTCTCCTCGTGTTTAGAATTCCCCATTTTTACCTCTAATTTCTATCATCTCCAATACAGTCAGCTTCTTTAGCTGCTAAGCTTATAAGTCTTATTCCTGTTTGAATATCTTCTTGTTTTTGAGCGTCTGTATAATTATCTTTTATATTTTTAATTTCATCATAAAATTCAGTTTGCCAAGCATAATCCCAAAAATAATCTTGATATGGAATATTGTCAAGATGCCAAGGCTTATTACTTAAATTATAATGAATAAGTTTTGGATTTTTGCTTCTCTTATCTGGATCTGCACCAGGCATTGTATTCCAAGAATTATCTATTATAGTTACTCTACCTTTGCAAAGTCTGTTTAAATAATCTTGATCTTGTGCTACTTTAAATTTAACTGTATCTAATAAATACATAAATTTAACTTGAAATCTATATTTACGAAGCTCTTCTAGATTCATAAGTAAGATTCCAGCATTAAAATATTTATTATGATCTTTTAAACCAACTACTAATTCAACATAGTCTTGAAATTCCCTAACAGAAGCAACTGCGCCATCTGGAATTGCTCCAACTAGATTTGTTCCTAAATCTATATTAAATAATTTAGCGACATCATCTAATAAAACGATGTCAGAATCAAGATATAAAGCCTTTTCTAAGTCTGGGTATAAATCTGGTAAAAATAATCTATAATATGTAGTCATTGAAAAATAGTCTCTAGTATAAAGTTTACTAGCTATTTTATCAATCTTTTCATTTAAATCAACAAACTCTATTGAAACGTTTTCTCTTTGATATTTTTTCAATGATTTTTTATGTTCATCATTTAAATGTGTATATAATATTCTAATTTCATAAAAGTTTTTCTCTGAAATCTTTGCTACTAGTGATTCTAAAGCAACAGCTAAAAATGGAACATAATTATCATCTACAGCAAAAAATACTGATATAACTGGTTTATTCATAATTTAATTTATTACTTTGACCTTTCCTTTTCTTTCTTCAAATTCTTTTTTGTATTTCAAATATTCATTTAAATCATTATCAAAATAATGACATTTTAAAACTTTATGTACTTCTTCTATATTCCATTGTTTATAATTCTCAGTATGAGGATATGGAAGCCATAGAAGCCTTTTACAAAAATGACAAATTATTGTGTCTTTTCTATTAAATTTTGATTGTTCATTATAAATTCTTGGAAGAATTTTTTTCTTAGTTGTTGACCAAAATAAAGCATCTTGATCAGCAAAAAGAAACTTTTGAGTTTTAATTAAGTTTCTCGCCTTTTCGAATAATTTATTTTCACGAGCTTTTTTCATATTAATTAAAAGCATTCCTGCATTAATATAATCAGGTCTAATTAACCAACAGCCGTATTTTTCTTTAACTGCAGCATACTCATAATTATTAATGTCTATACTAAATAATTGATTTAAATCACCGACCTACCATCATGTCAATGTCAAGATATAAAAGTTTTTCTGGCATGTCTGGAATTAAATCAATTAAAAGTCTTAA
This sequence comes from uncultured Clostridia bacterium, assembly GCA_947627595.1. Classification (GTDB taxonomy): domain Bacteria; phylum Bacillota; class Clostridia; order TANB77; family CAG-508; genus Scatovivens. The sequence continues at coordinate 13,397 of CANQWQ010000022.1, forward strand.
TAAAGTATATGGTGTGCAATAAGCACTTTCATTTTTTGATCCTTTAAACTCTAAATTATAAAGATCTGTTACATCAATTTTTGTAACTTCACTTTCAGAATTTTTCTCTTTAACAACTTCTTTTAAAAATTCAATTTGCTCATCATTTATTGGAAGAAAATCTTCTTTTAAATCTGTTTTATCCATTGTCAAAATATAGCAATTTAAAGGTTCTTTAGTTTTATTTAAAATTGAGATTAATAATGTTAATGCACCATCAAATACTTTTTTGTTTCCACATAAAAGTAAATTAATCATTTTTCCTCCAAAAAAACAATATAATTATATTGTATACTTGTTAAAATGTCAAGTTTTCTGTAGCTTCTAGTATAATTCAACTCTTTCTACATCATCTTCTACTTCGTTTTCTATATCGTTTTCTGTATCATTTTCTATATCATTAGTTGTATTGTTTTCCATTTCATTTTCTAATTCTAGTAATTCATCTTCTGTTTCTTCTGGTAAAATATCAGCTTCTTCTTTTTCTTTGTCATATGCTTCTACCATATTTTTAGTAATTTCAAATTCGCCATAAAATTTTACGCCATTTGCTTCTTTTTCTACTCTATATTTTCCTGCTTCTAATTCGCCATATTTATCATTCCAAGCAATTGATTGAGAAATAGTGCCTTCAGAATTAGCTTTTAATTGTACTTGTTTAAATGACATTCCTATTTGATTAATTAAATTTACTTCTTCCCATTCTCCATCAACTTCTCTTTCTAGAAAATAGTTAGGATACCATTCATATTGATTTTTGTTTTTATCTGTTATTTCGATACTAGCACTTATTGGAGTTACATTAAATACTCTTATTCTAACTCTATTAGTATCTCTTTTAACTTCAACAGTTTTATTTTGAGTTCTTGTTAAGTTTTCAGAAACTTTTGAAGTAAGATATTCTCCTTCTTGTCCTTCACTATTGTTTCCTTTAGGAATCATTATTATAATTATTATTACAGCGATTGCAATAATAATTCCAGCAAGAATATAAATTAGCATATCTTTTTTTCTTTCATTTTCACTAACATGTCTTCTATTATCCATAACTTAAACTTCCTTTCAAAAATTTAAATATCTTCTAATTTCAATAAAATATCTTCTTCTGAATTATTATTTTCAAATAAATTTGAATCATATAATTCTAGAATTTCTTCTAAATCCTTTGAAAATTCTTTAAGCATAACAATTTTTATACTAGTCTCTTTTCCAGAACAATAATCTTCTAATACCCCTTTAAATTTCTTGATAAATGGAGCTTCTGGTTTAAGAGCTTCTGTATTTTTCTTGAATCTGTCTACAAGCATTTCTTTAATTAACATTATATCTTCGTTACTAGCACAAGTAACTCTTTGGAACATTTGATAACTATCATAATGATTTAAAATAGGCTTGTCTGCGAAGTTTGCAAACTTATCGTAGAATGTTTCCATTTTCATTGGAATACATTTGAAGATGTTATCAGCTTGTTCTCTATACATTTTATCTTCTAGTTTGCTATTTAATTTATGGAAATGTTTAACAATTTCGTCCATTTCCTCACCAATATCTAAACCAATTCTAGAAAGTTCTTCTTCAACATTATCAACATATTCAGAATGTTCTACAGCTTTATCCATTGATTCTAAAAACATTGTTTTTAAGTCTTGAATATTATAATCTATAAGTTTTCTTTTGCTGAAATAACTGAAATATCCGAATAATTTAACAATCTCAATTAATTTCAAACTTCCACTTTTAATATTTCCAATAACTTCAGAAATTATTTCTGGGAACTTATCATCTGAAATCTTCCAATATTCTTCAGTAAGAAGTCTTTTGTATCCAGGAAGTTTTTCAGTATCTATTGTATTTATAATGTTTTCCATGTCTTTCTTAAATGATCTCATATCAAATATTCTAGTTCTAACATATATTTCAATAAATTTGAAAAATCTATAATCTGATTTGAAGTTAAAATAATAGTTATTATCAAATTCTTTAATATAGAATTGACGGTTATCCATTAAAACTCTAGAAGAAACAAGAATTGACTTATATTCTTCGTTTGAATCAATTGTAACAAATTTATCTTTCGTGATTCTACCAGCTTTAATTTCAAATGAAATAGCGATTGTAAATATTAACATTGTCTGCAAAACTCTAAGTTTTGTATTTGGATAATATTTATTAACAACTTCATAAACTTTGCTAAAGTCATTTAAAGCATGTTTCAAAATTCTTAAGTTTCTAGTTCCAGATTTTACGAAAGTTGATGTTATAAGATTTGTATGTTCTCTTAAAAACCTCATTAACTCTTGATTTCCGCTATATCTCATAAGCAATCCATCAATTATATAATTGAATTTTGGAGCATACTCAAAAGTCTCACCAATTAATTTTTCTTTAATTCTTTCATAATCATTAGCTTTATCAAAAACATATTCAATTTTATCTTTAATCTTTTCAACCATTGGCTTATCTGAATTTAATAAACCATTTTCTTTATCTAAAATATAAGTAGCAATGAAAGTCTTCATTTCAAGATTTGAGCTCTTTAGTTTTGTAGAAAGTTCTTTTTCATTACAGATTAAAATTGTTTTAATATGATCATGTTCAACAAAGTTATTTATATATCCTAAAATATCTATAACGTCAACATTAGCTCTCTCTAAGTCATCAAAGCAAAGTACTTTGTCATCTGTAGCAAAAAATTTAGCATAATCGATTTTATCATCATTTTTAGTAACGCCAAAAAAATTAGACATTTCTAAACCAGTTTTTGCATATTCAGGAATAACGCTTTGTTCATGAGTTTCCATATATTTTTTAAGATTCTTATCCATAAGTTGTGTTGTTTCAATAAAAATCTTTTTGCTAATATCTTCTAGGTTAGAAATTCCATATAAAGACATATAAATTGTTGTATATTTTTTTCCATTTAAATTAAGAGATTCTATTTTTCTTTTGACCTGATTATTCCAGAAATAAGTTTTACCACTTCCCCATTCGCCATTAATCATAATGGCATAATCAGTATAATCAGCTCTAACATAGTCTAAAATACTCTCAACTAAGTCTTCCATCAATTACTCCTTTTCTTTAGTTTTATAGTCATTATGTATTATATATCAAAATTTTATTTTTGTATACTAAATTTTGGAAATTTTTTTAAGCAAAAGGAAAAACCCGCCACCACCTTTGCAGGCGATGGCGGGAAAGCTTTTGAAAGAATTACTTCGAGGACATCCTGCCCCCTCTATAGGGGTGTGCGACGTTACTGACAGTGTAAATCGTCATCCTTGACGGAGACGGTTTATCTTCACTTCCGCAAATAATGGCCTCTTTTCTAACTTTCTCCGCTTTTTTCAGATTCTTGGAGGTCGCTCTCATTTCGTCCGGGATATAGAACTTCGGATTCAAGATGAGCTTACCGGTGAACTCAGGTTTCTCGATGTTGGACACGGCCTGCTTGTTCTTGACAAGGCCGAACCTTCCTTTTTTGTACCCTTTGTTGAGCTTGATGGTAACGGGACCATCAGCTCCGTCTACGGATACGAGATTGAGCTGGTACGCTTTATTCGAGTAGCTGATGCTTCTCACGTACCGGAATGTGCCCTCGGGGATGTAAAGCTCGACCAAGTAGCGATTGTCCTGGATAAAGACGGTTACCTTGATTCCTGACATCTGGTCGAGATACTCCCGCTTTTCTCTGATGTTTTCCATTTATACCTCCATTTTTCTGCTGCCAAACATTTCTGGCAGTTAGTGTGACATATAGTCACTAACTATTATAATTTAGATTTACATAATTGTCAATTTAATTGGTTTTCTATACTTTAATTATAATTTATCATATTCTTCATCTGTAACTGGCTCTAGCCATTCATTTGAAGTGTTTTCTCCAGGTATTTCAACTGCAATATGTGAAAACCAAGAATTTGCCTTTGCGCCATGCCAATGTTTTACATTTGCTGGAATTACTACGATATCTCCCTCTTTTAAGCTTTGAGCTGGTTTTCCTTCTTCTTGATACCAACCTTCTCCTTTTCTATGACTTAACTATTAGTTTATTAATTTGGTTTGCAATAAAGCCTGCTCCATAACCATTATCTATATTTACTACACTTACTGAATTGCTACATGAATTTATCATACTTAATAATGCTGCTACTCCTCCAAAATTTGCTCCATATCCAATAGAAGTTGGAACTGCTATTACTGGTACTTTGACTAACCCTGCTACGACACTTGCTAAAGCACCTTCCATTCCTGCAACAGAAATTATGCAATTTGCTTTTTCAAGTTTTTCTCTTTGTGATAATATTCTATGAATTCCTGCTACTCCTACATCATAAATTCTTTCTACTTTACTTCCAAAAAATTCTGCTGTTTGGGCTGCTTCTTCAGCAACTGGAATATCTGCTGTTCCACCTGTGCAAATGGCTATATTTCCTACTTTTTCTTTTTCCTTTTCTATTTTTAATATTTTAGATATATTGTCATATTCTATATTTGGAATTTCTTTTTTTAATAACTCATATTGCTCTACACTTGCTCTTGTTCCTAAAACTTCTCCATTTTCTTTATAAATATTCGTATAAATATTTGTTAAAAATTCATTGGGCTTTCCCTGACAAAAAATAACTTCACTTGTACCTGTTCTTTGCTTTCGATTATGATCTATTTTTGCATATCCTAAATCTTCGTATTGATTATTTTTTATTTCTTTTTCAGCTTGTTCAATCGTTATTTTATCATTTTTTAAATTTTCTAATATTTCCCTTATATCCATATTCTAAAAAATGTAACCTCCTATTTAAGTTAGTTTATAAAATTCTTTCAACGGAATATTATTTTTTTCAGCTAATTCCTTTATACTTTCATATTCAGGATATATATAAGTTTCTCCATTATTTATTACTTTTTTTGCTTTTATTTTTCCATATTTGGTGTCTATTTGGGCAATTTCTCTACCAAGTTCTGTTCTATACTCAAATCGATATCTAATGCCAATAGTAGTTGTTTCTTTAAAGATAATATTTTGTAATTTATATATATCTTCTCTTTTACATGCTACTGTTAATCTATAAGCTGGTCTATTTTTCTTCATAAATATTGGTGTATAAAATACATCTA
>CANQWQ010000023.1 GCA_947627595.1 uncultured Clostridia bacterium
GAAATGAAACTAAAAAATCAATTACGAGATTTCGCAGGAGAACAAATGATCTAAAAAATGAGAGGATAAATTTTTTTTGAAAAGAGGAAAAAGTATAAAAATTAATTATTAAAAAATAATTATTTTAATTTAATATCTATCGCAAACATTACTGATAATTTAGTGAGTTAATATTTTTTAAACTCTTGTATAAAATAAAAATATACAGGAGGAAATAAAAATGATTAAATTAAATGTCATAGCTTTATTAGAACAAAAAGAAAAATCAAAATATTGGTTATATAATGAACTAAATAAATATTCTCCAATATCGTATACAAATTATAATGCAATTATTAAAAATAAAACAAGATCAATAAAATATGAAAATATAGATAGACTTTGTAAAATTTTAGAATGTGAACCAAATGATTTATTTATAAGAGAATAATTATTAAAAAAATAAAATCCAAAAAAAATGGATTTTATTTTTTTATTTTATTTATTTTTTTATCAGCAATATTTTCAATTTCAATTGCCTTTTTTTGTTTTTTATTTTTATTTAAATTATCTTTTGCAACAGTCATTAATAATTTAATTCTATTTGTTTGATTTGTTTCGCTAGCACCTGGATCATAATCAATAGGACTAATATTTGCATTTGGATATTTTTCTCTAATCGCTTTTATAACACCTTTTCCAACGACGTGATTTGGAAGACATGCAAATGGCTGAACGCAAATAATATTAGGAATATCGTGTTCGATATATTCAATCATTTCAGCAGTTAAAAACCAACCTTCACCTGTTTGATTTCCTATTGATAAAATATCTTTAACATTTTTTTCTAATTCCCAAATATTTGCTAAAGGCAAATATCCTTTTTTAGATTCAGAAATCGCTTCTCTATAACTTCTATTTAAAATATCTAATAATTTAATTGCCCATTTAAATAAATATGCTGATGTTGTATTTGTTTTAATTAAAGAATGAAATGTAATTTTATTTGTAGCAACATAATAGCAAAAACCCATAAAATCAGGCATTACAACTTCTGCACCTTCTTCTTCTAATTTATTAATTACAAAATTATTTCCAAAAGGATGATATTTAATTAAAATTTCTCCAACAACACCTACACGAGGTTTAACTAAATCTGGAACAAATTCTATTTTTTCAAAATCTCTAACAATATCAAACATACTCTGTTTAAATTGTTTATATGTACCATTTTTAATTAAATCTTTAATTCTTGGAATCCATGAGTCATAAAGTTTTTGAGTTTCACCTTTATTTTTTTCATATGCTCTATTTTTATAAAGCATTTTTTGCATTAAATCACCATATACAACAGCTTTTAATAAATTTTCAGCTAATTTTGGAGTTATTTTAAATCCATTTGATTTTTCCATTCCAATTACATTAAATGAAATAATTGGAATATTTTCAAAACCAGCATCTTTTAAAGCTTTTCTAATAAATCCTATATAATTTGTAGCTCTACAGCCACCGCCTGTTTGAGACATTATTAAAGCTGTTTTATTTGGATCATATTTTCCTGATTGCAAAGCTTCAATTAATTGACCAGTAGTTAAAATTGCTGGATAGCAAGCATCATTATTTACATATCTTAAGCCTATATCAACAGTTTTAGAAGTAAATTCTTTTAAAACAACAGCATTATATCCGCAAGGTCTAATTGCAGCTTCAAGTAAATCAAAATGAATAGGTGACATTTGTGGACACAAAATAGTATATCCAGCTTCTTTCATATCTTTTGTAAATGTAACTCTTTTATTTTCGTAATTTCCTAAACCATCTTTTTTAGGAGTATTTTCTTCAAGCTCTTTTTTTAATTTAAGTTTTCTATTCATACTTGCAAGAAGTGAACGTACACGAATTCTAATTGCACCTAAATTATTTATTTCGTCTATTTTTATTAATGTGTACATATTATCATAGCTTTTTAAAACTTCCTCAACCTGGTCTGTTGTAACAGAATCAACACCACAGCCAAATGAATTTAATTGAATTAATTCTAATCTATCATTTTTTCCAACAAAATCTGCCGCAGCATAAAGTCTAGAGTGGAACATCCATTGATCAACAACACGAATAGGGTGTTTTGCTTCAGTTTGATTTGAAATACTATCTTCAGTTAAAACGCATAAACCAAGGCTTGTAATAAGTGTATCAATTCCATGATTAATTTCAGGATCAACGTGATAAGGTCTACCTGCTAAAACTATTCCACGGCTATCATTTTCTTCAATATATTTTAAAACTTCTTGACCTTTATTATGAACATCTTCACGATAATGTTGATATTCAAGTTCTGCAGCTTTTGCAGCTAAAGTTAATTCTTTTTTTGTGAATTTATATTCTTTAAAACAGTCAAGCTCATATACGACTTTAACTAAATTTTTAATATTATCAATTGGTAAAAATGGATTAATAAATTTAATTTTATTATTTTTTAATTCTTCAATATTATTTTTTAAAACTTCTGAATATGAAATTACAATTGGACAATTATAGTGATTATCAACGCCTTCATATTCTTGTCTAGAATATGGAATACATGGATAAAATATAGTAGTAATTCCTTGTTCAATTAAGCTCATAATATGGCCATGAGAAAGCTTTGCTGGATAGCAAACTGATTCTGATGGCATTGATTCCATTCCTTTTTCATAAATTGCACGAGTACTTTTTTCTGAAATAATTACTCTAAAACCTAACTTAGTAAGGAAAGTAAACCAGAATGGATAATCTTCATACATATTTAAAACTCTAGGAATTCCAATTGTCCCACGAGGAGCCTTTTCTTCTGGTAATGGCTCATAATTAAATAATCTTTCATATTTATATTTATAAATATTTGGAAAATCAATATTTTGAGAAATATTTCCACTTCCTCTTTCACATCTATTTCCAGAAATAAAAGTTTTTCCATTTCCAAATTTATTTACAGTTAAACTGCAATTATTTTCACATTTTCCACATCTAACATGTGAAATTTTAACATCTAAATTATCTAATTCATCAGCTTTTAAAATAGTAGAATAATAAGTCATATCAAGATTTGAATTATATTGTTCTTTTGATAAAAGAGCAACACCATAAGCACCCATAAGTCCAGCTATATCTGGTCTTATGACATTTTTTCCAGTAATTAATTCAAAAGCTCTTAAAACAGCATCATTATAAAAAGTTCCGCCTTGAACAACAATATTTTTTCCTAAACTATTTACATCTCTAACTTTCATAACTTTTTGAATTGCGTTTTTAATAACAGAATATGAAAGCCCAGCAGAAATATCACCGACTCCAAAACCTTCTTTTTGAGCCTGTTTAATTTTAGAATTCATAAAAACTGTACATCTTGAACCTAAATCAACAGGAGCTTTAGATTTGATAGCTTCTGTAACAAATTCGTCAATACTTAATTTTAAGCTTTTTGCAAAAGTCTCAATAAAAGATCCACAACCTGATGAACAAGCTTCATTTAGCATTATATTGTCAATTGCATCATTTTTAAGTTTAATATATTTCATATCTTGGCCACCAATATCAATTATTGAATTAACTTTAGGTAAAAACTCTTTGGCAGCTGTATAATGAGCAATAGTCTCAATCTCATTTAAATCAACGTTTAAACCAGTTTGAATTAATTTTTCACCATAACCTGTGACGCCACTAAATCTTAATTTTGCTTCTTTTGGTAAAACTTTATATAATTCCTTAAGCATTGATATAACACTTTTTAAAGGATTTCCTTGATTGCTTCCATATAATGAAAATAATAAACTTCCATTTTCATCAATTAAAACTAATTTTGTGGTTGTTGAACCAGCATCAATTCCTAAGAAACAATCTCCTCTAAATCCTTCTAAAGGAACTCTTTTTACTTTTTCTTTATTATGACGCTCTTTAAATTCTTTATATTCTTCTTCATTTTTAAATAAAGGATCTAAAGGCTTACTTTCTGAATATTTAGCATTTTTAAAGTTTTTTAATTTATTTTCTAATTCTTCATGAGAAATTTCTTTAGTCTTTTCAGCATCTAAAGCAGCACCTTTTGCAACAAAAAGATGAGCATCTTCTGGTAATATTATTTCATCATCAGTCAATTCAAGTGTTTCAATAAATCTTTGACGTAATTCTGATAAATAATTTAAAGGTCCTCCTAAAAATGCAACATTTCCTCTAATTGGCCTTCCACAAGCAAGACCAGATATTGTTTGATTAACAACTGCTTGAAAAATAGACGCAGAAATATCTTCTTTTGCAGCACCTTCATTTAAAAGTGGTTGAATGTCAGTTTTAGCAAAAACTCCGCAACGAGAAGCAATTGGATAAATTGTTTTATAATTTTTTGCATATTCATTTAGACCAGCTGTATCTGTGTTTAAAAGTGATGCCATTTGATCTAAAAATGCACCTGTTCCACCTGCGCAAGTTCCGTTCATTCTCTGTTCTATGGATTTATCAAAATAAATTATTTTTGCATCTTCTCCGCCAAGCTCAATAACTACATCAGTTTTAGGTATGTATTTTTCAACTGCTCTTTTACAAGAGATAACCTCTTGAATAAAATTAATTCCTAGTAATTTAGAAATTTCAAGAGCTCCTGAGCCTGTTAATGCAATTTTAAATTTATTATTTGGAAAATCTTTTAATAATTTACTTAAGACTTGATACATAGTGTTTTTAGTGTCTGACAAATGTCTAGTATAATCTTTATATACTATTTCTTTGTTGTTGTTCATAACTACAATTTTAATTGTTGTAGAACCTACGTCTAGTCCAACTAAAAGTAAATCTTTCTCCATCAACATTTTCCTTTCTGTTCTTTTTCAAAGCACTATACTAATATATAATGTTTTAGCGAATTTGTCAATTGATAATCTTGCCAAAATTATTTTAATTTAAGGTTATTTTAAGGTTTTGAGAAGTTTGTTCTAACTTTTAAATACAAGCATATTATTAGAGCAAAGGAGGATAATATATGAAAAAGAAGATTTTTATGGGAATTTTTTTAACACTTTTAATTATTGGACTCATTTATATGATAGTTGTAAATACTGTTTTTAATAAAAATGAAGAAATAATTAACGAATATATTCCAGAAGTCGAAATTTCTGATAGTGAATTAAGAAAAACTTTGATAACACTATATTTCCTAGATAATGAAGGAAATATAAAAAGTGAAAATAGAATTATAGATTCAAAAGAATTATTAAGAGATCCATATTTAGTTTTAATAGGAATGTTAATTGAAGGTCCAAAAGATAAAAATTTGAAAAAAACAATTCCAGAAAATTCAAAAGTTTTAGATGTGAAAGTTGAAAAAAGTTGCGCAACAATTAATTTTTCAAAGGAATTTGTAAATAATGCAGAAGGTGATGCTTCGCAAAAAGCAAAAATGATTACAACAATTGTAAACACTTTAACAGAGCTAAATGAAGTTCAAAGTGTAAAGTTTTTAATTGAAGGAGAAGAAGTAAAAGGTTTTGAAGAAGATTCAATTGATTTAAGAAATGAATTTTTGAAAACAGAGTAATATTAAGATATTGATTGCTAAAGCCTTATTTTTGTGTTATAATCTTTTTTATCAAATTTTGAAAGTGGTGGGAAAAATAGAATTAAAAGAAGACGAAGTAATAGATGACTTAGAATTTAAAGGCTTAAAAATAATTCAGCACAAAAAATGGTTTAAATATGGAATTGATAGTGTTTTGTTATCAGATTTTGCAAAAAAAATCAAAAAAAATTCTAAAGTCTTAGATATTGGGACTGGAACTGGAATTATTAGTATTTTACTTTCTGAAAAAACAGTAGCAAAAGAAATAGTAGGAATTGAAATTCAAGAAGATGTTGCTAATATGGCTAAAAGAAGTGTTGAATTAAATAATTTAGAAAATAAAATAAAAATAATTAATGATAATATTTTAAATATTGAAAATTATTTTCCTAACGAATATTTTGATGTTGTTGTTACAAATCCACCATATCAAAAAAATAATTCTGGTTTAAAAAGTGAAACCGAAAAACAACTTATTTCTAGACATGAAGTAAAATGTAGCTTAGAAGATATTATTAAAAAATCATTTAAAATGCTAAGAGATTATGGTGATTTTTATATGATTCACAGACCAGAAAGACTTGTTGATATTTTATATTTAATGAGAAAAAATAAATTAGAACCAAAAGAAATTAGATTTGTTCATCCAAAAGCTGGTGAAAAACCAAATTTAGTTTTAATTAAAGGAGTAAAATATTCAGGAGAATTTTTAAAAGTCATAGAACCATTGATAGTATATAAAGAAAATGGGGAATATACAGACGAAATTTATAAGATTTATAATAAGGAGAAAAAATGAAACGGAAAATTATATTTAGTTGCTACTCCAATAGGAAATTTAGAAGATATTACATTAAGAGCTTTGAAAGTTTTAGAAGAAGTTGATTTGATTGCAGCTGAAGATACTAGACATACTTTAGGTTTATTAAATCATTTTGAAATAAATAAACCATTAATTAGTTATTATAAACAAACTGAAAAAAAGAAAAGTCCAATTTTAATAGAAAAATTATTAGAAGGAAAAAATATTGCGCTTGTTTCAGATGCTGGAACTCCTGGAATTTCTGATCCTGGCGAGGAAATTGTAAAAGATGCTATCGAAAATGATATAGAAATAATCCCAATTCCACGGTTGTGTAGCTTTTGTTAATGGTTTAATAGGTTCAGGAATGTCAACAAGAGAATTTAGTTTTATAGGATTTTTATCTGCAAATAATAAAGAAAGAAAAGATAAATTAGAAGAAATTAAATTTGAAAAAAGAACATTAATATTTTATGAAGCACCACATAAATTGAAATTTACTCTAGAAGCCATGTTAGAGGTTTTTGGAGACAGAAATATAGTACTTGCAAAAGAGCTTACTAAAATTCATGAAAAATATTTAAGAGGAAAAATTTCCACAATTTTGGAACAAATCGGGGATAACGTAAAAGGCGAATTTGTAGTAATTGTGGATGGTGCTAATCAATCAAAAAAAGAATTTGAAATTTCAAATTTAAATGAAATGTCTTTAGAAGAACATTATGATTTTTATGAAAAACAAAATTTAGATAAAAAAGAAATTATAAAAAAAATTGCTAAAGACCGAAATGTAAGCAAAAATGAAATTTATCAATATTTTTTAAATAAATAAAAAAATTACATCATATAATTTAGCAAAGGAGAAAATATGCTAAATATTATATGGTGTTTTTTTATTTTAATTTCAATTATTTATAGTATTATTGTAGGAAGTTTTGAAAGTGTTAATTCATCAATTTTTGATGGAATGAAGTCAGCTGTTTCACTTGTAATTACTCTTTTTGGAAGTATGTGTTTTTGGAATGGAATTATGAATATAGTTAAAAATACAAGCTTAATAAATAAAATTAATTTCCTTGTAAATCCAATAATTAAAAAATTATTTAAAAATGTAGATGAAAATTCTGAAATGTATAAAAATATAAGTATGAATATTACTTCAAATTTATTAGGTTTAGGAAATTCAGCAACACCATGTGGTTTAAAAGCAGTTGAAGAAATGCAAAGAGAAAATAAAGATAAAAATAAACTTACAGATAATCAAATTTTATTTATATTAATGAATACAGCTTCAATTCAATTAATTCCAACAACTATAATCTCAATAAGAACAAGTTTAAATTCTAAGAATCCATCCATAATTATTCTTGCTGTATGGTTTTCAAGTTTTATAACATTTATTTCTATGATTATTATAACTAAATTTTATCTTAGTAGTAAAAGACGCAAAACATAGGGGATAATCAATGTTTTTTAAACTTTTATATTGAAATATTTTCTAAAAAATAGTATAATACTCAAACACATTATTAAAAAAATAAAAGCAAAAAACTTAAAAATTTTAGGGAGAAAGGTTATGACAGATATTGATAAACCCGAAATAATTAAATTTAAGAAAAATGTTGAAAAATTAGTAATATCTAAAGAAAAAATAAATAATAAAGATATTACAAAATATGAAAAAACGGTTGAAATAATTTTAATATCAGAATAATGTAATATTTTAATAATTTTATTAAAGTCTCATATAATTTTATATGAGACTTTATTTTGGGAGTTAAAATGAGATTTATAACGTTTTTTAGTAATATAGCAATTTTAATTTTTTTATTTATAACAATTTTATTTGGAATAATAGAAAAGAAAAATGTATTAGAATTATTTTTTGAAGGAGTAGTAGAAGGAGAAAAAATTGTTATAAGCCTTTTTCCAACATTTTTAGCATTAATTATTTCAGTAGAAATGTTAAATAAATCAGGAATAATTAATTTTCTATCAAATTTAATTAGTCCAATTTTTAGTTTATTTAAAATTGAAAAAGAATTATCACCATTAATATTATTAAGACCGATTTCTGCTAGTACAACAACAGCAGTTGCAACAAATCTTATGAAACAATATGGTGTTGATTCAAAAATTGGATTAATTGCTTCTTGTATAATGGGTTCAACAGAAACAACAATATATGTTGCATCAGTTTATAGTTCAAAAATTAAAGTTAAAAATATAAAAGAAATTCTTACAATTGGCTTGATTGCTGATTTTATTGGAGTTATAACTTCCTGCTTAGCTTTTAAATTAGGACTTATGAAAATTTAATTGACTTAAAATAATTCTTGTGCTAAAATCTAGCTTAACAACTTAATTCTTTAACTTTTTTGATGAAAACAAAGAGGTGATAGAATGATTTTATTTAAAATAATTATGACAATAATTTTATTTATTTTTATTAGAAAATTTTTAATAAAAATGTCTATAAAGAAAATAAATAAATTATTAAAATTATAAAAACAAAAAATCTCTTAAGTATGTCTTAAGAGATTTTTATTACTTTAGTTGGATTATATCTATTAGCTACACTCAAACGTAATTCATTAATATCAATATTATTTGATTGTAATTCTTCGATAACTGTTTGATATGCAAGTTCTGGAAAATTATTTTCTTTACTTAAATGTCCTAGCATTATTTCTTTTAAATCAGATTTAGCTAATTTAGTTATTGTTTTTCCAGCCATATCATTTGATAAATGTCCGTTTGGACCAGCAATTCTCTTTTTAAGAGAATATGGATATTTAGAATATTTTAATATTTCATCATCATAATTTGATTCAAGTAATATAAAAGAACTTCCTTTCATATTATCAATTAGTTCATCTGTAATATGACCTAAATCAGTAGCAATCGTAAGTTTTGATTTATTATTATAAATATTAAAACCACATGGATTAACAGCATCATGTGGAATAGAAAATGAATTTATAGCTAAATCGCCAATTTTAAATTCTTTTCCAATTTCAAAAATTTTTTGATTATGTGTTTCAATTTTTTCTTTTTGATTTGGTATTGCTTCTAATGTTTCAAAATTTATATAAACAGGAATATCGAATTTTTTTGATGCATTTCCTAAACTATTAATATGATCAACATGTTCATGTGTAACTAAAATTGCATCAATATCTTCGATTTTTTCACCAATCTCAATTAGTCCTTCTTGAACTTTTTTTAAACTTGTTCCACAATCAACTAATAATTTGGTTTTCTCAGTTTTTACAAATAAACAATTTCCAGAGCTACCACTATATAAACTACAAAAATCTAGCATTTTCATCCTTTCGTAAATTTATTCGTCTACTCTTTGTATTTTTGCTCCAAGTTTTCTGAATTTTTCTTCTATATTTTCATATCCACGATCAATGTGTGATAAATTATATACTTCAGTTTGTCCTTTTGCAGCAATTCCAGCAATAATTAAAGCAGCGCCTGCACGTAAATCTGTAGCAGTAACAGGAGCTCCAAGTAAAGAATCAACTCCTTCAAAAATAGCTGTTTTTCCTTGAGCTGTAATATGTGCACCCATTTTATTTAATTCTGCTGTATATTGAAATCTAGATTCCCAGATACTTTCATTTATAATGCTTGTGCCTTGAGCTGTTGATAAAACAACACCCATTTGAGGTTGTAAATCTGTTGGAAAACCTGGATATGGTAAAGTTTTTATATTAACTTTAGTAGGTCTTTTTGTATACCAAACTCTTAAGTGATCACCGTTTGCATCAACATTTCCGCCAAGCTCTTCGATTTTAGCTGTTATAGACTCTAAGTGTTTTGTAATACAATTCTTTATAACTATATCACCTTTTGTAGCAATTGCAGCACACATAAATGTTCCTGCTTCAATTTGATCTGGAACAATTGAATATGTAGCATTTCCCTTTAACTCTTTAACACCTCTAATTTTTATAACGTCTGTTCCGGCACCTCTAATATCAGCGCCCATAGTATTTAAAAAGTTAGCTAAGTCAACTATATGAGGCTCTTTAGCAGCGTTATCTATTGTTGTAATTCCTTCAGCTAAAACACTAGCAAGAATAACATTTATTGTAGCGCCAACTGAAACAACGTCCATGTATATAGAATTTCCAACAAGTTTTTTAGCTTTTGCATTAATATTACCATTTTCAACTTCAACAACAGCACCTAATGATTCAAAACCTTTTATATGTTGATCTATAGGTCTGTTTCCTAAGTTACATCCGCCTGGAATTCCGACTTGAGCAGCTTTACATCTTCCAAGTAAGCTTCCTATTAAATAATATGATGCACGAAATTTTCTAGTTGTTTCTAATGGAGCCTTGTTAGATGTTATATTTCTAGTATCAATAGTTATTTCATGTTCAGATTTCCATTCGATTTTTGCACCTAGTGTTTCTAATATATTACAATATAATTTTACATCACTAATATTTGGTAAATTTTCAATAGTACAAACTCCATTTATTAATAAAGTCGCTGGAAGTATAGCTACAGCGGCATTTTTAGCACCACTAATAGTTACTTCACCTTTAAGCGGAGTTTTGCCAGTTATTATTAGTTTTTCCAAAGTATTTCCCCCCATATGATACTTATAAATCGGTAATTATACCACAAGCACACAAATCATATCATAAAAGTAAAAATTTGACAATACTTTTTTATTATAACTAATTATAAGCAAATTTAATTATTTATTAAAAAATTCAAGCAACTTAAATTTTAGCTTGATTTTAGAGGTTTTTCCAAATAATAAATCTACTTCTTCATTACTTAAATTCTCATCTAAAAGTTCTTTTGCTTCATCAGAAACTAAACCATCTGAAACGTCTGTAAAACATAAAGCTGGAAATAAACTACACCACCAATTTTTACCGATTAGCTTTACCAATTTTAATATTTAAAGCATCATAATTTCCGCGATGGCATAGAAATATTTCCATAATATTTTGTAGGAAAATAAAAATTTCCAATTTCAAGTTTTACATTATAATCATAGTCATTTTCTTTAATAGTTGAAATTGCTATTTTTTGAAGCTCTATTATATTTTCAGAAGTAATTTTTATAACTTCATTTTTGGTTTTGCAATTTTTAGTTTTTTCTTTTAAAAAATCTATAATATTATCTCTAATTTTAAGTTTTAATTCTTGGTCTTCTTTAGAATCAGAATTTGCTACAATATGTAGTCTAAAAATATTTGAAGATAAATTCTCAAAAACAGCCTTAGAATATGAACGACTACTTATAAAAATAAAGCTTAAAAATAATAAAATAATAAATAATATTTTAAAAATAATTTTTCTCATAAAAATCCTTTCAAAAATTAAAAGTTTAAATTTTACAAAAATATTGTCTCTAGAAATGGAAAAAATATACAATAAATAAATTGTCGAAATAAAGACTACGGTTTTGATTGACGTTTTTTATATGTAATTATAAAATTAATACAAGATAATTTTAGGAGGGGAGTCTAAATATGTATAGTCAAGAAGATATGATATGTTCTTTTTGTGTAAATGATTATCACTTAGCAGTAATGATTGTTCCATACATATATAGAGTAATTAACGAAGGAAAAAAAGTAATAACATTTTTTGATAAAGATTTAGAAGAAATTATTAATAAAGTAATTATTACAAATAAAGAATTTTGGGAAAATCAAAAGGTTTTTAATGAGGTTGATTGGAAAAAAACAAGGTTTGATAAATTATCAAAAAAATTTGAAAATGCTCAAGATGAAGATGTTGTAATAGTTGCAGGGAAAGATGATTTTATAGATAGAATAAATAGATTGCTTGTAAATTTTCACACAAATTTCACATTAGTTAATTGTTTTGATGTTAGCGACATTGCCAAAAATGAAAATTTTAAAATTTCTGATTATTCAAAAATCTTAAATACCAAAGGTTTAGAGAAAATCGAAAAAGAAAATTTTGTCTAAAAATAAAAATAAAAAATTCTATTTTTTCATAGGGAAGTAAAGCTTTCGCAAGCACAAGATATATTGACTAAAAATAAAAAATAGTATATAACTGTGTTATTGTTAGATTTATAACATTGGCTAATGCGAAAGGAGAAAATTTTTATAACATGAAAAAATTAGAAGAAGTTAAAAGCTTGTTAAAAAAGTATGGCCAAGAACATCTATTATTATTTTACGATAAGATGAATGACAGCCAAAAAGAAAAATTGTTAGATCAAATCGAAAATATCGATTTTGAATTAATGAAAGATTTATATGAAACTACTAAAAAGCCTTTAGATTTAGGAAATGTCGTAGTTGAACCAATAGAACACACTGATAAATCTAGACTTACTGTTAGTGAAAGACAAGTTTATGAAGAAAAAGGAATTGAAGCAATAAAAGATCATAAATTTGCAGTAGTTACAATGGCTGGTGGCCAAGGAACAAGACTTGGACATTCTGGACCAAAAGGAACATATATATTTGATATAGAAAATAATAAATCAATTTTCGAAGCTTTATGTGATACTTTAAAAAGAGCTTGGAAACAATACGCAACAGTTATTCCATGGTACATAATGACGAGTAGAGAAAATAATGAAGCTACAATTAGTTTCTTCGAAGAACATGACTATTTTGGATATCCAAAAGATTCTGTTAAGTTCTTTAAACAAGGCGAACTACCAATGCTTGATATGGATGGAAAAATTTTACTTGAAGAAAGCGGTTTTGTTAAAGAAGCTGCAAATGGCCATGGTGGAACACTTCAATCAATGAAAAATTCAAAAGTTCTTGATGAGATGAAAGATAATGGAATTGAATGGGTTTTCATTAATGGTGTTGATAATGTTTTAGTAAAACCAGTTGATCCACTTTTAATAGGAATGTCAATTACTAATAAAGTTTTAGGAGCCGTTAAAACAGTTGAAAAAACTGATCCTAAAGAAAAAGTTGGTGTATTTTGTAGAAAAAATAAAAAAGTAGGTGTTGTTGAATACACTGAAATTTCTGAAGAAATGGCAAATCTAAGAGATGATTATGGTTCACTAGTTTATGGTGATGCAAATGCCGTTTTCCACTTATATAATATTAAAGGGTTAGAAAAAGTTTCTGAAGTTAAACTTCCTTATCATATAGCAGTTAAAAAAGCTAACTATATTGATAGTCAAGGAAAGCTTGTTAAAGCAGAAAAGCCAAATGCTTATAAATTCGAAATGTTTATATTTGACTCTTATGAAATGTTTGAAGATGTTGTAGTTTTAAGAGTTAAGAGAGAAGAAGAATTTGCTCCAATTAAAAATGCTGAAGGTGCTGATAGCCCTGAAACAGCTAGAAAATTATATAAAGATTATTTTGCTAAAGTTGAATACATGAATAAATATAATGATTGGTGCACAAACCCTGTATTTGACGAAGATACAAGACAAGAATTATTAACAATTGCTGGAAATGATTCTGAAATTAAAGATAGATTTTATAAAGACCTAGAATTTGGAACAGCTGGAATGAGAGGAATTATTGGTAATGGTACAAATAGAATGAACGTTTATACTGTTACTAAAGCCACTCAAGGTTTAGCAAATTATATTATAAAACAAGATGGCGAAGATAGAGGAGTAGCTATTGCCTTCGATTCTAGAAATATGTCACCAGAATTTGCTAGAGAAACAGCCTTAACATTAAATGCTAACGGAATAAAAACATATATTTTTGAGACATTGAGAGCAGTTCCACAATTATCATTTGCTGTTAGAGAATTAGGTTGTATTGCTGGTGTAATGATTACAGCTAGCCATAATCCACCAGAATATAATGGTTACAAAGTTTATTGGGAAGACGGAGCTCAAATTGTTGCACCACATGACAAAGGAATTATTGAAGAAGTAAACAAAGTAAAAGATTATAAATCAGTTAAGAGAATTACTTTAGAAGAAGCCAAATTAAAGAAACTATACAATATTGTTGGTGGAGCTCTTGATAAGATGTATATTAGAGCAATTAAAGAACAATCTATCAACAGAGACGTAATTCATGAAATGAGAGATTTAAAAATTGTTTATACACCACTTCATGGAGCTGGAAATATTGGAGTTCAAACTATATTAGAAGAATTAGGTTTTGAAAATGTTTATGTAGTTCCAGAACAAGAAATGCCTAATGGAAACTTCCCAACAGTTGATTATCCAAACCCTGAAGATAAAAGAGCATTTAAATTAGCTTTAAAATTAGCTAAAAAAGTTGATGCTGATGTAGTTTTAGCTACAGATCCAGATTCTGATAGATTAGGTGTATATGCTAAAAATTCAAAAACTGGTGAATATTCTCCATTTACAGGAAATATGTCAGGACTTCTAATTGCTGAATATATTTTATCTGAAAAAAAGAAGAGAAACCAAATTCCAGCTAATGGAGCTCTAGTTACAACTATTGTTTCTTCAAACCTAGCAAAAGCAATTGCAAAAGAATATAAATTAAAATTCATTGAAACTTTAACAGGATTTAAATATATAGGTGAACAAATTAGAAACTTCGAACAAACTGGTTCAAATACATATATGTTCGGATTTGAAGAAAGTTATGGATGTTTAGTTGGCACTCACGCAAGAGATAAAGACGGAATTACGGCTGTAATGCTATTATGTGAGGCTGCTGCATTCTACAAAAAACAAGGTTTAACTTTAGTTGATCAAATGGAAAATATCTATAAAAAATATGGATATTATAAAGAAGATATATTAACTATAACTTTAAAAGGTGCTGATGGCGCTGAAAAGATGAAAGATTTAGTTAATAGTTTTAGAGAAAATCCATTAAAAGAAATTGCAGGATATAAAGTTGAAAGTTTTAGAGATTATAAGAAAGAAGTTATAATCGATTATAAAACAAATAAAGAATCAAAAACAGATTTACCAAACTCAAATGTTTTATATTATGAAATGGCTGATGATGCTTGGTGTTGCGTTAGACCATCTGGAACAGAACCAAAATTAAAGTTCTATATGGGAGTTAAAGAAAAAACTGAAGAAGCTGCAAATGTTAAGCTTTCAAAATTAAAAAGAGCAATGGAAAATTTAACATATTAATAAAATAAAGATTCCTCTTGAGAAAGAGGAATTTTTATTTGCTTAAAATTAAATTAAAAAATTTTCAAAAAATTTTAAAAAAGTATTGACTTTTTCCCGAAAAGATAGTATTATAGAAAAGCGTTGAGGTTATAAACCAAATTGCGCAAACATGGTGATGGGCTATTAGCTCAGGTGGTAGAGCACTTGACTTTTAATCAAGTTGTCCCGCGTTCGAGTCGCGGATAG
>CANQWQ010000024.1 GCA_947627595.1 uncultured Clostridia bacterium
CATATGTTACTGTATGGCCAGCTGTTAATGTTACTACTTTTGTTTCTTCATATGCTTTTCCATTATATGTGAATTTAGCAGTATAAGAAATTGATCCGTTCTCTGTACAAGTAGCTTTTTTGTAATCATGTCCTTCTTTGTCGTATGTTACAGCTACATCTTCGATAACATCACCGCAGTTAGCACAAGTTAATGTTGCAGAAACTTCAACTTTCTTAACTACTGGAGATTTTGTATCTTGTTCGATGTTCCATACGAATGCTGGTTGATATTCATGGCTTAATGGAGAAGTAACTTCTACTTCAGTTCTAGTAGATTCTTCACCACAAGGGCACATGTAAATTGCTGTACCAGTCTCACCGCATTTAACAGGTTGAACTAAAACGTTAGGAGTGTGAGCATATAGTCTAGCATCATCGTCAGCAAACATGAATAGATGCATAGCAACATCCTTGTATGGTTGACCAGCTCTTTGTCCAACTGTTAAACCATAAGCATTTCTAACATCGGCATAACGTCCGATATAGCAGCTCATATCAATTCCCTCTTTTGTATCTCTACCTTCATATATACCACTAGCAAGGTAATGATCATAACCTTGTCTAGAAGTTAATCCTGCGTTAGCTAAATCTGAATTGGCGTTTCCAGACAAATAATATTTAACGTCGAAATATCTAGATGTTGGTCTTAGTTCATTAACACCTGTTGTTACAAAGTGATTATATGCACTAACCCAAGCATTTTCTCTATTCTCTTCATATCCGAAGGCTTTGTATAAGTCTGCATTGTATGTAACATAGTAGTTAACATCAAATAATGGACTTCCACTTCTTCCTTCTTTAATACCGTTATTCATATAATGTCCGTATGCAGCAGTTGGATCATTATTTACGGCTCTTGCAACGTCTGGATATTCATGTAAGTAGTATTGAGCGTTGAAAGTAATTTCTTCCATTGTTGCAGCGTCGGTCTTGATTGCAAATAAAGCTGTAACAGCTAAAACTACAACAAGAGCGACAATAATTTTGCTTAATTTCTTCACAAAAAATTCCTCCTTATAAAATTTTTTTGTAAAATTTCGCTTTACGAAAAGTATTATATACTTTAACTCTTAAAAAAGCAAGTGTTTTTTTACATTTTTTTCAATTTTTTTACTTTATTTTATTGCTGAATTATCACCATTATTTTGACCATCTTTTTCAAGCACAAATGCACTTGCGACAGGCCTTGAGCGGTGCTCTCCATTTAATGATGTTGGATCATTTATCATTTTTCCATCTACTACAAGTTGGCAAGATGTTCCACCATCTAGGTTTGAAGCATTTACAGTACCATATTTTTTCATTATATCTATAACTTCTGGTAAAGTGGCTCCTTCACCTTTTGTTCTATCGCCATCAACACAAAGAAGTAAGACGATTCCGTCCTCCCTTTGCCCTATTACACTTCTAGCTGATCTTCCTTTTGGCCCAAATGCGCCACTACCAGTCATTTGCTTAGCTTCGCCATTAACGATTAAATATGGACCAAATGAGATGCAATCTCTGATTCCTCGAGAAGCCACAGTGCTAGAATCTAAGGCTTCTAGGACAAGTTTGTTGTTAGTATCAAAACCAACTACTCCTCCTCTTTTGTCAGGATATTTATCAGTGACTAGCATCTTATTCTTAGAGATTGTAAGGCCAAGTGGCTCTTCCCCATCGCCATTAAAATCAGGATCTAGGAAGCCTCCGGCGTTTATTCCTAAAATAGCATTATTATCAGATACCATCTTATCTACATATTCGCCGTCAGAGCCTCTTTTTCCAGTGATTACTGCATGGATTCTTTGAGGTTCATAAATTGCTACTAAATAGCCTTTAAACTTGCTTCCACTAACAGGAATAACTTTATAATCATTGTTGTTGCTATATCTTTCTAGAACTTGTCTTTCTTCTTCAGATAAGTCAGGATAGGCTAAATATGTGACTTCTTCGTCTTTTTTATCTTCACTACTAGTGATATCACTAGAAACTTCTCCACCTTGTTTTGAATTTTCTGCTGAAGTTGGGGTTGTCATTTTGCCATTTTTTGCAAAATAAACTCCAGTTCCAATAGCAGCAATTACAAGTATGAAGATAACAAGCGATAAGCCACCATTTTTCTTTTTTCTTTTTTTACTCATAAAATTTTCCTCCTTTAGTAGAATTATTCATTATTGTCAACCTCATTTTGCTCATCTTCATTAGAACCAAAATAAAATCCTGTAGAAATCCATCTCGTTTTATGTCGCCCTCTAGAATCTATTGGGTCATTTATCATTTCACCATTAACGACCATAACGCTAGATGTACCGCCGTCTAGGTTAGCTGCATTTATTACGTCATATCTTTGCATGATTTCAATTTCATCATTAATATCTATTCCTTGTTTAAGACCTGTTCTTCCATCAACAACTAAAAATAAAACGATTCCATCAGCTCTTTGAGCAATAACAGTTCTAGGAGCAACTCCTAAACCGCCGTTACCCCAAACCTTAGAAGGTTCACCATCAGTAATTATAAATGGACCAAATGAAACGCAATCTCTTAAACCTAATCTCTGAGCTTCCTTTTTACTGCAGTTAGTTGATAAAATTAATTGGTCATCTTGATTAAAACCAACTAGTCCACCATAACCTAATCCATAATTTCCAGTCCATACAACTTCTCCATGTTCTACAACAACTCCAAGAGGAATTCCTCCATTGCTACTTAAGCCTGGGTCATAGAAACCTCCACCATTAATAGCAACAGTAGCATTAACTCTTTTAGCCATATCTACTACGTATTCTCCTCTACTTCCTAGATATTTTGTAGTAACAGCATGAACTCTAGAAGGATCATATATAACTGCTAAGAAACCATCAAAAGATCTTCCAGATTTTACTTTTTCATCTTCAAATTCGATTATTTTATAATCAAAGTGTTCTGGGTCTCTTTCAAGAATTTGTCTTTCGTATTCATTTTTATATTCTACTTTTCCGGAAGCAACTCCAACTTGATCCATCGTATATAAACTAGCATCAGATGGAGTTTTGCTTTCAGATACAGTGTTTTGAGACATAACAAAGCTAATTGTTGGTTCATCATAGAACCATCTAGCATAATATTGATGGCTCATTGAAATCTCGGCTGTAGTTATAAACCAATTTCTAAACTTTGTATTTGGTCCATAAACTACAAACAAACCAATATAACAACAAACCGTTCCAAGAATGAAGTTAAAGATGAAAAACTTTTTCCAGAATATAGAAGCTTTTCCCTTTTTTCTGGCCTTCTTCTCTTCTTTCATATCTTCTCTTTCTTGTTCAATTTTACTTTCAATTTCTTGAATATTACTAATTCTAGCTCTCTTAGCCTTTTTTCCACTCATATAAATTTCTTCCTTTTTAAATATATATATAAACTTTTTTAAAAATTATAATATTAAAATATCGTATAATCAATAGTTAATTTAAAAATTATTATTATCTAATAATTCTTGGATGACTGATAAAAACTCGTCATTGTTTTTAGTTTTAATAATAAGATCCATAAGTTTTTCAGTCATATCAGCTGATTGCATTCCAGAAATAGCTTTTCTTAACTTATAAATAATTGAAAGCTCTTCTTTTGGAAGTAATAATTCTTCACGTCTAGTTCCAGACTTATTGATATCAATAGCTGGGAAGATTCTTCTTTCAGATAAATTTCTGCTCAAATGAACTTCCATATTACCTGTTCCTTTAAACTCTTCAAAAATTACGTCATCCATTCTACTTCCAGTTTCAATTAAAGCTGTTCCTAAGATTGTCAAGCTTCCCGCATCTTCAGTGTTTCTAGCAGCACCAAAGAAACGTTTTGGTTTATAAAGCGCGCTTGGATCAAAACCACCTGACAATGTTTTTCCAGATGATGGTACAACTAAATTGTATGCTCTCGCAAGTCTAGTTATGCTATCTAATAAAATTACGACATCTTTGTTTTGCTCTGTTAATCTCTTTGCTCTTTCTAGCACCATTTCAGCAACTTTAACATGATGTTCAGGTTGCTCATCAAATGTAGAATAGATTACTTCTCCCTTAACAGAACGCTTCATATCAGTAACTTCTTCAGGTCTTTCATCAATTAGCAATACAATTAGTTCACATTCTGGATTATTTTCTGAAATACTATTAGCTATCTTTTTCAAAATTGTAGTTTTACCAACTTTAGGTGGTGCAACTATCATTCCTCTTTGTCCTTTTCCTATTGGTGACAAAATATCCATAATTCTCATTGTATAGTCTTCTGAAACTGTTTCCAATCTCAACTTCTCACTTGGGTAAATTGGAATAAGTTCATCAAATCTTTTTCTTTTCATAGCCTTTTCAGGGTGCTCACCATTTACTTCTCCAACGAAAATTAATGCTGGGAATTTTTCGGCATCTTGTGGCTTTCTCATTATTCCTTTAATTTTGTCACCTGTTTCTAATTTAAATCTTTTGATTTGGACAGGTGAAATGTAGACGTCTTTTGGAGTTGATAAATAATTATCACCTCTTAAGAAACCATACCCATCTGGTAAAATCTCTAAGATTCCCTCTGTATAAGAGTCATCTCCATTCATTAAATTATATCTTTCTTGCTCCTCATTAGTATCAACGCTTTCAGTATTTTCCTCTAAAAGCTCATCATTTTCATTACCTTTTGTTTTAAACATAGGCAATTCCTCCTTATTTAATTTTAAATTTAACTCTTTTTCAATTTTTTTCTGGAGAAGTTGTAAGAATAAAAAAATCTTATTGAGCGATATAAATCTTTTCGTTAGGATAATACATGTCCATCTTATCGCGCGCTTGTTCCTCAATATAATCTGGTGAACTCATATTGTTTTGTTCTGATTTAAGTTCATTTTGTTCAGCTTTAAGTTCATCAATTTGAGTTTGATAATAAGCTTTTTCTGACTCGTATTTATCTAACTTTTTTTGTTGATTTACGAAGTAAATTATTGTATAGATAATAATCACTAAAATGATGATTCTAAATAATTTCTTAGATTTAAAAATATTTCTCATTTAAAATCATCTCTCCTTCGTAAAACTTTGAATAATTTAAATACAGTATTTAAAAATACATGAAGAATTATAGCACAACCTTCTGATAAAGTCAACATAAAATTTAAAAAACCTAAAATTGTGGCGAAAAAAATGTAAAATCTTAAGGTTCCATCATTAAAAATTACGACACTTTTTAAAAACGCAAACCCAGATATACCAAGGAAAACAAGGTCTTGTATATCTACCAAGATTTTTGAATTTAAAAGTTTAAAATTTTTTCGAAATTCTTTAAAAATTGTAAATAAAAGTCCTAAAAAAAGACCTATTATGAAAAATAAACTAAATATTCTTAACTGTTCAATAGCATTCATATTTTAAAATTTCCTTTATTTAAATATCTTATTTATAAAAGAATTTCCTTTAGTGATTTTCTTATTGTCGCCGACAGCTGAATAATTTAGGCTATTAATCATTCCGTCAATTGAGACATCAAGAGTGTCAATGCTAAGTTTATTAATTCTTAAGTTCTCGCCTTTTATAGTTAAAAGTCCAAGCTCTGTTTCTAAAATAACCATTTGGTCATCAAAACTCAAGACATCTTTAACACCGCTGATATTAAGTTTTTCGCGATTTTCTAAATGGATATCTTGATTTGAAATAGATGTTTTTTTATCTTCAATAATCATAAAAAATCCCTCCTTTATGATAAGTATATGCTGGTAAATCCGAGGTTAGAACAGGGACGGTCCAAATTTCCCAAAAAAAGAGATAAGGGGACGGTCCTAAGGAGACAAAGGGGACGGTCCTTTTTTAAGGACCGTCCCCTCTTTTCTATTTGAAGAATTTTTTATAAATTGCGCTAACTGCAAGGTTTGCTTCTTCTATATCAACTAAAACGGAAATTTTAATTTCAGAAGTCGTAACCATGTGCATATTAATATTTTTTTCATATAAAGCTTCAAACATCTTCGCCGCAACTCCCGGCTTGTTAGCGATTCCAACACCGATTATTGAAACTTTAGACAAATTCTCATTATGAGTAACTTCTTGGAAGTTCAATCTATCTTTATTTTCTTCCAAAACTCTTAGAGTTTTATTCAAATCAACAGTATTAACTGAAAAAGTAATATTTTTTGAATAAGTCTCTCCAAAGGCTTGGACGATAATATCTACATTTATATTATTTTTTGCCAGAATATCAAACAACTCGTAGGTTTTTCCGATTTTGTTTTCTATTCCGACAACAGTAATTCTAGAAATATTGTCATCTTTTGCAACACCGTTAATAACTAAATCTTCAAGAGATTTTTGGCTTGAAACAAGGCTTCCTTTGTTTATTTTCTCAAAAGTTGATTTAACATATATTGGAACATTATATTTTTTTCCAATCTCGACACATCTATTATGAAGCACTTTTGCGCCTAAGCTCGCCATTTCAAGCATTTCATCATAAGAAATATTATCTATCTTTTTAGGGTTTTCGATTATTCTAGGATCTGTAACGAAAACTCCATCAACATCTGTAAAAATATCGCATCTCTCAGCACCTAGAGCAGCAGCTAATGCAACGGCTGTTGTATCTGAGCCACCACGTCCTAAAGTTGTTATGTTCAAGTTTTCATCAACTCCTTGAAAACCAGCAACTATAACGATATTTCCGCTAGCTAGCAAATCTCGAATCGCATCTTTATTAATATATCTAATTCTACTATTATTAAAATCACTATTTGTAACTATTGGAATTTGCCAGCCTGTCTGAGAAACAGCTTTGTAACCTTTCTCTTGCAAAAGCATAGCAAGTTTTGCAATTGTAATTTGTTCACCAACTGAAACAAGAACATCATGCTCTCTAGGGTTTGCGTTTTCAGTAATTTCTTTTTCTTCTGAAATAAGCCTATCTGTAGTTTTTCCTTGTGCTGAGACAACAACTACTATGTCATTTCCTTTCTCTTTTTCTTCTAAAATCTTAGTTGCTACTTGATTTAGTTTTTCAACGTTTGCAACACTACTTCCTCCAAATTTTTGAACAATAATTCCCATTGTTTTTACCTTCTTATTTTTTAGCGTAAATAGCGAATTTAGTTAAATTTCACTACTAATATATTATATTATATTTTTGGGAAATGGGGACTGTCCCCTTTTCCCATTTTTAATTTTCTGAGTTAAGTTTTACTGTATACATGCACCACAAAAGCGTTAGCGGAACTGTATATATTATAGGATACAAATATCTCATTGCTTCCATATATGAAGCACTAACTGGCCCTAACCAAAGTCCCAAAAATATTGATAACAACATTGGAACCACTGGTATCAAACATTTTATTTTATCTTTATTTTTTCTAAATCTAAACAAAGTTATCCAAATAAACGCAGGAGCAAGTGTTGCCCAGAAGCCATAATTTAAGATATTTCCAATATGTGATATATCATATGCTTTTGAAATGAAATTAGAAGTTTTTTCAAAAATTCCATATCTCTCTGTGACGTTTTCGTCCATTACAAGCGGGTTTAACTGAACGTGCCAACTCATGTCTGTCAAAGGTTTATATTTAATAGTTGAAAAATTTCCGGCAAGCATTGAGCAAGTAGCTTTTATATATGAAACTGGATGTCTAAAGCCCTGAGCTATCCAAACTCCAAGATATTCTATATAATCTTTGTCTTCTCCTTTTTGTCCAAAACACTTGATATTGTCAGCATCTATTGGGTTATATCTTTCACTTATATCTTCATAAGAATACAAAACCTTGTCAAGGACCTTATTTTCAGATTCTTTAATATCGTCTGGATGGTCTATTACATATTTAGTGGTTTGTTGGAACAAAAGCGAATATTTCTCTTGCTCCCCGCCTTTAGCAATCTTAAACATTTTCAAGCCAATTGGCCAAAGAACAAACATTAATATAACCAAGCTAGATATTAGTAAAATCAAGAACTTAAACAGTTTTTTAAACTCGCAAATTAACAAAATCACAAATGAGGCTAGTAAAATATAGACTCCAACTTTTTTCGTTAAACAGCAAAACATAGACAATATAAATGTTGTTAAAAATCCTTTTGGAGTTTTGATTGAATCTCCTCTAGTTCTAACGATTTCGATAAAATTCACTATAAATAAAACATAAATCCATGAGAACATCGCGTCTTTTCCTACTGTTTGAACAGCTAATGGAAAGATTGGAATCAACGAATAGAACAATAATGTAATCGTTAAAACTTTATTATTTATATCTAACTTTTTCTTTGAATAGTAAATCGTGTAAGCAAATGAAAATGCTGTTGCTATGGCTTGCAAGATTACGAAAACGAAAAATGCTCTTTGCCAATGTTGGATAAACGTTGATTTAGCTATTCCTATTATTATTCCGCCAAGCACAACTGTATCAAAAACTGGATGATGATCATTAAAAGTTGAGTAATAATATTGTGAAAGTTCTCCCCAAGTGTCATTTATAAGCGTTCCTGGAAACATTCCAATTAAAATTGGTGTCCAGAAAATTAATATTATTATTGTTAAAATTAGAACTGTATATTTACTTTTATATAGGTTTTCAAATTTAGAATTTAGTTTAGTTGATTTTACTAGCAATTTTCTAAAAATAATTGCTAATAAAAAGAAGACTAGCGAATATAACAAACCTATCAAAAAAAGTTTTATTGAATATGTTAATTTTAAATCACTAACATAACGGCCAAGATCAATTGTGGCTTGAGCTTTACTTAGATAAGAGTTTGAAGCCGCAAAAGCTTGACCCAAAATTAAACAAATTATAATTTCACCAATATGTGATTTTAAGAACTTAATCATCAACTATTTCCTCTTTGAACCCTTCTAATTTTGTTGTGCAATGTGGGCATCTTGTAGCTTTGAAAGCAATTTCAGTTAAACAATATGGGCATAATTTTGTTTTAGGTTCTTCAACAACTTCTTCTTTCTTAGCTTTTTTACCTTTTCCAATTTTCTTAGAAACTGTTTTTTCAGCCATTTCAGCAAATTTTTCTAACTTTTCTTTGCTCTTTTTCTCAGCAGTAGTTACAATTTTTATCATTAAAAACAAGATAAATGCAACAATCAAGAAATTGATAACTGCTGTTAAAAATGAACCATAGTTGATTGATTGACCACTTGATCCTAAAGGAATTGTTCCGTGGATTTCAGCTCCACCAATCAAACCAAGTAATGGTTGAATAAAACTTTCTGTAAATGCTGTAACTATAGCAGCAAAAGCATTGGCAATTATAACACCAATTGCCATATCCATAACATTTCCTTTTGAAATAAATTCTTTAAATTCTTTAAACATAATCTTTTCCCCTTTTAAAATATATTTTTTCTATGTTTTTGATTATATTAATCTAGACGAGATTTGTCAATTGTTTTTGGCAATTTTTTGGAAAGGGGACGGTTCTTAAAAAAGGACCGTCCCCAAAAGGCTTGAGAGGGACCGTCCCCTTTTTCTTTCCTCTCCTAAGAACCGTCCCCAAATTTGATTTTTTCCCTAAAATATGGTATAATTAACGAAGTTTGTGCGAAAATTTTTGTAAAAAGGAGGGCTAGAATGAAAGACAAAAAAGAAAAGAAAGAAAATCAGATCAAAAGTGTTTTGAAAAAACTATATAAAATTTTAACTAAAAGGCAAAAAATCTCGTTTGCCATAATCGTTTTAATAATGATTGTTTCAGCTGTTTTAACTCAGATAACTCCAAAAGCTATTGGTTGGTTAACTGATGATATTTTAACAAGAAACACAAAAATCGCTTTTGCTAAAGTTATTCCATTCTTGATTTTAATTTTAATTGTAAACGTTTCAAACGAAATCATTAAAATCGTGAGAAGAGTTATGGTTGAAGACACAGCCACAAGAACTGAAAAGCAAGCTCGTGGAATGGTTATAAAGTCACTTCTTATGGCACCTCTTTCATATTTTAGAGAAAATATGACCGGAAACATTCACGGAAGAATGAATCGTTGTTTAGAAGGAACAGTAAAACTTGAAAAACTTTTATTTATGGACTTTGCGCCAGCAATCTTCAATAGTATCGCTGCAATTATAACAATTTTCATTACTCTTCCAGTAGTTTTGGCACTTCCTATGATGCTTGTAATTCCAATAGGAGTTTTTATAGTATTAAAGCAAATTAGCAGTCAAAAAGGAATTAGAGTCGAACTTTTAGAGAGCAAGTCTCAAATGGACGGAACTATCGTTGAATTAATTAATGGAATTGAAGTCATAAGAATCAGTGATAGTGTGGCTTTCGAGACAAACAGATTTGACGATAAATCAGAATTTTTAAGAAAAAAAGAAATGAAACATCATAAAGCTATGGCTTTATATGATTGTTTAAAATTCATAAATCAAGCGGTTTTCACAGTTTTAATTATAGGAATCTCAACATATCTTGCTACTAAAAATATAATTTCAGTTGGTAATGTTTTAACTGCATATCTTTGCTTTAACCAGTTAATCAAGCCTTTAGAGGAATTGCACAGAATCTTTGATGAATTATCAGAGTGCACAGTTTTAGCTACAGACTTTTTCAAAATGGTTGAAATTCCAAACGACTTCTCATATAGAGAATTACCTGAAAATGTTGATACAACTAAAACAGTTAAAACTGACTCAATCGTAAAAATTGAAAATTTAATGTTCTATTATAATGAAGACAAAGACAAAGTTATTTTAGATAACTTTAATCTTGATATAGATAAAGGAATGTTCTTAGGAATTGCAGGCCCTAGCGGATGTGGAAAATCATCTTTGATAAAAGCAATTTCTAAACTCGAAAAAGGTTATGGAAAAATAATAGTTGACTCTAAACCAATTGAAGCTCTAACTAGAAAAGACATTTCTGAACTTATAGCACTTGTTCCTCAAAGTCCATTCTTAATCGCAGGAACAATTTATGAAAACATTTGCTATGGAATTGATCACGAAGTCTCAATGGAAGAAGTTGAAGATGCTGCTAGAAAAGCTTACATTCTAGACTACATAAACGGATTACCAGAAAAGTTTGACTCCCCTGTTTCAGAAGGCGGAAACAACTTATCTGGCGGTCAAAGACAAAGAATCGCAATAGCTAGAATTTTCTTAAGAAAGCCAAAAATCTTAATACTTGATGAAGCAACATCAGCACTAGACAATACTTCAGAAAAACATATTCAAAACGAAATTGAAAAACTTGCTAAAGAAAATCAAACAACTATTATCTCAATCGCCCACAGATTAACTACTTTGAAGAACTGTGACAAGATTATCGTCTTAAATAAAGGTTCAATCGAAGAGAGCGGAAAATATGATGAACTTATTGAAAAAGGCGGAATCTTCAGCGATATGTATTATGGAAAATTAAAATAGATGCTATGTAAATCATGGCGCCTGCTGCAAAGCCCAAAGACAAACCTATTGCTTGCTTAGAAACATCTCCTATTAAAGCTCCAGCTAAAGCACCGATTCCAGTTGAAACACCTGATATTGCAGTATATAAAATAACTTTCAATTTATCATACCCACCTTGCTTTAATGGAACAGCCATAGCAATTCCTTCTGGAAAATCATGAAGGCAAATTGCTATAGCAAGCGATATTCCAAGTTTTTTTGAGGCTTCAAACCCAGAACCTATTGCTAGACCTTCGGGAAAATTATGAATTGCAAGGCCTATTCCAATTACAATTCCAGCTTTTAATAGACTTTTACTATGTTTGTTAAGAGCTGGAATTTTTTCGCTCACAATCTCATTACAAAAAAACATTACAAAAATTCCTGACAATGCTCCGCAAATTGTTCCTCTTAAGTTAGAAAATCTTAAGCTTTCTGGAATCAAATCAGTAAAAACAATTATAAGCATCAAAATTGCTGTCACTTTTAAAATCGAATCTATAATTCTCTTTGATTTTATATTTACAAATGCCCCAAAAACTCCTCCAAGAGTTGTTCCAGCCATTCCGAAAATCATTCCAATTACAGCAATGTCTCCAACTCTGTTCACTTACATCACCTCTAATTTAAGGCTATGTAAAAAACAAAAAAATATGCCCAGATTACCTGGACATATTTTAATTATTTTATAAATTTTCTAATTCTCTTTCGTAGAAAAGCAATCTTATACATAAACATACTAAAACTAGCAATATTACGATTGGAATTAAAGCTGTTGTAAATGGGATTCTACAAATTGCTATAATAGAAACGATTGTTAAGAAACATACTAACATTTCTACTAAAGTTTTTAGAACTGTTACGAAAACATTTCCTAATTTACGATATCTAATTCCAATATATAAGACAATTATCAATGCACAAATTCCTGAAGGAATCAAATATGGATAAACCATGTCAGAGATTCTAACTTTTGAATCATGGTAAAAATCATATTTATCTCCAACTGTTAATTTGTCTAAAATTGATTGTTCAGTATTTTCTGCTGTAGCACTTCCAGCTGCACCAGGATCTTCTGATGTTTCAGTCTGTCCTTCTGTCTCTGGAGTTGTAGCTTCAGGTGTTTCTGGAGTTTCTTCTGGAGCAGTTTCAGCTACTTCAGGAGTTTCTTCAGTTTTGTATAAGTTGTCTAATTTTTCAAGTAAAGCTTTTTCCTCATCAAGTGAGATTGTTGGGCTTATAATATAAACTGCGTCTGAGAAAACTTCAACAGTCTCAACTTTATATTCTTTATCTTTGAAAACATCATCACAAATCTTTGTAATGTCGTTCATATTAAATTTTGTATCAAAAACAAATTTTAAAGTATCGTGTGCTCTTAAACTTAAGCTAACATTAAAACCTTTTACGCAAATCATTATAATACCAGCTAGTAAAATAAGAGCTAAAACAAAAAGTACAATTTTATTTTTCTTCATCTTCTCTTCCTCCTAACCTTATTTCACTTCTACCACATATTTTAAAACTGCAGTATTATAAATTATTTGTAATAGCAAGCCTAAGAATAAAACTGTTCCAAAGCCTGAAACTGTAGCACTAACGAAGAATGTATAAACAAATGATACAATCACTAATGGGAATATTACTGAATAATATCTTTTAACTACTGAAGAGTATCCATCGCTTTCTCCGTTCTTCAATTTCTTTAAATATTTGATTAAGAAAATTATATTTAAAGCTATAACTGTATATAATGAAACTAGTGAGCTAATTGAAATTACAGTTTCTGTAAATTTTAAAACTAAAGTAACTAGTCCAACTAAGCAAGCATTCATGATTCCAGCTAAGAAACCTCTAGGTCCAAACTTAATCATAAATACTAATAAAGTAACTACTAAAATTGCAATTATTGACCAGTAAACATATGTCATAATATTCCAAGAAATTCCTGTCTCTATAAATAGAGCGCCACCATCTTGAACATATTTAACTGGCATTTCTTCTAATCTTAAAAGAGTAGCAACATCATCAACAGATTTTGCTGAAACATTTAAATCTTCTGGAGCAACTCCATTTAAGATTGGAATGTTTAAAGCTGAATCAGTATATTCTTGTCCAAAGTAAGTTGTCATTATTGCTGATCCGTCAAGTCTAACTGAAATTCTATCTGTTTGAGTGTTTCCGTCGCTATCAGTATATTCAACATATTTTTTACTTATCTCTCTAATAAGTTCAGCGCCTTTTTCATCAAAAGATAATTGTAAATATACATCATATAAATTTGTTTCATCATCTAAACTTGTAACTACTTGCGCATCTTTCAAATTGCTTCTATCTAGAAGTACGACACCTGTTTGATAATCGATAACATCAAACTTTCCTTGTGAAGCTATAGCAGTTTGATAAATTGTAGCAACATCATCATTTTTAGATAATTCAACTACCATTTCACCTGTTTTTTCATCAAGTCTGATTGCATATTCAGTAGCACCAGCATTTTCTAATTTCTTCTCTAATAATTTTTTAGATTTTTCAAAATTCTCAGTAGTTAGAACTGAATCATCATTAGCTTTGATTGTTCTAACTTCTTCATTAAAGCCTGTATCGTTTGAAGTAGTATCTTCTGCTTCTTCTAAATCACTAGTAACCTCAGTGGTTTCGTCTTCATGAGTATGTTCAGAACCATCTTCAACATAACCTCTAATATTTCCTTTTGAATCAACCCAAACTTCTTGTTCTTCTTCAGTATCATCAGGAACTAGACGATATTCAATGATTCCGTCAACTTCTGTTCCTAATTTATAGTCTGGAATTATGTTTTTAAGTTTGTTTTGTTTTGGTACATAAATTCCAACAAATGCTATAACTATTACTGCAATAGATAGAAGCACTAATAATATAGACATTAAGATTCTAGTTAAATTTTTTCCTTTCAAAGCTACTACCTCCAACAACTTCTATTTTTATTCTATTTATTTAAACCTTTTAAACCTGGGTAAACAGCTAAATCACCTAATTGATTTTCAATATTTAATAATCTATTATATTTTGCAACTCTATCTGTTCTGGATGGTGCACCAGTTTTGATTTGACCAGCATTTGTAGCAACAGCAACATCAGCTAAAGTTGTATCTTCTGTTTCACCACTTCTATGAGAAACAACAGCTGTATAACCATGTTTTTTAGCAAGTTCGATAGCATCTAAAGTTTCTGTTAATGTACCGATTTGGTTTAATTTGATTAATATAGAGTTTGCAACACCCATATCTAAACCTTTTTGTAATCTCTTAGTATTTGTAACAAATAAGTCGTCACCAACTAATTGAACTTTATCACCTAATCTATCAGTTAATTTTTTCCAATTTGCCCAATCTTCTTCAGCTAAACCATCTTCAATTGAGATTAATGGATATTTTTCTGTTAAAGAAACTAACCAGTCAATCATTTCATCAACTGTCTTTAATTCTTTAGTTTTCCAGAAATAATATTTTCCTTCTTCACCGATTTTTTTAGCTTCATCATACATTTCTGTAGAAGCGATATCAGTAGCAAGGCAAACATCTTTACCTGGCTCTAAACCAGCTTTTTTAATAGCTTCAACTAATAGCTCTAAAGCTTCTTCGTCATTTGATAAGTTTGGAGCGAATCCACCTTCATCACCAACACCAGCGCCTAAGCCCTTTTCTTTTAAGA
Organism: uncultured Clostridia bacterium; assembly: GCA_947627595.1. Classification (GTDB taxonomy): domain Bacteria; phylum Bacillota; class Clostridia; order TANB77; family CAG-508; genus Scatovivens. The sequence continues at coordinate 15,112 of CANQWQ010000024.1, forward strand.
TTCCTTTTAATGTATGATAAATTTCAGCACACCATCTTAAAGCTTCTGTAAAGTTAGGAGCTCCAACTGGCATAAT
>CANQWQ010000025.1 GCA_947627595.1 uncultured Clostridia bacterium
AATTCTTCAGCAAGTTCACTAATTATTGCTGCACCTGTTGGTGTTACAAGCTCTGTATCTACATCTATTTGTCTAAATTTTACATTTGAAGCTGCAAATATTTCACTTGTTGCAGGTACTGGCACAGACATAGTTCCATGAGCACATTCTATAAATCCATATCCATCATTTACAATACTTGAAATAATTTTATCTGGATTTATTTTATTAATTAAAATAGCTGTTCCAACAATATCTACAATAGAATCTATTGCTCCTACTTCATGAAAATGCACTTCTTCTAAAGATTTATTATGTACTTTAGATTCTGCTTTTGCTACTCTTAAAAATATTCTTTTTGCTAAATCTTTTACATCTTCTTTTAAAGAACTATTATCAATAATTTCATTTACATCTTTTAAGTTTCTATGTTCGTGATGATGTTCATGGTCATGGTGATGGTGCTCGTGTTCATGTTCGTGTTCTTCTAAATGATGAACATGTCCATATTCATCTTTTCCATCAACTACCACATCAACATAAGTTCCAGTTATTCCATTTTTTACTTTTTTAGATATTTCGATTTTATATCCATTTACATTTAATTTTTTTAATTCTTCTAATAAATAATTTTCATCTCCTATGATCTCTAATAAAGCTCCAAGTACCATGTTTCCACTAATTCCACTTGAGCAATCAAAATATAAAGTATTCAAAATTAACCATCCTTTCTTATTATTTTTTATACCCAACTTTCTATTTTATTTCTAGCATTTTTACAATCAGCACCTCTAATTGCTATTGCGTCATCTAATACATTTGCTCCTTTGCAAACTTTTTTAACATCATTTGGAACATTTGCGAGTCCTGATCCTTCATGAGTTGTAACAACTCTAACAGTTTTTCCAGTAAAATCCAAATCTTTAATTGCTGTTTCAAGCTCAGGAGCCATAGTTCCCCAATATACAGGTGTCATAATATAAATTACTTCATATTTAGAAATATCATCAATAGAATTTTTTATTGGAGCATTTCCAACTCTTTGTTTTGCTTCTTGGATACAAATATTATATTCTTTGCTATATGGGACAAGTGGCTCTACTTTGAATAAATCTGCATTTGTTATATCTCTAACAAATTCTGCAATATATTCTGTATTTCCTTTATCAATATACCCTACTGCATAGTTCTCATCAGCTCTTGAAAAGTAAATTACTAAACTTTTCTTATCTTTGTAACTTTCTTTTTTTCCTCCAAATAAACTCATAGCTATTCTCCTTTTATTTATAATAATTTTATTATACTTTCATAAACCATTTCATATATTGAAAAGAACTTAAATGGAACATTTGCCTTTTCCATAGCATCTTTTTGTTTATCTGTAGCACTAGTATATGGATATATTCCATACATTAATGGAAAAAATGAAAAGATAAATTTCTCTTTTTCTTCTTCACTCATATTTTTAAAGAATTTATCTAATAACTTTCTAACAGATCTTAATGATTCACCATATCTTTTCTTAAAATCGACTAATTGCTCAATTCGGCTATTTGCTTCCATATCATATAAATTCATAGAAATCAGTTTTAATAATTGTTTTCTTTTTTCAATACTTAAAGCAAATTTTTTTGCAAATTCTTGTTTTTCTAATTTATCATTTTTAACATATATTTCTTCTAAATCTTTTAGCCACTTTTCATATTCTCTTTTTAAAAGTGCCAAAAATATCTCTTCTTTTGTTTGAAAATAATTGTATATAGAAGGTCTTGAAAATGTAGTTTTTTCGCTTATATCTTTTAGTGTAATCTCTTTAAAACTTTTAGTTTGATATAATTCTTCGCAAGCATTTATAATTTCATCTTTTCTTTCATCTGCTGATTTAACTTCCATTTTTTCTCCTTTCTATAAAATACTTTTAATAATGTTAATTGTATTCATTGCATTTGGAAAACCTATATATGGCACACATTGTATCATTGTGGCTAATAATTTCTCTTTTGAATTTCCTACTTTAATATTTCCTAGCACATGTGCTTTTATTTGAGTATCTGATCTTATTGTTGTTAATCCAACTAATACAAGAAGCTCCCTTGTTTTGATGTCTAAACCTTTTCTTGTATAAAAATCTCCAAATCCAAACTCTGTTAGATACTTTGGAATCTCTGGTACATCAGGATATTTCTCTTTTATTTCATCTCCATATATTGGGTTTTGAATCTCAAAACCTTTCTCATATCTTGTTTCATCTGTTACTGTTCCCATATTTTCTAATGGTAATTTAATTTCTCTTGATTTAAAAACTTCATTCATTGTACTAACTGCATTTAATGTTCTTGGGAAACCTATAAAAGGCGCTAACTGATAAATTACTTCTCTTATCTCAATTGGTGTAGCTCCTGCATTTAAAGCACCATTTATATGAGCTGATAATTGAGGAAGAGTTTGTAAAACTGCTAACATTGTAACAGTAATTAATTCTCTTTCTTTCATAGTTAATTCATCACTACTGTGAAAAACATCTCCAAATATAAATCTTCTTAATACTTCCATTAGCTCGTGATCTACTTCTTTACTGGCATCTGGCAAATCTCCAAATAATTTATTAAAAACTTCTTTACTTTCTTCAAAACGATTCATTAAAATTTCTCCTTTCTCTGACACTTTGTCAGTACAATAATATATTATATCTGACACAATGTCAATGCGCTTTCAAAAAAATTTTTATAAAAAATAGCTATGATTTTACATAGCTATTTTTAAACATATTTTCAGTTTTTATTATTCATTTTTACCACAGCAGTTTTTATATTTTTTACCACTTCCACATGGACAAGGATCATTACGTCCTACTTTTGGTCCATGATTTACAATTGGTTGTGGTTTAGAATCACTAGAACTATTAGCAACTGGAGCTCTTTCTCCAACTTCAATTGCACTATTATCGAATCCTTCGCCTGTAACTTTAACATTACTTTTATGTGTTAAAGGTCCTTCTTTTTTTATAACATGTAATAGAAGTTTTGTTACATCAATTTTTATTGATGCAATCATTTCTTCAAACATATTTCCGCCTTCAATTCTATATTGAACAACTGGATCTTTTTGGCCATAAGCACGAAGTCCAATACCATTTTTAAGGCTATCCATATTGTCAATGTGATCCATCCATTTATCATCAACAACTTTTAAGATTATATATCTTTCAAGATTTTTAATATCTTCACCAATTTCTTTAGTTTTAGCTTCATAAGCTTTATCAACTTTTTGAGTAAGTTCTTCTAAAACTTTATCTGTTCTAATTTTGTCTCCATTAACTGATTCTAATGATAAAATTCCAAAAGTAGATCTAACTTCATTCATAAATGGAGCTACATTCTTTTCTTCTAATTCACTAGAATAAGTATCAACAGTCATTTGACAAGAATCATGCATCATATTTAAAACATATTCATGCATATCAGCTTCATCTAAAACTTCTCTTCTTTGAGAATAGATAATTTCTCTTTGAACATTCATAACATCATCATAACTCAAAACGTGTTTTCTCATACTAAAGTTTCTACCTTCAACTTTTTTCTGAGAACTTTCAATAAGCTTTGTTAAAATTTTGCTATAAATTGGAGTATCTTCATCAACATTTAATTTTGATGTAACTGCACTCATTGCATCTCCACCAAATAGTTTTAATAAGTCATCATCCATTCCAAGATAAAATCTAGATTCACCTGGATCTCCTTGACGTCCAGAACGACCTCTTAACTGATTATCAATTCTTCTAGACTCATGTCTTTCAGTACCAATAATCTTAAGACCTCCAAGAGCTATAACTTTTTCTTTTTCTTCTTTAATTTCTTTATCAAATTTATCTTCTAATTCTTTAAAAGTTTTACGAGCAGCTAATATTTCTTCGTCATCTGTTTCATTAAAAGCTGTAGCTTGTTCAATCATTTCTTCTTCATAACCATTTTTTCTCATCTCTTGTTTTGCAAGATATTCACTATTACCACCAAGCATAATATCAGTACCACGTCCAGCCATGTTAGTAGCAATTGTAATGCTTTTATATTTACCAGCTTGAGCAATAATTTCAGCTTCTTTTTCATGGTTTTTAGCGTTTAAGATTTGATGTGGAACACCAACTTTATTTAAATATTTGCTTAATTTTTCTGACTTTTCAATTGAAACAGTACCAACCAAAACTGGTTGTCCTTTATCATATGATTCTTTAACTTCATTTGCTACTGCTCTGAATTTAGCATCTTCTGTTCTATAAATAACATCTGAATTATCAATTCTTATTAATGGTTTATTTGTAGGAATTGAAATAACGTCTAAATTATAAATTTCTTGGAATTCAGCTTCTTCTGTCATAGCAGTACCAGTCATTCCAGAAAGTTTATCATACATTCTAAAATAATTTTGGAATGTGATAGTAGCTAAAGTCTTTGATTCATCAGCAATTTTAACACCTTCTTTTGCTTCAATTGCTTGATGAAGACCATCATTATATCTTCTTCCATACATAATACGACCAGTAAATTCGTCAACTATAAGAACTTCGCCGTCTTTAACGATATAATCAATATCTTTTTTCATAACTCCATGTGCACGAAGTGCTTGTGTAACATTATGAACTAAGTCTGAATTTTCAACATCATTAAAGTTTTCTAGGTTAAATTCTCTTTCAGCTTTTTCAATACCTTTTGCAGTTAAAGTAGCACTCTTAGCTTTTAAATCAACTATATAATCGTATTTTTCGTTATCTTGTTGTTGTTCTTCATTTTTAATATCATCTTCAACAATAACTTTACAGCTTAACTTTCTAACGAAATCATCAGCTCTTTTATATAAATCTGAAGATTTATCAGCTCTACCAGAAATAATAAGTGGAGTTCTAGCTTCATCAATTAAAATACTATCAATCTCGTCGACAATACAATAATTTAAGCCTCTTTGAACCATGTCTGATTTACTGATAACCATATTATCACGAAGATAATCGAAACCAAATTCGTTGTTTGTACCATAAGTAACATCAGCATTATAGGCATCTTGCTTTTCTTTCTTTTCCATTCTACTTAAAACTAAACCAACTTTTAGTCCTAAGAATTTGTAGACTTTTCCCATCCACTCACTATCTCTTTTAGCAAGGTATTCGTTAACTGTAATAACATGAACGCCTTTTCCTGAAAGAGCATTTAAATATACAGGTAAAGTAGCAACTAAAGTTTTTCCTTCACCTGTTTTCATTTCAGCAATTCTACCTTGATGTAATACAACACCACCTATTAACTGAACATCAAAATGTCTCATTCCTAAAACTCTTTTTGATGCTTCTCTAACAACTGCAAAAGCTTCTGGTAGTATATCATCTAAGGTTTCACCTTTATTTAATCTTTCTTTAAACTCATCTGTTTTGGCTCTAAGCTCTTTATCAGAAAGTTTTGATATTTTGTCTTCTAGCGAATTTATTTTATTAACTATAGGTTTAATTCTTTTTACTTCTCTTTCGCTATATGATTTAAATAGTCCCATAATCTCTCATTCCTTTTAATTAGTCTTCTGATTCTTCAACTTTAAATTTATTTTTATCTAATTCTAAAGCTGCAACAGTTAGTTCTGATTTTTCATCATCATTTACATCAACTAAAGGATGACTTCCATCAATTATTTGTCTACCTCTCTTTGATATAGCTATAACTAACTCATATCTATTATCAACTCTTTTAAGTAAGTCTTCTGTTTTTGGTTTTACTAACATTTTATTACCTCCTATTTAATTTAAGATAACTTAAATTTCTAAAGTAAAATAACGCTTTCGCGTTATATTATACCTCTTTTTGTTAATTTTGTAAAGTCTTGGATAAATTATTTTATAATATTTGCAAGCACTCCAAATGAAACTAACATCATGATTACACTAGCAACAAGAATTCCTAAAAGAACTGCTCCAAATGTTTTTTTCTTGTCCAAATTTAATGCAGATGCAATCATTGATCCTGTCCATGCACCAGTTCCAGGAAGTGGAATTCCAACAAATAAAACTATTCCCCAATATCCAAATTTTTCTATTTTATCTTTATGTTTTTCAACTTTATTATCTAAGAAATTTGCAAATTTATTTAAAAATTTGATTTTACTATTTCTCATTTTCTCTAATATTTTAGTTATTAATAATAGAATAAATGGAACCGGAATTATATTTCCTATAATTGAAATTATATAACTTGTAACTGGATTTAATTTTAAAAGTGCAGCTGCAATTAGCCCACCTCTTAATTCCAATATTGGCAAAAGTGAAATTACAAAAACCAATATTTCTTTTCCAAAAGCCATTGATGTTAATCCACTAAACGCACCAATTATAGCATTAACTAACTTTTCAGCCATCAACAATTTTCCTTTCGTATAAATAAATTAACATTATTAATTGTACTATAATTATATATTTATTGTCAATGAAATTATAAATGAAAAATTTTAAAATAAAAAATGACGCGGGAGAGCGTTTTCACGCTCCCCCGCTAGACCTGTTAAAAGGCCTTATCCGGACAGCCCCTTATCAGGGCGTTACAACAGCGACGGTATCGCTTTCCACGAAGTCGTAGGCCTCATCCTCGAAGTCGCCTACATCTTCCAGCTCCTCGTCGTAGTGGTTGAACCACTCCTTGCTCTTGCGAGCGTTCCTGCGCTCCATGTCGCGTGCCTTCTTCGCGTGCTTGCGACGGAGCTTGGTAACAGTGCCGAAGAGATGCCGAGCAGCCTTCTTACCGCCCTCGCCCCAGGTCACGGTAACCTTCATGGGGTTCTTCTTCGGGCCAGGATTGCTGACATCGTGGTTGTACTTCGCCGGGACCTCTACATCGATTCCCCGGGAACGGAGAGCATCAACACCCTCCGGGAAGACCGTGACCTTAGTCTTGGTCTCGCCATAGCTGGCACGTTGTGCCATCTTGCTGTACGCTTTTTTGACTGTCATGTTTTCCTCCTTTTTCAGGTCGCGCCCCCGACAGTATTAGGGGACTTGGTTTATAGGATCCAGTGTTACCTTCATGGCAACACGCATTTTTATTATAGCACCATTTTATGTAAATGTCTAGATTTTGAGAAATTTTTTTGATTTTTTATTCTTTTCTAACATATTTTATAAAATCAAAAATAAAATTTAGCATATCAAATTTAAGGATGTGATTTAATGTTTATTTATAATTTAAAAGTTAATAAAAAGTTTTTTAGTAAGGTTTTAATTGCTTTAATATCAGTTTTTTGCTGTATTCTTCTAGCAATCTCAATTTGCAAAATTTTAAATGAAGTTAAAAACGAAAATAAAAATGAAATTGTAAAAAATAATTATTCTATTCCTTCTCCTGATATTGCAAAAATTACTCCTGAAAATTATTGTAATATTTTAAAAGAAGTTCATGATGATTTAAAAACTTATATTGGTCAAAAAATTTCTTTTACTGGTTACATATATAGAGTTGCTGATTTAAAGCCAAATCAGTTTATTTTAGCAAGAGACATGATTATAAATAGCAAAAATCAGACTGTTGTCGTTGGTTTTCTATGTGAATATGAAAATAGTGAAAGCCTTCCAAATGATACTTGGATAGAAATAACTGGAGATATTGCTAAAGGAGATTATTATGGAGAAGTTCCAATTATTAAAATAACTAATTTGAAAGAAACTTCTAAGCCAGATGATCCATTTGTTTTTCCTCCATCAGATTCTTATGTTCCAACAAGTATAATTTATTAAAGTGCTCTTTTAGGGCACTTTTTGTTTTATCTTTATTTCAGATAATTTATTTACAGAAATTAAAATTTCGCCATTTAAATCTGTTCTAAAAACTTTTGTGCCAAACGACTCTATTCGATTTACAACATCAGTACTTGGATGTCCAAATTTATTGTTTTTCCCTACTCCTATTAAAGCAATTTTAGGATTAACTTCTTTAATAATTTCTTCAATTGATGAACTTTTTGAGCCATGATGTGCAACTTTTAAGACAGTTGATTTTAAAAGATTTTCATCAGTTTCTTGCAAAATCTTTTCTTCTGCAATTTTCTCAATATCACCTGTAAATAAAATAGAAAAATTATTATAATTTAATTTAAAAACTAGAGAATTATTATTTATTGAATTTTCTTGAATTAAATTATTTTCATCAGGCCATAAAACGTCTAAGTATAGATTATCTTCGATATTAATTTTATCTCCTCTTTTTGCTAAAATTAAATTTACTTTTTTCGAATTTATTATATTTAAAAGTTTTTCAATATTATCATAGCTTTTATCTTGAACTCCCAAGATTACATTTTCAACTTTTAAATTTTCTAATATAAAAAATAATCCTCCAATATGATCTGAATCACCATGACTAACAACCAAATAATCAATTTTGGATATTCCATTATTTAAAAGATATGGTGCAACTATATTTTCGCCACTATCATAATCTTCATTATTTCCACCATCAATTAAAATGGTCTTTTTAGCCGGTGTTGTAATTAGACATGAATCTCCCTGACCGACATCTAAAAAATGGATTTTAAGACAATCTGGGGCCAAGTTAGAAATAAATATTACTAAAAAAATAAAAATTAAGATAGAAAAAATTTCTTTTGATCTTTTTTTGAATTTCTTTATAAAAATCAAAATATATTCTTTATGATTATTTAAATATATTCCACTAATTATTGCTATGTAATAAATTATCCAAAATATTATTGGAACTTTTGAAACATATATTTTTGAAAAGCTTAAATTTCCTATTAATTCAGCAATTTTAAATAAAATATTTAATAGAAATTTCTCAATAAACGAAATATATAAATCTCCTAAAAATAGATGTAAGTAACCTAAAATTATTATTGGGCCGATTAAAAATGATGTAAACAAATTTGATATTATAAATGTTAGAGAAAAAGTATGATAAACATTCCAAGTAATTGGGATTATCATTAGATTACAAGAAATAGATGCTTCTGCACTTGAAACAAGATTCTTTAAAAGCTTTTTAGAATTGTTGTTTTTAAATTTAATATAGCCAAGTCCAAATGTTGATAAAAAAGAAAGCCACATTCCAACAGATTCAATATTATAGCAATTTATAATTAAAAGAATATCTAAAGAAATTAATAAACTTGTTAGAAAATCATTTTTTCTATAAACGACTTTTGATAGAAATAACATTGAACTCATAATACAAGCTCTAATACATGATGGAGAACCACCCGTAAATATCGCAAAAAACATTAGAAAGAAAATCATAATAATATTTTTCAGTTTTTGATTTTGAGTTAATTTATCTAATAAAAATTTTACTCCAAAAGTCACATATATTACATGCATTCCAGAAATAGCTAATATATGAGACAAACTGCTATTTTTAAAATCTTTTGTAGTTTCATCTAATACTTCACTTTTATCACCTAATAAAAGCCCTGTTAAAAATCCACTTTCTTTTTCATTAAATGTATTTTTCAAATTGTTTTTCAGCTTCTGTTTTATATTTTCTAAAAAATAAAATATATCTTTTTCTTCACCAATTTTAGAAAATTCTTCTGTTTCTATTATTCCATAAATTTTATTTTGTCTTAAATAATTTGAATAATCAAATCCTCCAAAATTTTCGTTTGAACTTGCTTTTTTAAATATTCCATTTAATTCTAAAATATCACCATATTTAAATTCTACGTCTTTATTTAAATACAAAATAAACTTATATTTTTGAAATTTTACAATATATTTATTTTTATATTTTGTTTCTTCTTTTGAGCTAACAATTTTTACATTATTTTTAAATTCTTGTCCGTCTACAAACGAATTATCGTAAGACTTACAAGTATTATAAGATACAAAGAAAAAGCTTAAACAAATCAAAAAATAAATTATAAACTTCTTTTTATTTTTGATAAAAAATAATATAAAAATAAAATATATTACTAAAATAAAAAGAGCTATATTAGAATAATATAGCCCTAAACAAATTTCTAAAACTAAATTTGCTGTAATAAAAATTATATCTATTGCTAATCACCTCTTTATATGTAATTAGCCCCCTATTTTTCTTTTATTAATCTTTTTGCAATATAACAACTGTCATATTCATTAACACTAATTTTATACCAATCGTTTTCTTCACCTAATATAGTAACTTCTGTTCCTTCTTCAAGAGAATCTAGCTGTTCACCATTAGGAGATTTTCTAATTCTAGCTGATGGAACTATAACAGTTCCTTTCTTGGTTTCTGGTGTTGGTGTAGCTGGTGGTTGTTCTTGAGTAGGTGTTGTTTCTTGTGGTGGAGTTTGAGTTTCTGGAGTTGTTGTAACATCCTCATCTGTTGCTATAACTTTAGCTTTTAAAACCCATCCACTATTATTTCCGTTTTCAACTTTAATCCAGTTATTTAAATTTTCTTTAACTGTATAAACTTCTCCACTAGTAACTTTACTAGAAGTTCTAGATGTAAAACTTGGTAAATATTTTAAATCTGCTTCACTACTAAATTTAACTTTTTGTTCTTTTTCAACTTCATTAGCAGAATCTGTAACAGTATTTTGAGCTACTTCATTTGTTGAATTAGTTACATTATTTTCTACTGTATTTGCTACTGCGTTATTTACTGGCTGTGTAGTAGTATTAGTATCTGGCTCAGGCTCAGCTGTATTTGTAGCTGGAGCTGGAGTTGGTTCTGGTGTTGGCTCAGGTGTTGTAATTGTAGGTGCAGGTGTTTCTGTTTGTGAACTTGAGCTAGAAGTATAATCTGTATCAACGTAATCTTTGCTAATATAACCTGTGATTGTTTCAAAATTAACTTTATACCAATTTCCTTCTTCTCCAATAACTTCAACAGTTTCGTTTTTAGTAGCAACAGAGATTTCAGGTGCCTTGCTATCTGCTCTTTCTCTAATTCTAACATTTGTACCAGTAACTCTACCAGTAGCAGCAAAGCTTGGTGTTACAACTAAAATAAAACTTATAATTATCACCCAAAAAACTTTAAAAGCCTTTTTAACCATTTTTCACATCCTCCTTAAATAAGAACTATTCTTCAACAATTCTGATATGAACTTCTTCTAATTGTTTATCAAACACTTTTGATGGTGCATTCATCATAACGTCTCTAGCTTTTTTATTTTTAGGGAACGCTATAACATCACGAATATTATCTTCATGTTCCATAAGCATTATCATTCTATCGATTCCAGGTGCACAACCAGCATGTGGTGGTGTTCCATAGCTAAATGCTTTAAATAAAGCACCAAATTTAACTTTTACATCTTCTTCAGTATATCCAGCAATTTCAAAAGCTTTTATCATTATTTCTTGATCATGATTTCTAACAGCTCCACTTGCTAATTCATAGCCGTTTCCAACTAAGTCATATTGATATGCTAAAACTTCTAGAGGATCTTTAGTCTCTAAAGCTTCCATTCCACCTTGTGGCATTGAAAATGGATTATGATTAAAGTCAATTGTTCCTTCGTCAGATAATTCATACATTGGAAAATCAACTATCCAGCAAAATCTATAAACATTTTTCTCTAATAAATCTAATTCTTGACCTAATTTAATTCTAACTCCACCTGCAATTTTTTGAGCAGTTTCAAGTTTTTCATCTGCAACAAAGAAAATTGCTGAGTCTTTTTTAGCTTCTAATTTTTCTATTAATTTTTTAGATCTTACTTCATCTATAAACTTACTAATTCCACCAGTTGGAGTCATATTCTCGTCGAATTTAACCCATGCTAAACCTTTAGCACCAAGTTCTTGAACAGCATAATCAGACATATTATCAAAGAATTTTCTAGGCTTTTCTTCCATATTATTAGTTATTATAGCTTTAACAATTTTTCCGCTAAAAGCTTTAAATTCAGTTTCTTTAAAAATATCTGTAACATCTTGAATTATTAATGGATTTCTTAAGTCTGGTTTATCAATTCCATATTTTTCCATAGCTTCTCTATAAGGAATTCTAATAAATGGACCTTTATCTACTTTCCAGCCTTCAGTATTTTTTTCAAAAACATTAGGAACAACTTGTTCTACAACTTTAAAAACATCTTCTTGCTCGACAAAGCTCATTTCAAAGTCTAATTGATAAAATTCTCCTGGACTTCTGTCAGCTCTAGGATCTTCGTCTCTAAAACATGGAGCTATTTGATAATATTTTTCAAATCCTGAAACCATTAACAATTGTTTAAATTGTTGTGGTGCTTGTGGAAGCGCATAAAACTCACCTGGGTGCAATCTACTAGGAACTAAGTAGTCTCTAGCTCCTTCTGGAGAAGAGTTTGCTAAAATTGGAGTTTGAACTTCGCAAAATCCTAAAGCATTCATTTCATCTCTAAAATCTTTTAAAATTTTAGAACGTTTTAAAATATTGTTATGTATTCTTTCATTTCTTAAGTCTAAAAATCTATATTCTAATTTTAAATCTTCTCTAACATTTTGATCTGGAACATTAATCTCAAATGGTAAGCTACTTCTACATTTTCCAAGAACCGTTAAAGAGCTAGCTACAACTTCAATATCACCTGTATCTATATTTGGATTTTTACTAGATCTTTCAACAACTTTTCCATGAACTCCTAAAGTACACTCTGTAGTAATATCTTTAGTTTGATCTAATAAATCTTCATTAACTACAATTTGAGTAATTCCATGTTCGTCTCTTAAATCAATAAAAAGCATTTTTCCAAGATTTCTAACTTTTTGAACAAACCCAGCAAGTCTAACTTCTTGGCCAATATTTTCTTTTCTTAATTCATTACAACTATGTGTTCTATATTTGTTTGCCATATTTTTATGTCCTTTCAATATTGTTTCATAAAATAATTTCGCCTGTATTATATAACTTTTTCAGGCGAATTTCAATAATTTATTTTAATTTTTTCCTGGGCTTTCGTCATCATCTTCAAGTGACATTCCATCAAGCCTTTCAACTACTTTTGGATAGTCTAAAACAACTGCTAAAGTTCTAACAATTTCTCTTAAAGTTCCTTGTGATTTTAGATATTCTTTATTTTCCATAATTCTATTTACAATTAATAGAAAATCTTCAAATTTTATATCATAATCTCTATTTCTTAATTCATCTATAACTTCTACTGCAGTTCTTTGATCATTTTCGTCATCAGAAGAATATACTTTTGTGTCTTCTTCAAAATCATAAATTGTTTTACTTCTAGTATAAACATCTATTCCGTCTAGTAACTTTCCTGGTTCTTCTCTAAATAACCTTTCAAAATAAGCAAAATTTTCTGGATATTTTTTAAATGTTTCATCATGATATTCCATTGATGTATATCTAGCAGTTCCAGGGAATAAATCAAGTCTAGTTCTTTGAGTATTAACAATAGATAAGTATCTATAAATTACAGATATAGCACTTTCTTTTTGTGGAACAGAAAGTCCTATTAATCTAGTAGTATAATCTGTTTTATCATTAGATTTGAACTTTTTAAAAACATCTTCAACCCAATCAATATCTCTTAAAGTTCCAGTTATTATTATATTTGTTCCAGGAAATTCCTGCAAAAGAAGTTCTTGAACAGTATAATATATTTCATATGAAAACTCATTAGTCATTGAAGCATAATCTTTATCAGTCAAAGCCTTTATATTTTTAACATATAAAGGAAAGTAATGTCTAAAAATATCCATATTAAGCTCAATATATTTTTTTTCATGGTTTTGATAATTCAACTTTGAGACAAGATGATCTTTTCCTGCTCCAGTAGGCGCAGCAATGAAAAGAAGTTCTGCTTTAGGTTTCTGATCTTGGTCCTGATTTTTAGCTCTAGTTCTTTCAATTTTACCTTCTCTTTTATAGTTTCTTATAATTTGCTCGATTAATAAAATAGATTTTCCATCATTTAAAACAGAAAAACGACCTGACTCAGTTTCATTTTTAATTATTTCTTTGATCTTTTCTCTAATATTGCTCATATACCCGCTTTGCCATCAATAATATCTTTTACTGATGACATATTTCCTCCAGAAATTTCTTCTTTTAAATCTAAACATTTATCAAGTATTTTTTGCGTTTCATCACTATTATCGCCATCTATTATTTTCATATTAAGTTCAGCAATCTTTCTGTTAAGTATTTCTAAAGCAACAGAAAGTTCAACGGCATCATCCATTTGTTTCTCACTTTCGATATTATAAAAATAAAATTCATTCTTTACCTAAAAAATCATATCATTAATAAAAATTTTTTTCAATCATTATTTAAAAATTTTTAAAAAATAAACAGCTTTTAAAGGCTGTTTATAAATTAAATATATTAAATGTATATGGTGAAAATAAATATAATAGTAATAGATGTAATGGATAGAATATGTAGAAAAACCATTTGATGTTTTTGCCCTTTTTACCATTATATAAAAGTATTAAAAATATTGGGACTAATGTGAAAACCCAATTCCAAACATAATAAGTATCAAAGCCATATCTTATAATTCGATATATATATTTTCCACTAACAACAGAACCTGAAGCCAAAAAAGTTTTTAACTTGCTTTCTTTGAAAATAGAAAATGAAAATATTAAGATAACTCCAAAAAAGCCATAATCTGTAAAACTATATTCTGCTGAGATTCCTAATAATATAACAATTAATAATCCTTTTAAAACTCCAAATTTTGTTTCTTTAATTTCATCAAATAAAAGTGATGCTATAACTCCTAAAATCAATGTAAATTCAATGTTTAAGCCAAAACTATTAATAGTAGGCAATCTATAGAAAAGAAGAAATGGAATCTCTGAAATTAGTCCTGCTATAAAAAGTCTTTTTATATATTTTTTTATATCTTTTGTGTGAATAGAGGCTTGAATTGCGCAAAAAGCAAAAATCGGAAAAGCAATTCTTCCAAAGTAAAGTGTAAAAAAGTTGTAAGTAGTAGGAAATGCATATTTTACATGATCAACAAACATAAAAAATATAGCTACTAATTTTAATAAAAATATTGACACTTTTCTTCCTCCATTTTAAATCTTAAAAAATTTTATCATATTCTTTTTTTTATTGCAATCCTAAAACAAAATTTGTAACAGAAGTATCTACAACATAATCTAAAACTTCCAAGTATGGCTTAACTCTGAAGTTTATAAAACCATCTAAAATCATATATTTATTTCCTTCTAAAAAATATTCATAAACTAATCCTTTTAAAATTTCTTCTTT
>CANQWQ010000026.1 GCA_947627595.1 uncultured Clostridia bacterium
ATTCCTTTTAATGTATGATAAATTTCAGCACACCATCTTAAAGCTTCTGTAAAGTTAGGAGCTCCAACTGGCATAATCATAAATTCTTGTGAAGAAACAGTATTTTCAGCATGTTTTCCACCATTTAATACGTTCATCATTGGAACTGGTAATGTTTTAGCGTTTGTTCCACCGATGTAGTTATATAATTCCATTCCTAAAGAATTTGCAGCAGCTTTAGCAACAGCTAAAGATACACCTAAAGTAGCGTTTGCGCCTAATTTTCCTTTGTTCTCTGTTCCATCTATTTCAATAAGTTTTTTATCAATTGCAGCTTGATCATAAACGTTCATATATTCAAGCTCTGGAGCTATAATTTCATTAACGTTTTTAACTGCTTTTAAAACACCTTTTCCTAAATATCTAGATTTATCTCCGTCTCTTAATTCTACGGCTTCAAAAGCACCTGTTGATGCACCAGATGGAACCATAGCAACACCGCTAAATCCTCCTTCTGTAACAACCTCTACTTGAATTGTAGGGTTTCCTCTAGAGTCTAAAACTTCTAAAGCTCTAATGTCTTCAATACCTAAATAATCTTTCATAAATAATACTTCCTTTCTCGTATTTTATTATTTAAAAATCGTGTCTTAAAATTACACGGCTATCATTTTACCACAAAGAATTTTCTTTTTCAACATTTAGTTTCCATAATCTAGGAAAAATAATTTGGGAAACGGGGACAGTCCCCTTTTCCCATTTTTAATTCTAATTTAATTCCAAAAATCTTTCTTTCTATGTTCAATCAAAGCCATGATATAAGCGTGTTCTGTCAAATCGATTCTAGTTATAGCTTCATCTGTTAAATTATTGATTCCACCTCCAGCTTTGTTCATATCTTTCATATTAAATATTCTATTCATAACATCTCTTAACTCAGTTCTAATCGCTTCTTCAGCCAATCTATCAGGCATAACAAAACAATCGCTAGAACCATAACTTTTAAAACCATTTTTATCTTCAATCATAGCAAAGTTTGTGTCCATCCACATTCCAAAAGTGTTGAAAAATCCAGCTTCAGAAGCAATATAATAATCTGCATCAATTCCGTTTTCTTTTGCATATTTCTTAACATTTTCAACACGAGTTTCAACACCTTTTCTAATCTCTTCATTTAAAGGTTCTTTGCTAACACCTGAGTCTACTAGAACTCCAACAATTTCAACATTGTCAAAATATCTTTCAAAAGCTCTTTTAGCACCTTCTAATTTTCCTGGATTTTGCGTTCCTACCAATACTTTCATGACTTCCTCCTAAATTTGGGAAAAAGGGACTGTCCCCTTTTCCCAAAATTAAATTACAAATTTTCGAAAACTTCTCCTAAGCTTTCATTTATAACAAGATCTGCTCTTGAGTCAAAACTTGTTTCACTCTTATTTATTAAAATTAGATTATTTCCTCTAAAATAATTAATTAATCCACTTGCTGGATAAACTGTAAGAGACGTTCCAGCAACAATTAGTGTCTCACAGTTTGCAATTGCATCAACAGCTTTAGTTATTACTTCTTCATCAAGCATCTCCTCATATAAAACAACTTCAGGTTTTACAATTCCTTCGCATCTTTTTCTCTGACATCTAGGAATTCCAGTTGTTTCATTAAAAACATATTCAGCTGTATGAGTTCTTCCACATTCAACACAACGATTTCTCAAAATACTTCCATGAAGTTCTAAAACATTTTTAGAACCAGCTTTTTGATGAAGTCCATCAATGTTTTGAGTAACTATTGCTTTTAATTTTCCTTCTTCTTCAAGTTTTGCAAGCTTTATATGCGTTATATTAGGTTCAACATTCAATGAGTTCATTTTATCTCTATAAAATTTAAAGAATTCTTCTGGATTTGAAACGAAAAAAGAATGACTTAAAATTGTTTCAGGTGGATAATCATATTTTTGATTATAAAGTCCATCTTTGCTTCTAAAATCTGGAATTCCGCTTTCAGTCGAAACACCAGCTCCACCAAAGAAAACAATATTGTTGCTCTCTTGAACAATTTTAACAAAACTTCTAATTTTTGGATCCATCAACTCACCTCTTTAAAATTTTACAATTTGTTCCCAGGATAAATCTGGTTTTCCGAAATGACCATAATTTGTTGTTTTACGATAAATCGGTTTTCGTAAGTCTAATTTATCAATGATTCCTCTTGGTGTCAAGTCAAAAGTTTTATTGATTTTCTCAATTATCTCTTCTTCAGGAATTTTCGCAGTTCCAAATGTATCAATATAAACAGAAACTGGCTTTGCAACCCCTATTGCATATGAAAACTGAATTTCACATTTGTCACTATATCCATTTGCAACAACATTTTTAGCTACAAATCTAGCCATATAAGCTGCTGAACGGTCAACTTTGCTAGGATCTTTTCCAGAAAAAGCTCCTCCACCATGACGGCTATATCCTCCATAAGTGTCAACAATGATTTTTCTTCCTGTTAAACCGCTATCTCCCAAAGGTCCTCCAATTACAAATCTTCCTGTAGGATTTATAAAATATTTTGTGTTTTCATCTAAAAATTTCTCTGGAATGACTGCTTTTATAACTTTTTCTTTTATGTCTTTTTTCAAAACCTCAAGGTCTACATTTTCTAAATGTTGTGTTGAAACAACAACAGTATCAACTCTTACAGGCTTGTCATCTTCATATTCAACAGTTACTTGTGTTTTTCCATCTGGTCTTAAATAGCTGATTTCTCCAGATTTTCTAACTTCTGTAAGACGTCTAGAAAGCTTGTGTGCCAAGCTTATTGGAAGTGGCATCAATTCTTCTGTCTCATTACAAGCAAACCCAAACATAATTCCCTGATCTCCAGCACCTTCTGAGTTTACGCTTTCTCCTTCTTTATCTTCATAAGATTTATCAACTCCAAGAGCAATATCGCTTGATTGTTTTGAAATATTTATCAAAACTTTGCAAGTTCTGTAATCAATGTCTGTTTCACTATTGTCATAGCCGACCTCTTTTATAGCATTTCTTACAATTTTCTCAATATCAATATCTGCTTTTGAAGTTATTTCACCTGTTACAAGGACTTGTCCTTTTCCTGCAACTGTTTCACAAGCCACTCTAGAATATGGATCTTTTTCGAAGCAAGCATCTAAAACACTGTCTGAAATAAAATCACAAAGTTTATCTGGGTGTCCTTCTGTAACACTTTCTGAAGTAAATAATTTTCTCATTTTTTGTTCCTCCTATTTTTTCGTTTCATGTGATTTTATATTTATACAACAAAAAAGCTTTGCAAACGCAAAGCTTTAATTTAGATTTTATATAAAATCATCATTCAAAGCTTTTCGCTTTGTCGGTTTTAGCACCTTTGCTATAAAAGCCGGTTGCTGTGGAGTCATCAAGCCGATTCTCTCGTCCACTCTTGATAATGGTTATATTCTATTATTTATTATCTAAAAAGTCAATAGTTATTAAACTATTTGTTCATTATTTTCAACTAATTCTTCATTGTTATCTTCTTTTTCAGAAATTTCCATGCTTGCGATTGAAACTTCATAAGCTACTCTAGTTTCAACAGTTCCGTCTTCGTGTTTCTTTTCGTATGTTCTAGACTGAACTCTACCAACTACTTTAACTTCTGTTCCAACTTCAATCTTTTGGCAAAATCTAGCGTTTCTTCCCCAAGCTATGCAAGGTATGTAATCTGATTTATTATATGCTCTGTTAACTGCTAATAATAAATCTGCGATTTCTCTTCCAAATGGAGTTTGTCTATAAATAGGCTTTTTGCAAACATAACCTACTAAAGTAACTTCATTTGTAATAGCACCATCTTTTTCTTCTTCATGAGGTTCAGCTTCTCTAATTTCTTTAGCAAAAACTGTCAAGATTAATCTGTTTTTCTCATTTTCATAGTTGTTATAGCTTCTGAATTGTCCTTCAACTTCAACTTCTTTACCAATAGATAAATCAACATCTGTTAATAATCTTTCAGATATTGTAATTGGTATAATATCAGAGTTGTTGCTTAGACGAATTACCTCTAAATTGAAGCTATAAAACTTCTCACCGTAAATCTCATGGCTGTAGTTTTGGCTACTAACGATTTTTCCAACCAACACCAAATGGTTATTTTCTAAAAAATTTGTATTCAATTTTAAAATCCTCCCTTAACTTATCCACTGTACCTTTACTATTATGCTTATCCTTTTACTTTATATATCCCAAAATTTACATAAAGCAATTCTATTATAGCACTAATTTTTCCTTTTGTAAACATAATTCCGTAAAAAAATGTAAATTTTTACAGTATATTATGTTACTTAATACATTTTTTATAAAGATTTCCTTTTTCTTCAAAGTTCTTAAAATTGTTATAACTTGAGGCTGCTGGCGACAAAACGCATGATTTTCCTTTTTCTGTAGCCATTTTAGCAATCTCAACAGCTTCTTTGATTGAATCTGTTTTATAACAATGTTTGACTTCTTTTAAAGCATCATAGATAGTGTTTCCAGTTTCTGGCATACATATTATATTTCGTAATTGGTTTTGTTTCAAAAAATCAATTAATTCATCTTGTGGAACTCCTCTGTCCATTCCTCCAACGATAAGTGTATCAACGTTTTCTAATGTTTTTATACAATTTATTGCAGCAATCGGAATCGTTGCAATTGCATCATCATAAAAATCGATTTCATTAACTCTTCCTGCAAATTCCATTCTGTGCTCTAAAGGTTCACAAGTTTTAATAGTTTGAACAGTTTTATCTAAATCAAGGCCTAAAATTTGAGAAACCGCTAAAATAAACATCATATTATTAAGCTGATGTTCCCCTTTTATTTTTCTAGGCTCATCTGCATTCATTAGAAATTCATTATTAAAATATATGTCGCGATTTTTCAAATATACTACATTTTTAACTTTAATATCTTGAGGAATCTCATTTTCTAAGCAAACCGCAACATCAGTTTCACGATAATTAAATTTATGATTTCTCATAAGCTCATTTTCAGCGTTAAAAATAAATCTATTACTATCTTTAGGGTTTACTGCAATATTAAATTTAGCATTAATATAATCTTCTAAAGTATTAACATGATCTAGATGTTCTGGAAAAATGTCCAAAAGAATTGAAATATCTGGTGAGCTCTTAACAAACTCTAGAGTGTGTGATGAAACCTCGATTACAACGAAACTATCATCTGTAATTTCATCTATATAATCTAAAATCGGATTTCCAATATTTCCAAGCAAAAATACATTTTTTCCTTGATCTTTTAAGACATTATATAAAACTGTTGAAGTGGTACTTTTTCCTTTAGTTCCTGTAACTCCTATTTTAAAGCCTTTTGAGAACATTAGCAAAAGCTCATAATCTGTTATAATTTTATTTTTAAAAGAGCTAATATTTTCGTCTTTCAAAACAACTCCAGGTGCTTTTATAATTAAGTCAAATTTATCAATATCTTTTAAATAATCTTCGCCTAATTTAAATTCGACATTCTCGTCAAGCCCTGTTTTATCAATCTCTTTATTTTTATCAGCAATTGTAATCTTTTTATCTGGAAAATGTTTTCTGATAAAATTTAACGTAGATTTTCCCTGTTTTCCAAAGCCTAATATAACAATGTTTTTATCTTTTAAAAACTCTTCAATTGTCATAAACTCTCCTTTAACAACTTTTCAAATTCAGCTGGTAAATTATTTTCTGAATTATAAGTTTTTAATTTATCATAAGTAGTATCTTCTAATTTATAATTTTTATAATAAAAATCTAGTAAAACCGGAAGTTCTTTTCCTTCTTTTAAATAATTCTCAATAACTTTACTTACAGCCCATCTAACTTCGCTATATGTTCCAACACATTCAAATGGCTTGATTTCACCAAAACCGCAAAGCTCAACAAAAGTGTCTTTTAAGTTTTCTTTTTGGAACAAATCGCTTCCAAAGATTTCTACCATTTTTTCTCTATCAATAAATGGGCTCAAAATTGTATAAACGAAAAGGCACTTTGGACATTCTCCACACCATACCCAAGGTTTTTGCTTACTTCCAAGATTGCAACTCTTAAAAACTTTATGGTATTTAGGATATTTAGAAAAAAGATATCCTATTTGCAATTCTGAGATTGGCCTCAAAAAGCTAAAATAATTAGTATTTCCAGCTTTTAAGTATTTTTCATAATATTCTCTAAAGTCATTTTCAAATTCTAAACTCTTTGAATATTGATGATTTATATTTAAGCCTTCGACATTTGCTTCATTTGCGCTGTTTTCATTTGAAAGTGCTATATATTTAATTCCCAACATATAGCTAACAGTATAGCTCAAAAATGCGACCATTGCTGAGAAAGGTGTATGTCCATTTAAATAACCTTTATTATTAAGTTCAATTATATTTTTGTCTAAAATTCTATTTACTTCAACTATTTGTGATTTGTCAAACCCAGCAACTTCAACACATTCGTAAGAATTATCTTTTCCATTAATTAAAAATGGAAAAATCTCATTTCCAGTTTTTTTCATAAGCTCCATAGTCACGTTTGAATCTTTTCCACCGCCAACTGGAACTAGAACTTTGTTTTCAGAAGTGTCAAGAGTTTCAGATTCTTCTAAATCGATTTTTTCTCCTTCTGATTTAAATTCCACAAAATCTTCTTCAGAAGTATCAATTTTGTTTACATATCTAAATTCGCCAAGTCCATAGTAAAATAGCTTTCTAAACCATTTGGATTGAGCTTCATCTAAGAAACCACATTTAATTACAAATTCTTTTGCACAAGTAGCTTTATAATAGCTAATCGCTTCTACCATTCCTATATTAAAAACTAAATTTCTCAAAACATTAGACTTTAAATGTTTCCATTTAAAGTCTTTCTTTAAAATCTCATGTATAGTAGAAAACTTAGATATATTTTCAATTTCAAAATTATAGTGAAAATAAATCTTTTCATCATCTTCACTAATTTCATAGCTTTCATAAATAAATTTGGTTTTATCCATTATAAATGATCCTTTTCCTTATAATTTCAAGCTTCTCTTTCCATCAACTTTATTTTCTGAAACAGTTTTATAAATTGTTTTCTTTCTATTTAAACAAGCATAAATACACGCTGTTATTGGAACTGAAAGAAGAACGCCAATATTTGCAACAATAGCAATCAAGAAATATGCAAAAATTTCATGTTGTTTTAACATATCATAAATCTTTATATCTCTATTTATATTCATGCAAATTGAAAATAGTGAAACACCTAATATCATAAAAATAATTGTATTGATTTTTTCACCAATATATTTTCTTCCAATTTCGATTCCTTTTAGAAATTGTTCTTTCCAAGTAATATCAGCAGTTTTATCTTTTTCCTCATCTAAATGATAATTAATTCTAGAAACAATATCCATAAAAATTCCTAGAGTTACAATTATATAAAGTCCGAACATAACACCATTTGGGCTTCTAACCCCGTTAAATCTCATAACTTCGTCTTTGAAAAGATTTAATTTTGCTCTTCTGGAAACTAACCAAACTATTAAACCTGTAGCAAATGAAGTTATTAGAACAGAAATAAGTTCTGATAAAGTCTTTTTATGAATTCCGTTTTTAATCAAAATATTAACTGCTGAAAGTCCGACAACTAATATTAAAGAAGCTATACCGATTGTTTTTCCATCAGCGATTTCTTTACAGTAAATACATATAAAAGCAATTGTTAAAATCAATCTTAGTAAAGTTTTCAAACTATTAAATCTTTCTAAAACAACTAAAAGTACTAAAAACGCTACTAATAATATTATCAAGTTTATTTGCAACTAAAACACCTCGCCCTAATTAGAATATTACAACATCAACTTCATTAGTATTTTTCTCTTGATAATCATAAACGATATATACATATCCATCATCTGTTAAAAAGTAATTTTCGCTATTTTCAACCTTATACATTTTATCTTCTGGATTTCTAACTAAACCGCCATATTGTTCAGCAATATCATTATTTTTTTCAGCTTGTGCTTCAATTGAAGTCTTAATTGCCTCTTGAACAGTAGATTTATCAGTCTTTTTCAACTTAATCAAATCATTTAAAGAAATTTCTTCTTTATCTGGAATATTGTAATTATAAGTTGTTACAGTAACTGTTTCGCCCTTTGTTCCAATTTTAGCTTTTTCTCTAATTGCAATTGAAACTACTGATTTATTGATATAA
Organism: uncultured Clostridia bacterium; assembly: GCA_947627595.1. GTDB lineage: Bacteria > Bacillota > Clostridia > TANB77 > CAG-508 > Scatovivens. The sequence goes on from CANQWQ010000026.1 coordinate 8,198, forward strand.
GCGACATAGTCAACATTATAAATTGTAAAGCCATCACTAGAAGTCATAACTTCTTTGGCTTTTTTATCGAATTTCTCAATTATTTGAGAATTAATTTCTTTAGCAACTTCAGAATTTATATTTAAAGCTGGAATTTTAACATCAACATCATAATAGTTTTCATCTTGGTTTTTAACTTTATTATAAGTGTAAACTACGTCTTGAGTTGTGTTAATCTTGTCAACCTTTAAATTCTCGCTATTTACATGAACTTGGTTTGTAAATAAATTATTAAAATCTGCTTTTAAAGTAGCATATTCTTCATTTGTTTTCTTTTCGCCAATATGAATTCCAAGCATAAATGGATCTGTGTCATAATCTTTATAGAAATATTGGACATATATTGCAATACAAATTGCAACAACACAAATTAAAAACAAAGTTATAAAAAATACAACTTTATTTTTTCCAGTAAGTTTACTTACAAATCTTCTCAAAGCTCTTGTAACACTATTCATTTCAAAATTTCCTTTCTAACGAAAACTTTTTCGTGCTCATTATATCATCTATAAAAAAACATTTCAAGCTTTTTTAATAAAATGGGAAAAGGGGACAGTCCCCTTTTTCCAAAATTCAAACGAGGCTTGGTAGAAGCCTCGTTCAAAGAATTATATTATATTAAATTTTAATCCATCATTTGTTTCGTTCATTGTGACTTGAACCTTTTGTCCAGCAATAAGTTCATTTCTAAGAATTTTATCTGCCAAAGCATCTTCAACATAATTTTGAATTGTTCTTCTCAAAGGTCTAGCACCATATTTTAAATCTGTTCCTTTTGTAAGCAAGAATTTCTTAGCGCCTTCATCAAGCTCAACACTAATATCTTTAGCTTTTAAAGCTTCGTTTGTTTGAGCTAAAAGCAAGTCAATTATTTGAACTAATTCGTTTTCTGTTAAACTATCAAATGGAATTATTTCATCAACTCTGTTCAAAAACTCTGGTCTAAATAAGTTTTTCAAAGCATCAACCATTTTGTTAGAATCTAATATTGGTCCTTTTCCAAAACCTATTGAATTATTATTTAAGTTTGATCCAGCGTTTGATGTCATTATTATAATTGTATTTGAAAAGTTAACTGTATTTCCTTGTGCATCTGTAAGCTTTCCGTCATCTAAAACTTGAAGCAAAATATTGAAAACATCTGGATGCGCTTTTTCAATCTCATCTAAAAGGATTATTGAATATGGTTTTCTTTTAACTCTGTCTGTAAGTTGTCCAGCATCATCATATCCAACATATCCTGGAGGTGCACCAATCAATTTTGATGTTGAATGACTTTCCATATATTCACTCATATCAATTCTAATAATTGCATCTTCACTTCCAAAGATTTCTTTAGCTAAACTTTTAGCAAGCTCAGTTTTTCCAACACCAGTAGGTCCAACAAATATAAATGATGGTGGTCTTTTTGTTGATTGAAGACCAACTCTATTTCTTCTAATTGCTCTAGAAACAGCTTCTATTGCTCTATTTTGACCAATTACATGTTTATGTAAGTAACTTTCCAAGTTAAGCAATTTTTCTGTCTCAGCTTCAGTAATTTTTGTAACTGGAATTTTTGTCCATTTTTCAATAACTTCAGCAACATCTTGAATTGTTAAAACAGATGGTTTTAAAACTTTTTCTATTGCTTCAATCTTTTCTTGAATTTGACATTCTTTAGTCTTTAAGTCAGCAGCTTTTTGATAATCTTCGATTGAATCAGAAGAAACTGCATCTTCTTTTTCACTTTCAATTACAGCAAGCTCATTTTTAAGCATTTCAAGCTCATAAAGTTCTTTATTGTTAAGATTTATTTTAGAGCAAGCCTCATCAATTATATCAATAGCTTTATCTGGTAAAAATCTGTCATGTATGTATTTTTCAGACATTCTAACAATTTTATCAATTATGTCATCTGTTATTAAAACTTTATGGAAATCTTCATAATATTTTTTGATTCCTTTGATAATTTCAACTGTTTCATCAATTGTAGGTTCATCAACTTGAACAGGTTGAAATCTTCTCTCTAAAGCTGAATCTTTTTCAATATATTTTCTATATTCTTTCAAAGTTGTTGTTCCAATAACTTGAATCGTTCCATCTGAAAGAGCTGGTTTTAAGATGTTTGCAGCATTCATTGAATGTTCTGCATCACCTGCACCAATTATATTGTGAATCTCATCAATTACTAAAATTATATTTCCATATGTTCTGCACTCTTCAATTAAAGACTTCATTCTAGCCTCAAATTGGCCTCTGAACTGAGTGCCTGCAACAATTGCTGTAATATCAATTAAATAAACTTCTTTGTTTAAAAGTTTTGCTGGAACTTGTTTCCTAGCAATTTTTAAAGCTAAGCCTTGAGCTATAGCTGTTTTACCAACACCAGGTTCACCAACTAAGCAAGGATTATTTTTTGAACGTCTATTTAAAATTTGAGTAACTCTTAGAATTTCTTGTTCTCTACCTATAACCTCGTCAATTTTTCCTTGAGCTGCAAGGTCTGTAAGGTTTGTTCCAAAAGTATCTAAAAATCTTTTCTTATTATTTTTTTGTTTTTTCTCAACTTTAACTTTTTTATGTGAATTTCCAGCCTCTTCAGCATTTGCAGAAGCATCATTATCAGATGTTCCTTTAAACAAATTTAAGATTCCTGAAAATGGATTTTTCATGTCTTCATCTGAATCAGACATATCCATGTCAACACTTTCATTAAGTTCATTCATAAAATTCCCAAACTGCTCTGAAAGTTCCTGTATATCGTCTTCTGAAATATTAGTATTTTGAGATAATACTTGTAGAGGGTTTATTCCTCTTTCTTTAGCGCAATTATAGCAAAGGCCTTGAACTTCGGTCTTGTTATTTTCGATTTTGTTAATAAAAACTACTGCAGGATTCTTTTTACACACTGAGCACACCATGTTATTCATTGCCATTAAAATATCCTCCTTTTCTGATTTACATATAAATCAGTAATTCTTATAATACATTATTTTAGCATATAAGTCAATAGTGTGCAAATGAAATTTATTCTAAATTTTCAAGCTCTTTGTTAAGGTCTGAAATGGTATATACATATATACCTTGAGCAAGTCTATCTGCATCTTGGTCAGGCAAAAATTCTGTATAAATATCAGTTTTTTCATATAAAGATTTATTATAATTTTCATCTAATTTATAAACAACTACAACACCGTTTTCATCTCTTACGACAAAGTGCTCATCGCATAAGCCATCTGCTAATCTATATAAAACAACTTTGTCCTCTGAAAATTCTTTTACAGACCATTCAGGATATTGTTTTTTTAAATCATCATAAGTAAGATTCACCATTTCTGGTGGTAGCTCAACTTCACGAGTTACAGTATGCTTGCAATCTTCAAACCTCTTCTCTAAAACAAGTCTCGTATCTGACCCAATCTTTTCTTCTAAAGATGCTGTCTGCATAACAACAGGCTCACGAGTCTTTCCCTCTTCTTTACTATTTATAACTGTCATATTCATAGCCTCTTCTTGGGCAGTTAAAGTATCTTTGCTCAATTTTTCAAAAGTTGCCCAAAATTTAGAAAGCAAAAAACCTATAATTACAGCAACAATAAACATAACAATTCCAATCTTAACAGTTTGTTTCATAAAAAATCTCCTCATAACAAAAATAATCTCTTATTTCTATTATGAGGAAAATTTTGAAATTTTATTCAATTCTCTATCTTTTCACTTAACTTTTTTATAGCTTTTGTTTCAATTCGAGAAACATAAGACCTGCTAATGTTTAAATATGAGGCAATCTCTTTTTGAGTCTTTGGTTTATTTCCATCTAACCCAAATCTCATAACAATTATCTCTTGCTCCCTCTTCTCTAATACATCTTTCATCTTAGAATAAAGTTCTTTTACCTTAAACTTTAAATCTATAACCTCTTCTATATTTCTCTCATCATTTTCTAAAACTTCTTGAAGTGTCACAACATTGTCATCTTTGTCTTTCCCAATAGGCTCGTTTAAATAAACCTCTGCTTTTTGCTTCTTAGATGTTCTCATAAACATCAAAATCTCATTTTCTATGCACCTAGCAGTATAAGTAGCAAGTTTAATATTCTTGTCTGGATTAAAACTATTAATTCCCTTAATTAAACCAATCGTTCCAATCGAAATTAAATCATCTTGATCAATTTTAGAATTAGAATATTTTTTGCAAACATGTGCTACTAATCTTAAGTTTCTCTCTATTAAAACTTTTTTTGCTTCTTCGTCTCCTTCTTTAAACTTCTGTATAAATTCTAACTCTTTGTCTTTTTCTAAAGGTTCCGGAAAAAACAATTTATCTCCCCCTTAACTCAATATCAGTCTAATATATGAGTTAAAGAGCTTGATTGTTGCCTGTATATCTTAAATTAATTTATTATTTGTCTAATAATGGGCAATATTCTTCTGTGTCATATTTGTTTTCGATTTTTGGAAAATCTTCTTTGCAACATTCAACTTTTTCGCCTTTTAAACATTTTTGTTTTTTAGGTTTTGCTATACAACAAATCTTAACATGTTTTACTCTGTTTACCCAAACTTGTAAATCATAATGTCTATTTGGACATAATGGTCCAAAAACAAATTCACCATTCTCATCTGTAAAAGTATGAGAAACTGGTTTTCTTTCTTCTCTTCCCATCATTTTGTCAACTTCAATTAATTTAACAACTGCATCTTCTATTGGATCACCATATTCATCTTTTAAAATTCCAAAAACAACATTTCTATTTGATTTTGGAACTTTAACCTCTATATCATATTGTTTTCCATTCTCTATAAAGCCATTCATTTCAACTTGCATATTTTTATCAAAATTTTCAAATTCCATAATAAAATCACCTTTCTTAAAATATTTAGTATATTCAATAATTCGTTATAATATATACTATGAATATTTTAAAATAAGGTGACATAAATTATCTTTTATTTATTTCCATGCATTGCATTTTGGATATATTCAATTTCTTC
>CANQWQ010000027.1 GCA_947627595.1 uncultured Clostridia bacterium
TTCTTCCATAAGAACACATCCTTTTTATAAAAATTTAGTTCTTATTATTACATTTATTATTACTTTTAATATTACATATATCTTCACTATATTAAAGAACTATTGTTTGTATAATACTATATCAAAAAAGGATTGTCAATAGATAATATAAATTTAATTATATAATTTAAAAAAGTCTGTATTATCAAAGTTTTGTGCAAATAGGAATAAGATGTTATATACATTTCATTTATATACCTCTACTCCGCTATATTTAGCCTCTTTCCGGCTCTTATACTATTAACTATGTTATATTATTTAGTTACTTATTCTTATTTATATTATCTGTATATTTTTTATTCTCTATTAAGTTTTATATTATAATTTTTTCAATTCATATCATTTTATATTTTAATTTGATTATTTTAGTAATGTAACTTTATTACTTTAATATAAAAACGTCTTAAAATCGATTCTCGTGCGTCGATATTTTTAAATCTACACCTATTTTTATAAATTTTTAAAAAAGCCCCAAAATTGGCTTGTCTCCAGAATGGGCGGTTTTTTTAGACAACAAGTTATATTACTTTTAAATAAAAACGCCTTAAAATCGATTCTGACGCGTTGCCTATTTGGCCTGTACCAAGGGTTTCAAGGCACAGCAATATATTGGGGCTGTAAGGCTTATATTTGGCCAAATATGATAAATTATATAGTCACAGCAATTAAGTAAGATATTCTAACTATAAATATTTATAATAAGATTTAAACGAATTAAAATAATAAATCTAGAATGATAAAATTATATGATGATCATAAATCTCAGAATCAAATTATAAGGATTTTAATATAAATAACATCAAGTTATAAAGCTAAAATGTTAAAACGTTTAAAAACGATTTAAGAGTGAATCAGCAATTTAAAAAATAAACAACAAATGTTCGGTAAATAAAAAGTGTAAAAAATATGGGGTAGAGCTGAGATTTCACACCATTTTCACCTCTACCTCTATCCCACTTTTTAGAACTGTCGTAAACTTTGCAACAGTTGGAATTTCTTCATTATATATCTATTTCACTATATATCTATTTCACTCAAAAAATAATCTAGCGTTGGAACTAATTTATTGTTTTCAAATAATTTTTTTACTTCTTCTTTTCCCATCCACTTAACATCTCTCACTTCATCAGTTGTCGCATTTTTTAATTTAATTTCTCCATTGTATTCAAATAACCATACGTCCATAATGTCATTAAATTTCTTCCCATTGACAGTTTTTCTAACTTTGCTATATACCAGTTTTCCTTCTGATTTTTTAAAATCTATTCCGACTTCTTCTTTGGTTTCTCTTATTGCCCCTTCTAGACTGCTTTCGCCTTTTAATACTGAACCTCCAACACATTCCCACATTAGGGGAAAAGTAGGTCTATTTTCTGATCTTTGCGAAATTAAATATTTTCCTTCATTATTTTTTATCCATACATGAACAACTAAATGATAATAATTATCAGGAATTTCATTTCCTCTTACACAATATTGTCCAGTTACATTTTTATTTTCATCATATAAATCCCAAACTTCCATGTAAGACATCTCCTTTTCTTTATTTATAAGCCATAATTCCATAATATCTTCTAATTAATAAGATACCTTTGTCTTCCCTATGATTTTCGATGTAATTGTCAATTATTGATAAATCTAATTTTTCATCTAGATTTTCGTTTTCAGATATCTCTGAAAAGTCTTGCAAAATAGGGGTTTTAAGCAAAAGAGCAATAAAATCATTTTTAGTTTTATAGTATTCTCTAACGTATATTGGAACCAATTCGACGTTCTTAAAACCCGTATCTAGAATATTTTCGTAGTCAATCTGACTTATTGGTTTTATATCACTATAAGCTTGTCCTTTTCCGTACATTCTTTTTAATTCAAAACAATCTAATTTGTCTACACCTCTTAGTAAAAGCATACCGCCTTTTTTCAGACATTTATAAATTTGCTTCGCATCAATGCAAGTATGTCTAGCAACGACGATGTCAAAATAATCATTTTCTACAGTCATGTTCAAATTGTCCATGACTCTAAATTCAATATTTTTTCTCTTAGATTTTTCTAAATTGAATTGAGCAGTTTTTATCATTTCTTGTGATAAATCAGTGCCGATTATCTTTTTTGCATCTGGAAAATTCTTTAATAGATTTTCTCCACCACCGGTTCCTAAGTCTAAAATGTATGAATCTTTAGTCGCTTTTTCGTTTAAAATATCATAGAAATTCCAATTTGTTAATGATTCTTCAATATATTTTATTTTACTAAAATCCCAATTTTTTATTTCGTTATAAAATTTCAATTCATTATTCATAAAATTACCTTCAATTTAAATTTCCTTATTATATTTCTGATATTTTGCTGAAGAATATGCTAGCTTTTTATCAGCTGCTAACCTATATACTATAAAGGCCTTAGGCCAGTTTTTCTCTTTTTCAATATCATAATTATTGTCATTTTTTATAATATTATAATATTTTTCATCTACCATCCAATTATAAGCTTGTTTATCAGCTTTTTGCTCTAATTCATAAGTTTCATCGCCTGTAGAAATCAAGCTATTAGCTTTTGCTCTATTAAAATCTGACTTACAATGAGCTAATTCATGTAAAAGTGCAAAATAAATATCCGCTATTTTTTTATACTTCAATGTTAAATAGATAGCTGGTGTATCTTTATTAATTCTAAAAGCTCCTCTTATTTTTGAATTTGGTAAATCTTCCTGAATTACTAAATAAATTCCATTTTCATTAAATTTAGAAATTAATTCTTTTTGATTAAAAATTTCTTTTTTGGCACAGTCTTTAATATAATCTACCAAAACATTAATATTTTCTTTTTTATATTCATTAACAGTTTGAGCTAAACTAATTCTATAGCACTTTTCAAGCCATAATAATAACAATTCTTTTTTATCATTATTACTTTTAAAATATATGTTATTAGTCTCTAAATCATAAATTTTTTGAGGATCATATACTCTTAAAAACTTTAAAATATCTTTTAAAATCTCCTCTTTATCATTTTTATCGGTAAATTTTAAATAATCTTTTTCTTCTAATTCTTTGTAATCAAACTTATTCAAATATTTGGAAATAGTTATGTTTTGCTTCAATAAGTAATATTCAATTCTTTTGCTTAATTTGTAATTTTGCTCAATTTTCAATATATAATCTAAAGGAATATTTGTTACCATTGAAATATTTTCAGCTATATTAAATGAAATATCGCTTTCTCCAGATAATATTTCAATTAAATGTTTTGGAGTAATTCCTATTCTATTGGCAAAATCTTTATTAGCTATATTATTAAATTCTAGATAATCCTTTAAATAATCTTTAAATCTCACATGTTCCATTTTATTTACCCTCTTTTAATTTTCTTTTAAAATCATCATAATGATTTATACTTATAAATTCAATCTTAACCTTATTTTCAGTTTCATTTACACTTATAATTAATCTTATTACTTTTCCTAATTTAAAACCACAATATCCATTAAGTTCATGTTTTAATTCTTCAAAACCAAAAATAGTGGAAATTGGATTATATTTTAGTTCTTTATAATTATTACACATTTTTATATGAACTATAATTTCTTCTAGTTTCCTTTGTTCATCTAGATAACGTTTAAGTTTCTTTTTCTCTTTATTTAAGTCTGAACTATCTAGCTGCATTTATTACTCCTTTCTTTAGCGTACTTTTTACATTATCTTTAGTAGTATATGTATATTAACATTTTTGTTAATATATGTCAATATTTTTAGTGTAAAAATTTATTTATTGACACAAAATTTAAAAAAATATATAATTATGTCGAAAATATTTTTATGTAGGGGGATTCAAAAATGAGCGAAAACGAAAATTTTAGTAATATTCCTAGTGAATATCAACCAATTACTATGTGGGGATATTTCGGATATGAAATATTATTCTCTATTCCATGTATTGGATTTATTTTACTTTGTGTATTTGCTTTTGGAGGAACACAAAATAAAAACTTGAAAAATTTTGCACGTTCATATTTTTGCTTTTTAATCGTAGTAGTAGTTTTATTTGCAATATTAATGGCTTCAGGAGTTTTAGCTTCTCTAGCTGATTAATTAAGGAAATGTAAAGATGGAATTATTGAAAAAAGATTTATATAGAATGAGATATGCAATCATTCTCATTATTATATTTTTTACATTTATGCAAATTAAATATGGAACTGTCTGTTATTTTTATGCATTAACCAAATTCCGTTGCCCAGCTTGTGGCCTAACACGAGCCACTATTAGTTTACTTAAAGGAAACTGGAAAGCAGCATTCAGTTATAATCCTACAGTATTATTGTGGTTAAGCACAATCGGGCTTTTTGCGGTAGACAGATATTTTCATAAATTAAAATTCAAAGTATTTCCATATCTTTTCATTTTAGTCGGATTAATAACTATTATATGGTATGTTTTTAGTTTAATCTAAAAAATAAAAATCCCCCGGCTTAGCCGTGGGATTTTTATTAATTTAATCGCTTGATTGGCCTGCGCCAATTATTTCACCTGTTTTAGCATCTACATAAACATATAAACTTGTCAAAGGATCATTCAAATCTTCTAATCTAACTTTCCACATAAGCTTTCCTGTATAATCTTTGACTTTCCATTCTTCGTTCCAATTATATAATCTTGAAATCTCATCTAAGCCTGAAATTAATTCACCACTAACAGAGTCGTTTTCGTCATATCTTGCAACAAAAACAGACTTCCAGCCCTGATATTGATAAATATCTTTTTTAGCTTCTTCTTCAGCAATTTCTGCTGCTTTGTCCAAAGAAATTACTTCTTCTTTGTTTCCAGTTAAATTTGTATAATATTTCTGGTCTTCACTAGAATAGTAAGGCGTTTTAGTTATAAATGCGTATGCAAGCAATTTTTGATCCTCTGATACATTGAAATATAAACAGTTCGTGTTTACGACTTTGCTAACAATATAAAGATCTATCTCATAATCTTCGTGAAATTTTCCTAAATTATATTTTAGATTTCCAACGTTTTTCTTAATATTATCAACTTCATAAAGTGATGCTATAAAAACAACGTCTTGTTTAGAAAAATCCACATCAGAAATTTCTTGAATATTATCAAGTGCTAATTGTTTCAACAAAGCTTTATATTCAGTTTTATCATCTTTAATAATCTTTTTATATATTCCAGTTGTGTTCGTTTTTTCAAAATTCCAAGCAGTCTCAACCTCTTTAAATTTAACTTCTGAAGTTAATTTATATTCTGAATCAAAATCATATTTAGTTAAATAGTCAGATTTTACTAAACTATTAAGCCTTTTAACCAATTTTTCTTTATCTTTTAAAGAAGTTTGCAAAACCTGACCACTATCTGTAAGTCGCTTTATTAAGCCAATTTCAGGTTCGTCAAACATGAACACATAATTCTTACTTATTGTGTCATAGTCATATTCTATAAAACTTCCATTACTCTGCATTTCAGATATTTTGTCTTCAGAATAAACTTTTCCATCTATGAATTTTGAAAGTGAAAGATCAAGTTCATCATAAATATCAGAAAAATCACTTGTTCCTTTTTCAAAAATCATATATTCGCCATCTTGGTTTTTATAAATAATTCTATCAGGTGTAGGAATTTCAGCATGCTCCTCAGAAGAATCTGAACTAGTTTTCTTTGAATTTTTATAAACCATTCCTGGAGTCATTTTATCAATAACTTTGACTTTTAAAATCAAAAATATTGCGATTAATAAAACTATTAAAATACTAATAATTATTACTTTTTTATTTTTTATCTTCATCATTTTTCTCTGAAAATATTTGAGATTCCTTTTCTATCTTTTTATCTAAAGTTTTCATTTTAATATATAGCAAAATTGTTACAGCAACAGCAATTCCAATTAAAATTGATAAATAACCTTTAACACCTAAATTTGGAATTTTTGTATCTGATTCTGAATCATTATTATTAGTGTTTCCACCAGGTAATTTTGTAGTGTTATTAGTTGGTCTTTTAGCTGTGTTGTTAACTGTATTTTTTGAAGTATTTGTGGCTGTGTTTGAAGCCGCATTACTTACAGTATTATTTGTTGGTTTTTTTGCTGTGTTATCAACACTATTATTTGTAACTGTATTGCTAGAAGGCTCTTTAGTTGTGTTAGTAACAGTGTTTGTTGATGGATCTGATGGTGGATTTTCTGGAGGATCCTCAGGTGTTGGAGTAGCAGTCTTTGGTTTTACTGTAATTGTCTCTGAAACTACGCTCTCAATATCTAATTCGCTTCCATTTGAAAGTTCAACTTGCTTTAAAGCAATAGTTGTTCCTTTATCACTATCAACATCTTTTGCTGTAAATGTAATTTTTAAAATATCTTCAGATTTAGCAGAATGACTATTTCTAGTTGTTGCAAATCTATTAGTAGATGGAGAAATTGTTGCATCTGTCCAACCCGAAAGTCCTTCAGCTTCATTTTTCAATTCTAATAAATTTGAATCATATTCAACATATGCACCAAGTCCCATAAGTCCTGTGTCTGCTTCTAAATTTTTCAAACTTACTGTAAACTCAACTGTATCGCCTGGGTTTACTTCTGTTTTTGAAGGTGTTATTGCAATTTCTGCTGAAGTTATTTCATATGCAGAAACGTTTAAAGCAAAAATTGCAGTTAATGCTAATAAAACAACACCTAAGATTAATAATTTTTTCTTCATTATTGCTCCTCAAATCTTTCTTAATTTCTACCTACTGAATCATATTCATAAATCATTAGTACTAAATCATTGATACTTGTAGCGCCATCTGGCTTTTTGTTTCCGTCCATTTCAGCAGCTTCTAAGTAAACTCCTTCAAGACGACTTTCGCCAATATAGTCTAGTTTAAATAAAGAAATATCATTTATTGTTAATTCGCCATTACCATCAAGGTCTGCAAGAACAACTACTGTCCATCTACGTTCACCAACTTCTACGATTGTTCCTGTTCCAATCTTATCTGTCTCTGATAATTCTTTTAAATCTTCAGTTCCAGCTTGTTTTGTAAAGAATTGAACTGGTAATTGACTTCCAGATGAAAGTTTAGCTTTTATAGATTGAACTGTTTCACCAACGTGAACACCTGTAACTTCAGTATCTGTAACTGTAAAGTGTGAACCTTCATTTGCTTCAAGTTTTTCTTCAACTGGTGGAGTTTCTAATCTTTCAATATTAACTGTTGTAACAACATCTTCAGCTTTTACATCAGCTACATCTTTGATTCCTGTTCCACCTTCAATATGTTGAAGTTTAATTTCTTCAGTTGTTGTTTCATTTTCAAGAACCATAAATTTAGCTGTAAATGCAATTTTACCAATTTGCTCTTGATTTCCGTCATCTTCAGACATATCAGCTAGAGTAGCCATTTCGCCTGTTTCTAACTTATAAGTTGCAATAATATTATGTCTTTCATCTTTGTCATCTTTATTATAATCAATCTTCCAGCCTTCTCCTGGTTTAACTTCTTCACAAACTAATTTTTCTCTATTATATGATAATAAAGCTCCGATTCCTTTAATTCCTTGTTTACCTACTTCTTTCATTTCAGTAATTTTGTAAGAAACTTCGAATTCGTCTCCCTCATGAAGATTTCCAGAAAGGGCTGTTTCACCTTTTTTAACTTCTGCTTCTAATTTGAATGTAGGTTGAACTAATGGTTGTGCTACAACTGTAAGTCCATCAGCTTTTTCAGCTTGTTTAATTTCTTGTGGAATGAAAGCAACTTTAGCAACCATTGCACTACCTGTTTGATCTTTTAATTCATCATATTTAATAGTATAAGAAATTTCATTTAAGTCGCCAGCAGATTTAACTTTGGCAACATCATCACCATTAACATCAATAACTTTTTCACCAATAACTATGTCATCAACTACATAACCTTCAACAGGTTTAACTGTAATTGTAACTTCGTTTTTAGCTGTTTCATTTGCTTCTGCATCAAATTTAACACTGTCAGCTATTTTATCTTCAATATAGATATCTCCACCTTCGCTTGATTGGAAGATAACTGTTTTTGAAGTATCTTGAGCTTCTGTTGCTCCTCCTTCAATAGCAGCAATTGTAAATGGACTGAATGCATCACATTCGATGATTAAACCTAATTCAGTAATCATACAAGGAATTTCTTCAACATCTGTAATTCTTCCTGATTCATCTTTAATGTAGTGATATGCTTTAAATGTAACACCAGCATCTTCTGGTCCATAACCATCTGGGAAACCAAGCATAATTCTAACTTTTTGTCCATCTTGAATTTTTTGCATTTTGCACAATGTTAATTTAATATTATATGTTTGTGTTGATTTAACTTCTCCGCCACCTGTTAAATCATCTCTATCTTCTAATAATTCGTTCATCTCTTTAGTCTCTTGTGGTTTTGTTGTTTCTGTAACAAGAGTCATTCTATGTTTTAAAAGTGCAGCTAAATCTTCGTTTTCTTCACCACTCATTCCGTCAACACCTTTAGCTAATGCGTCTAAACTTGCATCATCCATAAGTTGTGGTTTTCCATAAACGTTCCAGTCAAATCCTTGTGATTTGAAAGCATAAGCTGTACATTTATGTGCGCAGAAATAACTAGCTGCCATAGGTCTCTTATGGCTGTTTTCTCCCATAAGACCTAACATATCTATTGTATAATAAACTGAATCATCAGCATACAATTCACTAGGTTTAAATTTAAATGTAATTGTTTTGTCATTATCAAAATGAAAATCTGTTAGTTCATATTTATTGTCTTGAGTGTTTGAAGAATTGTCAATTGTAACATGTGGTTCAATTGTTTCACCTTCAATTGGAACTAATTTCTCGTCATAAACAATTTTAACTTCATATGGACCATCTTCAATAAGCATTGTTGAGTTTTGAACTGGTGAAGCACTTTGAATATAAGGTGCTTTAACATGTTCACCAGCTTTATTAAATATTTTATCTGATAATGCAAGCATATCTGAAGAAGTTCCTAAATATGTAGTCATTTTATATAAATCTGTTAAATTCTTTTCGATTCCTTCATAATATTCAAGTGGTTTTTCAGTAGTTACACCAAATTGTAAATAATTACAATTTGCATTGTAGAAAGAAACATAAGAATTTTTATTATCTATATTGTCATTAGGTTGAACTTCTGTTTTTTCTTCATCATCATAGTAATCTTTAATAGAATCATAAATATCAGCATTTACATAAGCAAAGTATCCATTATAATACCATTTTTCTTCACCGAAATTTAAAGGTTTATTGTGTGTACTTTGTTTTGGAACTTCATATTTCATCATAGTACATACAAAATAATATCCATGTTCTTTGGCTTTTTGATAGCCCATTCTCTCACCTGGGTCTTCAACACCATTTTCATTTAAATCTACAAAATAGCTAAGTTTAATTTTTCCAGCTTTAACTTGATCTTCAGCGTCATAGCTATTTTCATCTAATTCTACTCTTAAGCCAGATTGCTCTGAAGCAAGTTTATATTTGTCGCTTGATTTTTCAATTGCTGGATATTTAAATTCAAAATTAGATACAGACATAATTCCTGTAACTGTATGGTTAAGATTCATAATATCTTCACCAGCTAAGAAATATTGATAAGAAATTTTTTCTTTATTTCCCTCATCAACTGTAGCATCTGGATCTTTAGTATCAGTGTTATCCCAAGTTGCATCAACACCATACCATTTTCCATTATCTAATTTAACATAATTCCACATATGTTCTTCATATCTAGTACTTGAAGTGTAAGCACCATAAACTAAAACGCATGGAATATCAACTTCATCTAAAATCATTTTTAAGGCTCTAGCAAAACCTTCGCAAACGATTTCGTGTTTTGGCCCAAAAGCACCATAAACAGTTCTAACGTTCCATGGATCTCCTTTTTCGCCATCACCTTTTGATTGATTTTCTTCAATAATTGTCTCTTCTAATTTATATTTATTATTTTTAATGATATAATCATGAGCTTTTTCAATCTTAGCTTCTACTGTATCAGCAGCTTGAACTTCTTTTACTGCTTCAGTTACAGAAGTTTTAACAGCATTTAAAGCTACAATAAGATCATCTTTCTTAACCTCATTTTTATCATAATCCCAAAAAGCTTTATTTATATAAGTCTTAGATCTACCATTTCCAAGAAATACTTTTAATTGACCGTTTTGACTTAAAACTCTAAGAGTAACATAGTCAGAGTCAACAAAGAAAAGTCCAGCATGATCAGCAAAATAAGCATCTTTAGCTGCACCCATAGTATTTAACAAGCTTTGGTTACCCTTTGTGTAAGCTTGTAATTTGGCTGTTAAACTAGTTGACGCATTAATTTCAGTAGTAATATCTCTAGAGTCAACGCCAAATTTATTATCTTCTTCCCCTAACGCTTCGATTAATTTGTCATAATCGCAATTATAAAACATTTCATCAAATATACCATAGAAAACTTTAGCGTCATCATCTAATTGCTTGTAGAAATATTTATCAGC
>CANQWQ010000028.1 GCA_947627595.1 uncultured Clostridia bacterium
CCAGCGTTTATCCTGAGCCAGGATCAAACTCTCAAATTTAAAAATTTATTCAAGTTTTTTAGCTCTTAATTATTTTTACTTTTCTTCAAAGTTTTTATTCAAAGGATATTTACACTATTTTGTTATTTATTGTTTATTTTTCAAGGTACTTCCTTTTCGATTTATAACTTCGTCTTGCTATGTTACACTCGCTCGAAACGCGGTTACATACAACTCGTATGCGCCCTTGCCTTTCTCACTTCGTGTGCCTTGCAATACTCGTTCTAAATCGAAAATTTTCTTTCGAATTTACAGATTCGCTCTAAATTCGAAATATAAAATAAAAATCTCGCTCCGTTTTGCTCGGAACGAGATTTATTATACTACGACTGTTTTAATTTGTCAACACATTTTTTAAAATATTTTAAAAATATTTTTTAATATCTATTCTTTATATAAAACTGTTCTAAATCCCCAATAATTATCTTGCAAATAAACTGGTTCTCCTATACGACTGCTAGCGATTTTATCCATTGTTGCACTACCGCCACGAACAACTCTATATTCTATTTTTTCTTCTTCATCTTCTTCTGTAGTATCATCAGGTTTTACTTCATTTTCTCCATCTGATGGAATATATTCTTGATCATATATTTCAGTAGTCCATTCTCTCAAATTTCCAGACATATCTGCTATTCCATTTACTATGTCAGTTTCTGTAGCACCTGTCTCTAAAATTTGATTTGAATAATTTCCATATGTTCTAGATGAAGAATAATTTGTTACACTTTGATTTAACCAATTTAAAGTTGTATCCCAAGCATAACTATTCATTAAAGCTGTTTTAACGCCTATATAATTATAAGCTACAGCTGTATTTCTAGCAGAATCATAAGCAACTTCATAATCCATGCTTGCCCATGGAATTTCTCCACTAACGCTTTTTGCAACATTCATTCCAGCAACAGATCCTTTACTAGCCTCATATTTAGCAATATAGAATCCATAATATTTAGCAACACTATTTGTAAGTCCACTAGCTGTATAATCATCTTCTAAATAACTATCTGATGGGGCTTCTCTAATTGGACTTCCACTTTCTACTGGAACCCAGACATATTGATTTCCATCTTTATCTTCAATAACAAAACCTGTATCAACTTCTGTTCCCTCAACATGTTCAAATCCTTCAGGAATATATGGGTTATCTGCTGAAATTTTAGAAATATTATCTATAGTTATAGACTTTGTAGCTGATTGACCATTACTAGCTGTAACTGTAAAAACATATTCTCCATTATCATCAACTTTAAAAGTTTTTCCAGATGAATATCCTGTAGTTTTTCCATCTGGTGTAGTAATAGAAACTATTTCATTTTCTTCGCCTTCTATTTTTGCATCTATACTTATTTCAACACTTCCTTCTGTCTCTTCCTCTGGATATGATGATAATATAATTTCTGGAACTGCAACTTTGGTTTCATCTTCTTTTTTTGATGTTATATCTTTTATATCTGTTGAACCTCCACGAGCTATATATACAATAAGTAAAATTACCGCTAATATCGCAATTGCCCCACAAATTATTAAAATTAATGGTTTTTTCTGCATAACAAACTCTCCTTTTAAAATATATCAATTCACTATATATTAAAACATATATAAAAAATTTTAACAATATTTTTTAGAAAATTTTTCAAAAAATAAGATAGTAGAAAATTTCTACTATCTCATTTTAATTATTCAGCTACATTATATACACTAACTTGTTTTTTATCTTTACCTTTTCTTTCAAATTTAACTTTTCCGTCAGTTAAAGCAAATAATGTATCATCACTACCGATTCCAACGTTAGTTCCTGGATATACCTTAGTTCCTCTTTGTCTAATTAAAATATTTCCAGCTTTAACTGCTTGACCGTCAGATTTTTTAACACCAAGTCTTTTTGACTCACTATCTCTTCCGTTCTTAACGCTACCTTGACCTTTTTTGTGTGCCATTTAAAAGTCACTCCCTTCGCTTTTAATCTCTTTATATCTTTAAATTATTTTGTTTCTTTTTCTGCTTCAGCATCTGCTTTTTTAGCAGTTGTTGTAGTTTTGATTGAAGTAATCTCAACTTTAGTATAGTCTTGTCTGTGTCCTCTAGTTTTTCTTTCATTTTTCTTAGCTTTATATTTGAAAACTAGAATTTTCTTTCCTCTACCATGAGAAACAACTTTACCTTCAACTTTTACACCTTTAACATAAGGATTTCCAACTTGTACTTTTCCATTATCAGAAACTAAGATTACTTTATCAAAAGTAACTTTTTTTCCTTCCTCTTCTTCTAATTTCTCGAAAAATACTGTTGTCTTTTCTTCTACTTTGTATTGTCTCCCACATGCTTCAATAATTGCGTACATTAAAAATGCACCTCCCTTTTTGTAATACTCGCTAACTCCTCGAAATCTCTGGTAGTTTTTTGTTTCAAAAACTTTTATAACCATAGCTAAGCAGTTTACAGATAGATATTTTAACACGAAAAAAGTGGTTTGTCAACCACTTTTTTCTTTTATTTTCCTATTTCTTTTGGTTTGTCCATTTCTTTTTCAGCTGCCATTTTAGCTTTAGTAGCATTCTGGCTAGCTTTAATTTGCTCTTCAAGAGAATTTTGCTGTACTCTTTCTTGACGTCTTCTTTCCTTTTCTTTCTCTTTCTTCTCTTTTTCTTCTTTATATGCTAGTTCTTCTTCTAATGAATCAAATTGTCTTCCTAGTTCTTTACTAGCATTTATAACATCTTTTTCCTCAGCTTTTGAAATAAGTTCTGCTAACTTATCAACATTAGTTCTTGAAGTAATAAGCAATGTTCCATCAGCTTTAGTAATAAGACCTTCTTTTATAGCTCTTTGTAATTCTGTTTTAAAATCATCTGGTTCTTTATCAGAACCATCATTACCAAGAATTAAATCTTTCGCATCTTGTCCTAATCCCAAAACAATCACCTCTCTTAATTAATTATCTTATGTCATATAATCTTTTAATCTCTTAGATCTAGATGGATGTCTTAATTTTCTTAAAGCTTTAGCTTCAATCTGTCTAATTCTTTCACGAGTAACTTGGAACTCTCTACCAACTTCTTCAAGAGTTCTAGCTTTTCCATCTTCTAATCCAAATCTTAATTTTAATACTTTTGCTTCTCTAGCTGTTAATGTTCCCATAACTTCTTCAAGTTGTTCTTTTAAAAGAGTATATGCTGCACTATCGTGTGGTGCAGGACTTTCATCATCTGGAATGAAATCTCCTAAATGACTATCATCTTCTTCACCGATTGGTGTTTCAAGTGATACTGGGTCTTGAGCAATTTTTTGAATTTCCATAACTTTTTCTACTGGAATTTCCATTTCTTCAGCAATCTCTTCTGGAGTAGGCTCTCTTCCTAATAATTGTAATAAATGTCTAGATGTTCTAATTAATTTATTAATTGTTTCTACCATATGAACTGGAATTCTAATTGTTCTAGCTTGGTCGGCAATTGCTCTAGTGATAGCTTGTCTAATCCACCAAGTAGCATAAGTACTAAATTTATAACCTTTAGTATAATCAAATTTCTCAACAGCTTTAATTAGACCCATATTTCCTTCTTGAATTAAATCCAAGAATAGCATTCCTCTACCAACATATTTTTTAGCAATACTAACAACTAATCTTAAGTTAGATTCAGCTAGTTTTTGTTTAGCTTCTTCATCGCCTTCTAAAACTCTTTTAGCAAGATCTAATTCTTCATCAAAAGAAAGTAAAGGTATTTTTCCTATTTCTCTTAGATACATTCTAACAGGGTCATCTACATTAACTCCATCTAAGTTAGAAGTTTCTAATTCATCTAATTTGATTTCTTCAACTTCTTCTAGATCATCAATATCAGGTTCTAGAAGATCATCATCTTTTAATACATTTATTCCTAATTCTTCAAAAGCTTCAAATACTTTATCTATTTCTTCTGGTTCTACTTCACCAAGTTCAGAAGCAAGTTCGCCATAAGTAATGTTTCCTTTATTTTTAACATTTTTAATAATTTCCATTACTTTATTTTTTCCAGTATTTTCTTCTTGCTTTGGCTCTTCTGATTCATTTTTAACTTCTTCAACTTCTTGTGGTTTTTCTTCTTTTTTTGTTTCTTTAGGTTTTTCCTCTTTTACTTCTTTTTCTTTTACTTCTTCCACTTCTTTAACCTTTTTCTTTGTTTTTGGTTCTTCTTTTTTAATTTCTTCTTTTTTTACTTCTTCTTTTTTAGCTTCTTCTTTATTTTTCTTAGTCTTTTTTTCTGTTTTTATTTCTTCATTTTTTACATTATCTTTAGCTTTTTCAGTAGTTTTTGTTTTTTTAGTTTTCTTTTCTTCTACCTTTTCTTCCTTCATTTTTTTAAAATTTCCCTCCTACTTAACTTTAGCTAGTTTTATTATGATTTCATTTAATTCATTTTCAAGACTAATTATTTCATCTTTTTCAAGATTATTGTCATTTAATAATTTTAGTATCTCGCTTTTTCTAGAATTTAATTTATTTTTTTCGTAATTGTTTATTATATCTTCAGCAAATTTTTCTACAGAATTAATTTTGTACTCAGAAAACAAAATCTCTCCGAGACTAGCTTGAAATTCTTCGTCTTCAATATTTGTTAAACTATTATAAATATTATTACCATTATTTTTAAGTTCTAATATTTTATTATAAATATTTTTATATTTTTCGACTTTAAAATCTTCTATTTTTACTTTTGAGATTATCTTTTCTCCTATTTCTTCAAAATTTTTAATCAAAAAATATAAAATCATTTTTTCACGTTCCACTTCGACATTTGAAACATTTTCTTCTTTTTTGTCTCTAGTTGGAAGTGGTTTTGATAATAGTTTATTTGTATCTTTGTTTGTTTTATAAAGAAGTTTATTAACTTCTCCAAATATAGCTTCTTTTGATATTCCATATTGATTGGAAATTTTATCAATATAAATTTCACGTTCGATTTTACTTTCGACTTTAGAAATTAATTTAGAAACTTCTTTCAAAAATCTGATTTTATCTCCAGCAACATTTAGATTATAACTTTCTTTTAGAACTTTAACTTTATATTCAACCATAGAAATGGCATTTTCCATTAAAAGTTTAAATCTTCCCGAACCATATTTAATAATATATTCGTCTGGATCTTTTACTCCTGGAACATCAATTTGCAAGACTCTAGCTTCAATTCCGAACTTTTTCTAAAATCTCATCAGCTGCTAAAATTGCTTTTTGACCAGCACTGTCTGCATCATAACTTAATATTACCTTATCAGTATATTTTCTAATAAGTTTTGCTTGTTCAATCGTAAAAGCTGTTCCTAGTGAAGCAACTGCTGTTCTAATATCTCTAAGATGTAAAGATATAACATCCATATTTCCTTCAACTAAAATTAGAGATTTAATATCTTCTTTTTTTGCAAAATTTAGAGCAAATAAGTTCTCTCTCTTTTTAAATATTAAACTATCTCTCGAATTTAAGTATTTTGGATTTCTAGGATTTCCATCTTCTTCAAGTTTTCTAGCGCCAAATGCCATAACTTTTCCAGAAACATTCATAATTGGAAACATTAATCTTTTTCTAAAGAAATCATAATATTTTCCATCTTTTCCTTTAACACAAAGTTCAGTCATTTCAATATCTTTATCTGAATATCCGTTTATTATGTAGAAAATTATATAGCTCATTTGTTTCTCCAGAATAACCGATTTTAAACTGTTCCAATGTAGCACTATTTAATTTTCTTTTTCTAACATAGTCTTGTGCAATTTTAGCTAATGGTTTATAAAGTCTTTCGTGGTAAAAAAGCGTAGAATCTGCATATATTGCAAACATCTTCTCTTTTAATTTTGTTTGAGGATCATCAAAATTTCTATTTTCAGGCAACTTAATATTAGCCCTTTCAGCTAGAAACTCCAAACTTTCATTAAATGTCATGTTTTCAATTTTACTTATAAAAGTAAAAACATCACCGACCTGCGTGACATCCAAAGCAATAAAAAAATTGATTGTCTGGTCTTACATTAAATGATGGAGTTTTTTCAGAGTGAAATGGGCATAATCCCATATAATTTCTTCCTGACTTTTTCAAACTGACATAACTTGAAACCACATCAACTATGTCATTTGCAGCTTTAACTTCCTCTTTTATCTCATCATATCCACTCAAACTAATCAAACCTTTCACAATATATTATTCGACATATATTACGTTAATCCCTCAAAAATTACTAAATTATTACAAACATATAACAATAGTATTTACATTTTTACATGCAAAAACAAAGCAGATGGGATTTCCACCTGCTTTCTTTTGTTTAAATTATATTAAATTATACTTGAGGGATAAATTTCTTCATTATATTAGGGTTAATGTTAGTATTTTCGCTACCTGCTGCAAGAGGTTCAGTCTCTTCTAATAATGTTAAATGATTTTCATAAGATTGATTAATTTTTCCTTCGACTAATTCTTCAACCTCTTTTTTATCTTTATCTTGAGCTAATACTAATTCACTAACTAAAATTTGTTTTGCATTAAGTAACATTTTTTTCTCGCCTGTTGATAAGCCTTTATCTTTTTGTTTAAAGCTTAAGTTTCTAACAATGTCAGCAACTTCATAAATGTCACCTGTTTTCATTTTTTCCATATTATCTCTATATCTTTTGTTCCAATTTGTTGACATTTCAGTACTTTCTTCTTCTAAAACTTTAATAACTTTTAAAGCACC
>CANQWQ010000029.1 GCA_947627595.1 uncultured Clostridia bacterium
TCCTTTCTTTATTCTTATTTAGCTCTCCATGTTATACGTCCTTTTGAAAGGTCGTATGGTGATAACTCTAATTTTACTTTGTCTCCTGGTAGAATCTTAATATAATTCATTCTAAGTTTTCCAGAAATATGTGCTAATACTTGATGTCCATTTTCTAATTCAACTTTAAATGTTGTATTTGGTAATGTTTCTACCACTTTACCTTCGACTTCAATAACACCTTCTTTTGACAAATTATCTTCCTCCTACCATTTGATTTTTTATCTATTTTTAAACAATGAATAGCTAGAGGCAAGCGAGCTTAGCCCCTAACATCCAATATTTTCTAAACAAAATGCTAGTATAGTATATAACAAAATTAACAAATTGTCAATATTTTTGGCTCTTTTTCTGTAATTAAAATTGTATTTTCATAATGTGCAGAATTTGATCCATCTTGTGTTGCAATTGTCCATCCATCTTCTAATTCCCAAATATCTGGATTACCTTCAATTACCATAGGTTCAATGCAAATTGTCATTCCAGGTTCTAGTCTTGGTCCACGACCTTCTTTTCCATAATTTGGAACACCTGGATCTTCATGCATTTCTTTTCCAATTCCATGGCCTTGAAATTCTCTTACAACACTATATCCTTGAGATTTAACATATTCACCAATTGCATGTGAAATGTCTCCAACCCTAAAACCTTTTTTAGCAAATTTCAATCCTTCATAAAAAGCTTGTTTTGTAACTTCTACAAGTCTTTTTGCTTCTTCTGAACCTTTTCCAACTATGTATGTTCTAGCCATATCTCCATTATAGCCATTTTTCAAAGCAACTAAATCTACTGAAACAATATCTCCTTCTTTTAAAATTTGATTTTTAGAAGGAACTCCGTGAATAACAACATCATTTACAGATATGCAAGTGTTTGCTGGATAATCTGGAACACCCTTAACACCAGATGGATAACCTTTTTCAGCTGACCTTGCTCCATATTTTTCCATTGTTTTTTCAGCTATAATATCTAAATCATATGTAGAAATTCCTGGCTTTATTGCTTCTTCAATTGCTTTTTGTGTTAAAGCAACAATCTTGCAAGCCTCTTTCATTAATTCAATTTCTTTATTAGATTTTATTGTAATCATAGATTCTCCTCAATAACTACTTTTTTAAATCTGCTAAAATTTCTTCTGCTGCTTCTTTTGCTAAATGGTTTATTGATGTACTAATTACTTCTGTTCTTAATACACCTTCATTTTTATAATATTCAACAAGTGGGCTTGTTTTTTCTTCATAAATTTGTAATCTTTTTTCTATAGCTTTAGGATCTTTGTCATCTTCTCTTTGAACTAAATTAGTTCCACAAAAATCACAAACTCCTTCAACTTTAGGTTTATTTAATTTTGTATTAAATGTAGCTTTACAATTTGGGCAAACTCTTCTAGTTATCATTCTGTCAATTATTTCTTCTCTAGGAGTAGTTAGATTTATTACTAAGTCAACTTTTTTGTTTTCTTTAGCTAAAATTTCTTTTAAGCTGTCAGCTTGTTCAATTGTTCTAGGAAAGCCATCTAAAATTGCTCCATTTTTGCAATCGTCTTCATCTAATCTATTAGCAACCATTGGAACTGTAATTGAATCTGGAACAAGTTCACCTTTAGAAATATATTTATCAGCTTCTATTCCTAATTCTGTCTTATTTTTTATATTTGCACGGAAGATATCTCCTGTAGAGATTTGTGGAATTTCAAGTCCTTTAACTAGATGACCTGCTACTGTTCCCTTTCCTGTACCTTGTGCTCCTAACATAATAATAATCATGAAAACTCCTCCTTTATATGATACCTTTTTTAATATTTATTTAAAAATAATCATTAAAAAAAGTATAGAATAGTAAAATAACATAGATTTTCCCTAAAATAATCATACTTTAGGGAAAATCTTAAAAATATATTTATTTCTCTAAGAAACCTTTGTAATGTCTCATAATTAATTGAGATTCTAATTGTTGAACAGTTTCTAGTGCAACACCAACGACGATAAGTATTGTGGTACCACCAAAAGAAATATTTAAACCTGTAAACTTAAGTGCCATTGGTAGGATTGCAATAATTCCTAAGAATATTGATCCAAACCATGTAAGTTTCATTAAAACAGATGTTAAATAATCTGTTGTAGGTTTTCCAGCTCTAATTCCTGGAATAAATCCACCGTTTTGTTTGATGTTTTGAGAAACTTCAGCTGGATTAAATGTTGCTAAAGTATAGAAGAATGTGAATCCTACTATCAATAACATATATACAATTGCATTTGCTAAAACATATCCCCAACCTACTTGTGAAGATGATGTAGCAATTGAGAATTTATATAATCCTGCTAAAAATCCTGTTCCACCAATATGTTTTGCTCCAAATATACTAATTAACATTGCTGGGAATGTTAAAAATGATGATGCAAAGATGATTGGCATAACACCAGCCATTGCAAGTTTAAGTGGAATATGTGTATTTTGTCCACCATACATTTTTCTTCCAACAACTTTTTTAGTATATTGTACTGGAATTCTTCTTTCAGCACTTTGTACCCAAACAACTGCAGCTATTAAAACAATAGCACCAATTACTAATGCAATTGCTTTTGCTAAACCTGCTATTTGGAATGCACCATTTACAATAATTAAACCATATAACATTGTAATAAATGATGGGAATCCTGAAATAATACCAACAAAGATAATCATTGAGATACCATTTCCAATTCCTAAGTTTGTAATTTGTTCTCCAAGCCACATAAGGATTGCTGTACCAGCAATTAAACTAATTACTACTGTAGCTCCTGTGAAGAAACCTGGATTTATAAATATATTTGAATAGCTTCTGCTATATGAAATATAGATACCTAAAGCTTCAACTAATGCTAAAACAATTGTTAACATTTTTGTATATTTGTTAACTTTTTGTTGAGCAACTTCTCCACCTTCTTTAATCATTTTTTGAAGAGATGGAATTATCATACCTAACAATTGGATAACAATTGAAGATGTGATATATGGAGTTATACTCATTGCAAAAATTGATAATCTTGAGAAAGATCCTCCAGAGATTGTATCAATTAATCCAATAAAACTAGAAGATGTAACTGCTTTCATTTGATTAGCAAGCTCGCCTGCGTTAACTCCAGGGGCTGTAATGTAACAACCAAATCTAAAAATTATTATAAGTAATAATGTATATAATAATTTTTTTCTAATTTCTGGTGTTTTTAATGCATTTTTAATAGTTTGAAACAACTTAAATCACCTCTGTCTTTCCGCCTAAAGCTTCAATTTTTTCTGCAGCTGTTTTAGTGAATCTTGTAGCTTTAACATTTAATTTTTTCTCTAATTTTCCAGATCCTAAAATAACTACACCGTCATTTACTTTACCAATTATTCCTTCAGCTAGTAGTGTATCAGGTGTAACATCTGTTGCTTCTGATTTATTTAACATTGATAATGTTACTTCTGTATATGTCTTGCTATTTATATTCTTGAAACCTCTTTTTGGTAATCTTCTATATAATGGTGTTTGACCACCTTCAAATCCACGTCTAACTCCACCACCAGTTCTAGATTTTTGACCTTTTTGGCCTCTTCCAGATGTTTTTCCTAAGCCAGAGCCAATACCACGTCCAACTCTTTTCTTAGTAACTCTTTCACTTGATGCTGGTAAATTGCTTAAGTCCATTATAGTAGCACCTCCTTCTTAAAAAGCTCTAATTTTATCTTATTAAATTTTATAAATTCATAAATAGATTAAATATTATAAATTTAATTTTGTCAACATATAATTTTTAATTTCTAATTATAATATTTCGCTAACCTTTTTTCCTCTTTTTTTAGCAACTTGCTCAACTGTAGACATTGATTTTAAAGCATCAATTGTAGCATAAACAACGTTTCTTGGGTTGTTTGTACCAATAATTTTTGTTTTAATATCTCTGTATCCTGCAAGCTCTAATACTGGTCTAACGCTACCACCAGCGATAACTCCAGAACCTTCTGGACCTGGTTTTAACATTACGCTAGCACTTCCAAATTTTCCAGTATATTCATGAGGAATTGTAGTTCCTTTAATTGGAACTTCTATTAAATTTTTCTTTGCTTCTTCAATAGCTTTTCTAATTGCATCTGGAACTTCAGCTGCTTTTCCGTTTCCAACACCAATGTGTCCAGCTTCGTCTCCAACTACAACAACTGCGCTAAATCTAAAAGTTCTACCACCTTTAACAACTTTAGCAACTCTATTAATAGCAACGACTTTCTCTTTTAATTCAACTGCTTCGTTTTTATCCATTTAAACTAAATACCCTCCTTATCTTTAAAATTTTAATCCTGCTTCACGAGCTGCTTCAGCTAATTCTTTAACAACTCCGTGATAAATGTATCCGCCTCTATCATAAACAACTGTATCTATTTTCTTTTCTAATGCTTTTTTTGCAACTAAAGTTCCTACTTCTTTAGCAGCTTCTTTATTAGCATTTTTTGTTTTAATTTCTTTATTTAATGTTGAAACATATACTAATGTTTCACCTTTGACATCATCTATGATTTGAGCAACAATATTTTTATTTGATCTAAAAACTGCAAGTCTTGGGCATTCAGCTGTTCCGCTGATTTTAGTACGTACTCTAGCATGTCTTCTTTGACGCTCAACTCTTCTATCAACTTTAGAAATCATTTTTTTCTCCTTTCTAAGATTACTTCTAGGGATATATTTAATCCCCAAAGGTATATTCTTTCTCGGGGGATTAAATATACCCCTAAAAAGCACTTATAAATTAACCTAAATTCTATTTCTTACCAGCTTTTCCTTCTTTACGTCTAATAGTTTCTTCAGCATATTTGATACCTTTACCTTTATAAACTTCAGGTGGTCTCTTTGTTCTGATAACAGCAGCTGTTTGACCAACTAACTCTTTATCAATACCTTTAACTATTATTTCGTTTTGGCTTGGTACATCAAAAGTAATTCCTTGTGGAGCTTGCATCTCAACTGGATGTGAGTATCCAAGTGTAAGAACAATTCCTGTTCCTTTCTTTTGAACTCTATAACCAATTCCATTAATTTCTAATTTTCTTTCATATTCTTTAACTGTTCCTTGAACCATGTTATTAACTAAAGTTCTAGTTAAACCATGTAAACTTCTATTTAATGGTTCATCATTTGGTCTTGTTACTATAACTTGATTATCTTTTACTTCAAGTTTAATTGGTTCAGCAACAACTCTTTCTAATGTTCCTTTAGGTCCTTTTACTGTGACTTTTTGTCCGTCTACTGTAACTGTAACACCATTAGGTATTTCGATAGGTTTGTTTCCTATTCTAGACATTTTTTATTTCCTCCTTCTTGGTTAAATTGTAGTTTCAATTAAATGAAACTTTTTCGCCTTTTATATGAGAAGTTTTATGATCTTACCAAACGTAAGCTAAAACTTCTCCTCCTACTCCTAGTTCTCTAGCTTTTTTGTCTGTCATAATTCCTTTTGAAGTAGAAATTAATGCAGTTCCTAAACCATTTAATACTCTAGGAAGTTCATCTTTTCCAGCATATATTCTTAAACCTGGTTTACTAATTCTTCTTAAACCAGCGATTACTTTATTACCTTTTTCATCATATTTTAATGAAATTCTTAAAATTCCTTGTATTCCATCATCTATTTCTTCAAATGATTTGATATATCCTTCTTCAAGTAATACATCAGCAATTGCTTTTTTCATTTTTGATGCTGGAACATCAACAGTTTTAAATTTAGCGTTGTTAGCATTTCTAATTCTTGTTAACATATCTGCTATTGGGTCTGTAATATTCACCTTTTTTACCCTCCTTCTATATTTTTATTTTATTATTACCAGCTAGCTTTTTTAACTCCTGGAATTTCGCCTCTATGAGCCATTTCTCTAAAGCATACACGGCAGATTCCGAATTTTCTAATATAAGCGTGTGGTCTTCCACAAATTCTGCATCTATTATATTCTCTAGTAGCAAATTTTTGTGGTCTAGCTTGTTTAACTTTTAATGATTTTTTAGCCATAATATCTCCTTTCTTAACTTCTAAAAGGCATTCCTAATAAAGTAAGCAATTCTTTAGCTTCTTCATCAGTTTTAGCTGTAGTTACGAATATAATATCCATACCTCTTAATTTATCAACTTTATCATATTCAATCTCTGGGAATATTAATTGTTCTTTTAATCCCATTGAATAATTTCCTCTACCATCAAATGAGTTTCCAGAAACTCCTCTGAAATCTCTAACTCTAGGTAATGCTACGTTGAATAATTTATAAGCAAAATCATACATCTTACCACTTCTTAATGTAACTTTACAACCAACTTTTACACCTTCTCTTAATTTAAAAGCTGCAATTGATTTTTTTGCTGTAGTTACAACTGGTTTTTGACCTGTAATTAAGCTTAGATCATTCATTGCATTATCTAATGATTTTGGATTATCTTTTATATCTCCTAAGCCAATGTTAATAACTATTTTTTCTAATTTTGGAACTTCCATAACAGAAGAATAGTTAAATTTTTTCATTAGCGCTGGAACAATCTCTTTT
>CANQWQ010000030.1 GCA_947627595.1 uncultured Clostridia bacterium
GTCCCCTGTTCAATACAGGGAACACTCCAAGTTAGTTGCCTAATTTATACTGTCCAACTTTTTGGGTTCAGTACAACTGTCCCCTTTTCCCATTTTTTAAGTTGTTACTTCTAGTAAATATTCGTTTATTCTAATTACAAGTTCATCATGTGCTTCTTCTAATGTTAAACCTTCAAGCTGTGCTCCAGCTAGAGTTATATGTCCTCCACCGCCCATTTTCTCGAGAATAACTTGAACATTTATATCACCGATTGAACGGCCGCTTATTGTAATTTTGTCTCCCATTTTTCCCATTACAAATGATGCTGTAATATTGCTTATTGTAAGTAGTTCATCAGCAGCTTTTGCACAAATCAAGTTAGTATTTTCATCATCACGAAGAGTTTTTGAAATTGCTATTGTGTTTTCGATAATTTCAGAATTTTTAACAATTTCAGAAATTTCGTTATAGCTTTCTAAATCTGCTTGGAACCATTTCTTAACTTTTATAATATCTACACCAAATTTTCTAAGGTATGCTGCGGCTTCAAATGTTCTAACACCTGTTTTAAATGTAAAATTCTTAGTGTCAACCATGATTCCGCCATATAAACTCTCAGCCTCAATAAGATTTAAATCAATATTTTCTTTTGAATATTGAATAATCTCTGTAACAAGCTCTGCTGCAGAAGAAGCATAAACTTCATGGAATGATATTAATGCATCTTCGATAAAATCTGGGCTTTTTCTATGATGATCAATTATTATTTTACGTTTTACATTATTCAAAATGCTTGGAAATTCAACATATCCAGCCTTATGTGTATCAACTATTATAAGTAATGTATTGTCATCTATCTGTTTTATTGCATCTTCTTCAGCTAAAACAATGTTTTTATATTCATCAATTTCCATTAACTCTTCCCAGAAAGTTCCTAAGTTGTCACCTGTTGGCTCTGTAACTATAAAACAAGGTTTTTCAAGGGTTTTAACTAATTTAGCCATTCCTAAGCAAGATCCAATCGCATCTATATCAACGTTTTTATGTCCCATAAGTATAACATTTGAAGAGTTTTCGATTTCAATTGCTATGCTTTTAGCAATATTTCTAGCTTTAACTTTAGTAATTTTCTCTGTCTCTAAAGTTTTTCCACCATAAAATTTATATTGTCCGTCACGTCTAATAACAGCTTGGTCTCCACCTCTTCCAAGAACAATGTCCATTGAACTTACTGCATTTTTATATTTTTCATAATTATTATTTCCATCTGTTGTAATTGCTATTGAAATTGTAGTTGGAATTCTGTTATTAACTGAATCAATTGTCTTGATTTTATCTAAAATGCTGAATTTGTCTTTTTCCATTTTAGATAAATATTGTTGTTCAAAAATATAAACAAACATATTTCTTTCATTTTTAACAATTAATCCACCAGTTTCTCCAGCCCATTCCATAATCATTTTTTCGATTTTTGCTAATATCTCAAGTTTTTCCTCTGGAAGAGCTCTTGCAATAATGTCTTCATAATTGTCAATTCCAATGATTCCTATGCAAGTTCTACTGCTGGCGTATTTATCAAATAGCTCATTATATTTTGTTTCATCAATAAAATATAAGCTCAAAACATATTCTTTAGATTTTCTTCTATCTCTTCTCTTATAATTAGCTATCGCGCCTCTAATTTGATATGTTTTTCCGTTTATATTAAACTGTTTTAAAAATTCTTTTTTATCGTTTTTTTCAATGTCTAGTTTTATTTCTTTTACAATTGGATTTAAATATGTAATAATATCAATGTTTCCAAAAAGCTCTGTAAATTTCTTACTTCTCCAAATTATATTTCCATCTGTTTGAATTAAAACAAGTGGAATTGGCGAATTAACTATATTTGACTTACTAGCTGTAGTAACGTCCATTGTAAGTTCTTCTATATGACTAACTATTTCGTTCTTTTTTCTAGAGTTCTCCCAAATTGTATAAACTATTATGAGAACATCTAATATAATCATAGGAAATAGCCATTTTAGATCATATATACACAAAATGATACTAAAAACAAATATAATTACTAGATAAATTTTAACTTTAGATAAAATTTTTCCAACAAAATTTGCATTTATATCCGACATAAATTCTCCATTTCTCGCTTGACATCAGTCAAACACTTTATTCTGAAACTACTACAATATCATATGTATCTGAAAGACCTGTGATTTTATCTGTAGCTGTAATTGTAGCAATACCGATTCCTTTACCTGTAACAATTCCGCTATTATCAACTGTAGCAATTGAATTATCTGATGATTTATATTCAAGTCTTACTTGAGCTCCAGTAGCTTCTGTTGGTTTAGTTGTATGAGAAATTTGACTTGTTTCTCCAATTTTAATCTCATCAAATTCAGCAGATAATGTTAATTTATTAACTGGAACTACTACACTTAAAGTTAGTGTTCCTTCTACATCAAATTCTGTACTTTTAGCAGTTATAACAGCATCTCCAAGACTAACTGCTGTAACTGTGTTTCCTTCAATTTTAACTATTGACTCATCTGAAGATGTTAATTCATAGCCTGCTCCAAGCTCTGGCTCTTTTCCATCAATAGTAATAGTTAATTCTAAAGTTTCTCCAACTTCAGTTAAATAATTAGTATCTGAAACAACTTGAATAACATGTTCTGGTTCTTCAACGACAGTTCCGCCTGTAAGTGGAACTAATCTTTTTCCAAAAATAACACCTTTGTTTAAAATAGTTGTAAGAGCTATAACTCCTGATACTACAAAGATTATTCCTGTAACTAATAGCATTTTATTTAATCTAGAACTATTATTCTTTTTTCTTCTACTCATATTTCATTTCCTTTCGTACCCTAAAAATCATTTTTTAGTTTGTAAAAGTATATCACAAAACTCGAAAATTGTCCATACTCTAGCGATAATCTCTACTTTGCTAGGCCATCAATTAAAACATAATATTGCATTTTATTTCTCAAATCAAAATATTCTTTTTGCTCTTTATTTAAATTATTTGTCCAAGATAAATTTCCTTCTAAGTCGCTTGAAACAAAGTAAT
Organism: uncultured Clostridia bacterium; assembly: GCA_947627595.1. GTDB lineage: Bacteria > Bacillota > Clostridia > TANB77 > CAG-508 > Scatovivens. The sequence goes on from CANQWQ010000030.1 coordinate 3,051, forward strand.
TACTACATGGCAAATTATTTTTTGTATCATATAACCATTTGTAATAGCTTGATAAGTTTAATCCCATTTTGTTAACAACAGTTGTAAGTAGCATATCTGGACTCATATAATCCATATTCTCGTTTTCGCCTAAATCAAAGTTTGCTAAAATTAAAGCACCTGTGTTATATCTTCTGTATGTGTCTACTAAGCTATCACCTGTATTAAAGTATTTTAGCTCATTTAGTAAATCATCACTTGTGTCAGGGTCTGACAAATATGGAAGATGATCACCGAAAAATAGTAATATTGTAGGTTCTTCATAAGTTTGAATGAAATCATATAACTTTCCAAGCTCTTGATCTGCGTCATAGCAACTTTGCGCATATGACTTAATTACTGATGTTTGAGCCTTATTTAAAGTAGATTCTTCTACTTCAAAATCATATTCTTTATATTTCTTTTCCTCAAATGGCATGTGTGACTCAATTGTGCAGTTCATGTAAAATAATTTTTCATCATCAGATTTATTTTTCAAAGTGTCAATAGCGCAATCTATCAAGTATTCATCAGATGTGTAATAACCTTTTTTATATTTTTTTATATTCTTTTCTTCATACTCATTGATTCCAAGTCTTTCGTAGACATGCTCTGAATTAAAGAAATCCTTTCCAAATACAACTTTTGTGTAATATCCATTATTTCTTAATTCTTTAACAATTGAACTTCTATCTTTATATTTGTTGTTCTTATATAAAGCCATAAATGGCGTATATCCTTTTCCGAAAAAATCTAAGCTATAACCTGTTAAAAATTCAAACTCAACATTAGCTGAAATTCCGCCATATGAAGGAGAAATCATGTTAACGAAAATTCCTTCATCTTTTAATCTATTGTAATTTGATGTAACCGGTTTTGAAAATTTTACATCATCTTTAATAAGGTCTACATCAAAGAATGATTCTGAAAAAGTAACTATTATATTTGCTTTTTCCCAAGACTTTTCTGTTTCTTTTTTATCATATTTTTTCAAAATTTTTGAAAGCTCATCTTTATTATAGTTATCTGGTTCAAAAATTCTAGATTCTAAAAGATCTGCATACATTCCACCTAACATTGAATATTCTGAATAATATTGCATGTTTTGTGAATTGTGTCGATAATCTTTGGCTTTATCTTTATCATATATTTTTTCTAACATAAAAGTTTTAACTGATTTAATTGGTGCAAACAAAATAACAATTATTATTAAAGTAACTGCACCACCGCAAATTCTAAACTTTTTGTTTGCTTTAATATTTAATTTGTTAATAATAAAAATTAAAAATGTTAAAACAACTGCTAAACATGAAAATATCGGAACTATTTTCCAAATTGTTGAAAATATATTATCTTTAACAATTGAACCAATCTCTCCAAAATTTCCAATATAAACAAAATCACTAAAAGTTAATGGTTCGTAAGTATAAGTGTATCTTAATTTATTTACAAATAATAATATCCAAAGTAAAATTGATTGAATTATTACGCTTCTTTTGCTACTTCCAGTTAAAGATGTTAATAAAATGTGGATTGTTTCTAGCAAAAGTAATGTAAATATGATTGGTTTTGGTTTTAAATAATACCAAATATCTGTAGTATAGTTTAAAACTAAAATCATCAATCCTAGCAAAATTGCTGGGGTTAAAATAAAGAAAACTATACTGATTATTTTCTTAGCTTTTGGGCTTAGCTCAAATTTCTTTTTCTGTGTTTTATCCTTTTTCTTCATTAAATATCCTCCCGCAAATATTTTACCATAATATTTTATTTTTTCAAACATTTTTTATAAAAATGAATATGAGGGGTACTTGATACAGTACCCCTCATATTCATTTACAGGTCAATCAGCTTGTCCTGAACGACATGCGGTTTTTTTATCATTTCCACGGCTTGTAGTCTAAGTAGTATATTTTATGTCCCTTCGCCACTTTCTCCAGAGTAGATTCCAGCTTCCAATCGCTGTTCAGGCTATCTGGTATCAGTAAAACCAGCTGTTCGAAGTGTAAATCAGATACGTCAGCATCTTCGAATTTGCTTTCCGTCATTAGAGTTACACTTCTTATTCCTTGTTCTTGTAGCCATTTCAGCAATTCCCATCCTGTTTTTTCCGTAATCAAATGAGCATACATGTCATTGGAATGCACGGAATGTTTGCCTCCTTTTCTTTTCGAAAAGGTCCAACACTTCTTGATAAAGCCATTTCCGAATCTCTTTACTAGCATGTACATTTTGTTGTTGTGCCACTTCATATCCTCGGACTCTTCCATAAATATGACACCTGTTTTAAGTATTTCATCGAACCATTCGGGTATGACGGTATACCAAACGAATGCTATTATACTGATGTCTACTAGTGCCATTATCAGGCAGAATATGGCAATTACAGCATTAATGAAAAAGTAATCGTGATCATAAATACAAAAACACACTGAACCAGCAAAATATATCAGATTAAATACCAACAAGATTAGCAGCAAGATTAGATAGCGATTCTTATGACTTCGACATTCATCAAACCATTCATCTTTTACTTCCTCTAGGATGCCAAGCCATAAGTATCTTGCTTTGTATGCAACTATAAACCTTACTTCCTCTAAGAAAGTCTTTATATGGTCTTGATTTATGACCACTAGGACTGTTATTTGTATTCCAAGCCAGATAACATGCGTAGTCCATATTGTTTTAAAGTCCGCTATTGGCGTGACCTGCGTGATTGTTAGTGTGGACATTGCAATCGACGCATAACTTGCAGCCAGTATAGCAAACTTTGATCTTTGCCGAATGAAATACCTAACCGTCACTATAACGGAGAGGTCATTTACCAAAACGGCTAAATCAGCAATAAATGTTACGCTGTTTCCGTCAAGTGGGCTCAGACTGGTGACTGCCATCATCACTACCATGACTGAGATTAACAAGTTACTCGCGTTCTTTGTTGTTCTACTAGATTTTTTCATAATCTTTTTACTCCTCCTATTCCTATATAGAACGCGTCAACTAGTTACCGCAAGTCTTGCTTTCACATGCCAAACTTCAGCATATATTTCTATAAGAAAGCATAAACTTATCTTTTATTTTACCACAATTTTTCTAAAAAGTCAATTAATTATGTATACTTATTTAAAAATAAATGTAGATTAGTCAAACATATGTCACACTTTTTTGAAAAATATATAGTTACATACCATAAATATTTGAATGCTTTTT
>CANQWQ010000031.1 GCA_947627595.1 uncultured Clostridia bacterium
GCTGGAGGTGTAAGAATAGTGATATTTTGAGCTGACCAGTACTAATAGATCGAGGGCTTAACCACAAGTATGAAAAAGGTTACAAATAAACGGTAGTTTTAATAAATTATGGATAAATAATGAAAAAGTTCATCTATGTATTTTTGAGTGTACTGTAAAAGTATACTATAATTTTCTGGTGATAATGACGAAGAGGAAATACCTGTACCCATTCCGAACACAGAAGTCAAGCTCTTTAGTGCTGAAAATACTTGCGGGTTACCCTGCTGGGAAGATAGGAAGTCGCCAGATTTTTATTTTTTATAAAAAGTAAAAATTAGTAATAATCATATTATTAATTTTTGCTTTTTTTATTTTAATATAGCTATTGCAAATATATTTTTTATCATATATAATTATTCTGTATAAAAATATTTAATGTACGAAAGAGGTAATTATTTTGGAAAACATTGATTTAAATGACATACCACAATTAGAACAATTAATAGCTGATATATTTGGCATTACAGATTGCACAGATATAGTTAATGTAAGACTGGCTCTTGCTTATAATTTAGAACGCTTAATGAAATCATATCAAGCTAGAACACAAGCGTATATTGATGGTTGTAATAAAGATATAGACTCATTAAATGGTAGGCTTGCTAAAATTGATGAAGAATTAGCCACTTTAGTAGCTTCAAAAGGCGGAAACGAACCTGAAGAAGAAATAACTACTGAAGAAATTTTAGAAGATAAATCATCTGAAGAAGAAATAGTTACTGATGAATTACCAAAAGAAGAATTAACAACTGACAAATTACCTGAAGAAGCTCTTTCACAAGAAAAAGCTTCTGATCAAAGTATAGAAATTGATGATTCAATAAATGCTAGAATTAGAGAATTAAAAAAAGAAAAGACTGAATTATTAGAGAAAATAAATGAACTTAAAAAGATTGTTGAAAAAACAGCTTCAAGTCAAGTTGCTCATAAAAAAAGATATGAAAAAATATTAAATGAAATTAATAATTCAAAAGATTTAGATGATTTGATAAAAAGATGTATTGCTTATAAAATAGCTGTTTTACAGAGTATAGATGCTAAAACTAGAATAGATGATTCAAAGAAAGATAGTGAACAAAAAATTGCAAGAAGAAGAGAAGCTCAAAAATTAGGTAATGTACTATTGAAAATGCCATCTGTTTCTAAATATATTTTAAATGGAAGACAAAAAGCAAAATATATTGATGAAAAAACTATAATACCATTCCATAAAGATGAGCCAACACCTTCTGCTTTCTCATTTTATCCTATAAATAAGTTAGATATTACTTTTGTAACTGGACCAAAAGGTTTTTCTGGTATACATGGAAAGGTTTTAGATGAAGCCGGAATATATACATATGTTTTTGGAACTGTTACTCATAGTTTATATCCTAATGATCAAGGACGATATACTCAAGAATTTTTTAGAAAAACTTTAGTTGCAGTTGTAAAAAGAGATGAAATCGATGGAGAAATTAAAACTTATGCTGTTTTAATGGAGCCTTTCAATATCAATGTTCCACCAGAATTTTATAGAGATGTCGTATTTTCAGATTCTGTTTTGAAAAATGCTGAAAATAATTTAGGACTTATAGGTGAAATAGCTAGAGACCCAAAAGATAGAAAATATGGATATAAATTAGAATATGACGTAGTTGGATTAGAAGATTTTATGAGAGCTTTATATTTTGAAAAAAATCCAGATTTTGTTAAAATCACTTCAAATTATCCAAAAGTTAGAAGTGTTGCAGATGCACGTAAATTAATGTTAAGAAAAATGAGAGAAGCTTTAGAAAGATCACCTAATAGAAATAATGGTAATAAAAATAGAGGAAAACTTATAGGAGAAGATTAAAATGTCTAAAACAATGTGGAAAGGTGGAGCTTTTGAATATCCTATTCCAGCAGTATTAGTAACTTGTGGAACTATGGAAAATTCAAATGTTATGACAGCTGCTTGGACTGGAATTGTAAATACAAAACCACCGATGGTATATGTTTCAATTAGACCAGAAAGATATTCGTATAATATAATAAAAGAAAATATGGAATTTGCTATTAATTTAACTAATGATAAATTAGTTTATGCTACTGATTGGTGTGGAGTAAAAACTGGTAGCAAGGTAGACAAATTCAAACAAATGAATTTAACAAAAGAGAAAGCGAATTTTATTAAATGTCCAATAATAAAGGAATCGCCTGTATCACTAGAGTGTAGGGTTGTCGAGATCAAAGATCTTGGCAGCCATACTATGTTTTTGGCGGAAGTTTTATCAATAGATCCTGATGAAAAATATATAAATAGTAAAGGTGAATTTGATATAAGCAAATGTAATTTAATAGCTTATGCAAATGGCGGATATTATGCTCTAGGAAAGAAATTGGGCAAGTTTGGATATTCTGTTCAAAAAAGAAAGAAAAAAAGATAAAAAATCTAAAAAAATTCCATGAAATCGTTGACAAATTAACCATTTTGTGGTAAAGTATATAAGCGTGTATTGATTAAGATACATGAAAATCACATCGTATAAAATAAAATAATAAAATTTAAGCTTCAAATTTAAACGGAGGTGTATTAAAAATGGCGTCTAAAGGACCAAGAGAGAGCATTATTCTAGAATGCACAGAATGTAAGAGAAGAAATTACATGACATCAAAAAATAAAAGAAATAATACAGATAGATTAGAAATAGTTAAATATTGTAAATTCTGTAAAAAACGTACTACTCATAAAGAAACAAAGTAATCGTTTTTGTTGGAGGTATAAATGGCAAAGGAAGTTAAGAAAAAGGATAATAAAAAAGAAGAAAAAGCTGCTAAAACAAATTCTAATACTATGAGATCTGAATTAAAAAAAGTTACATGGCCAACTAGAAAAGAATTAGTCAATAGTACAATTGCTGTTATAGTAATAGTTATTATTGTTGCAATTATAGTATTTCTTGCTGATCTAGTTTTCGAAGGTCTAAATACTTATGGTATTGATAAAGTTAGATCAATTGTATCAAATAGTGTAAACAAAGATGATAATAAAAATGAAGCAACAAATTCTTCTGCTCAAGAAGTTGTAATTGACAACCTTGTTGTTAATGAAGCTGGAAGCACTGAAGTAAATAATGAAGTTGATGCTACAGTTGACAATACTACAGTAGACGGTACAACAGTAGAATAGATAGAATAATATAAAGGAGGCTAAATATGTCTCGGAGAAGAGAATAAATTAGAGCCAAAATGGTATGTTGTTCATACATATTCTGGATACGAAAATAAAGTTAAAACAGATTTGGAAAAAACAATTAAAAATAGAGAACTTGAAGATTACTTCTTTAATATAGTTGTTCCAATGGAAGAACAAGTTGAAATTAAAGATGGAAAAAGAAAAACAAATCTAAAGAAAGTTTTTCCAGGATATGTTTTAGTAAAAATGATTGTAACTGAAGAATCTTGGTATATCGTTAGAAATACAAGAGGTGTTACAGGGTTTGTCGGCTCTGGTACAGATCCAATTCCATTAACAGATATAGAAATTAGAAATATGGGATTTGATTCAGTTCCAGTAAATGTAGATTATGATGTTAATGATAATGTACGAGTATTAAATGGACCATTAGAAGGTTTCGTTGGAATAGTACAAGAAATTAATAAAGAAAGACAAAAAGTAAAAGTTCTAGTTTCAATGTTTGGTAGAGAAACACCAGTTGAATTAGAATTTTCTCAAGTACAGAAAGTTGATTAAGGGAAAGGAGTAACTTTAAAATGGCTGAAAAAGAAGTTGTTAATGTTATTAAATTACAGATAGAAGCAGGTAAAGCTACACCAGCTCCACCAGTTGGTCCAGCTTTAGGTTCAAGCGGTGTTAATATTATGCAATTCGTAAAAGAATTTAATGATAAAACTGCTAACCAACCAGGTATGATTATTCCAGTTGTTATCTCTGTATA